>CACIJY010000001.1 GCA_902587095.1 uncultured Pelagibacteraceae bacterium
TCTCATCTAAATAAAATAAACCTGAATCTTTCAAAATTTTTTCTTCAAATAATTTTTTAAAATTTAAATAACTCTTTGATTCAAACGGTACATAGCCTAAAGAAAATTCTTTAGTAACTTCGCTATCTAGATTTCTTTTTTTCAAGTAATCTAAAACTTTTTTATTTTGATTATAAGTTGAGAGTAGATTTTGTCTGTTATTTTCAATATAAGTTGAATATATCTCTGTATAAATATTCCAATCTTTTTCTCTTTGTTCATCTTGTTTGGTAAATCTATATGGTTGTAGTCCGGCCTGATTTGCTAAACTTCTAACAGCTTCTCCAAATTTTAAATTTTGGGTTTTCATCAAAAAATCAAATATATTTCCATGCTCTCCTGTGCTAAAACAATGATAGAAACCTTTTTCATCATTAATTGTGAATGATGGTGTTTTTTCATTCTTAAATGGTGATAGACCTACAAATTCCTTGCCTCTTTTTTTAATTGTCACAAATTTAGAAACTACTGTAGAAACTTTTAATCTTGATTTTATTTCTTCTAGATATTCTTTTGGGTATTTCATATTAGATTAGTCATTTATTCAAAAGCTCTTTTAAAACTTTACCAGCCAAAGAAAAATCTAATGTATCAGAATATTTTTTTTTTAACTCTCCCATAACCTTGCCCATATCTTTTATAGATGACGCTTTTGTAGAGCCTATCACTTCACTACAAATTTTCTTTGTTTCTTCCTCGCTCATTTGTTTTGGTAAGTAGCTTGACAAAATTTCTTTCTCTTGTTTTTCAATTTGAAGCAAATCATCTCTGTTATTTTTCTTATAAACTTCGATTGATTCGGCTCTTTGTTTAATCATTTTCTTCAACATTTTTTTAATATCATCATCATCAGTCTCTTTTTTTTTAGGTGCTGATCTATTGATAATATCTAATTCCTTAATGCCAGATAATATTAACCTGTAAGTTGATATTTTTATTTTATCTTTTAATTTAAGTGAATTTTTGTAGTCCAAATCTATCTTGTCTCTAATAGCCATAATCTCAAACTTACTTTTAAAGAGAAATTTCTTCAAAAGAAAAAATAATTTTTTTTAGAATTTTCCATTAGATATGTTGCAGAAAAAAGGGTTTTATTGTATTAACCTTTAACTCATGAGTTGTAATTGACATCAAAACAGAAAAACAAAACTTCAAATTTTTCTAATTTACGCCCAGCCATTTTAGTTCTTGAAAATAAGTCAATATTTAAAGGCATCGGATTAGGTTATCAAGGAGAGGCAACTGGGGAGGTTTGTTTTAATACTTCGTTAACAGGTTATCAAGAAATTATATCTGATCCATCGTATGCTGGACAAATAATTAATTTTACTTTTCCTCACATAGGTAATGTTGGAACTAATAACGAGGATATCGAGTCTGACAAAATTTGGACTAGAGGTGTAATATTTAATTCTGAAATAACAAGTCCTTCGAACTATAGATCTCTTCAAAATTTAGATAACTGGCTGAAAAAAAATAAAATAGTTGGAATAACTGGTTTAGATACTAGGGGCTTAACAAATTTTATTAGGGATAAGGGAGCACCTAAAGGTACGATAGCAAATTTTAAAGACGGAAAATACAACATAAGTAAGTTAATAAATAAGTCAATAAATTGGCCTGGGTTAAAAGGCATGGATCTTGCTAAAGAGGTTACAACACCAAAAACTTATACCTGGAAAGGATTAAAAACTTGGAAAAAAATTAAAGGATTTGAAAAAAATAAAAAAAAAAAATTCAAGATTGTTGCAATAGATTTTGGAATAAAGAAAAATATACTTAGATATTTTTCTAATTATGATTGTGAAGTTAAAGTAGTCTCATGCAAAAAAAAATCGGATGAAATTTTTAAATTAAAACCCCATGGTGTTTTTTTATCAAATGGTCCGGGAGATCCAGCTGCAACTGGAAAATATGCAATTAATGTTGTAAAAAATCTAATACAATGCGGTTTACCTTTATTTGGTATTTGTTTGGGTCATCAAATATTAGCTCTTGCTTTAAACGCAAAAACAAGAAAAATGAAATTAGGACACAGAGGTGCTAACCATCCTGTAAAAAATTTAATAACTAATAAAGTTGAAATAACAAGCCAAAACCATGGGTTTGAAGTAATCAAAGAAAGCTTAAAGAAAAATACTGAAATAACTCACTTATCCTTATTTGATAATTCTATTGAAGGTATAAGATTAAAAAACAAACCAGTTTTTTCTGTTCAATACCATCCAGAGGCAAATCCAGGTCCCCAAGATAGCAAATATTTATTTAGTCATTTCATGGAAGATGTAAAAAAATATGCCAAAAAGAAAAGATATTAAAAAAATATTAGTTATTGGAGCTGGTCCAATAATTATTGGTCAAGCATGTGAGTTTGATTACTCTGGCACACAAGCTTGTAAAGCTCTCAAAGATGAGGGATATAAAGTCATATTAATTAATTCAAACCCTGCAACAATTATGACTGATCCTGGCGTTGCAGATAAAACATATATTGAACCTATATCGCTAATAGTACTTGAGGAAGTTATAAAAAAAGAAAAACCTGATGCAATTTTACCAACAATGGGTGGCCAGACTGCATTAAATCTTGCAATAAGTGCCGAAAAAATTGGATTATTAAAAAAATATAAAATTGAACTTATAGGTGCAAATTCAAAAGCAATTGCTAATGCAGAGGATAGAAAAAAATTTAGAAAAAATATGACTGATATTGGTTTAGATTTACCCAGGTCTGAAATATTGAATACCTTATCAAATTCAAAAAAATGTCTAAAAAAAATAGGTTTACCTGCAATAATTAGACCTTCATTTACTTTGGGTGGTTTAGGTGGTGGAATTGCAAGAACAAAAAAGGATTTTTTTAAAATAGTAAAAGAGGGCATGAGAGAGTCGCCACAAAATCAAGTTTTGGTGGAAGAATGTCTTGATGGGTGGAAAGAGTTCGAGATGGAGGTGGTCAGAGATAAAAATGACAATTGTATTATAATTTGCTCAATTGAAAATGTTGATCCTATGGGGACCCACACAGGTGACTCGGTAACAATAGCCCCAGCCTTAACGCTAACTGATAAAGAATACCAGGTAATGAGAAATGCATCTATTGCATGTCTAAGAAAAATTGGTGTTGAAACTGGTGGCTCTAATGTTCAATTTGCAATTAATCCTAAAAATGGAAGGATGGTAATAATTGAGATGAATCCAAGAGTTTCAAGATCATCGGCTCTAGCATCAAAAGCTACAGGTTTTCCAATTGCCAAAGTTGCTGCAAAGTTAGCAGTAGGTTATACCTTAGATGAACTTCAAAATGAAATTACAAAAGTAACACCAGCATCTTTCGAGCCAACCATAGATTACGTGGTAACAAAAATTCCTAGATTTACCTTTGAGAAGTTTTCAGACACAGATGCAATTTTAGGTACCTCTATGAGATCTGTTGGTGAGGCAATGGCAATTGGAAGAAATTTTAAAGAGTCTTTACAAAAAGCGCTTGTATCTCTTGAAATTGGCTTATCAGGATTAGACGACATATTTAATTATAATAAAAAAGAAATTTTAAAAAAATTAAAAATTAATATCCCTAACAAGCTACTTCTTATTGCTGACGCATTTAGAAAAAAAATTTCAATAAATACGATTTACAAGTTATCTAAAGTTGACCCTTGGTTTTTAAATCAAATAAAAGAATTAGTTGAGGAAGAAAATAAATTAGCAATAAGAAGTCTACCAAATAAATTTGCGGAATTTAATAGAATAAAGTCTATAGGATTTTCTGATAAAAAAATTTCTAAAATAACTGGAATAAATGAAAAAATAGTAAAATTAAAAAGAAAAGCTCTAAAAGTTTTGCCAGTCTTTAAAAAAGTTGATACATGCGCAGCTGAATTTAAGTCTTTTACTCCATATATGTATTCGACCTATCAAAGAAATTTTTCTTTTAAAATTGAGTGTGAATCCGAACCAACTAATAAGAAGAAAATTATAATTCTTGGAGGGGGGCCTAATAGAATTGGTCAAGGAATAGAATTTGATTATTGCTGTTGTCAAGCTAGCTTTTCTTTGAAAGAAGCTGGATATGAAACAATCATGATTAATTGTAATCCTGAAACAGTTTCTACAGATTACGACACGAGTGATAGATTGTATTTTGAACCTTTGATTGAAGAATATGTTGAAAACATAATTTTAAAAGAAAAATCAAAAGGTAATCTCTTAGGTATAATTGCGCAATTTGGTGGCCAAACTCCTATTAAACTCGCAAAATTTTTAAATGATAATAAATTGCCAATTTTAGGAACTCAATATACTTCAATTGATTTGGCAGAGGATAGAGACAGATTTAGAGAACTACTAATTAAGTTAAAACTCAAGCAAGCAGAAAGTGGAATTGCATACAAGTTTAATCAAGCGATTAAAATTTCTGAAAAAATTGGCTTACCTGTTGTTGTTAGACCATCTTATGTTTTAGGAGGAAGAGCTATGGAGATAGTCCATGATAAAAGCCAATTAAAACAATTTATTAATGAAGCTTTTAAAGCATCAGAAAAAAATCCGATTTTAATTGATAAATTTATTGATAATGCAATGGAAGTAGACGTTGATGCGATCTCCGATGGGAAAGATGTTTATGTTGCTGGAATAATGCAACATATTGAAGAGGCAGGGATTCACTCAGGCGACTCTGCTTGTTGCTTACCACCCGTATCTATAAAAGCAAATCTTTTAAAAGAATTAAAAGTTCAAACTAGAAAGCTAGCATTAGCATTAAATGTTAGAGGATTTTTAAATATACAATTTGCAATAAAAAAAGATGAAATTTATGTAATTGAAGTTAATCCAAGAGCTAGCAGAACTGTACCTTTTGTCTCTAAAGCTAACGGTATACCGCTTGCAAAAATTGCATCGAGAATTATGTCAGGTGAAAAATTAAGTAAATATAAACTAAAATATAAAACTAATAAAAAATTTGCTGTAAAAGAAGCAGTTTTTCCTTTTAATAAATTCCCTGATAGCGATGTATTATTGGGACCAGAGATGAAATCAACTGGAGAGGTTATGGGTTTTGATAAAGATTTTGGTATGGCGGTAGCAAAAAGTCAAATAGCTGCCTCAAATTCTTTGCCAACAAAAGGAATGGCTTTTTTGTCAGTCAAAGACTCTCATAAGCAGGAAATTGTTGGTATAGCTCAAAGATTGATTAAACTTGGATTCACTCTTTCGGCTACAAAAGGAACCTCGGATATTATTAAAAAGAATGGAATGAAATGTAGAAAAATTAATAAAGTAAGTAGTGGCAGACCTCATATAGTCGATGTTTTAAATTCAAAACAAATATCTCTTGTAATAAATACTGGAGGTGGAAACTCAGAGCATAGAATAAATGACGCGAGAGCTTTAAGAAGAGGGGCATTGGCAAATAAAATTCCGTATTGTACAAATATGTCTACTGCTTACTCTTTTCTTGAGGCGATAAAATCTTTGAAAACCACTAGACTAAAAGTCCAATCTTTACAGGATAATTAGATCTTTAATTAACTTTCCAGTCTGTCTTAAAGGTAACATAGTTGACCTGAAGACATCTTCTTTCTTTTACGATTTCTTTTTTTTCCATACCATGCCATGTATTTGGGCCACTAGAAAAAAAATATCCATAATTATCTCTATATGGAACAGTTTTGGTCAGTTTAAGGTCTTTGTTATAAAAGTCAGTGCCAAGGTCCTCGCTTTCGTTTTCTTTATTAACGAATAACAAACATGACATTAATTTTTCTTTTATGTCACAGTGTGGTTTTAACCAAAAACCTTTCCTGTCACATATAACCTCAACTCTTACGTAAGAATTGGATAGATCTTTATTAATTAATTTAGATATCTTATTATGTGTTTCTTTGTTCTGAAGTTCTTCAATCAAGCTTTTTAATGCTGGAAAATTTTTTTCATTCTCTTTAGTTATAAAACATCTGAATTTTAAAGCTTTGCCCCCATCTGATATACCTTCTCTAAATTCACCTTGACCACCATCAATTGCTCTTGTTCCGTCATAATTAATATTGTGTTCAATTGGATTATCTATATCAGCTTTTATAATTTCATTAATTTGATCATCAGTAAGAGGTTTGTTTAGTTCCCAGTGATCAAAGGGTTCGCTGAATTTTGAGGAATTATTATCTAATGATTTTAAAAATGACATTTATAATTTTTTTTTTAGTTCATATGCTATTCTTTTAGTTTCATCAAGTTTTTCATACTCCCAGAACTCTAATTTGTCATCAAATTCTCTTATGACATTCATTCTTTCAAATAATTTTCTGAAGTTTTGAAATCTAGTATCTTTTTTAGAAGGAGGTATCATTGCCACATATAAAGGTTTGCCAGTTAAAGCCGCTTCAGAAATCATTGAGCTAGAGTCGCAAGTAACAATTATGTAATCCGCAATTCCGAGAGATGATAAATATGCATCTTTATCAACTTTATCAATGATTAGATGTTCTTTATTAAAGAATTTTTTTGCAAGATCTATTGTTTTAGACGGTGTTCTGTTTGAAGGTATTACTACTACCTGAAAATTATTATTAAGAACTTGTTTGCTAATTTTTGAGAAAATATTTAGTAAGTTTTGGTTTGAGTACGTATAATATTTAGTCGGGCCACCCAAAATCAAAGTAATAATTTTTTTTTCTTTTGATATTTTTTCGAACAAATAATTTTTTTTCTCATTAATTTCCTCAGTTGTTAAATAGTGAATTGCCCCTTTTGAGCTTAGGATATTACCACCTTTTAAATTATCATGTTCGGGGGAAATAATATAATCGAAATTTTTAAAATTGACCTTTGGATCTTGGACATGGATGTTTTTTATTTTTTTGCCATTGATTTTTTTTAGAAATATTGATGGAATTACGCTTTTTCTCCCACATGAAATAATTATATCAAAGTCTCTTTTAATATTATTTTTAAAAACAAATTTTTTAACAGGTGTAAATTTTGGTGGAATTAATTTCCAAAAACTATTTAATTCAACTTTTTCGTGAAAATAATCAAGATCAAGAGCTTTTGCTAAACCTTCTACCTGACTAATCATGCCATGTAATCCCTCTGTCAATAATAACCCTTTTAATTTGCTCATTAATTACTATATAGCTCTCATATGACTCAAAATCCAACTAAACACACAAAAGTGTTAATAATTGGATCTGGACCAGCTGGATACACTGCTGCTGTTTATGCGGCAAGAGCTCTTCTGAAACCCATAATGGTTACGGGTATGGAGCCAGGGGGACAATTAACGACTACTACTGATGTTGAAAATTATCCAGGTTTTGCTGAAGTTATCCAAGGTCCCTGGTTAATGGAACAAATGAGAGATCAAGCAAAAGCTGTAGGAACAGAAATGATTGAAGATCATATTTCATCCGTAAACTTAAAATCAAAACCTTTTGAAGCAATCGGTGATGGTGGTCAAAAGTACACCGCTGACTCAATAATTATTTCAACAGGTGCTCAAGCAAGATGGTTAAATTTAGACTCAGAACAAAAATTTAGAGGCTTTGGTGTATCAGCATGTGCAACATGCGATGGGTTTTTTTTTAAAGATAAAACTGTTGCGGTAGTTGGTGGAGGTAATGCTGCTGTAGAAGAAGCAATGTTTTTAACAAAATTTGCATCAAAAGTTAAACTCATTCACAGAAGAGACGAGTTAAGAGCAGAAAAAATGTTGCAAAAAAAACTCATGGAAAACAAAAAAATTGAAATTATTTGGGATAGTGTCGTTGAAGAAGTTATTGGTGATGATAATCCTAAAAACGTTAAAGGCTTAAAAATTAAAAATGTTAAAACAAATAAAATTGTTGACTTAGAATTGGATGGTTTGTTTATAGCTATAGGTCACGATCCTGCAACTCAATTATTTAAAAATCAATTAAAAATGGATAAAGAAGGGTATTTGGTAACTAAATCAGATTCAACAGAGACAAATATTCCAGGTGTATTTGCTGCTGGAGATGTGAAAGACAAAATTTTTAGACAAGCTGTTACAGCAGCGGGAATGGGATGTATGGCTGCGCTAGAGGCTGAAAAATATTTATCACATTGATAAATGAGAAATAATCTACATGTATTTTTAGGAGCAACAGTTGCTGATGCTGCGGCTAGACCATTGCATTGGGTTTATAACCAAAAAAAATTGAATAATTATATCAAAAGAAAAAGAGATTTTTCATTTTTAAAAAATAATAAAAGTCCCTTTTACAATATCAAAACAGGTAAAGTTTCGGGTTATAACGAGGTAGGCCAAGCTATGTTTAAAACATTGCTCGAAGGTCATGAAAATATAGAGGAAAGATTTAAAAAGAAAATCTTAAAGGTGTTTGGGCCTGGTAGTGATTATTGGAAAAATTTAAAGTTACGCTCAAAATACAGAAAAGTAAAAGATTGGCGTGGTATTATTAGAGGTCCTTGGATACACCAGAATATAATAGAGACAATAGATAATATTAATAAAAACAAAAAAATTACTGGCGGAATTAAAGTCAATGAATCAGATGGTTATTGTGCAACACTTCCTTACTTTTTATATTTTAATAATTTAAAATCTTTAAAAAAAATTATTTCAATAATCACGGTATCTAAACTAAGTATCAAATACAGTTTGGCTAAATTTTATTTATTAGACCTTGCTTTAAAAGGTACAAAAGATCCTATAAGAGAATTTACCAAAATTTATAGAAAAAATAATCATTTTAAAAAAATTGTCGAAGATATTAATCTTTTAAAAAAATTAAAAAAAGAACCCCATAGTAAAATAGTTAAGAAATTTGGTATGGCCTGCAGTTATCCCGGAACATTTAATAGTTCTATTCATGCAATTTTGAGTTCAAAGTCCTATAAATCAGCTATATTAAAAACAATCAAGGCAGGCGGATGTAATTGTTCTAGATCTAATTTTATCGGCGCTTACTTTTCTGCATTGAAAGGTGTAGGCACGATCCCAAAGGCCTGGATAAAAAAAACTATACCTGCAAAAAAAATCTTAAGCCAAAATTAAAATTTTCTTAAGTTTTATTTCAAGCTTACACAAAAGTCAGAGATTTTTTTTAATGCTTTTTTTAAATTTTCCATAGATGTGGCATATGAAATTCTAAAATAACCTTCTAATCCAAATGCAGACCCTTGCACAACTGCCACGCCATTATTTTCTAAAAGTGACTGTACAAAATCAGTATCATTTTCAATTTTTTTTCCGTTTATATCTTTTTTACCAATTAAGTTTTTACAGCTTGGGAAGACATAAAAAGCACCATCTGGTTTTAAACATTTAATTCCATTAATAGAATTAAGTGTATTTACGACAAAATCTCTTCTTTCTTCAAATGCTTTTGCTCTTATAGATATAAAATCTTGATTACCATTAAGTGCCTCGACAGCAGCTGCTTGGCTTATTGATGAAGGATTCGTAGTTGATTGTGATTGTATTTTTGATATTGCTTTAATTATTTCTTTTGGACCGGCAGCGTACCCTATCCTCCATCCAGTCATTGCGTATGACTTGCTTACCCCGTTCATTGTAACAACTCTATTTTTTAATTCCGGAATTTGAGCAATAGTAAAAAATTTAAAACCACCATAAGTAATGTGCTCATAAATATCATCGCTCAAAATATTTACATGCGGATTTCTTTTTAAAACTTGTGATAAATTTTTTATTTCTTGTTCAGAATAAGTTGACCCCGTTGGATTAGAAGGAGAGTTGATAATTAACCATTTTGTATTATTGGTAATCTTGCTTTCTAAGTCTTTTGCAGTAATTTTAAAGTCCTGTTCTTCTGAGCACTCGACTGCAACAGGAGTTGCTCCTGCTAATAATACTATATCGGGATAAGATACCCAGTATGGAGCTGGTATTAAAACCTCATCACCTTTATTCAATGTTGCCATCATTAGATTATAAATTACATGTTTTCCCCCTGCCCCAACTGTAATTTGATCAGTTGTGTAATCAAGATTGTTTTCTCTTTTAAATTTCTTAACTATTGCTTCTTTCAAAATCTGGGTACCATCAACTGCAGTATATTTGGTATCTCCATCTTTTATAGCTTTAATTGCGGCTTCCTTTATATTGTTAGGGGTATCAAAATCAGGTTCGCCAGCTCCTAATCCTATTACATCTTTACCAGATGCTTTTAATTCTCTAGCTTTTTGGGTTACAGCTATTGTAGGAGAAGGTTTAATTCTTTTTAAACTATCTGATATTATGCTCATTGAAATATATTTTTATTTTAATACTTTGTTTAATATATGCAAAATACTTATCAAGATTTAATTTCAGATATTCAGAGCAAAAATCCTAAAATTGCGGGTAAACTTGAAGGCGGTAAAAAATTCAAAATTAAATCTGATTTTAAGCCTGCTGGAGATCAGCCTCAGGCTATTAAAAAATTAGTGAAAAGTGCAAAAAAAGGGGAGTTTAATCAAGTCTTATTAGGAGTAACTGGGTCAGGGAAAACTTTTACAATGGCCAAAGTTATAGAGGAGACAAACAGACCAGCATTAATTCTAGCTCCTAACAAAACTTTAGCGGCCCAGCTTTATGGGGAAATGAAAACTTTTTTTCCAGATAATGCAGTAGAATATTTCGTATCTTATTATGACTATTACACTCCTGAAGCATATGTTCCAAGATCTGATACATATATAGAAAAAGAAGCTTCCATCAATGAGCAAATAGATAGAATGAGACACTCCGCGACAAGATCTCTATTAGAAAGAGATGATGTTCTTATAGTTGCAAGTGTTTCATGTATTTATGGATTAGGGTCTGTAGAGGCTTATAGTAAAATGACACTAACCTTACAAAAAAATTATGATTATAACAGAGATCAAATAATAAAATCTTTAGTTGCCTTGCAATATAAAAGAAATGATCAAAATTTTTATAGAGGAACTTTCAGAGCTAGAGGTGAATATCTTGAAATTTTTCCTTCTCACCTTGAAGATAGAGCGTGGAGACTTAGTTTATTTGGAGATAAATTAGAAAAAATTGAAGAATTTGATCCTTTGACGGGAGATCAGGTTAGAGAACTTAGTTTAATTAAAGTTTATGCGAATAGCCACTACATAACTCCTAAACCAACTGTAGAACAAGCAGTAATTAATATTAGAAAAGAATTAGAGATAACTCTAAAAAAACATAAATCTGAAAATAAGTTACTTGAGGCTCAGAGATTAGAGGAGAGAACAAAATTTGATTTAGAAATGATCGAAGCAACTGGATCATGTGCAGGAATTGAAAATTACTCAAGATTTTTATCAGGCAGGAAACCTGGTGAACCTCCTCCAACTCTATTTGAATACTTTCCAGATAATACTCTAATATTTGTAGATGAGTGTCATGTAACTGTGCCTCAGCTTAACGGGATGTATAAAGGGGATAGATCAAGAAAAAGTACACTTGCTGAATATGGTTTTAGACTTCCATCTTGTATGGATAATCGACCATTAAAATTTGAAGAGTGGGACCTAATGAGAACTCAAACTATTTTTGTTTCTGCAACTCCTGGTCCTTGGGAGTTGGATCAAACTAAGGGAAAGTTTATTGATCAAGTTATTAGGCCTACGGGTTTAATTGATCCTCCTGTGGAAATACGATCTGCAAAAACTCAGGTTGATGACTTAATGCATGAATGCAAAAAGGTAATTGAAAACAATCATAGAATCTTAGTAACGACTTTAACGAAAAAAATGGCAGAAGATTTAACAGAATATCTTCATGAAAATGGAGTAAAAGTTAGATACTTACATTCTGATATAGACACTTTAGAAAGAATAGAAATTATGCGAGATTTAAGGATGGGAGTTTTCGATGTTTTAGTTGGTATAAATCTTTTAAGGGAAGGATTAGATATACCAGAATGTGCGCTTGTTGGTATCTTAGATGCAGATAAAGAAGGGTTCCTTAGATCTGAAACTTCTTTGATTCAAACAATTGGTCGAGCAGCTAGGAATGTGGATGGTAAAGTTATTTTGTATGCTGACAAAGAAACTAAAAGTATAAAAAAAGCTATACAAGAAACTGATAGAAGAAGATCTATTCAGCTTGCCTATAATAAAAAGCATAACATTGATGCAAAAACAGTTAAAAAAGAAATTAGTGATATTTTGGAAAGCGTGTATGAGAAAGATTATGTGAAGATAAGCGAAGGTGCAAATGTCGGTGGAAATCTTAAAAAACATCTTAAAGCTTTAGATAGAAAAATGAAAGAATCAGCATCAAACCTTGAATTTGAGGAAGCTGCTAAAATTAGAGATGAAATTCGCAAACTACAAAGTACAGAACTTGAAATCACATTAAATCCAAAAGTAAGACAATATGATATCAAAAATAAAATTTATCCCAAGGGAAGATCTACTTTAGGAATGCCAGGCACAAGAGTAACAAAAAAAAGAGATAAAAGATGGAAGCACGGAAAATAATTATTACAGGTGGTGCTACCAGGATCGGTGCAGCAATTGCAGAACGATTATCTGGCTTTAAAGTCCAGATTTTAATTCAATATAACAAATCAAAATCTAAAGCTGAAAATTTAAGAAATAATTTAGAGCAAAAAGGCTCAAAAATTTATTTAATAAAAGCAGACCTGGGAAAAGAAAAAGATGTTTTAAAAATAATCAAATTTGCAAAAAAAAATATGGGTTATCTTGATTGTCTTATTAATAATGCCTCTGTATTCGAAAATGATAAAATTGAAAATTTTAATTCAAAAAGTTGGAATAATCATCTAAATGCAAACTTAAAAGCACCAGCTATTTTATCTAAAGAATTTTCAAAATGTGTAGTTAAGGGTAACAACAATATTATAAACATTATTGACCAAAGAGTTTTTAAACTTACTCCATATTTTTTTTCTTATACCTTAAGCAAAGCTGGTCTTTATACTATGACTAAAACAAGTGCGATGAGTTTTGCGCCAAGGATAAGAGTTAATGGTATTGCGCCGGGGCCTACGATTAAAAATAAAAGACAATCTGTTGCCCACTTTAAAAAACAGTATCTGGCTACACCACTAAGAAGACAAGTAAATGTAAATGATATTTGTAATGCAGTTGACTTTTTAATTAAAAATAGATCTATTACTGGTCAAGTTTTAGCGCTAGATAGCGGGCAAAGTTTGAATTGGCAAACTCCTGATGTATTAGGTGGTAAAGAATGAAGAAAAATAATATTGAAATTTTCAGAATAGGTAAAACAAAAAACCTATTTAATTACGAAAAAAAAGTTTTAATTAAAGAACTTATCTTAAATCTAAAACTAGGTTATTATGATTTTGAGAAAGAAAAACCTCAAAAAGTAAAGTTTTCATTAGAAATTGATTACAAAGATAAAAAACCATCAAATGATAAAGATTTAAAATCTATAGTAAATTATTCAAAGGTGGTGCGACTTATAAAGAAACTGGTAAAAAATAAACATTATAATTTCCTAGAAACTCTAGCTGAAGATGTATTTGATGAACTTTTTAAAGATAAAAGAATTGAGAAAATAAATCTTAAAATAGAAAAACTTGAAATAATGAAGGACTGCTCGTCGGTTGGCATTCAAATTTCAAAAAAGAGAATTTATGACAAATTCTGATATAGGAAAAGATATTATAAAAAAAGAAATACCGTTAATTGCTAAATTGCCGGGTGTTTACAAAATGCTGAACGAGAAAAATGAGGTTTTATATATTGGGAAAGCAAAAAATTTACCTAATAGATTGAAAAGTTATGTATCAGAGAAAAATCATATTATTAGAACTGAGAGAATGTTATCTCAAACCAGAAAACTTGAAGTAACAACAACTTCAAACGAAAGTGAAGCTTTGCTATTAGAGGCCAATTTAATTAAAAAGTATAAGCCAAGATTTAATATATTATTGAGAGATGATAAATCGTTTCCTTTTATTTTTATTAGTAACAAAGAAAAGTGGCCACAAATAAAAAAACATAGAGGGAAAAAGGACAAAGAAGGTTTTTTCTTTGGACCGTTTGCATCCGCAGGCTCTGCAAATTGGACCATAAAAATGATCCAAAAAATATTTCAGTTAAGAATTTGTGATGACACTGTATTTAAAAATAGGGAAAGACCATGCATATTATATCAAATTAAAAGATGTTCTGGTCCTTGTGTAAATTTTATACAAGAGAATGATTATAAAAAATCTGTAGATGATGCTATTGACTTTGTCTCTGGAAAATCAAGAAAAATTCAAAAAAGTTTATCGGCACAAATGGAAACTGCTAGTGATGAACTAGATTTTGAAAAAGCTGCAATACTTAGGGATAGAATTAAATCACTCAATATTATTCAGTCATCTCAGAGAATTAATGAAGCGAACTTAGTAGAGGCTGATGTTATTGCTGGTTACAAAGAATCTGGTAAAACTTGTATCCAAGTTTTTTTTTATAGATCTAAACAAAATTGGGGTAATCAAGCTTTTTTTCCCAAACATGATTCAGATGAAAATTTAAGTAATATAATTAATTCTTTCGTTACACAATTTTATGAAAATAAAAGTGTACCTATAAATATTATTTTAAGTGAAGAGATAAAAGAAAAACTATTAATCGAAAAAACCTTAAGTAAAAAAGAAAATAAACAAATTAGCATTACAGTTGCTAAAAAAGGTTCAAAATTAAAAGTCATTAATCAAGCTCTCATAAATGCAAAAGATAGTTTAAATAGAAAAATATATGAGAGCCAAAATAATAAAGACTTATTTGAGAACATTTCTCAAAAATTTGATCTTGAGAGTAATATAAACTTAGTAGAGGTATATGATAATAGTCATATTCAAGGTACTGACAGCATAGGAGCGTTAATTACATTTGGTGAAGAAGGTTTTATAAAGAAAAGATATAGAAAATTTAATATTAAAATTAAAAATAACGAGCAAGACGACTATGGTATGATGAGAGAGGTTATTAATCGAAGGTTCAAACGAGCCATTCAAGAAAAAGATAATTATTTGACAATGCCAGACTTAATTTTAATTGATGGTGGTAAAGGCCAATACTCAGTAGTAAGAGAAACAATGAATGAATTGGGCCTTCACGAGATCCCGGTCATAGCAATTGCAAAAGGTAAACTTAGAAATAGTGGTAATGAAACCTTTTTTCATAATGGTAAAGAATTTAAATTTGAAAAAAACGATCCAACTTTATTTTTTTTACAAAGAATAAGAGATGAGGCGCATAGATTTGCAATAAGCGCTCATAGAGTAAAAAGAAAAAAGGGCTTAAAAAAATCGCTTCTTGATCAAATTAGCGGGATCGGGTCTATTAGAAAAAGAGCTTTATTAAATCATTTTGGATCTGCTAGAGCTGTCGAGGCCGCTAGTTTAGATGAAATAAAATCAGTAGAGGGAGTTGAGGAAAAGGTTGCAAAAAAAATATATAACTTTTTTCACGAATGAAATTTAAATTTCCTAATTATCTGACAATTGGACGTATAATTATAGTCCCAATATTTGTGTTAACATTTTATTTGCCAGGATTTTATGGAGATGTAATTCCATTTTTTTTATTTGTTCTTGCGTCTTTTACAGACTTTTTAGATGGTCTTTTAGCAAGATTGTATAAAGAGGAATCTAAACTTGGTGAACTTTTAGATCCCATTGCTGATAAAATTATCGTAGCTACAGCTCTAATTTTATTAGTTATGGATGGAACAATAAAAAATTTTGAGGTTATAGCTGCGATTATTATTCTAATAAGGGAAATTTTGATATCTGGCCTCAGAGAATTTTTAGCAAAAGGGCAGGTAAATTTACCAGTATCAAATCTTGCAAAATTGAAAACTTTTTTACAAATGTTTTCAATTTCTATTTTATTAACAGGGGAAACTGGTAATAAAATTTTAAATTTTCAAGACTATAACGCTCAAACTATTGGCATTATAATTTTGTGGCTTTCGGCTTTCTTAACTTTATTTACAGCTTATGATTACCTTAGAAAAGGAATTGACCATGCAATTTCTGAAGATAATAAATAATTAAGCGGCTTTCTTTTTCCTTACAATCAATTGATAAGAGTCTGATAATTCGATAATTGTTTTACAAACTTTAAAATTATAATTTGCTATTTGTGAAACTGGAGTTACTTCTGCAGCAGTGCCAGTAAGAAAACAACCGGTAAAATTTTTAAGTTCATCTGGTGTAATTTTTCTTTCAATTACTTTTATATTTTTTGATTTTGCAATATCTATGACTGTTCTTCTTGTGATGCCATCAAGGAAAGAGTCAGGTATTGGGGTATGCAGATTTCCTTCTTTATCTTTAAAGAAAATATTTGCACCAGTGGCTTCTGCAACATTACCTTCATGATCTAACATCAAAGAGTCGGTATATCCATCCCTCTCTGCTTCATGTTTTGACAAAGTACATATCATGTATAATCCAGATGCTTTCGTGTCCCAAGGTATTGTATCTGGTGCAGGTCTTTTCCATTTAGATATATTTAATTTTATTCCTTCAACTTTTAACTTTGGATCGAAATAAGATCCCCACTCCCAAGTTGCAATTGCTATATGAATTTTTGTTTGTTGAGCTGAAATAGCCATCATTTCACTACCTCGCCAGGCAATTGGTCTAACATAACCATTTTCAACTTTTTGAACTGAGATAATATTTTTACTAGCTGTGTTTATTTGATCCTCGCTATAAGGAATTTCAAAACCCATTCTTTTTGCTGAGTGAAAAAATCTAGAGGTATGTTCTTCTAATTTAAAAATTTCACCATCGTACACCCTCTCGCCCTCAAAAACGCAGCTCGCGTAATGTAGTCCATGGCTTAAAACATGTAGCTTAACATCTGACCAATTTACTAGTTCAGAATTATACCAAATTTTACCGTCTCTTTTATCGTAAGGAATCATCATAAAAAGAAAATTTATAAAAAAATAACTTCCTAAATTTAATATGTCAATATAACTTACTTATTATGAAAGATCTTCTTTATTTAAAAGATGAACAATTAAAAGGTTTTATTGAAAAAATTTTTGTCACTTATAGGGAGTCATTTAGTGATCCCAAGAAAATACTTAAAAAGTATCAATTAGGTACTGCGCATCATAAATCTCTTCATTTAATATCCTTTTATGAAGGAATTACAATTTCACAACTATTAAAGAAATTAAATGTAACTAAGCAAAGTTTAAATAGGGTTCTAAATGACTTGAAGAGGCTAGATTTTTTAGAATTTAAAAAAGATAGTAAAGATACTAGAGTTAGACATATTTATTTAAGTTCTAAAGGAAGTAAAATTTACAACGAAATTTTCTTTTCTCAAAAAAAAAGAATTTATAAAGCTTTTTTAAACTCATCAGCAAAAGAAGTGCTGAATTTTGACCAAGTATTAAAAAGAATAATAAATGAAAAACTATAAAGCTCATATATTAGTTGTAGACGATGATGACGGTATAAGAAATTTAGTTAAAAAATTTTTAAATGAAAAAAGTTTTTTGGTAAATACAGCTAGTTCAGCTGAAGAAGCTCAAAAAAAAATTGCAATCATAAAATTTGATTTGATAATTTTAGATATTATGATGCCTGGCAAAAGTGGTTTGGAATTTTTAAATGAAAATAAATCCTTTATTGATACACCGGTAATACTTTTGACCGCTAAAGGTGAACCAAAAGAAAGGGTTGAGGGACTCGAATCTGGAGCAGATGATTATTTACCGAAACCATTTGAGCCGCAGGAACTGCTATTGAGAATAAAAAATATTTTATCCAAAACACAAAAAAGGAACCTTATAAGAGCTATAAATTTTGGAAACATTAAAATTGATTTAACAAAGTTGTTAATAATAAAAGAGAAAAAAGAACTTAAAATCAACACAACCGAAAAGAAAATTTTAGATAAAATGATAAATCAACCTGGTAAAGTTTTCAGTAGACTAGAAATAGGAAAACTTATTAATCTAGAAAAAGAAAGATCAATTGACGTAATTATTACCAGACTAAGAAAAAAAATTGAAATGAATCCAAAAAATCCAAAATATTTACAAACTATAAGGGGTACAGGATATGTTTTATGGATTGAATAAATTTGTTAAAGAAATACTTCCAAAAAGATTATTTTATAGAGCGCTTTTAATTGTTGCAGCTCCAATAATAATTTTGCAAATCACTATATCAGTAGTTTTTTTTGATAGTTTGTGGATAAAAACAAATAAAGGTATGACAAATGCATTAATAGGAGAAATTAAATTTTTTTTAGATGCTTATGACAATGAAGATTACAATAAAGAGAATTTAATAAACTTATTTGAAGAACATCACAACTTTACTGTAAAATTTATTTCATTTGGTGACTTACCAAAACAAGATATGGAGAGATGGTTCAGTCCTATGGATCGTACTTTGAGAAGAGAATTAAAATCTAGAAATTTAAGTTATTGGTTTGATACTACAAAATTCAAAGGATTAATTGAATTAAGAATAAAACATATTAATGGGTACTTTGAATTTTATATTCCCAAAGAAAGAGTTACCAGTACATCGGCGAGATTATTTGCGTTATGGATCACATTTCCGGCGTTTTTATTAATTACAGTTGCCTTAATTTTCTTAAAAAACCAAACACGACCAATCGTAAATTTAGCGAAAGCGTCTGAAAAATTTGGAAGAGGTGAAGATGTTGGTGAATTCAGGCCTTCTGGCGCTCTTGAAATACGTCAAGCTGGATTTGAATTTGATAGAATGAGGAAAAGAATTTTAAGACATTTAAATCAGAGATCTGAGATGTTGTCTGGAATAAGCCATGATTTAAGAACTCCGCTAACAAGAATAAAGTTACAATTAGCCTTTATCAAAGACAACAATATTTCAAAAAAACTTTCTGAGGACATAGAGGAAATGGAAAAAATGTTAAATGAATATTTGCAGTTTGCTAGTTCGACGTCTTCTGAAAAAGATGAATCGTTTAATATCTCAAAAACAATCAAATCTTTAATAAAAAAATATGATAATGCTTTAATATCCTCAGATATTGAGGAAAATGTAAAATTTAATGGGCGAAAGAATTTATTATTAAGGTGTCTCAGCAACATAATAGACAATGGTCTTAAGTATGGAAAAAAAGTTACATTTTCCCTAAAAAAGTTAAATAAAATAATGGTTATAATTATAGAAGATGATGGACCAGGTATTCCAAAATCAGAATATTCAAATGTTTTCAAACCTTTTTATAAAATAAATAAAGGAAGAGGTGACTCAAAATCAAGTGTGGGTCTTGGTCTTTCAATTGCATCTGACGTAGTTAGATCCCATGGGGGAAAAATTGATTTAAATAAATCAAAATTAGGCGGTTTGAGTGTTAAGATTTCTTTACCTTTTTAGTTCGTTTATTTTTTTTTAATTTATTTATTTCGTTTTCTAACTTTTCAATTCTCCTTTTAAGAATATCTGTTTCTTCTTTTGTTGATATTTTCATTTTTAAAATGATTTCATCTCTCTGAGATTTAATTATGTTAATTACTTCATTGCTTAAGTCTTTGTAGGATATTAATCCTTGGGCAACTAAACTTGTTAATTTTTCTAATAAAATTTTAGATTTTGACATACTTTTGCTTTTAAAAATAATATATTCTAATTTTTATAATATGCTTATTAATAATTTGAATCCAGTAGCTTTTGAAATATTTTTTATCAAAATTCATTGGTACTCTCTTGCGTATATTTTTGGGATAATCTGTGGATGGATTTACATAAAGAAAATATTAATTAAAAACAATATTCATAAGATTTACATCGATGATTTAATAACTTATCTAATTATAGGTATAATTATAGGAGGGAGACTAGGTTATATCTTGATTTATAATTTAAAATTTTACCTAAAAAATCCTTCAGAAATAATTATGATATGGCATGGAGGTATGTCTTTTCACGGGGGTTTAATAGGAATTATAATAGCCACTGTTATTTTTTGTAAAAAAAATAATTTAGAAAAGTATATTTTTTTTGATTTCATAGCTGTTGCAGCACCTATTGGAATATTTTTTGGTAGAATTGCAAATTTTATAAATAGCGAGCTTGTTGGAAAACCAACCGATTTAATTTGGGGTGTTATCTTTCCGTTAGTAGATAATATTCCAAGACATCCGTCACAATTGTACGAGGCTATTTTTGAGGGTATATTTTTATTCATTATAATGAATAAAATCTACTTTAGTAAAAATTACAAAGAGGGAAGCTGTTCTTTTGCTTTTTTAATTTTTTACGGAACATTTAGATTGTTTTCTGAAATTTTTAGAGAACCTGATGAACAAATTGGTTATATCTTTGGATCATTAAGTATGGGAATGTTATTAAGTATACTTATGATATTTATAGGTATTTTGCTTTTACGTAGAAAATGAAAAAATCCCTAGAAAAATTTAATATTATAAAAAATCGAAAAATTAAAGTTGATGATTTTATAAATAGAGCATTATACAAACCAAAAATAGGGTACTATACAAATAAAATGCCTTTTGGGAAAAAGGGTGATTTTGTTACGTCTCCAACTATATCAAATTTATTTTCTGAGATTATAGCTATATGGATAATTTCGACTTGGGAAACTTTAGGAAAACCTAAAATTTTTAACTTAGTTGAGCTTGGCCCAGGTGATGGAAGTTTATCGGAAGTATTAGTAAAAACTTTTAAAAATTTTCCAACCTTTAATAATTCTGTAAAATTTTTTTTATATGAAAAAAGTGAATTTTTAAGAAAGTTTCAAAAAAAAAAATTAAAGGGAACTAATTTAAAGTGGATAAGTGATTATAAAAACATAAAGGGTGGTCCAATTATTTTTTTTGGTAACGAATTTTTTGATGCAATACCAATAAAACAATTTTTTATTAAGAATAAAAAATTACTGGAAAAATGCTATATTTTTAATGGAAAATTTCTTGAGGAAGCTCAGTGCAAGCCTAATTTGAGTGATCTAATTAACTTAAAATCTTTTAAAATTTTAAAAAAACTTAAATTTATTGAATATCCAAAACAAGGTCTTGGGGAATTAAGTAAAATTGTAAAAAAAATAAAATCTTTGTCTGGAGGAGTGCTATTAATTGATTATGGTTATATGGGAGCATTAAATGAAAGCACTATACAAATAGTGATGAAAAACAGAAGAATTAACAAAAATAACTTATTAAAGTGTATTGGTAATGCAGATATCACTTCATTGGTAAATTTTAGCTTATTAAATGAATTTTTTTTAAAAGAAAAATTAGATGTTAAGAAAGTAGTTACACAGAAATTTTTTTTAGAAAGAATGGGTATTATTGAAAGAGCTAAGATACTAGAAAAAAAAATGAATGAAAAACAGAAAAAATATATGATTTCAACACTTTCAAGACTTTTAAATAAGAGTTCAATGGGAGAGTTATTCAAAGTTATTTTTGCATATAAAAGCAATAATAAAAAATTTTTCGGGTTTGAATGATTTTATCAAAAAAATTATTAAAGTATAAAAGTATTAGACACTGCTTTCTAGGGATGGAAGGTGGAAAATCTAAAGGAATATATAAAAGTTTAAACTGTGGAAGAGGTTCATCTGATACAAAAATAAACGTAACAAAAAATCTTAAAATAGCTTGTCAAAAAATTGGTTCAACACACAAAAAATTAATATTGTTACATCAAGTCCATAGTAATAAGTTTTTCTATGTAAATAAGAGAAAATATAAAACAAAGCTAGTTGGAGACGCTTTAGTAACAAATAAAAAAAATATTGTATTGGGAATTCTGACTGCTGACTGCGCACCTATAATTATTTATGACCCAAAACTCAAAATAATCTCAGCAATACATGCTGGGTGGAAAGGTGCCTACAAAGAAATCATTAAAAAAGTTGTTAATTTTTTGATTAAATCAGGAAGTGATACCAAAGATTTGGTTGCTGCTATCGGCCCTTGTATAGCTCAAAAAAATTATGAGATTAAATCTGATTTTAAGCTTAAATTTTTAAAACAAAATACTATGAATAGAACTTTTTTCAAAAAAATAAAAAAAAAAACATATTTTAGCCTAAATAAATATGTTTATTTTCAATTGAAAAGTCTTGGTTTAAAAAAAATCGATTTAATTGATAAGGATACATATAATCCAAAAAATAATTTTTTTAGTGCAAGAAGAGCTATACATAACAATCAAAATGATTATGGTAGAAATATATCATTAATTATGATTAAATAACTTTTTTCAAAAAAATGAAGCTTCTAACAGGAAATAGTAATAAAAAATTAAGTGAAAAAATTGCTAAATATTTAAAAGAAAGACTCGTCAATTCAAGTATTAGAAAATTTAAAGATGGGGAAATATATATAGAGATTAATGAAAATATTAGAGGCAATAATATTTTTATTATTCAATCAATCTCATCTCCAGCTAATGATAATCTGATGGAAATGCTATTGTGTATTGATGCTTTAAAAAGATCATCTGCAAAAAATATCACTGCTGTAATTCCTTATTTTGGATATGCAAGGCAAGATAGAAAAGTTGTGCCAAGAACATCTATATCAGCAAAATTAGTTTCTAATTTAATTACTAAAGCTGGTGCTGATAGAGTTGTAACAATCGATTTACATGCAGGACAAATTCAGGGTTTTTTTGATATACCAGTAGATAATTTATTTGCTACTCCAATATTTGCAAGACACATAAAAAAAAGAATTAAGTCAAAAAATATAATTTGTGTGTCACCAGATGTTGGTGGTGTAGCTAGAACAAGAGGATTAAGTAAGTTTCTTAATTCAGGTTTAGCGATTATAGATAAAAGACGACCTTCTCCAGGAAAATCTGAAGTAATGAATGTTATAGGAAATGTTAAAGATAAGTGTTGTATAATGGTTGATGATATAATTGACTCAGGAGGTACAATTGTAAACGCTGCTAAAGTTCTAAAAGAAAAAGGTGCAAAGGAGATACACGTTTACATAACACATGGTGTGTTAAGTGGTGATGCAGTTAATAAAATTAGAAAATCAACTATTAAAAATTTAGTTATTACAGATACGATAGACAATTATAACAAAATAAAAAACGCTAAAAATATTGAAATTTTGTCTGTATCAAATTTAATGGGTGAAGCAATAAGACGTATTTCTAACTCAACATCTGTATCTTTTCTGTTCAAATAATTTTCTTGTTTTATTAGTCAACATGAGTTAAAAAACTTTTTTTTTATGAGTACTTTAGAAGCAAATATTAGAAATAATAAAACATCCGGTGAACTAAAAATAATAAGACAACAAGGAAATGTTCCGGGTATTGTCTATGGTGGATCAGAGAAAAACCAAAATGTATCTGTATCTATAAAAGTACTAAAAAGTTTAATGGAAAAAGAAAATTTTCTCTCAAAAATTATTAAACTTAAAGTTGATGGAAAAGAGGAAAATGTATTACCTAAAGATATATCTTTTGATGTGATCACAGATGAGCCAATACATATAGATTTCTTAAGAGTTGTAAAAGGTTCAAGCGTTATAATTGAGATACCAGTTAAATTTATAAATAATGAAAAATCTCCAGGGTTAAAAAGAGGAGGTGTACTTAATATTGTTAGAAGGAAAGTAGAATTAAAATGTCCATCTGAAAATATACCAAGTGAATTAATTGTTGATTTGGACGGGGTGGATATAGGACATAGTTTTAAGATATCATCAATAAAATTACCTGAAAATGTTATTCCAACTATTACGGGAAGAGATTTTGTAATTGCTACCGTAGCAGCGCCAACAGTAATTAAGGAACCAGAAAAACCAGCTGAGGCCGCAGAAGGTGAAGAAGGTGCAGGAGACTCTACAGATGGACAAGAAGCAGCAGCGGCACCTAAAGATGGAGCAGACGAAAAAAGTGGAGCTGAAGCAGAAAAAAAAGATGCTAGTAAAAAAGATGAAGGTAAGAAACCTCAATCAGAAAAAAAATAATTGATAAAATTTAATTTACATGTTTTTATTTGTTGGACTAGGTAATCCCACGCCAAATTCAGAGAACAATAGACATAATATTGGTTTCAAAATAATTGATGCTATAAACTCAAAATTTAAGTTATCTAAACAAAAACCTAAATTTAAAGGTCTATTAACAACTGGGAATATTAACGAAAAAAAAGTTTATGCGATAAAGCCATTAACATTTATGAATAACTCTGGGATCTGTATAAGAGAACTTATAGAGTATTTTAAAATTGAAGCTAAAAATATAATAGTCTTTCATGACGATTTAGATATTGACTTTGGTAAGATTAAAACAAAGTTTGGAGGTTCTAGTGCAGGTCACAATGGGATAGAGTCTATTGATAAATTTATAGGTAAAGATTACTCAAGAGTAAGAATAGGAATTGGTAAACCAAACGACAAAATTGCAGTTTCAGATTATGTTTTAAAGGATTTTGACGATGATGAAAAGCAGCAACTAGAAGCTTTAAAAAATAATATTACTGAAAATTTAGCTATTTTAATTGATAAAAAACTAGACCTTTTCTCAAGCACAGTTAATAATAAATAATGGGTTTCAAGTGTGGAATCGTTGGATTACCAAATGTAGGTAAATCAACTTTATTTAATGCTTTAACTAATTCATCAAAAGCGCAGGCGGGTAACTTTCCATTTTGTACAATAGAACCTAACGTTGGTGTTGTTCCAGTTTTAGATAGAAGATTAGACAAATTGTTTGAAATTTCTCAATCAAAAAAAAAAATTTACACAACTATAACTTTTCTTGATATTGCTGGTTTAGTGAAAGGTGCTTCGAAGGGGGAAGGATTAGGTAACAAATTTTTATCACATATTAGAGAAGTTGATGCAATTGTTCATTTATTAAGATGTTTTGACTCTGATGATATCCAAAATGTAAATAAGGATGTAAATCCTATAAGAGACTTAGACATTATTGAGACAGAAATGAAGCTTGCAGACTTAGAGTCTATAGGAAAAAGAATAGATAAAAAAAATTTAAAAAAGATTACAGGTGATGAGTTGAATATACTTAAAACAACTGAGGATTACATTAATAAGGATAAAGATTTAAATGACCTCAGAAATTTGTTTGATTTAGATTTAATAAACAAATCTGGCTTACTGTCCTTAAAACCAAAGCTTTATGTGTGTAATGTTGATGAAAAAAGTATTTCATCAGGAAATAAATATTCAGAAGAAGTTAAAAAAAATAAGAAAATTGATAATACAATTTTAGTCTCAGCAGAAATAGAAAATCAGATAAATCAATTACAAAATAATGATAAGAAAAATTTTATGGAATTAATGAATATTGAAAAAACTGGTTTAAATTATTTAATTGAAAAAGGATATAAGTTGCTTGAACTTGAGACTTTTTTTACTTCTGGGCCTGAGGAGTCTAGAGCGTGGACTGTAAAAAAAGATAGCACTGCTCCTGTTGCTGCAGGAAAAATTCACTCAGATTTTGAAAAAGGATTTATAAGAGCTGAGACAATTTCCTTTGATGATTTTGTTAATAATAATGGTTGGCTTAACTGTAAAAACAATGGCAAAATGAGATTAGAGGGAAAAGATTATATAGTAAAAGATGGAGATATTTTAAACTTCCGTTTCAATACGTGACCAGATTTTTTTCATACTAAAGTAAACTAGTATGCTCAATATAATAAGGTATACTATTGCTCTAAAGCCTATTTTGTGTCTTTGTTCTAAATGAGGTTCTGCTGTCCACATTAGAAAGCTCACTACATCTTTTGCCATTTGTTGTTCTGTAGCAATTGTGCCATCAGCATATTCAACTAGACCTTCAGACAAAGGTGCTGGCATTTTAATTTTGTTTCCGTACATATATTTATTATAGTGAACTCCATCATCCAATTTCATTCCAACTGGCGGGTCTTGATATCCAAGCAAGACTGAGTAGACATAATCAGCCCCGCCCTTTCTAGCTTTAACTAGTACCGACATGTCCGGAGGATAAGCGCCACCATTTGCAGATTTAGCTTCTTCCTCATTTGCGTAAGGCATTGCAAATTTATCAGACAATCTTGCAGGTCTCGTAAACATCTCTCCTTCTGGATTTGGTCCATCTAATATTTCAAAATTGGCAGCTATAGCTTTCGCCTCTTGCACTGAAAACTCTGGGCCGCCCTCCTCTGAAAGATTTCTGTAAGACATATATTTTAATGAGTGACATGAAGCACATACTTCTTGATACACCTGATAACCTCTTTGCAGGGATGCCCTATCAAACTTTCCAAATGGTCCTTTAAAAGTCCAATCGGTTGTCAATAGTTTTTCAGTATTTTCCGCAGAACTAACTATGTTACCTGAAATTAAAAAAAAAATTAAAGAAAAATACTTTATAAATTTTAACATTATAGCTTTTGAAAATCTTCTTTGCTTCTGGCTGGTTCTGCATTTAAAGAACCACCTAAAATAGGTTCGGATATACTCATCGGCAACGGCAAAGTTTTTTCAACTTTACCTAATATCGGTAAAATTATTAAAAAGTGTGCGAAATAATAAGCAGTTCCAATTCTCGCGATTAATAAATATAAACCTTCAGCAGGCATTGCACCAACATAGCCTAAAATCAATACATCCAGGACTAGTATCCAATAAAATTGTTTGTAGAGTGGTCTGAAAACTGCAGATCTAATTTTTGAGGTATCTAACCAAGGTAATGCCGCAAGAATTAAAATAGCCGACAACATTGCTATGACCCCCATAAGCTTATCTGGAATTGATCTTAAAATTGCATAAAAAGGTAAGAGGTACCATTCAGGAACGATATGGGCTGGCGTTACCAACGGATTAGCCTCTATATAATTATCAGCATGACCTAGCACGTTAGGTGAGTAAAAAACGAAAAATGCAAATAGTATTAAGAACAATAAAAGTGCAAATAAATCCTTAACAACTATGTAAGGATGAAAAGAAACTGTATCTTTAGACGGTTTTTTTATATCAATTCCTATCGGATTGTTATTTCCAGGAACATGTAAAGCCCATATATGTAGAACTACTAAACCTAAAATTAAAAAAGGTATTAAATAATGTAATGTAAAAAATCTTGTTAAAGTTGGATTGTCTACAGAGTAACCACCCCATAACCATGTAGTAATACTTTCGCCTACTAAAGGAATTGCGCTGAACAAGTTAGTTATAACTGTAGCTCCCCAAAAACTCATTTGTCCCCATGGTAAAACATATCCCATGAAAGCAGCTGCCATCATTAGTAAATAAATCATAATTCCTAAAATCCAAATAATTTCCCTTGGAGCTTTATATGACCCGTAAAATAAAGATCTGAATATGTGTATGTAAACTGCGAGAAAGAACATTGATGCTCCATTTGCATGGATATATCTTATTAGCCAACCATAATTAACGTCTCTCATTATATGTTCAACACTGCTAAAAGCTAAGTCTGCATGAGCGATATAGTGCATAGCTAAAACTAAGCCTGTTATAATTTGAGTTATAAGGCAAAAAGTTAATATACCACCAAATGTCCACCAATAATTTAAATTTTTTGGGGTCGGATAATCTGTTAAATGGTTTGCTAATGTTAATAAAGGCAGTCTGTCATTAAACCATTTTCCAAATTTTGACTTAGGTTGATAATTATGTTCACTCATTTTTTTTATCCAATTTTAATTGTATTATTGTTAACGAATTCGTATTTAGGTATCTCTAAATTAGTTGGAGCTGGACCTTTTCTAATTCTACCTGAAGTATCGTAGTGCGAGCCATGGCAAGGACAAAACCAGCCATTATAATCTCCTTTATCTGCAAGGGGCACACATCCAAGATGAGTACATACTCCAAGCATAACAAGCCATTCGGGGTTTGATACTCTATCTTCATCTTTCTCTGGATGTTTTAGTTCAGTTAAACTCACTGCTTTTGCCTCGTTAATTTCGTTCTCTGTTCTTCTTTTAATAAATACAGGTTTACCTCTCCACAGTACAGTTATTGATTGACCAGGCTTAACCAAACTTACATCAACTTCAGTTGTGGCTAATGCCTTAACAGAGGCATCAGGATTCATTTGATCTATCAGAGGCCAAGCAGCCGCACCGACACCAACTACACCGACTACTGTTGAGGCTGTATAAATAAAGTCTCTTCGATTAACTTTTTTTTGATCTGACATTCTAATTATTAAATATACCTAATATATGAATTCATATAATATAAAAGCTAAATATATCCATAGTAAGAATGACACATAAAGAACCAAAATTTGCACCTAAAATTGCACTTTATCAGCCAGATATACCGCAAAATACCGCATCGATTATTAGAACCTGCTCTTGTTTAGGAATAATGCTTGAAATTATTGAGCCATGCGGGTTTATCATTAATGATCGAAAATTCAAAAGAGTTGTGATGGATTATTATGATGCTAAAAATATTAACTTTTATAGAAGTCCAGAGGACTTTTTTATAAGTAAAAGAAATACAAGAATAATTTTAATGACAACTAAGTCAAAAAAATCCTATAAAGAATTTCTGTTTAAAAAAAATGATACTGTTTTATTTGGTAGAGAAAGCTCAGGTGTACCAACTAGTGTACACAAAAAAGTAAGTCATAGATTAACTATTCCAATGATGAATAAAAAAAGATCACTAAATTTGTCATCATCAGTATCAATTGTAGTTTCAAAAATTTTAAATCAAAATAATTTTTAATGAACAAATATATAAGAAAGAAATTAACTAAAAATTGGTTTATAAATCTGCAAGAAATGATTTGTAATTCGATAGAGCAAATTGAGGGTGGAAAAATAAAATTTTTAAAGAAGACTTGGAAAAGAAGTATAAAAAAGGATGAAGGAGGTGGCTGCTATTATATTTTTGAAAATGGGAAAGTATTTGATAAAGTTGGTGTCAACTTTTCAGAAGTTTATGGAAAGCTGTCTGAAGAATTTAGAAAGAAAATTCCTGGTACAAAAAATAACAGAGATTTTTGGGCATCCGGCGTATCCATAGTAATGCACATGAAAAATCCTCATGTGCCAGCCATGCATTTTAATACCAGATATATTTATACAAATCACGGTTGGTTTGGAGGAGGAATGGATGTTACTCCATGCTTTAATGATTCAACTGTTAAAAAACTATTATTTAAAAAATTAAAAAAAATATGTGATAGGCACGACAAAAAATATTTTAAAAAATATAAGCAATGGTGTGATGAATATTTTTATTTGTCACACCGAAAAGAACCGAGAGGAATTGGTGGAATTTTTTTTGATTATAAAAAAAAAGATTGGGAAAAAGATTTTAGATTTGTAAGGGACCTAGGAATAAATTTTATTCAAATCTTTAATCAAATCATTAGTCTTAGAAAAAGTAAAAAATGGAACTTGAAACAAAAAGATATTCAATATTTAAAAAGAGGTAGATATGTGGAATTTAATTTATTGTATGACAGAGGCACAAAATTTGGTTTACAAACTGGTGGCAATGTAGAGGCTATACTAATGTCACTACCTCCTTTAGCAAAATGGAAATAAAATATGAGTAACAAAGAACCAATTACAGTAGAAGGACTAAAAAAATTATCAGAGGAACTTGTCTTTTTAAAAGAAAAAAAAAGACCTGAAATAGTAAATGCTATTTCAGAAGCTAGGTCACACGGAGATTTAAAAGAAAATGCTGAGTATCATGCTGCGAAAGAACAGCAATCTTTAAATGAGGGAAGAATCCAAGAAGTAGAAGATACTATAGCAAGAGCAAATGTAATAGATGTAACTAAACTTGAAAATGATGGTAAGGTAATCTTTGGTGCAACTGTTTCTCTTCAAGATTTAAACAGTAATGAAAAAATTAAATATAAACTTGTTGGTAAAGATGAAGCAGATATTAAAAAAAAATTTATATTTTATCAGTCTCCTATTGGCAAAGGTCTGATTGGAAAAAATAATGGTGACTTCGTAGAAATTAACACTCCATCTGGTAAAAAAAATTTTGAAATTATTAAGGTAGACTACGTTTAATTTCTTAAAATACTATCAACTTTTTCATCAGCTAATTTAAAATTATTACTCAGCCATGCGGTTTCTAATTGTTTGAGTTTATCACCTAATAGCTTACCATCTTTATAATTATATTTTTCCTTTAAAAATTTAGCATTAAAAGGAAAAACTGGCGTTTTCTCCATTTCATAAAATGTAATTAACTCATTAATATTGTGAATATTTTTAGATTTGAGAATATGAAATTTGATAAGGTCAATTACTTTATCTTTACCATGTTTATAAAGGAGTATTTTTAAATTTTTCTTTTCAAAAAAATTCTTATTGAAATCTTGATAAGTATTTTTTAAAAATAATATTCTATCTTTTTCATCTTTAGGTATATTAAATTTATGCACAAAATAATCCGCATTATCAGTTTCATCGATTATTAAAAGGCTTATTAAAAAAGTAAAATTATTTTCTTTAAAGAGATTTTCTTTACTCCTCTTTTCGATATTTTTAATTACATTAAAATTGTTAATTTGAGGAAAAATTAATTGTATTATTTCTCTTGAAAACTGATCTTTGGGTATTTTAAAAAAACCTTTAGATAGAATTATTTTTTTTAACTCACTAAGCAACCTATCGCCTGATATTATATTTATACCACTAATATTTTGTTTGATTATTTTTTTAATTTCCTCTGAATGATTATTTTTTGAATATATTAGGAAAAACCTAATATATCTTAAAATTCTTAAATAATCTTCTTTAATTCTGGTTGCAGGATTTCCAATAAATTTAATCCATCCATTTAACAGATCTTTTTTTCCATTAAATGGATCAAACAATTCTCCGTTTAAATTTGAATAAATTGAATTAAATGTGAAATCTCTTCTTTTTGCATCTTCTTTCCAATTCTTGCAATATTGAACCTCGGCAAACCTTCCATCTGTTTTCACATCTTTTCTCAAAGAGGTTATTTCGAATTTTTTCTTTTCTATAATTGCTGTTATCGTTCCGTATTTTTTTCCAACATCTATATGTTTGATATTATTTTTATCTAAACAATTCACAACCTCATCTGGATTAAGGTTAGTTGCTAGATCAATATCCTCTATCTTCTCACCCAATATATTTTGTCTAACACATCCTCCAACAAAAAGTATTTCACTTTCTGCTGAGTGGTCGTTAATTGAATTAAAAATTTTTTTTATCTTTGGATCATTTTTTAAATTTTGTAATCTATTTGGAGAATTAATATTACTCTTATTAAAAATTTTTAAGAACTTTTTTATCATAAAATGGCTGGGGCGCTAGGATTCGAACCTAGGAATGGCGGTACCAAAAACCGCTGCCTTACCACTTGGCTACGCCCCAAAGTCAATTTCTTATAACATAAAGTTTTAATATTTATATAGTTTTAGATAAAACAGACCAATATTTTGGGTAATTTTTTCTAAACTTTTTGAGGCTATTTATAATAGAATTTCTTGATTTAGAATAGGCGACAAAACATGACCCCGATCCTGTCATTTTAACAAAATTTATCCCAGGCTGATTTTCGAGAAATTCAATAGGTTTTTTTAACTCTGGATATTTTTTTATTACGATATCTTGCAAATCATTTTTCAGACTGCCTAAATTATTGAATTTGTTTTTAATGTTTTTTAGTGGTTTTGAGTATTTTTTTACTTTGGAAAAAATATACTTTGTTGAACAACCATATTTTGGCATAAATAATAATAAAAAATATTTTGTCTTTTTGTTCAATATTCTTACAGGATTATTACCATCTAAATACATAATATTTTTAAAAAATCCCAGTTTCACATCCTGTCCAATTGAGTCATTTATATTTTGTAATTTTTTTTTATTAATTTTAATAATTTTATTTTTCATGAAAATTTTAATTAAAGTGGCAGCATTCATAGATCCACCACCCATTCCTGACTTAGGAGGTATATTTTTTTTTACCATAACAAGATACTTTTTTTTCAATAATTTTTTTTTGTCTAAAACAGATAAAGTTTTATAGATTGTATTACGACTAGTAATATTTTTTGAAAATTTACCTTTAAACAATATCTTATGTTTACGACTGCCTATCTGTCTTAGACTAATTTCATCATAAAGTGAAATCAGTGATACTATACTCTGTAATTTATGTAAATTTTTTGTTTTTCCTACAATATTTAAATTTAAATTTATTTTTGCATAAGACTTTTGTGATATCGTATTCATAGAAACGGTTTAATTAGTAAAATTATAGTCCAAAAACTAATTTTTTTTCAATTTCTTTTTTTAGCTCTTCTTCGGTATCTTCTAATTTTAAAACTCCACTCCAAAAATATCTTGCCTGCATTTTTTTGTTAAGTCTCCATAATACATCACCGTAATGATCATTAACTATTGGATCGTAAGGCATAAGTTTTACAGCTTTTTCTAGATATTTTTTTGCGTTAACAAAGTCTTCGATTAAATAATAGGCCCATCCTATTGAGTCGGTAATGTAAGGGTCATTTTCTCTTAAACTATAAGCTTCCTTTAACATATTCATTGCTTCAGGAATTTTGTAAGATCTCTCTAACCAGCTGTATCCAAGATAATTTAAAACATATGGTTCATCTGGATCTATTTTAAGAGACTCTATTAAATCTTCATCAGCTTTTAAAAAATCTTTTTTTCTTTCGTAACTAGTTCCTCTTTTATATAAAAGATCTGCATATTCCTCTGCACTATAATTTGGATATCTTATTAAATTTGAATAAATTTCTATTGCTCCCTCATAGTCTTGAAAATTTCTCAATATGTTTGCCATATCAAATAAAATCTTGTTTGATGGGTTTTGAATTTTTCTGTATTCTTTTTTGATAAATTTTAGAGCACTATCGTCATTTTTAGTCTCTTGGATAATTGATGCGTTTTTCTTCACTTTAAACCAGTTATATATAACGTTATCTTTTTCAATGTTACTTAGTTCATTTTTTACTAATTTATATTTTTTAGTATCCATGTAGTTTTCAATTAGTAATGTCGAATTAAGCGTAAAATTTGGGTTAAGATATTTTGCTAAGATAATATAAAAATTTGATTCTTTATATAAACCTTGTGATGAATAAAGATTAGCGATTAAATAGAAAAACTCTGCAATAATATCTTTCTCATTTTTGCATGAAAATAAATTATTTAATTTGTTATAATTTTTTTCTTCAATCCATTTTACTGATTGAGCAATTAACAATGGTTTATTAAGTTGATTAATATTTTGTAAAACCTGGTCTATTTTTTTAATTTTATTTTTTTCAATTAAATAATCTAAATAAAAATATATATATCTAGAGCTACTTCCATCATATTCTATAAATTCTTCAAATCTTTTAGTTGTATTTTTTAAATCAAAATAACAGCTTAAAAAAGCTAAACTAATGTCGTCTAATTCTGCAAAATCATTGTTTTTATAACTTTTAATATTATTATTTTTAAAAACTTCTAAATAGTTTTTTAAAACTTTTGACAAAATAATATGGTATCTATCATCAGGATCAATTAAACTTTCTATTTTTTCTAAATTTAAGCTACTTTTTTCAAAATTTTTGTTCATTATATTATCTGCTAAAAGAATCACTTCTTTCTCTAAAAAGGAATAATTGTTTGGAGAATACTTGATTTTCTTAATCGCCAAATCAACTTTTTCATTTGCAACCAGTGATTTTATATAATTTTTGAAATGTTCTTCGTGTCTGTCATTTAAGATCTTTGAATTTTCCAAGAATTTTAAGGAGTTTTTTGCATCATTATTATTGATGGAAAGCACTGCTGAAAAATAATTAGATAAATTTTTTTCATCAAACTTATTCACATCACTTACTTTAGAAAACGATGAAGTTTGATATATTAAAAAAATAACAAGAAAATAAATGTATTTATGCATACATCAAACATATGTCTAAAAATAATTTAAATCAAAGAAATAAAATAGAAGATTTTTTATTTAAATCTAAGTTTGATTACGAAAATCAACCAATTAATAGATTGAAAAAAGTTGAAATAATTCAAAATAAACAAGAGTTGTTAAAAAAACTAAAACTAAAAATTGAAAATTTGAAAGATTGTGAACTAAAAAATAATGCTAACAAAATTGTATTTAGTGATGGTAACGAAGATAGTTCGGTAATGATTATAGGTGAAGGACCAGGTCAAAAAGAAGATGAGCTAGGTAAACCGTTTGTGGGTGATGCGGGTATATTATTAAATAAAATGCTTGCAGCAATTAATTTAGACAGGAAAGATATTTATATTACAAATGTTGTTAATTACAGGCCTCCTTCAAACAGAAAACCTGAAATGAAAGAAATTAAAAGATATTCTGAATATTTATACGAACACGTTGAAATTATTAATCCAAAAATGATTATTCTACTTGGTAGTACAGCTATGGAAGCTTTTTTTGGATCAAATTTAAAAATATCAAAAGAAAGAGGTATTTGGAAAGAAATACTTATCAAAAATAAAACCTTTTTGACAATGATAACTTTTCATCCAGCATATTTACTAAGACAAGCTGATCAAAAAAAATATTCTTGGTTAGATTTAAAAGAAATAAGAAAGAAAATTGATGAACTTAAAATCAATATTTAAAGGTATTCAAAATATTGCTGGCGTAGATGAAGTGGGTAGAGGCAGTTTAATAGGACCAGTTTATGCATCTGCGGTTATATTAAAAAAAAACTGCGATGTTAAAAAATTGAAAGACTCAAAAAAATTAACAAAAAAAGAGCGTGAAGTTTTAAACAAATATATAAAAAAAAATTCGTACTGGTCTATCGGTTCTGCATCAAAAGAAGAGATAGAGAAACTAAACATTCTAAATGCCTCTTTGTTAGCTATGAAAAGAGCTATAAAAAAATTAAAAAAAAAACCTCATTTGGTTTTAGTTGATGGTAACAGAATTCCGGTAATGAAAAATTATAATCTAAAATATGTAATTAAGGGTGATCAAAAAATACCTCAAATCTCAGCAGCCTCAATAGTTGCTAAAGTTTCTAGGGACAGTTTGATGAAAAAAATATCAAAGAATTTTTCAAAATATCAATGGAATAAAAATTGTGGATATGGAACAAAAGTTCATATTCAAGCAATTCGAAAATTCGGTGTAACAAAGCATCATAGAAGAACTTTCAAGCCTATACACAATATATTGAGTCCAAGATAATAATAGACACAATTAATTCAAAATAATTCAATCATGAGTTGACGTAGAGTCATGCCTAGAGTCTAATTATCTTTTTAAAAATGGAAAAGTTAAACTTAAAAAATAAAATTATTAATGGGGACAGTCTTAAAGAGCTAAAAAAAATCCCTAAAGAAACTTTCGATTTAATCTTTGCAGACCCGCCTTACAATTTGCAATTAAAAAATCAACTCACTAGACCAGACAGATCTAAAGTGAGTGCAGTAAATGACAAATGGGATCAGTTTGAAAGCTTTAAAAAATACGATGACTTTACATATGCATGGCTTGATGAATGTAAAAGAATTTTAAGAAAAAATGGAGCTATTTGGGTAATTGGTAGTTATCACAATATTTTTAGAGTTGGATCGGTTATTCAAAATTTAGGCTTTTGGATATTAAATGATGTTATATGGAATAAAAAAAATCCAATGCCTAATTTTAGAGGAACAAGATTTACTAATGCCCATGAAACTTTAATTTGGGCATCGAAATCTGAAAAGTCTAAATACACTTTCAACTATCAATCTTTAAAATGTTTAAATGACGATCTTCAAATGAGATCTAACTGGGAGTTACCGATTTGTAATGGTTCTGAAAGACTAAAAAAGAATGGTAAAAAAGTGCATTCTACCCAAAAACCTGAGGCTCTACTTCACAGAATTTTATTAGCAACAACAAATAAAAATGATTTTGTTTTAGATCCTTTTTTAGGATCAGGAACAACGGCAACAGTTGCTAAGAAATTGGGAAGAAATTATTATGGTATTGAAAAGGAGAAAATCTATTTTAATGCAGCTGAGCAAAGGTTAAAAAAAACAAAACCTATAGAAGATGATTATTTAGATACTCTTCAAAATGGAAGATCTAAACCAAGAATACCTTTTGGCTCATTAGTTGAGTTAGGAATAATTAAACCAGGAACCACTATATACGATAATAAAAAGAAAATTAGTGCAAAAATAATGGCTGATGGGAGTATTAAGCATGAACAAACAGAAGGTTCAATTCATAAAGTAGCAGCCACAATTTTAGGAGCTGAAAGCTGCAATGGTTGGACTTTTTGGCACTACAATTTTAACGGTAGCATTGTACCTATTGATCACTTAAGACAAAGACTAATATCTAGTAATCAAATTTTATAAATTCTACCTAAATAATATTCTAGAAATTTTTTACTTTTTACTAATCTTTTTAGGAAAATATTTCTAAAAAATATTATTAAAGGATTTGATAAATGAAAAGCAAACAAGTTAAATTTTGATCTAAAATTAATCATTTTTAACTTATTTACCCTCTTTTTGAAAAAATTGACTTCTTTATCGGTATTTAAAGACACAAACAATTCATAAGCACTCTCAATCGATTGCGATGCACCTTGTGCAAATGATGGTGGAAAGGCAAAAAAAGCATCACCTATCAAATGAATATTATTATTATGTATTTTGAGAAACTTATCACTAACAAACACTGGAAATATTTTTAATTCCTTAATACCTGTAACAAATTCCTTAATTTCTTGGGGGACATTTTCTAAAATTCTTTTGATAAAGGAATTTTCACTAAATAGTGAATAATTACCTTGTTCCTCTAATGAAAGAGAATGTTTCATAATAGCAATAAAATTTAAATCACCATTAGAATTTAATGGGTAAATAACATGATGGAAGTTTGGACCTAAAAACAAAGCTATATTTTTTTTGTTCACTTTTTCAGGAAATTTAGTTAATTTACCTCTAATAGCTAATGTGTCATTATATTTTGGTTTTACTTTGTTATTTGAAATTAGATTTTTACTCTTTGAAAAAACTCCATCGGCAATAATCAAGTAATCACATTCTTTAGTTACATTATTTTCAAATGAAATTTTAATTTGTTTTTCTTGGTCATTTATTTTTGAAATTTTAAAACCAGTTTTAATTATGTCGCCCAAATCTTTTTTTAAAAAATTTATTAAAGTTGATCTTTTTAGTGTTGTATACTTGATGTCATCTGTATTGAAATTCGCAACATCTAGATCACAGATTTTATTTGATGAATTAATTGAAAAAAAATCAATTTTTTCAGGATTAAATTTTTCATTATCAGATAATTTATTAAACCCAATTTTATTCAAAAGCTTAACGCTATTGACTGAAAGTTGAATACCGTAGCCATCCTCTAAATCAATAATGTCGTTTTTTTCATAAATTGTAATTTCATAATTTAAACTATTTTTAAAAAGATTTGCGATGTACAAACCTGAGATGCCTGCTCCAATTATCGCAATTTTTTTCATTAATTTTTCTCGAGATATTTAACTACTTTTTTAGTGAATGTTGGCAACATATAATTATTTAATTTTCTTTGATCAATCCAAGTAGATGATGAATATTTATTGATATTTTTTAAATGTAGTATTTTTATATTCATATTCATATTAGACAATTTAATATTAAGACTTTTATTAAATTTTTTAGGTTTATTTAGTTCTTCCATGGGAAAAATTCTTAAGTTTTTTAAAAAATTAAATTTAGTATTTTTTATTAATAAATATTTTTGATTTTTTTTATAAACTTTGAGTAAAAAATATTTGTCTTTATATTTTTTTGAATTTTTTGTTAAATTAAAGTCTTTCTTTTTAAAAGATTTGCATTTTTTAGTTATAGGGCATTGGCAGCACATTGGGTTGGTAGGTTTACAAACTAAAGCACCAAATTCCATAAGTGCCTGAGCATAATCACTTGAACGGTTTGAAAATCCTAAAATAGACTTTTTTTCAATTAAATTTTCTTTCTGAATTTCTTTTTCTTTTTTTAAATAAAGGTATCTTTTTATAATCCTTTCTACATTTCCATCTAGTGGAATATATGGCTTATTGAATGCAATAGCTAAAATTGCATTAGCAGTATAATCTCCAATACCGGATAGTGATTTCAAATCGTCGAAATTATCAGGTATTACTCCATTAAAATTTTTAATTACAGACTGCGCTGCTTTCTTTAAGTTTCTTGCTCTTGAATAATATCCAAGACCTTCCCAAAGTTTAATTAGTTTTTTGTTATCAACACTTGCAAGTTTTTTTATGTTTGGAATTTCTTTAACAAATTTGTTAAAGTATGGAATTACGGTTGCTACTTGAGTTTGTTGCAACATAAATTCACTAATTAACGTATTATACTGTCTTTTTTCTTTAGAAACATTTTTTCGCCATGGTAATGATCTTTTATTTAAATCATACCATTTCAGAATGTTTTTTGTTACAAATGGATCGTTCATATGCAATTTAAAAAATATACTAAGCAGAGATTAGGGGGCATTCAAGGTCTAAGATCTTTTAAAGACACTTTGCCCACAAAAGTTAAAAAAATCATAAATAAAAAAGGTAGTATATTTCCTGAAATATTAAATAATTGGAAATACATAGTAGGTAAAGAATTATTCGATATTTGTTATCCAAACAAATTTAAGAGTTCAAACAGAGTAAGAGGATCGACATTAGAAATTATGGTAAATAGAGGTAGTGAAGTGGATGTGGAGTATTCTAAAAAACAAATTATGAATAAATTAAATTCAATTTTTGGTTATGTAGTGGTCGATAAAATAAAGATAATAACTTTTGAAAAAAATGAGAAAATTAATTTAGAAAAAAGTAAAAGTGCGTCAAAAAGAGATTTCTCAAAAAGTTTGAACGGCATTAAAAATGTAAATATTAAAAATGCTCTTAAAGAATTAATTAATTCATATAAAAAATAAATGAAAAAAATAAAAACTATATTATTATTTGTGTTTATTGCATTGTCTAATCCGTCTTACGCTGAAACAATTAAGCCAATAATTGATGGAAATAGTAATGCAAAAATAAAACTTGTAGTTTATGAATCTTTAACATGTTCTTATTGTGCTAACTTTCATAAGAATGTTTATCCAGAATTAAAGAAAAATTTTATTGATGAGGGGATTATATCAATTGAATATAAAAGTTTTCCATTAAATATTGCTGCTTTAAATGCTTCAAAGTTTGCACATTGTGAGAACGACGGGAATTCTGAATTACTTCACTTTTTATATGATAACCAGAACGAATGGGCAAAAGGTTCGACAGCTGAAGAATATAACAAAAATCTAATCAAAGTTATTAAATCTGGAAACTTTAAAATTGATGAGCAAAAATGCTTGGAGAATAAGTCGTTAGAGGATCATATACTTAACGACCGAATCGAAGGGGTAAAAAGTTTTAATATAAACTCAACCCCTACTCTATTAATAAATGGGAAAAAGTTCGAAAAATCACTTACATACAAAAATTTGAAAAAAGCTATAGAAAAACTATTATAGTTTTTAATGGAATTTAAAAAAATTCAATTAAACGGTTTCAAATCATTTGCCGATAAAACCGATCTGTTAATAGAAAATGGGCTTACGGGCATTGTTGGACCTAACGGTTGTGGAAAATCAAATATTGTAGAGTCCTTAAGATGGTGTATGGGAGAAACTTCTGCGAAGAGCATGAGGGGATCGGGAATGGAGGATGTTATATTCTCTGGCACTTCAAACAAACCATCAAAAAATATTGCAGAGGTAACTTTAAATTTACTGAACAATGACAATGAGGGTCCATATCAATATAAAAATACTCCTAGTATAGAAATAAAAAGAAAAATAGAAAAAGACAAAGGATCAAAATTTTCGATAAATGGCAAAGAAGTACGGGCAAAGGATGCACAGATGTTTTTTGCTGACTTGTCGACTGGTGCTCATTCACCATCACTGATAAGTCAAGGAAGAATAGGCTCATTAGTAACCGCAAAACCAAGTGACAGAAGAGCTATTTTGGAGGAGGCCGCAGGCATAGCTGGACTGCACGCAAGAAGACATGAAGCTGAAATTAGATTGAACGCTGCTGAAAATAATCTTAAAAGAGCTGATGAGTTAAGAAGACAACAGGAAAAACAATTAGCAAATTTACAAAAACAAGCGGAGGAGGCGAATAAATATAAAGTTATATCAAATGAAATAAAAAAAATAGAGGCTGGTCTATATTATCTCAAGCTTCAAGATATTGATAAAGAGATTAAACTAGAAAAAGAAATTAATGAGGACTCTGATAAAGAATTTGACAAATTCAATAATGAAATAGAAGATTTAAAAAATAAAATTCGAAATGAATTAAATAAAATTGACCCTATTAAACAAAAAAATTTTGAAAATCTATCAAAAATACAAAGGTTAAATTTAGAATTAAAAAGCCTAGATGAGGAAAATATTAGAATACAAGATGAAATAGGAAAACTTAATGAAAATCTTAACATTTTAGATCAAGATAAAGATCGAGAAAAAAGCATTATAATTGACGCAAACTCTAATGAGAAGAGAATAAAAGAAGAAAAAAAAGATTTAATTGAAATAGACTCTAAATATTATGAAACTGAAAAACAATCTTCGTCAGATTTAAAAGATTTTAAGGATAAACTAAATACACAATTAGCCTTAATTAAGGATTTAATTATCTCTAATAAAAATGATGATGCGGTAATTGCTTTAGAAAATTTCAAGAATACAATCGATGAATACTGTGAAGTATATAGTAAAAACCAAAATATTAAAAAAGAGTCTGTAAAAAGATCCGAAAGAATACAAAATATTGATAAAGAAATAGAAAGTTGGAAAAATCTTTTAAACAAATCAGAAATAACAATCAATAAATTAGAGGATAGGAAAAATAAAACACTTGATCAATTAAAAGGACTTGAGGCCAAACCAAAAGATCAAGCAGAAAAAAAAGGTCAATTAAATGAAAATCTCAGATTGTCAAATTTAGATAAAGAACAAAATGAAGTTATTATTAAAGAAAGCGAAGATAAATTATCAATGTTAAATATTAATCTCAATGAAGTTAAAGAAAATTCTATTGAGATAAGAGAGAGAAAAGCCAGTTCAGCTGCAACAATTGATGGATTAAATAAGAGAAGATTAGATCTACTTGAGAGAATAGAAAATGAACTCAATTTAAATGAAAACAATATTCTTGAATTCTCAAACCTAGAATTAAATGAAGAGTTTCCTGATGCTGTAACGCAAGAAGAGTTACTTGATAAGAAAAAGCGAGAGAGAGATAAATTGGGATCTGTTAACCTAAGAGCGGATGAAGAAACTACAAAATATCAAGATGAAATAAAAAAAATGGAAAAAGATAGATCAGATTTAGTGACTGCAATTACAAAATTAAAAGAAAGTATTAATGAATTAAATCAGAAAGGTAGAGAAAGGCTTATTGAGGCTTTTGAAAAAGTTAATAGAAAATTTAATGAAGTTTACACAAAACTTTTTAATGGTGGTAGTGCAAAACTAGAACTGATTGACTCTGATGATCCGCTTGATGCAGGTTTAGAGATGCTTGTAAGTCCTCCAGGAAAAAGATTACAATCAATAACTTTATTGTCAGGTGGTGAACAAGCATTAACAGCCCTATCTTTAATTTTTGCAGTTTTTTTAACAAACCCTGCTCCAATTTGTGTTTTAGATGAAGTTGATGCTCCTTTAGACGATGCTAACGTCACAAGATTTTGTAATTTACTGGAAGAACTTACAAAAATTACAAAGACAAAATTTGTGATTGTTACACACCACGCTTTAACAATGTCAAAAATGAACCGTCTTTATGGTGTTACAATGCCTGAAAAAGGTATTAGTCAGCTTGTTGCGGTTGACCTAGAGAAAGCCGAAAGCATGGTCGCTTAAATGAAAAGAGATGACGATCTAAAAATTCGCCTTAAAATTGCAAAAGAAAAAATTGCCCCTGAAAAAGTACCACCTGCACAGTCAAATTTAGGACAGGCTTTCAAAATGAGCACCGAGCTTGTTTCTGCTGTGTTAGTTGGGACAATTATTGGGTTTATTTTAGACACTTGGTTTGATACTAAACCATGGTTAATAATAATATTTTTTTTTGTGGGTGTCGTAGCAGGTATAACCAATGTTATTAGGTCTGCAAAAAAAATACAAAAGTAAGATTTATGGCTACAAACCCGATGTACCAATTCAATGTCTATAGAATTGGACCTGAAATTAAAATAGGTGAGGTGGATATATCATTTACAAACGCTAGTTTGTTTATGGTTATTAGTACTCTTGCCATTCTGATTGTTTTTAATCTTGGGGCTAAAAAAAAATCACTTATACCTGATAAAATTCAATTGTTATCTGAACTTAGCTATTCTTTTGTATCAAAGATGATCAGTGATACAGCAGGTGCAAAGGCAAAACCTTATTTTGCATTTATATTTTCGTTATTCATGTTTGTATTATTCTGCAATATGTTCGGTATGATACCTTATTCATTTACAGTAACTAGTCATATTATAGTTACTTTTGTTTTAGCAGCCTTTATCTTTATAGGCGTAACTATTATTGGTTTCTTAAAACATGGTTTAGGATACTTAAAGCTTTTTGTGCCTAGTGGTGTACCAATCATTCTTTTACCTTTGATAGTTGTTATAGAGATAATATCATACCTAAGCAGACCAATTAGTTTATCAGTTAGATTGTTTGCTAACATGATGGCTGGACACACAATGATGAAGGTCTTCGGGGGTTTTGTAGTAAGTCTTGGTTTGGTGGGAGGTTGGCTTCCATTAGGCTTTTCTGTTGCATTAACAGGTTTGGAAATATTAGTTGCTTTTCTTCAAGCTTATGTTTTTGCAATTTTAACATGTATCTATTTAAATGATGCATTAAATTTACACCATTAAAAAGGAGGAGAATATGGAACTAGAAGCAGCAAAAATGATAGGAGCTGGTCTTGCAGCAATTGCATTGGCTGGTGCTGGAGTAGGTATCGGAATTATTTTTGGTAACTATTTATCTGGCGCAATGAGAAATCCGTCTGCAGCCCAAAAACAGTTTCCTAATTTATTATTAGGTTTTGCTTTGGCTGAAGCTACAGGGCTTTTTGGACTTGTTGTTGCATTGATTATTTTATTCGCATTTTAAGTTAAGTTGTGAAAAAAATAATAATTTACTTGTATGCACTTTTTAGCTTTAACTGTATTGCTAAAAGTGCTGAGACCGGAGGTATGCCCCAATTAAATCCAGAGTTTTGGTTTTCTCAAATATTTTGGTTAACCATTTCCTTTGGGATTTTATTTATTATATTATCTAAATTTATACTACCAAAAATAAGAAATAATTTAGAGACAAGAAAATCACAAATTATGGAAAACATTGAGATTGCAGATAATCAAAAATCAAAAAGTGAAAATAATCTAAAAGAATATGATAAAATAATATCAGATGCTAAAGATAAAGCCAAAAAAACTTTTAATTCGGCAAAAGAAAAAATTCAATTAGATTTAGGTAAAGAAAGAGAAAAAATAGAAAGTGAACTTAATTCTAAAATTCAAGATGCTGAAAATGAGATAAAAGATCTAAAAAAATCATCTCCAGAAAAAATAGGTCTAATTGCAGTAGATACTGCAGCTGAAATTATTCAGAAATTAATTGGAGTAGAGATAAATAAAAGTAACGTTTCAGCAATAGTTAATGAGCAGGTCAAACTTATGAAGGACAAATAATGGTATTTGATGCAACTTTTTGGGTAGCAATATCTTTTATTATATTTTTTGGAGTTTTAATTTATTTAAAAGTACCTTTAAAAATAAACGAAAACCTAAATAAATTAATTTCAGACATAAAAAATGAGCTTAATGAGAGTGAGAAATTAAGAAAAGAAACGAAAATATTTTTAGATCAATCCCAGTCAAAACTTAATAGCACTTCAGATGAAACAAAAGTTATAATAGAGAATGCTAAGAAAGACGCTGACGCTATGGTTCAACAAATGAAAGATAAATTTAACAAATCTGCAGAAATTAAAAAAAGATTGACTGAGGAAAAAATTACTCAAATGAAAGAACAAGCAATAAAAGAAATAAAAAATACCTCTATAGACATTGCTGTCACTTCGGTTGAAAAAATTATAAAAAATACAATAGATAAGTCTAAATTAGATAACATTTTCCAGAAAAATATTGATGAAAGTAAAGAAGCTCTAAAAAAATTAAAATCAAACTAAATATTTTCTTACTTTCGAATTTAAAAAAATATAAATTAACAATATGAAAACTGTAATAGTTGGATCAGGATTTGGTGGTTTATCAGCTGCTTTGAGACTCAAAGCTAAAGGACATGATGTTACTATAATTGAAAAACACAAAGATTTAGGCGGTAGAGCGAGAGTTTTTGAAAAAAATGGTTTTAAATTTGATGCTGGGCCTACTGTAATTACAGCACCTTATTTGATTAATGAATTATTTCAATTGTTTGGAAAAAAGACAGAAGATTATTTAAATATTAAACCATTACAAACTTGGTACCAATTTGTATTCGAGGATGGTTATAAATTTAATTATTCTGGGAACGAGAAAGAAATGAAGAAACAAATCTCAGAAGTTTCTAATGATGACGTGGATGGCTATTTTGATCTATTAAATTTTACTAAAAGAATTTTTGATAAAGGTTATATGGAACTTTCTGATGTACCTTTTAATAAACCTTTTTTTATGCTCAAACAAATTCCATCTTTGCTAAAACTAAAAAGTTATAAATCTGTTTACTCACTTGTTTCGTCATATGTCAAAAACGAAAAGCTAAGAAGAATATTTAGTATGCATCCGCTTTTAGTAGGAGGAAACCCTTTTACAACAACATCTATATACGGATTAATATTATATCTAGAAAAGAAATGGGGAATTCACTACTCCATGGGTGGCACAGGTAATATTGTTAAAGGTTTAGAAACTTTAATGATAGAAGAAAATATAGAAGTGATTAAAGGAGTAGAAGTTAAAAGAATTATTGAGGAGAATAAAAGTATAAAGGGTGTTGAATTAAATAACGGTGAAAAAATATTAGCAGATAATGTTGTTTGTAATGCTGATCCACCAGGGGTTTATGAAAAATTATTAAATAAAAAAAAAGGAAATTTATTTTTCAATTGGAAAAGAAATAGAATGGATTATTCAATGGGTTTGTTTGTTTATTATTTTGGAACAAAAAAAGTTTATAACGATGTAGAGCATCATACTATTAAATTTGGAAATAAGTACAAAGAACATCTTGATGATATATTTAATAAGAAAAAACTGAACGATGATATAAGTTATTATTTACATAGACCGACTGCTACAGATAAATCAATGGCCCCTGAGGGAAATGATTGTTTTTATGTTTTAGTGCCAGTTCCAAATAATCAATCAAATATTGATTGGTCTATAGAAGGAGAAAAAACTAAAAAACTTGTAATAAGAAAAATGCAGGATGATTTATTGCCAGATCTTGAAAAAAATATAGTTGAGGATTTTTATTTATCTCCTGATTATTTTGAAAATGATTTAAATACAAAGTTTGGGTCAGGTTTTTCAATTCAACCGAAATTTACTCAATCTGCATACTTTCGTTTTCACAACAAGTCAGAAATTTACAAAGGATTATATTTCGTTGGTGCAGGCACTCATCCTGGTGCAGGAGTGCCTGGTGTACTATCTTCTGCTAAAGTATTAGATAAAATATTGTAATGTCAAACAACCTAATCTCAACACACGCGAAATCATTTAGTTGGGCAGGTTTTTTTTTAACGAAACAGACGTTCGAAAATGGATCAAGTCTTTATGATTTTTGTAGAACCTTAGATGACATAGCAGATGAAAACACGTCTTTGGACTCAAAAAAACAAAAATTTAATAAAATAAAAAAAGATTTCATTGAAAGAAACTTCGAAAATCTTTTGATTAAAAATATTTACAATCTTATTAAGGAATTCAATATTTCAGAAAAAATAGTTCTAGATCTTTTTGATGGTATTGAATCTGATATTAAAGAAAGTATTGAGTTTAAAACAAAGCAGGAGCTACTTGTGTATTCATATAGAGTTGCTGGCACAGTGGGACTAATGATGGCAAAAATACTAAAAGTAGATTCAAAAATTGCACTTAGATCCGCGATAGATCTTGGTATAGCAATGCAGTTAACTAATATAGCAAGAGACGTTGTAGAGGATAGTGGTAGAAATAGAAAATATATAGATCATAATTTTGTAAAAATTAAAGAGACATTAGGTATAGCTGAACTATTTTATAAAAGCTCTTTTAAGTCGATAAAAGAAATTCCTCTGGTAAATAGATTTGCAATTTTGGTAGCACGTAGAGTTTATAGAGAAATCGGAAATAACATATTAAGAAAAAAAAATTTAGAAAGTTATAATAAATCTGGAAAAATTTTTGTTAATAAAATTGGTAAAATAAAACAGACAATATTTAGTATATTTGATCTATTTATATTAATATTCTCTAAATCAGATATTCATTTAACTAATGAAGAACATACGGAAATTAGTAAGGAAATTAATTTGAATGAAAGATTTTGATTACATTATTATTGGAGGCGGATGCGCTGGCTTATCTCTGGCGTATGAATTAGATGCTAAAAACAAGTTGAAAGATAAAACTCTTGCTATAATAGAAACAAGGGGTGACTATAAAAGAGATAAGACATGGTCATTTTGGAAGGTTATGAATCACAATTTTGAGGATTGTGTTATCAAAAGTTGGGACAATTTTTCAGTAAATACAGAAACTGGTCATCATGAAATTAGAAATAAAGATTACCCTTATCAAACTATTGATAGCGGTCTTTTTTACGAAAAAATTCTTAAACGAATAAGTTTAAATAAGAATATAAAATTTTACAAAAATACTGAGAACCTTAATCTTCAAAACTCTATAATATTCAATAGCATTCCACCTAAAAGTAATAGTGAGTTAAACCTTTGGCAGCACTTTAAAGGCATAGAAATAAAAACTGAAAAAAATATTTTTGATGACAAAATTTTTAATTTAATGGATTTTAATTGTGATCAAAGAAAAAATGTTCATTTTTTTTATACTCTTCCTTTTGCAAAAAATAAGGCATTAATTGAAACAACCTGGCTGTCTAAACTAAACAACAATATGTTAAATGATTACGATACTCAGCTTAGAGATTATATTAAAAATATTTTAAAAATTAAAAATTATGAAATTAGATACAAAGAGCAAGGAGCAATACCGTTGTTTATTCCAAAATTTGAAAAAAAGAATAATAAAATTAATATAGGATCTGCTGGTGGTATGACAAGGTTAAGCACAGGATATACCTTTTTAAATATTCAAGATCATTCTAGGTATATTGTTAATCAGATAGAAAATATTAAAAATGCAAAAATTTATGATATCGGAAGGAAATACCAATTTTTAGATAACATTTTTTTAAAGGTTTTAAATAGATACCCAGAAAAAATGCCAAGTATATTCTTTAATATGTTTCAAGCACCTTCAAGATCAGTAATTAAATTTTTGTCAAATAAAAGTAATATATTAGATGACTTAACAGTAATTCTTAAAATGCCAAAATGGTTATTTATAAAAAATATTTTTTAATATAATGAATAAGATTAATTATTATCATTCTTTAATTTTCTTTAACTTATGTATTTTTTTATCGGCGTTTGAATTTTTAAGAAATGATGACCCTTTAATTATTTGCTTATTTTTAATATTGAGTTTGGGTATATCACATGGTGCGCTTGATCATCTTAAAGGTACAAAACTTCTAAAAATTTATAACTATAGGTCAACATTATTATTTTATATTTCATATATTTTTGTCGGATTATCTGTAATTATATTTTGGCTTATATTTCCAAAATTAATATTAATATTATTTTTGATAGTGGCAAGCTATCATTTCGGTAAAGAGGATTCAGAATTCATTAAAAGATCGTCTAATTTTGAATTAATATATTTTTTAAAAGGGTGTGTGATTATTGTAGCACCATTAATTTTTCATAAATCCGAGACACTAGCTATTTTTGAATATTTAAATTTTGAAATTTCTGAAAGCTTTTTGATAGCTAATGTCTTTCTTTGGTCAATTTTAATATTAAGCTTTATTGCAAATATTTTAATATCATTGAATAAAAATTTTGAGATAAAGTCTCTACTACTTATGGATTATATCTCAATTATAATTTTAAATTTCTTTTTAAATCCTTTGTTGGCTTTTACAATTTATTTTTGTTTTTTACATTCGACTAGACATTCATTTAAACTGTCTAACGAACTTAATAAAAAATCACTAATAGAGGGTTTAAAAAAATTCGCCTTAAAAGCAATACCTTTAACAATTTTAACTGCCATTTTATTTATAATATCTTTAATTATTTTAAAAAATTATTATGTTCTGGATAATGCTGTTTCGAAAATTATATTTATTGGTTTGGCGTCTTTAACCTTTCCGCATATATTACTTGAATATCTTTTAGAAAAAAATGAGAAAAAATGAATTAAAAATTTATTTAGCATCTCCAAGAGGATTCTGTGCAGGAGTAGATAGAGCAATTGAAATAGTAAAAAAAAGTATTGATAAATTTGGATCACCTGTATACGTGAGACACGAGATTGTTCATAATAAACATGTTGTTGAAAGTTTAAAAAAAATTGGTGCAATTTTTGTTGAGGAGATTAGTGAAATTAAAGATAAATCTAGACCTGTAATATTTTCTGCGCATGGTGTACCAAAAAAGGTCCCTAGAGAAGCAGAGAAATTAAATATGAATTATATAGATGCAACTTGTCCATTAGTATCAAAGGTGCATAGAGAAGCAGAAAACATGCATAAAAAAGGTTATCATATAATATTAATTGGTCATAAAGGGCACCCAGAGGTAATAGGAACTATGGGACAAATTCCAGAAAATAGCATTACGTTAATTGAAACATTAGAGGACGTTAAAAAATTCAAATTTAATAATGATGAGAAGTTAGCATTTATTACACAAACTACTTTATCAGTGGATGATACAAAAGATATAATAGATTCTTTAAAAAATAAATTTCCAAGAATTAATGAACCAAAAAAAGAGGATATTTGTTACGCTACAACAAATAGACAGGCTGCAGTTAAAAAAATTGCTAAGCTTTGTGACATGTTTTTTGTAATTGGAAGTAGAAATTCGTCTAATTCCAAAAGGTTAGTTGAGGTTGCTAATAAAGCGGGATGTAATGAGTCTGAATTAATTCATTCAGAAAGTGAAATACCATTAGATAAAATAGGCAAATGTAAAACTATCGGCATTTCGTCAGGGGCTTCAGCGCCTGAAATAATTGTGCAAGATTTTATAAGTAAAATAAAAGAAAAATACGAGGTTCAAATCGAAGAAGTGGAGATTGTTAAGGAAAATGTATTTTTTAAGATCCCTGGTATGCTAAATTAATGGCTGTTTTTACCAAAATAAATAAAAGAGATATATATAACATTCAAAATTTTTTTAATATCGGAAAAATTATTAGTTACCATGGAATAAAAGAAGGAATAGAAAATACAAATTATCTTATTTCTACTAAAAGACAAAAATTTATTTTAACGATTTTTGAAAAAAGGGTTAAAAAAAAGGATCTCCCATTTTTTATGGGACTAATGGATAAATTGTCTAATTTAAAAGTAAAGTGCCCAAGGCCACTAAAAGATAAAAAAGGAAATTATCTTTTTAACTTAAAGTCTAAAAAAGCCTGCCTAGTCAGTTTTTTAAAAGGTAAAGATAAGAAAAAATTAAAAAAAAAGGATTTATATGTGATAGGTAAAAATATTGGTAAAATGCACAAAGCCTCAAGAAAAATCAAATTATACAGGAAAAATTCTTTTTCCCCCCTTAAAATAAAACCTTTATTAGATCGTATAAATAAAAATAAAATTAATAAACTCTCAAAAAATTTAGTTTCAGAAATGCAAAATATATTTGTGGAAGTTAAAAAAGGGTGGCCAAAATCGCTTCCAAAAAACATAATACATGGTGATCTTTTTATAGATAATATATTTTTTAATAAAGGAAAATTTTTAGGGTTTATTGATTTTTATTTTTCATCTAATGATTTTGAAGCTTACGAGTTAGCTACATGCATAAACGCCCTGTGTTTCAATAAGAGAAAAAAAATTTTTTCCTATGATAAAGGCAAAACTTTGCAATTGATTAAGGGTTACGAAACAATAAGAAAATTACAAAAAAAAGAGAAAGATTGTTTGAATATACTTTGTAAAGGATCTGCACTTAGATATCTCGCTACTAGATCGTATGATTATATAAATACTCCAAAATCAGCAATTATAAAAAAAAAGGATCCAAGAGAATATATTCAAAAATTAGCTTTTCATAAAAAAATTAATTCTTTTAGATCTTATATTAAATAATGATTAAAATTTATACAGATGGTTCATGTATTGGAAATCCTGGGAAGGGTGGCTGGGCTGCAATAATTTTTAAGAATAATGAAAAAAAAATTTTAAAAGGCTCAAAAGATTTAACAACAAACAATCAAATGGAACTCACGGCTACCATAAAAGCATTAGAATATATTAGTACAAAAGATAAGATTCAAATTTACACAGACTCTAAATATGTAAAGCAGGGAATAACTGAATGGATAACAAAATGGAAGATTAATGGATGGAAAACATCAAAAAAAGAAGAGGTTAAAAATAAAGATTTATGGCTTGAATTAGACAATTTAACTTCTAAGAATTCTATAGAATGGGTTTGGGTTAAGGCTCACTCAGATAATGATTTGAATAATGAAGTTGATTTATTAGCTAGAAAAGAGGCTGGCCTATAATAATTTTAAAAAATTCTCAGCACTTGAGATATCGCAAACTCCGGTATCTTTTTCCTCTTGAATTTTTAAAACATTTAAATTGTCAATTAGCATAGTATATCTATTTGACCTTAAGCCAAGTCCCCTCCCCGATTTGTCAACTTCTGCGCCTATTGACTTTGTAAAATTTAGAAAAGGATCAGCTAACATTACAATATTGTTTTCAACCTTATTTATTTTGCCCCATGCATTCATTACAAATGGATCATTTGCTGCAATACAAAAAATCTGGCTAACTCCTTTCTCATAAAATTTTTTTGAAAAGTTAATAAAACTTGGTAAATGTTTTGCAGAACAAACTGAAGTAAACGCTCCCGGCATTCCTAATAAAATAATCTTTTTTTTTGAAAACAAACTGTAAATTTTAATCTTTACTGGTTCTTCATTAATGAGCTGAAAAACTTCACTATCTGGAAGTTTTTCATTAATTTTTATTTTCATCTATCTTTTTTAAAATATAATTTTTTACTTGATCTAAGCTATTTTCTAAAATCTCATATTTTTCTTCCTCTTTTAAAACATTTCTTAATTCTGGAGGAAGTTCTTCATTTTTACCTAATGCATTTTTAATAGCCTCTGGAAATTTACTAGGATGTGCAGTCGATAAGATTACGCAGCTATTGTCTTGTTTAAGCTTTTTTGCAACTCCATAACCTATAGCTGTATGTGGATCCAAAACTATACTGTGATTTTTAAATACCTCTTTTATTTCATTTATTGTTTCATCCTCACTGAGTTTTTCGGATAAAAAATCTTTATTAATTTTATTTAATGAATTTTCGTCTAATTTGTAATTATTCTCTTTTACCTTAGCCATTATATTTTTTGTTTTGTCCGAATTACATCCTTGTATCTCAAATATAAGTCTTTCAAAATTACTAGCAAGTTGTATGTCCATGCTAGGTGAAAAGGTTTCAGAAACTTTTTTTGATGTGTAATCGCCCTTAGAAATAGCTCTATGCAATATATCGTTCTGATTGGTTGCAACAATTAATTTATCTATCGGTAAACCCATTTTTTTTGCTAGATATCCTGCATAAATATCCCCGAAATTTCCTGTGGGAACAGAAAAATTTAATTTTTTAGAATTTAATGAAAAGAAACAAAAAAAATAATATACTGTCTGCGCTACTATTCTAGCCCAATTTATTGAATTAACACCAGACATATTAATCTTTTTTGAGAAATTTTGGTCAACAAACATTGCTTTAACTAAGTTTTGACAATCATCAAAATTACCTTCTATGGCTATATTAAAAACATTTTTCTCTTTAACAGTACTCATTATTCTTCTTTGAACCGATGAAATTCTATTATGTGGATGAAGAACAAAAATATTAAGATTTTTTTTTCCTTTTATTGCGTCTATTGCAGCTGCTCCTGTATCGCCAGATGTTGCAACTATTATATTTATAAAGTTTTCGTTTTTTGAAAGATAATATTCATAGAAATTACCAATTAATTGCATAGCAATATCTTTAAATGCTAATGTTGGGCCATGAAATAATTCTAATATATTGAAATTTCCAACTTTTCTTAATTTAACAACTTCTTCTGATCTGAAAGAGGAGTAAGATTTTTTGACTAATTCGTATAAATTATCTTTTTCAATGAAATCTCCAGTAAATTTGTGAACGATTTCAGTAGCAAGCTCATAATAACTCATACTTTGTAATTTTGACAAATCTTTTTCGTCAAATTTATAATCTTTTTCTGGTAAAAAAAGTCCACCGTCATCAGCAAGGCCTTTAATAAAGACGCTTTCAAAAGGTAAACTTTCTGAACTACTTCTTGTGCTTATATATTTCATCAATAATTTTTTTTCCTAAAATACAAATATATTAAAAAAATTGAAATCGCTAATGAAAACCATGTTAAGGCATATTTCATGTGATTATTGGAAATATTTGCTGTTATATTTTTCTGAAGAGGGTAATTTTTATCGTTAACTCTATTGTTCAAATAAATTATATAATTAGGGAATATTTTTCCTGTAAATTTATTTAAATCTTCATCATTTAGGGTAAACCAATAATTATTTTCTAAATCATTTTCAGGTTTAAAATAATTGAATTTAGATTTTTCTTTTAATATTGCTGTAAAATTTTCATCGTTCAATTGAAATTTTTTACCCTTTTGATTTCTAGGTATCCATCCACGATTAACTAAAAATAATTTATTGTTTATTATAATCGGATTAATTAAATCAAAACCTGGGGCTCCTTTTTCATTTAAAGTGTAAAGATAAATCTGGTTATTATAGTCGATTTTACCTACAAATTTTATACTTCTAAAATTTGTTAAATTTGTTCCATTAAATTCAGATGGTTCACTATCTAATGACTGATTAATTTGTTTTATTAATGTTAACTTCCAATCAAGTCTTATCATTTGCCAAATGCCCAATGATAAAAATACAAATATAAAAAAATATACAAATAATGAAAATGCTAATTTATTTTTCAATATTGATTAACTGCCCCAAATATATATTGCTGCAAATAAAAATAGCCAAACCACATCAACAAAATGCCAATACCATGCCGCGGCTTCAAAACCGAAATGATGATCTTTGTTAAAATGACCAAGTTTACCCCTCCATAAACATACTGCTAAAAATATAGTTCCAACTAAAACATGAAAACCATGAAATCCGGTTGCCATATAAAATGTTGCACCGTATATATGACCAGAGAAATTAAAGCTTGCATGCTGATACTCATAAATTTGCAATGCTGTGAAACAGGCACCTAATATAACTGTGAGCCATAAACCTTGGATAAAACTCTTTCTATCATCTTCAAGTAAAGCATGGTGGGACCATGTTACTGTTGTGCCTGACAACAATAAAACTAAAGTGTTAATTAAAGGAATGTCCCAAGGATCAAAAGTTTCAATATCTTTTGGAGGCCAAACATTGCCAACAAATTCACCAGGAAAAAGACTTGCATCGAAATAAGCCCAAAACCACGCTACAAAAAACATCACTTCAGACGCAATGAATAATGTCATACCATACCTATGATGAATTTGGACCACTGGAGTATGATGTCCCTGATGTTCTGCTTCGTTAACAACATCTCTGAACCACATGAAAGCACCGTAAATTAAAAGAGCAAAACCGAAAAGCATAGCCCACATAACTTTTGAGTGGAAATAATAGACTGTACCAATGGCAGTTATTAACGTAGCGAATGAAGTATAAATTGGCCAAGGACTAGGGTCTACTAAATGATAATCGTGTTTTTGATCTTTTGCAGACATTTATTTTAATACCTTAGTTTGTTTATAATAATCTGATGAGAAGAAAGTATATGACAAAGTAACATCGCTTACATTCTTTGTTTTTGGATCATTTACTACCTCTGGATCAAGATAAAAAGTCATGAAATAACTTTTTTTTTCTCCAGGATTTAAAGTTTGTTTTTCAAAACAAAAACATCCTAGTTTATTAAAGTAAGGACCAAATGATGATGGAGAAACATTATAACTTGCAACACCACTAGTAGGATCTTTGCTAAAGTTCTCAACTACGAAGTTTACTTTGTAAACTTTGCCTGGTTTGACATCAACCAAATTGTTTTCAGTTTTAAAGTTCCAAGATAAATCAGTTTGAACATTGGTATCCAATCTTACAGATATGGGCTTATCTATTACGATCTTTGGTATATCCTTCGAAATTTGCGTTGTACCTCCAAAACCAGTTACACGACAAAAAAGGTCATATAAAGGAACAGCAGCAAATGACATACCTAGCATTAACAAAAATATAAAAGATAGTAACAGAGGGGTTAGTTTTTTTTTTGATATCATATCACTCTCTCAAATACTCCGACATTATACAAAGTGAAAACAAACAACAAGATTATAAAAACAACAAGTCCAATTCCTGTTAAAAGATTTTTCTTTTTAACTTTTTTATCAATTTCCATCATACGAAATTATCAACTAAAAATAATACAAAAATTGCAAACAAATAGATTATTGAATAACTAAAAACCTTTTTGGCTTTTAAAATGTTAAATTTGTGCTTTTCGTCTTTGTAAAGATCAAAACAGACATAGTTATAATATATTGTTAAAGGTAAACAAAATATTGCAAAAAAGTTTCCCACAAAACCAATATGGTATGGCAAATACAATACTGGCAACATAATTAGCGAATAAATAAGTATATTTATTTTAGTATTTTGCACTCCACTTATAACTGGCAACATTGGTATTTTTGCTAATCTATAATCTTCTGCTTTGTAGAGACTAAGGGCCCAAAAATGCGAGGGTGTCCAGAAAAATATAATTAGGAAAAATGAAATTGCTTCTAATGATAAATTGCCCGTTACTATTGTCCAGCCTATAACTGGAGGTAATGCGCCTGCAGCACCGCCTATAACTATATTTTGAGGCGTTCTTCTTTTTAACCAAACTGTATAAACAACAACGTAAAAGAAAATAGTAAAAAAAAGTATAAAGGCAGATAAAAGATTTGAAAAATAATACAATCCATATATTGAAATTACAGATAAAGTTAATCCAAATATTAAAGCTTGTGACTTGTTTACTTTTCCAGTGGGGATTGGTCTTAAACAGGTTCTTGACATTAATTTATCAAGATCCGCCTCATACCACATATTTAAAGCGCCAGCAGCTCCAGCACCCAATGTAACAAAACCTATGCTTATAATTGCATCAAACATTGGTATTTGATTTGGAGCTGTAAGTAACCCTACTGCACAGGTGAAGATTACTAAGGACATCACCCTAGGTTTCATAAGATCAATTAAACCATTAAATAGTTTGATCTCACCAAGTAGATTTCTTTTTAATAATGAATTTAGGGCGTTCATTTAATTATTTTTAAATTAAGATTTAGATTTCTCTGCTCCTTCGTAAACATCCACTTTTGGTAATTCATCGAAAGTGTGAAAATTTGGTGGTGATGGTACTGTCCACTCAAGTGTTGTTGCCCCTACTCCCCATGGATTAGGTGATGAAGCTTTCTTAGCAATAAATGAGTATAATAAATTTATTAGAAAAACTACTACGCCGGCTACTGATATATATGAGCCGACTGAAGAAATGTAGTTCCAATCAGCAAATGCATCTGGATAATCTGCATACCTTCTTGGCATTCCTGCTAAACCTAAAAAGTGTTGAGGGAAGAATATTAAATTCACACCTATAAAGGTTAACCAAAAGTGGAGTTTGCCCATCCACTCTGAATATTGATATCCTGACATTTTTCCAAACCAATAATACCATCCAGCAAATATTGCAAAAACTGCACCTAAAGATAGTACGTAATGAAAGTGTGCAACAACGTAATATGTATCATGTAAAGCTGTGTCAACACCCGCATTAGCAAGCACTACCCCCGTTACGCCACCTACAGTAAATAAAAATATAAATCCAAGTGCCCAAAGCATTGGCGTTTTAAAGGAAATTGATCCTCCCCACATTGTTGCAATCCATGAAAAAATTTTAATTCCTGTTGGAACTGCAATAATCATTGTCGCTGCAAGAAAATAAGCTTTGGTATCTGTATCTAAGCCAACCGTGTACATATGATGGGCCCAAACAACAAATCCTACAAAGCCAATTGCAACCATCGCATAAGCCATACCTAGATATCCAAAAACTGGTTTTTTTGAAAATGTTGAAACTATATGACTTATCATTCCAAATCCTGGTAGTATTAGTATGTAAACTTCTGGATGACCAAAGAACCAAAATAAATGTTGAAACAGTGTAGGGTCTCCACCTGTTTGAGCGTCAAAAAACGCTGTTCCAAAATTTCTGTCTGTTAGAAGCATTGTTATTGCACCTGCTAATACTGGTAATGATAATAACAACAAAAATGCAGTTACTAAAATTGACCATGCAAATAAAGGCATTTTGTGAAGTGTCATTCCCGGGGTTCTCATATTCAAAATAGTAGTAATAAAATTAACTGCTCCAAGGATTGATGAAGCTCCAGCCACGTGCAAACTTAAAATTGCTAAGTCCATCGCAGGACCTGGCTGACCTGTTTTGGATGATAGTGGCGGATAAATTGTCCAGCCACCTCCAACACCTTGAGCTCCAGGAGGTCCGTCTACAAAAATTGATGATAATAATAAAATAAATGCAACAGGTAATAGCCAGAATGAAATATTATTCATTCTAGGAAATGCCATATCAGGTGCTCCGATCATTATTGGTACAAACCAATTTCCAAATCCACCTATCATCGCTGGCATAACCATGAAAAATATCATGATTAATCCATGTCCAGTAACTAAAACATTATACAAATGATAGTCTCCACCTAAAATACCGTCTCCTGGATGCATAAGTTCCATTCTCATTAAAACTGAAAACGCAGTCCCAATTAATCCTGCAATAATTGCAAAGATTAAATACATAGTTCCAATGTCTTTATGATTGGTTGAGTAAGCCCATCTTTTCCATCCGGTTGGTGTGTGATGATCGTGATGTGTAACTACAGTGCTCATTATTTATTTACTCGCTATTAAATTATTATTTTGGTTAGTTATTTCTTCTTTTGCAAATTTTATTTTAGCTTCATCAAGCCATTCTTGATATTCCTCCTCTGTTACAACTTTTACAGTGATTGGCATAAAAGCATGCTTAATTCCACAAAGTTCTGAACACTGACCATAAAAAGTTCCTACTCTATCTGCTTTAAACCAAGTTTCATTAACTCGACCAGGCATAGCATCTCTTTTAACTCCAAAAGCAGGTAGTGCCCAAGCATGCAATACATCATTAGCAGTAATTAAAACTTTTACTACTTTATTAACTGGAACAATTACCTCATTATCGACTGCTAATAATCTTGGTTGGCCTGGTAAAAGATCTTTGTCTTCAATCATATAAGAGTCAAAAATTATATTCTCATCAGGATATTCATAACCCCAGTACCATTGATAGCCGATTGCTTTAATAGTTACATCAGCTTTTGGTATCGTATCTTGAGAATATAAAATTTTGAAAGATGGAACTGCCATCACAATTAAAATTAAGCAAGGTATTAAAGTCCAAAGAACTTCAATAGCAACGTTATGGGTTGTTTTTGAGGGATTTGGGTTTCTTGATTCTCTAAATCTAAAACAAGCATAAGCCATCAAAAATAAAACAAAAACACTTATCGCTATAATTATTGGAAGTAATATCGAATTATGAAAACTAACTATTTCGTACATTGATTGTGAGGCTGCGTCTTGAAATCCTAGCTGCCAATCTCTAGGTTGATCTGCAAATACCTGTGAAGGCAACAAAATTAACGTTAATAATATAAAAAAAGTTTTTTGCATCTTTAAATCTATATAAAGTGATTTTATAGAAATTACACTTAAGATTTCGCGACAATTTATCAATTTAACTCATAACCTACTATAGATAATGCTGATATTGCTGCTGTTTCAGCCCTCAATATATTTTCACCTAAACTCAACTTATAAATATCCTTAAATTTATCAATTTCAGCTCTTTCGGACTCTGAGAAATCTCCCTCTGGGCCAATAATTACACAATTAGATTTTGATAATAATTTACCCTTATCCAGTTTTGTAGTTTTTGAATTTAAATCTGTTAAAATTAAATTTATATTTTTTTGATTTTTGTTTAAAAATTTTTTTAATGTTGTTGTTTCTTCAATATTAGGAATATTTATCCGATTTGACTGTTCGCTTGCTTCTACAACTATTTTTCTTAACCTATCTAAATTTATTTTTCGTACAATTGATCTATCAAAAATGATTGGTATAAAATTTGTTACGCCTAATTCTGTGGATTTTTGTATCATGAAATTAAAAAAGTTTGATTTAATTGGAGAAAAAGCAAGCCATAATTCATTTTTATGTTCTTTTGATCTTGTTTGTTTTCCTAGTTTAAAATTTATCAATCCAGATTTAATACTTTCAAAATGAGCAACCCATTCTCCATTTTCATTGAATAAATTAAAGTTATCACCTTTTTTAATTCTCATAACTTTTAACAAATAATGAGATTGATCTTTGTTTAATTTACCAGTTAAATTATTAGATAAACTTTCTTTAAAAAATAATCTAATATTATTCATATATAGATACTAAACTTTTTATGAAAAAAATTAAGGTAATAATTTTTGACGCTTATGGTACCCTTTTTGATGTAAATTCTGCAGCAGAAAAATGTAAAGAAAAAATTGGTAGTAAATGGGAGCACTTTGCAAACTATTGGAGAACCACTCAGTTGGAGTATACTTGGTTAAGAAGTATGATGAAAAGACATAAAGATTTCTGGCAAGTTACAGAAGATAGTTTAGATAAATCTTTGTTGGCATTTAAAATTGATCCTAATATGAGATCAGAGTTGTTAAATCTTTATAAAATTTTAAATACTTTTCCAGAAGTAAAAGGGGTGTTAAAATATCTTAAAGAAAAAAAATATAAAATTTCTATACTCTCCAATGGCACTCCCGATCTCTTAAATGAGTTAGTAAAAAGTAATAATCTAGAAAAAATGTTTGATGATATATTCTCAATTGAAAAAGTTGGGGTTTATAAACCAGATGCAAAAGTGTATGACATGCCTATCAAAAAGTATAAAGTTTCGAAAAATGAAGTTGTATTTTTAAGTGCTAATACTTGGGATGTTTCCGGTGCAGGAAATTTTGGTTTCAATGCTATTTGGGTAAATAGAAACAAAAATATTTTTGACAAACTGGATTATATTCCTCATAATGAAATAAATAATCTTAATGGATTATTGAAATTAATTTAAAAAAATGAACAAACCTATTAGAGCAGGAGATAATGCAATCTCAATAGAAGTTGAAAAAGGAAAGTCTTATTTTTGGTGTAGCTGCGGAAAAAGTTTAAAACAACCTCTTTGTGATGGCTCACATAAAGGAACTGAATTTAAACCAATAGCTTTTAAAGCAGATGTAGCAAAAAAAATATTTTTTTGTACTTGTAAACAAACCAAAAATCAGCCATTTTGTGATGGGTCTCATAACAAATAAATTATGGAAAACTTGTTTAGTAAATTAAATTTTATTGCACCTTGGTTTTTAAGACTCGGTCTAGGTGTAGCATTTATTATCCATGGATATTTTAAGTTTCCTTTACCGCCAGCCGGGTTAGTAGAATACTTTGGTTTATCACCGCTTTTATCATCTGTTGTCGCAATATCTGAAGTTGGATCTGGAATATTATTAATTATAAGTGGGTTTATCAAAGGACCTATTGGAAATTTTCTTACAAGATTAAGTGCTCTTATTATTACAATTATAATGATCAATGTGTTTGCTATTGGTCATCCAGATTGGTTTTTTACAACAAAACTTTTCACTAGTGAGCAAATATTTCTCTTTCTGATAAGTTTATATTTTGTTATTAAAGGAAACAATTAATCCAATGATTGAAGTAAGCAAAATTATAAAACCGACTCATGCATCAGATGGTGCTGGTGTGAAGCTAAAAAGAAGTATCGGTGTTGAGCCAAATTATTATGATCCATTCCTAATGTTAGATGAATTTGGTTCTGAAAATAGCGAGGATTATGTTGCGGGATTTCCCCCACATCCTCACAGAGGAATTGAAACCGTTACATATATGTTAAATGGGGATTTTGAACACGAGGACAGCAGTGGTGGCAAAGGCAAAATGACTGCAGGTGATGTTCAGTGGATGAAAACTGGAAGCGGTATTATCCATTCTGAGATGCCAGCTATGAAAGAAGGTAAACTTCATGGATTTCAATTATGGATAAATATGCCGGCCAAATTAAAAATGAGTAAACCTGAATATATTTATATTAAATCAGACAAAATGAGTATTCATAAAGATCAAGATAAGGAAGTAAAGACTATAGCTGGAAAATTTGAAAAAGCAGAAGGTCCCGTAAAGGGTCATAATGTAGAGCCTATTTATTTTGATGTAGAGCTTAAAAGAGATAAAGAGTTTAATTTTGATATTCCTAAGACACACAATACCTTTATATATTTAGTTAATGGAGAAATAAAAATTGGAAGCAAAGAACACGGTAAAATTAAAGATAGTACGTTGATACTACTTAATAATGGAAAAGAATTAAAAGTTAAAGCATCCTCAGACTCTAAATTTCTACTGATATCTGGAAAACCCTTAAATGAGGATATAGCAAGAGGAGGTCCATTTGTAATGAATACTAAAAAAGAAATATTAGATGCTGTTAATGACTATCATAATGGAACATTTGTTAAATAATGCATAGTGTATCTTTTTCAAAAACCGGTGGCCCTGAAGTTCTAGAATATAAAGTGTTAGACCCTAAAGATCCAAACAGTGGAGAAGTTCTAATTAAACACTCAGCAATAGGATTAAATTTTATAGATACTTATCATAGATCAGGTTTGTACCCAGTGCCGTTACCGTCAGGAATTGGTTTAGAAGGTGCTGGAATTATTGAAAAAGTTGGACCAGATGTTTCAAATTTTAAGGAAGGTGATAAAGTTGCCTACGCTGCTGCACCGCTAGGCTCTTACTCCTCCCACAGGATTTATCCCACAAAAAATTTAGTCAAAGTACCAGATGGAATTGATCTTGAAATAGTAGCATGTCTAATGACAAAAGGTTTAACAACATTTTATTTGTTACATAAAACATATGAGGTAAAAAAAGGTCAAACAATATTATTTCATGCAGCTGCTGGTGGAGTAGGTCAAATATTTTGCCAATGGGCAAAAAGCCTAGGTTGTAAAGTCATTGGTACTGTGGGATCTGATAAAAAAGTAGATTTAGCAAAAAAACATGGGTGTGATGAAGTAATAAATTATTCAAAAGAAAATTTTAAAGATAAAGTGATGGAGATAACTAACAACGAGGGATTACCAGTTGTTTATGATGGTGTAGGTAAAGTTACATTAGAAAATTCTTTAGCATGTTTAAAAATGAGGGGAATGATGGTATCCTTTGGAAACGCATCAGGAAAACTTGATCCTGTTGATGTTGGAAAATTAATTGCACCTAAAGGATTATATTTAACTAGACCAAGTATCGCTCATTACACTGCAACAAGAAAAGAGCTAGACGAAGCATCTCAAATGTTATTTGACAAAGTGAAATCTGGTAAAGTTAAAGTTGAAATATTTAAAAAATATAAATTAAAAGACTCAATTGAGGCTCATAAAGATCTTGAAGACCGTAAAATACTTGGGCCTGCAATTATTATTCCTTAAACTGAACATCCATATCTGATATATGAAGTTTTAAAGCTTTGGTCGAAATCTGAATTTCTCTTATAAAAAAAACGATTGATATCATCATAGATAGACAGCATGACCCAAAAATTATTCTAGCAACAAATATTTTCTCTAAATACAAAGCAAAAACTGTCAACATATTAAACAAAAACCCAAAAGCAGAAAACATAATTGTATATTTCAATACATTAATCCTGTTATTTAAATTTATAAGTTGGTCTTTCCACTCAGGAGGAGTGTGTTTTTCGAAAACATGTTCATCATGAATTTTTCTTATAAGATTACTTAATGTATGGAAACGATTGCTATAAACTCCCATTATTAATGGGATTGCAGGGAACATTAAAGCTGTGACTGTATAATCAATATCCATACGAATCAATTTGATTATGAATCGATGCTTTGTTATTTACAAGTAAATTATAATGAAAGATATTAAACTTTTTCTTGATTTGATTAGAATTAAAAAACCAATAGGTTTCATGCTTTTATTCTGGCCATGCTCTTGGGGACTAACATTAGCTTATGAATTTGATAATAATTTTTATTATTATTTAACATTCCTATCTTACTTTTTTTTAGGTTCTTTATTTATGCGATCTGCGGGTTGTATAGTAAATGATATTCTTGATAGAAAATACGATATACTTGTTGAGAGAACTAAAGATCGTCCAATTGCCTCAGGTAAAGTATCTTTAAAATTAGGCTTAATCTATATAATATTCCTATGCTTACTTGCATTAACTATTTTAATACAATTTAATTTAACAACTATATTACTAGGTATTTTATCAATGCCATTCGCATTTAGTTATCCTTTAATGAAAAGGTACACGTATTGGCCTCAATTATTTTTAGGATTCACTTTCAACTACGGACTTATTATGGCTTGGTTCTCGATAAATAACGAATTTAGTTATATTCCGATAATATTTTATTTAGGAGCCATATTTTGGACATTAGCTTACGACACTATATACGGGTTTCAAGATATTAAAGACGATGAAATTATAGGAGTAAAATCAACATCAATTAAATTTAAAGCGAATCCTAAATTATTTATTTTTATATGTTATTTAATTTTTATTTCGATGCAGATTATATCAGGTATTTTGATGGACTTTAATAACTATTATTTTTTTGGGGTCTTGGTGATAACTGCTCATTTGTTAATTTTTCAAAATTATAAATTAAATATTTCAGATCCAAATTCATGTTTAGCAAAATTTAAAAGTAATAATTTCGTAGGTTTTTTTATTTTTTTAAATATCTTATTAAATAAAATTGTCTGATATGAGCAATATAAAAATATTAAAAAGATTGTTTAATGATTATACTAAAAAGTATATTTTTCAAATTTTTTTAGCATTAATTTTTTCTTTAATACTGGCAGCTAGTACATCTTCGATAGCATGGTTATTAGATCCTGCTGTTGAAAAACTTTTCATACAAAAAAAACAAAGTTTAATGTTATTAATTCCTTTAGGTATAATTCTTGCTTTTGCATCCAAGGGTCTCTCTTTATATCTAGCTAAGTCAATAATGATAAGTGTTGGTGAAGAAGTTAGAAAAGCAATCCAAATAGATATGATGAAAAATTTAATAAAGGCAGATACTGAGACAATCGAGAAAAGACATTCAGGAAAATTTATAACAAATTTGATTAGTGATGTTAACTTCATGACAACACTTGTTAGTGTCGGAATACTGAACTTATTTAAAGACTCTCTTACATTGATAGGTTTGCTAATTGTGATGTTTTATCAAAACTGGAAATTATCTTTAATTGCAATTGTAATGATACCACTTGCAAGTTTTTTTGCTAGATATTTAGGAAAAAGAGTTAGCAAAGTAACAGTGCAGGCAATGGACATGGCTGCTACTTTAAACACCCATTTAATGGAAATATTTAGGAATCATAAATTGATAAAAGTTTTTCAAAAGGAAACCTATGAAACATCAAGAGCAAATAATGCAATGGAAGAGCTGAAAAATAAAGGTAAAAAATTAGCAATTCTTTACGCAAGATCATCTCCAATAATGGAATTCTTGACTGGGATTATGATTGCAATTTTAATTTATTATTCTGGAAATTTAATTATGAAAGAAGAAATAGCCTTGAATAATTTTTTTTCTTTTTTAGCTGCTATGATGTTAGCATATCAACCAGTAAGATCTCTTGCGACTTTAAATCTTACAATCAATCAGGGATTAGCTGCGGCAAAGAGGATTTTACCTATAATCGACCAAAAACATAAAATTTTAGAGGAAAAAAATTTTGAAGAATTAATAGTACAAAAAGGAACAATTCGTTTTGAAAAAGTAAATTTTAACTATGACTCACAGTCAAGAATTATTTTAAAGGATATTGATTTGAATATTTCTGGTGGTGAAATGACTTCTCTTGTGGGACACACCGGGGCAGGAAAGTCTACTATATTAAATTTAATTCCACGTTTTTATGATTGTGATCGCGGTGATATTAAAATTGATGAACAGTCAATTAAACAAAGGCGTCTATCATCTTTGAGGAAAAATATTTCTTTAGTTAGTCAAGAAACTACATTATTTGATGATACAATAATAAATAACATAAAATATGCAAATTTAAACGCTACTGATGATGACATTAAAGAAGCTGCAAGACTTTCTTTCTCCGAAGAATTTATAAATTTACTTCCAAACAAATATAATACACTGATAGGAGAAAATGGAATTCGACTCTCTGGGGGAGAGAAACAAAGATTATCAATAGCAAGAGCATTTTTAAAAAATAGTAAAATTATACTACTTGATGAAGCCACTTCATCATTAGACTCTGAAACTGAAAAAAAAATTCAAGAGGCGCTAGGATTTTTAACTAAAGGTAAAACTACATTAGTTATAGCTCACAGACTGTCTACTGTTTTAAACTCACATAAAATATATGTTATTGATAAAGGAGAGGTTGTTGCAGAAGGAAATCATAAAGAATTATTACTAAATTCGAAAATATATAAAAATTTTTATGATAAACAAATACAAAAAAATTGATGAGACTTTTGTATAATTTAATAATAATAATCATTATTATTTTATCTCCTATAATAATATTTTACAGAATTTTAAAGAAAAAGGAGAACCCAAAAAGATTTTTAGAAAAATTTAGCCTTTTAAAGGTAGCTAGAGGTAGTGGCAAATTAATTTGGTTTCACTGTTCCAGTGTAGGTGAATTTTTAAGTATAGTTCCATTGTTGGAAAAATTAGAAAAACAAAAAGATTTAAAAAGAATTTTATTAACAACATCAACATTAAGTTCGTCTAAAATATTTAAAAAATTTAAATTTAAAAAAACGACTCATCAATTCTATCCAATAGATAATCCTTTTATAATAAAAGGTTTTTTAGATTATTGGAAGCCTTCTGCAGCCTTTTTTGTTGAGTCGGAGATCTGGCCTGAAATGTTAAAAAGTTTAAAATCAAAAAAAATTAAAATTTATCTTCTTAATGCTAGATTAAGTAGAAAATCTTTTAAAAAATGGAAAAAATTTAAAAAAGTTGGAATAGAGATATTTAATTACTTTGATTACATATTTCCTCAAAATAGAGAAACTTTAAATTATTTAAAATTTTTTAAAGTTAAAAAATTAAGAATTTTGGGAAATCTAAAATTTTGTGAAAATCAAAAGTTAAAAAAAAATAAACCACTATCAAAGATTTTTAATAAGCACAAGATTTTATGTGCTGCCAGCACTCACTATAATGAGGAAGAATTAATTTCAAATGTACATCTAAATTTAAAAAAAAGATTTAATAATTTATTAACAATAATAATTCCAAGACATGTAGAACGAACTAATGAAATTATAGAAGATTTAAAAAATAAAAATCTCAAATATGTCTGTCACAGTGATAAGAAAAAATTAAAGACTAATACTGATATATATTTAGTTGATACTTATGGTGAGAGCAAATCATTTTATAAAATTAGTCCAGTAGTTTTTTTGGGTGGCTCATTAGTTTCAAAAGGTGGACAAAATCCATTAGAAGCAATTAGATTTGGATGCATTGTAGTTCATGGTAAGCATACATTTAATTTTAATGAGGTATATAGCATGCTTGATAAAGAAAATTTATCTTTCAATGCTAATAATTTCAAACAACTTAATAAGGTCATTTTCAATTTATTGATTAAAAAATATGACAATAAAAAAAAAGTAATTAAATTTAAAAAAATTGGTAGCAATATTTTATTAAAAAACGTTCAAACGATAAAAAGTTTAATCTAAATGAAAATAATTAAGCCAAAATTTTGGGATAAAGATTGTTTAAATATTATGTCAATCTTACTTTATCCATTTACCTATATCTTGGATCTAAAAAAACTAATAAACTTTTTTCAAAGGCCTAAGAAATATAATCAAGTTAAAACTATATGTGTAGGGAATATTTATTTAGGCGGAACAGGGAAAACGCCATTGGTAGATTTTCTATCTAAAAATTTGAAAAAAAAATTTAAAACAGCTATTATTAAAAAAAATTATAAAGCACATTTAGATGAAAAAATATTTTTAGAGCAAAATAGTAGAGTTTTTTTTGAAAAAGATAGAGAATTAGCATTAATTAAATCGATTAAAGAAAAATTTGAAATACTAATATTTGATGATGGTCTTCAGGACAATAAAATCAGATATGATCTTAGTATAGTGTGTTTTAATTCATTTACTTTGGCAGGAAACCAACTTAGGTTGCCCTCGGGTCCTTTGAGAGAAAAGTTAAATAGTTTAAAAAAATATAATGCTGTATTTATATCGGGTAATTTAAAAAATAAAAAATTCTTAAAACAAATAAAAAATATAAATCCAAAAATTCCCGTATTTAGTGGTGAATATGTTTCATCTAATTATCGCAGATTTAAAAAATTCAATTATCTAGTTTTTAGTGGGATTGGTAACCCAAGAAGTTTTGAAAATACCCTGAAACAATACCATATTAAGTTTAAATCAAATTTAATTTACCCAGACCATTATAATTATTCTAAATTAGACATAGAAAATATAAAAAGAATTGCAAAACACAAAAAATTAAAAATATTAACTACAGAAAAAGACTTTCATAGAATTCCCAAAAAGCTTAGGAAAAATATTAATTATTTAAAGATAAGACTTAAGATAAATAAACTATTAGAATTTAATAAATTTTTAAATAAGTACTTATGAAAAATTTAAAATATTTTTTGGAATTTATTATAGTAAGTATATTATTTTTAATTTTTAGAATTATTGGGTATAAAAACGCTTCTTATTTAGGAAATATTCTTGGTAGACTAATTGGTCCTAATTTTAGATCAAAAAAAATTATTATCAAAAATATTAAAAATTTTAATACAACAATCAACGATTATGACTTAAATCAAATTATTAAGGGAATGTGGGGCAACTATGGGAGAATTCTTGCTGAGTATCCGTATATTCCAAGTTTTAGAAAAAGAAAATTAGAAAAATATTTAAAAATTGAAGGTATAGAAAATTTAGAAAAAATTAAAAATAACGATAAACCTGTAATATTTATTTCAGGTCACTTCAATAATTTTGAATTAATGGCAATGATTATAGAAAGAGAAGGGATAAATCTCTCAGCGGTTTATAGACCTTTAAATAATAAATTTTTAAATATTATCATGGAATATTTAAGGAAAAATTTCATATGCAAAGATCAAATCAGAAAAGGGTTAAAAGGTGTTAGGGAAGCTTTAACAAATTTTAAAAAAAATAAAAGTTTAGCCATAATGATAGATCAAAGAGTATCTGAGGGATTAGATTGTAAATTATTCGGTAAAGATGCTTTTACAACTACAATACCAGCACAATTTGTAAAAAAATTTAATTGTATTGTTCAACCAGTATATATCGAAAGAATTGATGGGATTAATTTTAAAATTATTTTTGATCAACAAATTAATTTTGATAAAAATCAAACTATTGAATATATCACTGAAAAACTTAATAAATGGTTAGAGATTAAAATTAGTAAAAATCCTGATCAATGGATTTGGACACATAATCGATGGAAACGATAATTATTTCAATTTTTCCCTTTTCAATTGAGCTTCAACAAATGAAAAATAAGCTTCTTGGAGATCTACATTCCAATAATTTAAATCTTTTAATAAAATTTTTTTATTAGATACAGCACAAATTACATGATCACCTGGTTCAATAATCTCAAAATTGTTGGGCAGATACCTCAATTTAGCTAATTTATTTTTCATTTTTAAGTTATAAGTTTAATATAAATGATTGTTGGAATTATTGGAAGTGGTGGTAGAGAACATGCAATTTGCACAAAAATCAAAGAATCATTAAAGACTACAAAAATTTTTTGTATACCCGGTAATGCAGGAACAAGTGCTCTTGCAGAAAACGTTGACATTAAGATTAATGATTTCAAATCTATAAAAAATTTTTGTCTAAAAAGTAAAATTGAACTTTTGATAATAGGTCCAGAGCAACCATTAGTAGACGGGATAGTTGATTATTTTAGTGATACTAAAATTAATATATTTGGCCCAAATAAAAAAGCCTCTCAATTAGAAGGTTCTAAAATTTTTACAAAAAAAATATGCGCTAAATATAAAATACCTACTGCAAATTTTAAAATAATTGAAAATTCACAAGATGCTAAAAAATTTTTGTCAAATGCAAAATATCCCTTAGTTATAAAAGCAGATGGGTTAGCAGCTGGAAAGGGTGTTTATATTTGTAAAGATTATAATGAAAGCCTGGTTGCAACACAGGAAATTTTTGCTGGTAAATTTGGTAATGCTCAAAGTTTTTTAGTTGAAGACTATTTAGAGGGAGAAGAAATGAGTTACTTCATAATTTGTGATGGTGATAATTATAAATTTTTTGGGACTGCACAAGATCATAAACGTGTTGGCGAAGGCGATAAAGGAAAAAATACTGGGGGTATGGGCTGTTATTCTCCATCAAGATTATTTAATTCAGATTTATCAGAAAAAATTAATAAAAAAATTATTAATCCAACTTTAACAGCAATTAAAGATCTTGGAACAAGCTATAAAGGATTTTTGTACGTAGGTTTAATGATAAAAAATAACGAACCTTATTTAGTAGAATTCAATGTAAGAATGGGAGATCCAGAATGTCAGACAATACTTCCTTTGTTAGAAAATGATTTGACGGAATTGATTTTTAATTGTTGTTTAGGAAAATTAAAAAATGAAAAAGTTAATTTTAGTGAAAAAAAAAGTATTTGCATTGTATTATGTTCTGAAGGTTATCCTGAAGATTACAAAAAAAATATTGTTATAGAAAACTTAGATAAATTAATATTAAAAAAAAACGAATATATATTTCATGCGGGAACAAAAATAGAAAACAATCAAATTTTAGCATTTGGAGGAAGAGTTCTAAATTTTATATCAGTGTCAAATAATTTCAAAAATTCTAGAGATGATATTATAGATTTAATTAATCGACTCAATTGGAAACATGGTTTTTTTAGAAAAGATATTGGTTACAAGGTTGTTAATAAATGAGAATAATCTCAGGAAATTTTAAAGGAAAAAAATTACTTATTCCTAATGACAATTTAACTAGACCTTTAAGGGATACGGTAAAGGAGTCAATATTTAATATTTTAGAACACTCTAACTTAATAAAAATTCAATTGTACGATTCACGTATTTTAGATCTTTTTTCTGGTATTGGATCTTTTGGGTTAGAATGTATATCTAGGTACTCTAAACACGTGACGTTTTTTGAAAATCATTCAGCAGCATTAAAAATTTTAAAAAAAAATATTAATAATTTAAATTGTGAATCAAAAACTAAAATTATTAATAAAGATGTTTTTATATTAAAAAATTTAAATTTTAACGATAAAAATTTTGAATTCATTTTTTTAGACCCACCATTTAAAGAGCAAAATATTAAAATTTTACTTAAAATTATTGCTGATAAGAAAATTTTAAAGAAAAATGGTATTATAATAATACATAGAGAAAAAAAAGCTTTTGATACCTTTCCAGAAAATTTTAAGATTTTAATAAAAAAAAATTACGGTAGATCAAAAATTTATTTTGGAAAATTTGATTAAATTAATATTTTTCTAGTCTCTCTTTTTATAAGCTCCACTGCAGGCTGGTTAAATGGATTTATTTTCATCATCTTACCTAACAAAATAGTTTCTAACATAAAAAAAGTGAATAACTCACCAAGAGCTTCTTCATTTTTTTTCTTAATTTCAAAAGATCTAAATGGAATTTTTTTGGATTTAAAAACATTTTTAGTAGCATTTTTTTGGGCTAATTTAATAGTTTCTAAACTTTGTTTTTTTAGAAATTTAAACTCTTCGAGCATTTTATTTCCATTAATTTTAGTTGATTTTGAACTTAAAACATCAAAAAATGTAAAAAAGGCATTTTTATTCCCATCTAAATATAGTTGCATTAAACTATGGTTGTCTTTTGGCATTTCTGAGATTATTGGCAATACACCATTTGAATTTTTTCCTAAGCTTTCAGCAACAAGTTGTTGGTACCACCTAAATATACTGTTTGAACTTTCATCATAGTTTAGGATGATAGAGTTAGTTTTCTTTTTTTTTACTAAATTATAGAGTGCATTCACATTTGTTAGTAAATTTTTTACAAAACTTTTATTTAAAATTAAATTATCAAACTTTTTGAACTTATTGCTATTTAACCCCATTAATTCGCTTGGTAACATGCCTACTTCTGATAAGATAGAGTATCTACCTCCAATGAAGTTTTTATGTTCTATAATTTCGGATTTTAGTTTTAAAGCTAGATTTTGTAAGTAATTATTTTTTTTTTCGACTATAAATAATTTATTATTGCCCGAAAAAATATTTTCATTAACTATAGTTTCTAGTGTGTTCCCAGATTTTGAGATTATTATGTTTAAATTTTTTTTTTTATTTTTGATAATGTTAGTTTGTGTTTGAAGATTATTAAAAAAAAAAAATTTTTTTTTTATATCTTTTTTAAAAAAGTCATAAATAGCTTGGATACCCAATGAAGATCCACCCATTCCATAAATTGAATAAGAGTTAAACTTTTTATATTTTTTAAGTTGATTTTTTTCGAATGAATATGAATATGAATTTGTAAAACTATTAATTAAATCATCTTTAATTTTTTTTCTTTTTATTAATTTATTATATAATGGTATTAGGTTCTTATTTTTTTTTTTTATTTTGAAATTTTCGAAATAAATATTTTTAGATAACATTGGCTTAATCTTTTATTTGATCAAGTACAAACTCTTCTGTGGAAGAAATATCAGATGGACTGTTATTTGTCTCGATCGTGTCTTCTTCGGATTTTATAGAAGAGAGAATATCATCAATTTCTGCCTCAATCGTTTCCTCTCTGGATAATTCAACTGGATCAACGGGCGTCGGCAAGCTTCTAAAATCTGGTGGCAGTACGAGTGGATTTTTTTTTATCACTAAAAATTCATCACTTGACTCATACTTTTTTCCTGTGAGTGCATCTTTTACTGATTGGCAAGAATAAAGTAAAATTAGGATAGTTATTAATAATATTTTTCTAATCATCTCTTTTATTTTTAAAAATAAATTCATCTAAAATAAGGCAGATAACACCAATGGTTATAAAAATATCTGCTGGATTGAAAATGAACCAGTGAAAATCACCTATGTGGAAATCAATAAAATCTGGGACTGCATTATATGCAAATCTGTCAAACAAATTTCCTAATGAACCTCCTAATATTATCAAAAAAAAATATTTTCTAACATCTTCTAGTTTAAATAATATGTAAATTATTAAAATATTAATTATTAGAATTAATAAGGTTATTAGATTATAAATTTTTATACTTTCGAATGAAAGTAGACCAAATGCTATTCCTTCATTCCATATTAAATAAATATTTAAAAAGGATGTTAAAAATATTTGTTGATTGCTGATATTTTCATAAAGATTTATTACATATATCTTACTCATTCTGTCTATTAAAAAAATAATAATTACAATAAACAAATTTAATAAAAATATCTTAGTTTTTTTTTCCATTAAAACCACAATTATGTCTCTCGCATATGTCTTTAAATATTTTCCAACAAACAGGGCACTTTTTTCCTTTAGCTTTTTTTGTTATAACATTTGCTAAAACTTTAGAATCGTCACTCATTTTCAATGTAGCTAAGGAAGTTATACAAATTTCAGCAAAGTCATAATCTTTTAATAAATCGTATTTTTCCTTACCTAGTTCAATAGATATTTCAGCTTCTAAACTGGAACCAATAATTTTATCCGCTCTTTTTTTCTCTATACTAGCATTTACAATTTCCCTTATCTTCAAGATTTCTTCCCACTTTTTTTCTAGTTCTTCATTTTTCCAACAAACGGGTATTGATACAAATTTTTCTAAGTGAATACTTTGTTCTTTTCCTATTAATCTATAAATTTCTTCAGTCGTAAATGATAATATTGGAGCAAACCATTTCAATAAACACTCAAGTAAAATATTAAGTATTTTTAGACTATTTTCTCTTTTGATTGAATTTATATCATCGCAATACAAACAATCTTTTTTAATATCAAAATAAAAAGAAGATAGATCAACTGTGCAAAAGTTAAGCAAATCTTTGTATAACAGATGGAAATTATAAGCCTTGAAATTTTTGTGATAACAATCGTTCAACAGATGAATTTTATGCAGCATGAATTGATCGAGCTCTGATAGCTTGGTGTAATCTATTTTATTAAAATCTATTTGTGAAAAATTATCTTTTAAATTTCCAAGAATATATCTAAATGTATTTCTTATTTTCCTGTATGCATCTGCGTGTTGTTCTAAAATTGCATAGTCTATTCTCAAATCTTCAGAATAATTTGATGCTGCAACCCAAATTCTTAAGATATCTGCACCATATTTTTTTAAAATATCATCTGGAGAAATAACATTTCCTAGGGACTTAGACATTTTTAGACCTTTTCCATCTACAACAAATCCATGAGATAGGATTGTTTCGAATGGAGCTTCACCTCTAGTACCACAAGATTGTAAAAGTGATGAATGAAACCAGCCTCTATGTTGATCAGATCCCTCTAAATACATTGAAGCAGGCCATTTAAGATCTTTCCTGTTTTCTAAAACAAAAGAGTGTGTAGATCCACTATCAAACCAAACTTCAACAATGTCTGATAGTTTTATAAAATTTTCAGCTTTATATTTTTTTCCAAGAAATCTTTGAGCATCATCTTTAAACCAACAATCAGAGCCCTCTTTTTCAAAAATTTTTGCGATATTTTCAATAACCTCATCATCTATTAGAACTGCTCCATCTGCTTTATTAAGGAAAATTGGCAATGGAACCCCCCAAACTCTCTGTCTTGAAACACACCAATCTGGTCTAGTTTCAATCATGGATTTTAACCTTTCCTTACCTTTCTCAGGATAAAAAATTGTTTTATTGATTGCATTTAATGCTTTCTTTCTTAAGCCATGACTCTCCATAGAAATGAACCATTGTGGTGTAGCACGATGAACAAGCGGTGCTTTTGATCTCCAGGAATGAGGATAAGAATGTGTCAATTTACCGTTAAATAAAAGTTTTTTTTGTTGTTTTAGTTTTTCTATAACAATTGGATTTGCTTTAAAAATATGTGTACCCTCAAAAAGTAAAATATTTTTTGTATACTTTCCATCATCATCAACGGACTCAATTGCTTTCATTCCATGTTTTAAGCATAAATTAAAATCATCAGGACCGTGGCTTGGTGCACAATGAACAATTCCTGTACCTTGTTCAATTGTTACAAATCCTGCATCTAACATTGGAATATCGTAATCAAAACCTAATTTTGAGAATGGGTGTTCACAAAAAGTATTTGCTAATTCATTGCCTTTAATCTTTTTAATAATCTTATAATTTTTTATCTCACAATCTTTAAGGGTTGAATTCAATAATTCTTCAGCAATTAAAATTTGTCTGTCTTTAAAATCACCTTCATCAAGTATTTTTACTATCAAATAAACTAAGTTTTTATTATAAGCTAAAGCTCTGTTAGCAGGTATTGTCCATGGGGTTGTAGTCCAAATAATTACATCACAACTAAGTAGTTCTTTTATATTTGATTTTTTAACAGAAAATGCAGCATAAATTGTATCTGAGGTATGATCTTTATATTCAACTTCCGCATCTGCAAGGGCTGTTTTTTCAACAGTCGACCATAAAACTGGTTTAAAACCCCTATACAAACTTCCTTCTTTTAAAAACTTTCCTAATTCTCTTACAATTTGCGCCTCAGCTTCAAAGCTCATTGTTGAGTAATAGTTATTCCAATCTCCAATCACCCCTAACCTTTGAAACTGATCTTTATGAATTTTAATCCATTTTTCAGCAAACTCCCTACATTCTCTTCTAAATTCTATTATAGGAACATCATTTTTATTTTTTTTATTTTTTTTATACTGTTCTTCTATCTTCCACTCTATAGGTAAACCATGGCAATCCCAGCCAGGTACATACACAGAATCTTGTCCATTCATTTGATGAAATTTAGTTACTATATCTTTTAAAATTTTATTGAGTGCTGTTCCCATATGAATATTTCCATTGGCATATGGAGGTCCATCGTGTAAGACGAATTTTTCTTTACCTTTGCTCTTTTCTCTCAATTGTCCGTAAAGATTTATTTTTGTCCAATATTTAATTAAATCTGGTTCTTTAACAGGAAGATTTGCTTTCATTGAGAAAGCTGTTTTTGGTAAGTTTATTTGTTCTTTGCTCATAAATTGATTTTTTTTGCTTTTTTTATATCAAGTTTTATTTGTTTTTTTAAATAATTTATATTTTTAAATTTTTTTTCACCTCTAATAAATTTTACAAACTCAACTCTAATTCTTTTACCATATATTTTTTTATTAAAATTAAATATATTTACCTCTAGAAGTATTTTTTTTTGATTAAAAGTTGGTCTAATCCCCAAGTTAGCAATTCCCTTATAAATCTTATTGTCTGACAATAAATTAACCTTAACGGCATAGACACCTAATTTTGATATTACATAATTTTGCATTTCGATATTGCATGTGGGAAATCCAATTGTTTTTCCTAACTGTCTTCCTTTTTTAACAATCCCTTCAACAGTCCACAATCTATCTAGGTATTTATTAGCAGTATTTAAATTTCCATCTTGTAACAACTTTCTTATTAATGACGATGAAATTACTTTATTTTTTATTTTAAGTGGCGAAGGTTTTATAACTTTATAGTTATATGTTTTTTGATACTTTTGTAATAATTTTACATCTCCTTCTCTTTTATTACCAAATTTGAAATTGTTGCTCACATATATATATTTCATTCCAATTTTTTGGATTAAGATATTTTTGATAAAATCATTACATTTTATTTTTGAAAATTTTTTATTAAATTTTTGGTTAATAACAAAGTCCACATTAAAATTCTTAAGTATTCTAATTTTTTCATTAAGATTAGAAATTCTGTAATTTACTAAACCTTTGGAAAAAAACATTTTTGGAATTGGATCAAAAGTAAAAACACCGATTTTTAGTTTTGATTTAGATTTTAATTTTTTTGCCCTTTCAAAAAGTTTTCGATGTCCCAAATGTAATCCATCGAAACTTCCAATTAAAATAATTGAACCTTTGTCGTTATTTTTGATATTAAAATTTTTATATAAATTTATTTTTTTTACCATACTAGACTTTTTTGTGTGTAATCGATATCTACATCATATTCCTTTTTTAATTCATCAATATTGTTTTCATTTTTATGGATACCATTCATGATAAACAGTGATTTAAAATTTTGGACATTAGCACCCTTAATATCTGTATTTAAATTATCTCCAATGCAAAGAATATTTTTGTTTTTAACGTCTGCTGATTGGGTGTAAATTAGTGGATAAGGTTTACCAAAATATTCCACGTCTCCGCCAAGATCCTCAAAAATTTTAGCTACAGATCCAGCACAAAATTCTCTATTGCTTCCTCTATCAACAACTAGATCTGGATTAGTACAAACCATTTTTTTATCTACTTTATTTTTCAGTAAATTTTTATAATAGTCTAAATTTTTAGAAAAATTATCATATAATCCTGTACAAATAATAAAATTAGACTCATCTAAGTTATTTACTTTAAATTCTTCAAAAGACTTAAATAAATCAAAGTCACGTGGAGGTCCAATATGAAAGAATTTTAAACCTTTATATTTAGATCTCAAATATTTCAAAGCTACTTCACCAGATGTAGATACTTTTTTACATTTGCTTTGATCTAATCCCATATTCTTTAGAAAGTTTATTACAGTATTATTTGGTCTTGGTGCATTTGTTAGCAAAATGTATTCTTTTTTGGACTGCTCAAGTTTATCAAGTACATTAAGAGAATCTTTATATAATTTAATTCCATTATGTAAGACGCCCCAAATATCAATAAATAATAAGTCAATATCATTTATTATTGATTTAAGGCCTGTTTTATCTATATTTACGGTCATGCATAGGATATAGCTTAAAAATCTTTGAATTTCTTTGGTTTTTTTTACCATATATTTTTCTCCAGCACCTTGAAAAATTACAGCTTTAAGACTATATGACCTCAATATTTAGAGGAGTAATTTATGAAATTTAAACCTTTGCATGATAGAGTTCTTATCGAAGTTCTTGATAGCAGTGAAAAAACTGCTGGTGGAATAATTATACCTGACTCTGCTCAAGAAAAACCTCAAGAAGGAAAAGTAGTTGCTGTTGGTGGTGGATCTAAAACTGAAGATGGCAAAATTATACCTATGGACGTAAAAGTCGGGGACAAAGTTTTATTTGGTAAGTGGTCTGGAACTGAAGTTAAAATAGATGGAAAAGAATACAGCATAATGAAAGAATCCGACATTATGGGTATTTCAACATCAAAATAATATTTATTAAGGAGTAAAATATAATGTCTAAAATAGTAAAATTTAATTCTGAAGCTAGAACTGCAATGCTTAAAGGTGTTGATATTCTTGCAAATACAGTAAAGGTAACTTTAGGTCCTAAAGGAAGAAATGTAGTCATTGATAAATCATATGGAGCACCAAGAACTACAAAGGATGGTGTTTCTGTTGCTAAAGAGATAGAATTACAAGATAAATTCGAAAACATGGGTGCTCAAATGGTAAAGGAAGTTGCGAGCAAAACAAACGATGAAGCTGGAGACGGTACTACTACTGCAACAATTCTTGCGCAAGCAATTGTAAAAGAGGGTTGTAAGTATGTGACTGCTGGTATGAACCCGATGGATGTTAAAAGAGGTATAGATGCAGCAGTTGATCATGTAAGAGAAAAATTAATATCATCAGCGAAAAAAGTTAAAGATAGTGATGAGATTGCACAAGTTGGTACAATTTCAGCAAACGGTGATAAAGAAATTGGAAATATGATTTCTAAAGCTATGCAAAAAGTTGGTAATGAAGGTGTAATTACAGTCGAAGAAGCTAAAGGAATTGAGACAGAGCTTGACGTGGTTGAGGGTATGCAGTTTGATAGAGGATACTTATCTCCATATTTTATTACTAATGGTGATAAAATGACTACTGAGCTAGAGAATCCTTTAATTTTATTACATGAAAAAAAGTTAACTAACTTGCAACCTATGGTTCCACTATTAGAAGCAGTTGTTCAAGCTGGTAGGCCATTAATGATTATATCAGAAGATGTTGAAGGTGAAGCACTTGCAACTTTAGTAGTTAACAAATTAAGAGGTGGTTTAAAAGTAGTTGCTGTTAAAGCCCCGGGTTTTGGTGATAGAAGAAAAGCAATGTTAGATGACATAGCTATACTAACAGGTGGACAAGTTATTTCTGAGGACTTAGGAATAAAGCTTGAAAATGTAAAACTTACTGACTTAGGATCTGCTAAAAGAGTAAAAGTTGACAAAGAGAACAGTACAATTGTCAGTGGATCTGGAAAAAAAGCTGACATTGAAGCAAGATGTAATCAGATAAAACAACAAGTTGATGAGACTACTTCAGACTATGATAGAGAAAAACTTCAAGAGAGACTAGCAAAACTTGCTGGTGGTGTTGCCGTAATTAAAGTTGGTGGTGCAACAGAAGTTGAAGTAAAAGAGAGAAAAGACAGAGTTGAGGATGCATTAAATGCTACGAGAGCAGCTGTTGAAGAGGGAATTGTTGTTGGTGGCGGTTGTGCTTTATTATACGCTTCACAGGACCTTGATAAAGTTAAAGTTAAAGGTGATGATCAAAAAGCTGGTGTTGAAATTGTAAAAAGCGCTCTTCAAGCGCCAATAAGACAAATAACAAAAAATGCAGGTGTCGATGGATCTGTTGTAGTTGGAAAATTATTAGAGTCAAATAAACCTTCAACTGGTTATGATGCACAGTCAGAACAATATGTTGATATGTTCAAAGAGGGTATTATTGATCCAGTTAAAGTTGTAAGAACAGCTCTGCAAGATGCTGCTTCGATATCTGGTCTATTAGTAACAACCGAAGCTATGATCGCAGACAAACCAGAAGAAAAAGATTCAGCAGGTGGAATGCCAGCTGGTGGAATGGGCGGCATGGGCGGCATGGGTGGAATGGGTGGAATGGGAATGTAATTCCGAAATTTCATTTAAAAAAATTTAAAGGGCAGATTTTTCTGCCCTTTTTTTTTATTAAATTTTTCCAGTCATGGAGGTCTAAAAGTTGTTCTTACAAATTTATGTAGTCTTTTTCTGATTAACCACATGCTATAACTTTATTAAATAGCTAGGTTGTATTCAATTATTTTCTTTTTTTTGATAAGCCAAGTTTATCGCTGTGTCTTAGTCTTAATACAACTATTGCAATAGCTATAAATACAATTGCTAAAGACTCGTATAATAGTTGTGAGGCGTCCATCTCTTTTCCTTGTAGAATTATAAATCTTGATAAAGCAGTTATTGCAATCAAAAGAGGTAAAGTAATACTAATTGATTGTTCGTCCCAAAAAACACGTACCATTGCTAAAACCTCTAGATATAAAAACATAAGTAATAAGTCTGCTAATGTAACAGTTTGATTCATAAACATGTTTCGTATTTCCAACAAGACCGCAAGAACTGTACATATAAGTATAACTGCAAGTAAAATTAGCTGAATATTTTTTACTAAATCTTTCACAAATTTAATTTAATTGATTCTCTGTAAAATAAGAAGCTATTTATTCTTGTCCTTTTGAGTGAACGGTAACCATTTTTCAAAAGCTGATTTATCAGGTCCATCATACTTTATTTCGTATGAGTTAGTTCTAGTTAAAACTTCGATACCCTTAGAAAATACAAATATGAACATTAAAATAAATATTAATGACATAATTTTAAAAGGATTAAAATTTTTAGTCTTAAAAACACTTACCGATTGTGCTTCAGCATTATGAAATTGTTTAAAAGTATAATAAACAGCAAAAATTATACCAGCGTGAGCTAAAAAAACTCCAGCCCATCCAAATATAAAAGTTGTATATGAAAATATGTATAAGCTAAATACTACCGACCAAATAAAACTTAAAACTAGCAAAATTTGTAATCTAACTGTTTTTGGTAGTGCTCTTAAATCATTTTTACTATCATCAAATAGTATGTTTGCAGAATCAATCATGAATCTCTTAAGGGACATACTGCAATTTAAATATTTTAAACGAAAAAATCAATTAAAGAATTTTCCTACTAAATATAATCCTAAAGCTACAGCAGGACCTATGCCAAAAGCAAAAAGTAATGTGCCGATTCCTACAGTGCCTCCTAAATACCACCCTATTGATACAACCGAAATTTCTAAAATCGCTCTTACAGATGCTATTGGAAAATTTGTTTTTCTTTGTAAGCCTGTCATAAGACCGTCTCTTGGTCCAGGTCCTAAATTAGCAATTAAATAAAAACCAGTACCTAATCCTACTAATAAAACCGATGCTATGGCTAATAAAAGTTTATTAAAATATATTTCTGGAGTAGGAACAAAAATTATACAAACATCAATCATGGTAGCTATTATTAAAATATTGAATAATGTTCCAAGACCTGGTTTTTGTTTGAGAAAAATCCATAAAGATAAAACAGATACACTCACCATGAAAGTAACTATACCTACAGATATATCTGTATTAAGAGATATTCCTTGAGCTAATACACTCCATGGAGATGCACCTGTAAACGAAACTATAAGCAAACCCTCGCCTGCACCAAATAACGTTAATCCAAAAACTAAGAAAAAAATAGTTATCAATTTTGGTCTTAAGTTGAATGGGTTTTTAGAACTCCATGATTTTTTTGGAATTTTTTTTATAGTTAAAAACATAATTAATTATTAGAATGTATTTTTAATCTTAAAATGAAAATAATTACTAAAATACTACTTCTTACCATAATATTAATATTTTTCCCCCTCAAATCTTTTGCACATGTAGAACACTATGAAAAAGTTGAGAAATTTTTGATGGAAATTTTTAAAGATGGAAAAAAAATTGGTTTTAACAATTATACATTTAGTAGGAATGATCAAAATTTGGAAATAGATAATAAGACAGAATTTAATGTTTCTATATTAGGATTAAATGCTTTTTCAATTAAAGGAGCTAGTAAAGAAGTTTATAAAAATAACAAACTTGTTAGTTTTAAATCAGATACTATTCAAAATAAAAAAAAAAAATTTGTTGATTTATATTTAAATGAAAGTAAAGAAAGTTATTTTATTAAGGGATCCTCTTATAATGGCAAGATTGGCTTAGATATAGTAATTGGTAGTTGGTGGAATCATAAAATAATCCAAAGTGAAATAAACATTAGCCCAATTTCCGGAAGTATAAACAAGCAAACTATAAATTTTATAAAAAAGGAAAAAATAAACTTGTATGGTAAAGTTTACGATACCAAACATTTTGTAATTTTATCAAAAAGACTCAATAAAGAAGACAGTGAGGAACGCAGATATGATGTGTGGTTAGATATAAATACTAATCATATTTTAAAAATGACATACTCAAAGTATGGTTTATGGGAATATAAATTAAAACAAGTTATTTATTCAAAATAATTATTTAGTTTGTCTTGCTTCTCTCTCTAGAAATCAACTGGGTTAATGAGTCTACCATTAAGTCTGATGCGGTAAATATGTCTGTCGACTTAAATTCGTGGGAGTGGTTTTTCTCTGGATTACTTTTATCCTCTATAACTATATCACCACTTAGGGAATTATCTTTAATGTATATTAAGATTAACCACTCTTCATCTTTCGAATCATCTTTTTTAATAAAAATTTCACCTGTTTCAAATCTTCTATCTATGCATCTAAAAATAGACATCTCCCTAGTTAGATGTCTTTTATTTAATTGAAAAACTAAACTGCTAGCACTCCTGTAAAAACTTTCTAAAGAATTTTCAATTTTTTGTCTGGAGACTATGTAATCATGCTCTTTTTTTAAAAGTGCATCTCTATCATCTTTATCAGAAGTTTTTATACCTAACGCCTCTACCCTCTCTCTAATTTTCTGGTCTCTAATTAATCTATATTTTTCTTTAAGTTTATCGATCCTGTCTTGCAAACCAGCATAGTCTTCTCTTTGTTCTTTAAGTGAAATTTTTTCTAGTTTTTCTAATTCTTTTATTTCTCTAACTCTAAATTTCTCAATCTGTTTTTGTAACTTTATTTCCTCTAAAAATTTTCTTTGTCTTTCTGATTGTTCTTGTCTAAGAATTGCTTGTTCTTTTCTAAGGAAATTTTTCAAATCTTTAGATCTTTGCTTTTCAAGCAAAATTTCCTCTTTTAATTGCTTTTGTTTAAGCTTTAATTGTAAATCTAAATTTTCTAGCTCCTTTTGTTTTTCTTGTCGTTTGATTTTTTGTTCTTTCTCATATGCCTCTATTTTTAATCTCTGCTTTTCTTCTTTTATCAATGTTTTGTATTGATCAATTTTATTATCAATAAAATCGAAGAAACTTTTTATTTTTTCTTCTAGATTAATCTTGAAATTATTTTTTATATTTATTTTAAAATTTTCTTGAAGCCTCAATAAGTTTACAAGAAAGTGGTTTTTTCTTGTAATTTTTTTAATAACCTTTTTTTTTCTACTTGGGGCTTTTCTTCTTTTTTTTTTCTTTAATAATTTTCTTTTGACGATGCTCTTATTTAATTTTTTCTTTTTTATTTTACTAACTTTTTTTTTCTTTTTTTTTTTCATTGGTTAGATATGTTCATTTATCAGCAAATAACTAATAAATATAGTAACTTGTAATTGAAAATTTTTATTCTGTTAATTATATTTAAAATAAGAGCTTATAATTAATCGATTATATACTTTCACAACCTGAAAGATACTTAGGCTGCAACATTTTTTTTCGCTGGAAAATCTAATGCTCTAAGCTTGTTAAATAGTATCTTTTCATCCTTAGGATCTAACAATGACAAAGTGGGTAAAATATTAGCGTAATCACTATCTTTTTCCTTCAAAAAGGAATGTAAACCAGAAATTAAATTAAATTGATCAAACGTTTTTCTAACCTCACACAATTTATTGTTTGCAGTCTGTGTAACATGATTAAAAAAATCGTCATAAACTTTTCTAGATAATTCTGCGGTCACATTACAAGTTGCTGTTATAATTCCAGAACATCCAATTTCTAAACCAGATAATAATTTTAGCTCTGATCCTGGAAGAATTGAAAAATCTTTAATTTTAAGATCTTGATATAAATTATATGAACTATCTTTAACCCCAATAATATTTTTTGGAAAAATTTTAGCTAATTCTTGTACGCATTTTGTAGAAAATTTGTATCCACATAATTTTTCAAAATTATATAGTATTATCTTTGACTCAGGAACTGAATTAACTAATTTCATATAGTAATTAATAACTTCTTTGTCTCCATACTTGTAATATGCAGGAGGCATTACTAAAAATTTCTTGAAGCCTAAGTTAACTGAAACCTTCATGAGGTTTATTGTATCCAACAAGGAATTTAATCCACAACCTATAATAAAGTTACCTTTATTTTTGTTTTTGCTTAAATATGTGACCATTTGAATTTTTTCAGCTAGAGAAATTAATTGTGCTTGGCCTGTGCTTCCAAATATGACTACACCATGACAACCATCTTTAATAATTTTTTCACAATGATTTGCGGTTTTTTTAATATTTAACGACATATCATCATTAAGTACTGAAACCGATGCCGCATAAATGCCTTTAATTTCAACCATAAAATAAGCTTATCTCTAAAGAAAAATTTAGTAAAGATATTAGTTAGTTAATGAAAATATTAATTTTACAAAACAGAATGGGAATAGGAGACATGATAATGTTTCTTCCATTTATTGAGGCTATTTCTAAAAAATTCAAAACGCCTGTAACTATTTTAGCAAAAAAAAATACTAAAGTAGAAATGTATTTTAATAATAAAGAAATTGTAGAGGAAATTATTTATCTTGAAAGAGAAGATAATAAGAAACACTCTGGTGTAAAGGGATTTTTTAAATTAGTAAATGAATTGAAATTAAAAAAATTTGATAAAGTTTTCATATTTAATTCATCCTTAAGATATTTCCTAATTTCTAAATTTTCAGGTATAAAAGAAGTATTTCACTACCCTTTATTTAAAAAAAAAAATCAACAAATTATAGAAGCAGCAAAAGAATTTACTCTCAAATCAATCGGAGAGGATATTGAAAGTACACCAAGGTTATTTTTAAAAGAACAAGATATTCTAAAAGCCAAAAAGGATCATTCTATTGATCAAAGTATTACTAATATAATACTTGGTATAGGTGGTTCAGGTAAAACTAAGAGGGTGCCAGCTTCAATTTTTAAAAGTTTTATGAGCAAGGTGCTAAAAAGATCTAATTGTAGATTTTTTTTAATGACAGGTAATAACATTGACGAGTTAAAAATTATGGATGAAATCATTGAAAGTGAGTACAAAGAATATTGTACGCCACTAAATAATTTTACCATTAAAGAAATTTTGCCAATTATTCCTAATTGTCAAATAGCAATTTGTAATGACTCAAGTTTTAGTCATTTATCTGCTGGACTTGGTATAAAGACGATTGTGTTGATGGTAGACACACCTTTAATATATGGAAGTTATAATAAAAATATGTATCCCATTCTCCCAGAGGGAGAAACGAAAGTAACTCATGATACTTTGGGGAAAGATAAAATTAATCCTGAAGAAATTTATAATAATTTTAAAAAATTATTAGGATAAATTTTTCAAAACAGTATCTTTTGCTTCGTTTACTATGGACGCAAGCCTATTTAATTCTGGACTTATATCCGGATGTATTTTTTTCATTATTTTTTTATATGATTTTTGGACATCATCCTTTGTATATTTTTTTTTAGGGTCTAAATTTAAAATTCTATATGCTTCATCTAATGGAATACTTTTTGCACTGGATTGTTGAAATGTGTTAAAATTAAATCGACCTGAATTTTTTAGAACTCTTAATAATCCCCAAATTCTGAAGAGTTGTATTAAAGAAAGTCCTGCTTTTGTTTTTATAATAGGTAAAATCATTAACAAAAAAGGTAAAGAAAAAATAAATCTTCCAGCAAAGATCATTAATAAAGCAAGTCCTATAGAGCCAAAAATAATAAGCTTTCTAATTAAATTAGATATTTTTTTACTCGAAGTTTTGGTAAACCAATTTAATAACAAATACAGGATGACAAAAATAACTACTGATATTAAAAAAAAATTCATGTATTAGATCAAAATGAAAATACCACAATTAAGAAAAAAACTGGAGGTTAAATCTTGCCACAATACTAGTTGGGAAGATAATTACAGTTGGGTCCACCAAAAAAATATTCTTGAAGTCCTTAAAGATGGAAGCAAACTTCTCCCTGAAGTCAGAGATTATTTAAATAAAGAGAATAAATATACTGACTTTCAATTGAAGGACACCTCTGAAATCCAGAAAACATTATTTAAAGAAATAAAAGGCAGAATAAAATTAGAGGATGAATCTTTAAAGTACAAAGATAAAGCATATGAATATTGGACTAAAACCACTGAGAAAGGGAACTATTCAATAAAACTTAGAAAAAAAATTGGTACTGAAAATATTGAAGAAATTTGGAATGGTGATTTAGAGAAAAAAAAACTAAATACAAATTATTTTGGAGTAGGTGATTTAGAGGTTAGTAATAACGACAAATATTTAGCATATTCATTGGATGTTAAAGGCTCTGAGTACTTTTCAATTTATATAAGAGATATCAAAACTAATACCTTTGTTACAGAAGAAATTAAAGATACTTCAGGGTCAATAATGTTTAGTCTTGATGACAAATTTATTTTTTACTCAAAACTAGATGAAAATCATAGGCCTAGAAAAATATTTAGACACGAAATTGGAAAAGCTGTCAAAGATGATATTTTAATTTTTGAAGAAAAAACTAAAGCTTTTACTGTTGGCATTGGTCTTACCTCAGATGAAAAATACTATTTAATTACCAGTTCAGACCATAATACAACTGAAAAATATTATTTTCATGTTGATGAGAAAATACCTGAGCCCAAACTGATTAAAGAACGCGAGAAAGGTATAATTTATTCTATAAATTCATGGAATAATAATTTTTACATGCATACTAATAAAGATGCAGAAGACTTTAAAATTTTAGTGTCAAAAAATATAAATTCAAATCAGTGGGAAGATTTTATAAGTGCCAAAGATGAGACTTTGATAGGAAGTTTAATATTTTTAAATAACTGGATTATAAGAACAGAATTAACTAATGCTTTGGATAAAGTTTTCATAAGAAATATAATAACAAATGAGGAAGAGGAGCTAATATTTACTGATGAAAAAGTTTATGATCCAAGTGTTTCATTAAGACAAAAAGATCGAGATACAGATGAAATATATATTTCCTACTCTACCCCTAAAACTCAGAATAGAACTTATCTTTACAATATAAAAACAAAGGAAAAAAAATTAGTTAAAGAACAGATAATACCATCCGGTCATGAACCGAATGATTATATTGTTGAGAGATTGGAATGCCCTTCGCATGATGGTAGGGTTGTGCCAATTACAATAACCAGACACAAAAATACTCCTGTTGATGGTTCTGCCGAGTTGTTGCTTTATGGATACGGATCATATGGTCACTCTATGTCGCCAACATTTTCTTCAACAAGACTAAGTTTAATAAAAAGGAATATTATCTGGGCTACCGCTCATATCCGAGGAGGTATGGAGAGAGGAATGAAATGGTGGAAAGAGGGTAAACTGTTAAATAAAAAAAACACTTTTAAAGATTATATTGCTTGTGCAAAATTCTTGATTGAAAAAAAATATACAAGTAAAAAGAAAATTATTGGAATGGGTGGGTCAGCAGGTGGATTGTTAATGGGTGTTGTTGTAAATGAAGAACCAGATTTATTTTTAGGTGTAATTATGGCTGTGCCTTTTGTAGACAGTCTTACGACAAATCTAGATCATTCACTTCCTTTAACAATTGGTGAATTTGATGAATTTGGCAATGCAAAAGATAATAAAAAACATTTTGATTATATATATTCTTACGCGCCATATAATAATATTAAAAAAACTGATTACCCTAATATTTTAATAACAACGAGTTTAAGTGATAATAGAGTATTGTTTGACGAACCCTTAAAATTTACAGCTAAACTCAGAGAATATAAGACTGATAATAATTTACTATTACTTAAAACTGAAATGGAAGCTGGCCACGGTGGTAAGTCTGGAAGAGATGGGGCAATTGAAGATATCGCATTTGATTACGCTTTTATTTTAAAAATTGCTAATAAAATTAATGAGTAAACTTTACAGAATTAAAGATTCAAAAATAGATAAAAAAGGTTTGTATGCAAAAAAAGATATAGCTCCAGGAACTAGAATAATTCAATATATTGGAAAATTAATCACTAAAAAGCAAACAGAGAACAATGATAAATTTGATAATGATAAAGATATATATTTATTTAATTTAAATAACAGATACGATTTAGACGGTGATTTTAAATGGAATACTGCTCGATTAATTAATCATTCGTGTGACCCAAATTGTGAAGTTGAAGGTAAAGGTTTAGAAATCTGGGTTACATCAATAAGATTTATAAAAAAAGGAGAAGAATTAAGCTACGATTATGGTTTTGGTTTTGACCAAGATTATAAGCAATTTCCTTGTAAATGCGGCTCTAAGAAATGCTGCGGTTATATTGTTCGTGAGGGCTCTAGATGGAGGATTAATAAAAAATTCAGAGTAAATAGAGTCAGTAAATAACTTTCTCTAAGTAAAGCCCAGTACCTGGTGCTGGAGGTGCACATAAATTTCTATTTTTAGATTTAACAACTTTTTTAAATTTATTAATTGTCCACTTTTTTTCCCCAACATATTTTAGACATCCAACGATTGATCTCACTTGTTGTTTTAAAAAAGATCTAGACCTTATCTTAATTTCAATAATATCATCATTCTTTTTTACTATTAAAGAGTCGATAGTTCTTACTGGGCTGGAAGCTGAACAGTTTGACGCTCTGAAAACTGATAGATCATGTGTTCCTTTCAAAAAGTGTGATGCTTTTTTTATCATTTTATAATCTAATTTTTTTCTAACGTACCACCCTCTATCTCTATCTATTGAAGGTAAACTTTCACGATTATGTATTAAATATTTATAAATTCTTTTTTTTGCTGAATATCTTGCATGGAATGTCAAAGGTCTTTTTTTAATTTTAACAACAGTTATAAACTTTCCATTCAAAAAAAAATTTAAAGTGTTGAAAAACTTTTTAATATTATTAATTTTATTTTTAACATCAAAGTGAGCTGATTGTTCAATAGCGTGGACCTTTGAGTCTGTTCTGCCTGATCCATATAATTTTACTTTTTCTTTAAGAATTTTTTTTAAGGTTTTTTCAACAGTGCCTTGAACAGTAATTTGTTTTTTTTGGTACTGCCAACCATAAAAATTTGTTCCTACATATTCCATTAATATTTGGTATCTATGCATTGATTAAATTTATGCCTTTTTTTATTTTTGTACCTAAAATAAAATCTTTGATATTTTGAACTTTTTTTCCTTCTCTTTGAATTTCTAAAATTTTGATAGAATTTGTCCCGCAAGATATCTCAATATTATCATTTATTACTTTGCCGGGAGTAGCACTATTTTTTGAAATACTTGCTTTTAAAATTTTGTATCTAGCACCATCAAAATAAAACCATGCTCCTGGTACAGGGTATAAACCATTTATTTTACCAATGATGTTTTCAGCTTTATCATTCCAATCTATTCTTCCTTCCTCTTTTTTAATTTTATTTGCGTATGTTGCTTTGGAATGATCTTGTTCAAAAAAATTTTTTTTGTTCCCAAAAATACCTTCAATATCATCATCAATTTTTTCAGCAGCTAAGTTAGATAGCCTAAGTGATAAATCCTCAGCATTATCATCTTTATTGATGTTAATTTTATACTGACTGTAAACTTTTCCTTGATCTAATTTCTCATTAATTTGCATAATACTTATGCCTGTTTCGTTATCTAGATTCATAATTGAACGTTGAATTGGTGCAGCGCCTCTTAATTTTGGAAGCAAAGATGCATGTACATTTATAAATCCTTTCTTGCAAACGTTTAAAATATCTTTTGGCAATATTTGTCCATATGCTACTACTATTGCTATATCCGCTTCTAATTTTGCTAAAATATTTTTTTCATATTCAATGTTATAAAAATTTTCTGGTGTCCTGACTTTTAAATCATTTTCTTCACAAAATATATGAACAGGAGATTTATTAACTTTGTGACCTCTTTTACTTTTACTTGGGGGTTGTGTATAAACTAAAGGTATGTTGTAACCTTTGTTAAGAATTGATTTCAAAATTGGAACGGCAAATGAAGGGGTTCCCATAAAAACAATTTTTTTCATAATTGTTTAGATAACTAATCTTTTTTGCTCAAGTTTATGCTTTGATAGCTTTTTTAAGATTATATCTCTCTTTAGTTTAGATAAATAATCTATAAATAAAATTCCTTTTAGATGATCAATTTCATGTTGAATGCATGTTGCCAACAATCCAGTAGCGTTAAGAATTTTTTTCTTTCCATAATAATCCAAATACTCGACATCACATTCACTTGGTCTTTGTACTTCAGCAAATAAATTTGGTATCGACAAACATCCTTCCTCATATTTTGACATATCTGAACTTTTTTTTATAAGTTTTGGATTTACAAAAAACATGGGATCTTTTTTTTTTTCTTTAGTTAACAAATCAATAACTATCAAGTTTTTTGGTATACCTATTTGAATTGCAGCAAGTCCAATACCATTAGCTGCATACATTGTTTCTAACATATCATCCATCAAACTTTGTATTTCTTTATTAATTTCTTTTACTGGTTGAGAAACTTTTCTTAATAATTTGTTTGGTTCTACTAAAATTTTTTTTATAGCCATTATTAAGTTTTAATACAAAATTATCAAAAACTTAAGCCCTTAAAGGTAAAACACTATATAAAATTTCATTTCTTATAGGGTCAATATCCATTTGATTAAGTGCATTAATCAAAAAGTAAAGAGTTTCGGATCCTAAATCTTTAATTTTATCTTGACCAATAATTTCTATTAATCTTAACACAGCCATCCCAATTTCTTGATCATTAATCAATACTTGAATATCAGTGGGAATTGTGTTTTCTTTAGAATTATATAAGCTTTTGTACTCTTCCTTAATTTCAATACCATCTGAAACCATAGCTTCAATCAATACAATATCTTTTGTAATTAAATAATTTTTTTTGCTTTTTTTAATCTTTTTTAAATAATTATTTAAGTCTTTTTCAACTTTCTTCTTTGATATACTTTCTCTACCAAAATATTTAACTAGCTTTGACTGATGCAAAATTTTATTATTAAATTTGATTTCATTTTCAAGACTTTCTTGTTCCAGACTTTTTGAATAAAATTCTGTAAGATCAGATGACAGCTCCTCTAATTTGAAATTTTCTAAAATTTTTTTAAGTTCTCTGTTAAAAGCATTTGGGATATTATCTTTTTCAAAACTTTCTTTTAAAAGTTTTGATAAACTGGCTACAGTATTCGGATCATTGTTTAATAATATTCCTTGATACAATAAAGCTCTGGATTGTATTTTTGAAGTTCTTAGTATTTCGCCCTCAATATTTAATAATTGATCTACTGAAAATTGAAATCTTTTGTATAAATTTAGCAAATCTATCTCTTCATAATTTCCTCGATGTGTAGCCTTTTCCAAAAGGGAGATTTGGTTTTCATCTTTAATGTCTATATTATTAGTACTTTCTAACAAATTATTAGATGACAAATATCTCCAATAAATTTTAGGAGTTTTATCGTTTGGTAAGTATTTATATTCTTTATTTGTTAGAAACGATAAATGCAAATTTAATAAATCTTTTTCCGAAGTATCTGTTGAATTTGAAATATATCCTAATAGAAATTGAAACTTTTTTTCGAAAAAAGGATCATTATAACCAAGTTCTTTTTCTAAATCATACCTAAGGGAAGCTTGTTCGTTTTTCTTTAAATAAATTAGACAATAAATTGAATATTTGGTCAAATAATTATCCTTAAAGTTTTTATTGAGTTCTTCTAAAAATTCACATGCTTCTTTATTTTCATTAATTGCAAATAATTCATCTAAAACAAATTTAGTTAGCTGTTCATTTGGTTCTATATCAACATTTTTTTTTAAATATTCCTTGATTAAATCAATATCCCTAAATTTAATTAACCAATCAGATTTCATATCTAAAAAATTCTTTTCATCCTTCTTTTTACTAGGTGAATATGAGTTAGTTAAAAGAAGTTTTGTATAAATGTTCTTTGCATCTTCTGATAGATCCATATTGTTAATTTTTTTCGATAATTCAAAAATTTTTTTGGGATCAGTATTATTCCACATTTCTAAAGCAAATCCATTTTCCTCAGGATCATACAAGCCAACTATTTTTCTTCTGTTTGAAATTTCTCCTTCTTCAATACTATTTGTTAAGGTTTCTTCTATAACAATGGTTTCGCCCTCATCACTAATATTATTATCTAAATTTGTATTAACAGAATTATTTTCACTCTCTTTTTTATCAATACTCCATATATCAACTGGTTCGTTTGCATTGGCATGTGAATAAATAATAATTAATAAAGATATAATACTATTTATGAAAAATTTATTTGACAATTTTTAAATTTTCTCTTGGAATTTCTTGTTTAATTAATTTATTTGGAGCAGGAAAGTTAATTTTACCTAAAAAAAATATTAAGATCGAGATAATTAATATTACTAAAAGTATTTTAACTATTAGCCTCGTATAATTAAATGATCTTCCGATGCTTGTTTTTTTATAAAATTGCATGTATTTTAATTAATTTCAAATTAAGACAAATTTGTGTTTTTTCAATAAAGAAAAATATGGAAATTAAAAAAAATATAGCGTTAATAGGTATGATGGGTTCTGGAAAATCTACTATTGGCAGTTTGTTAGCTAAAAAATTAGGTGGGGTTTTAATAGATATTGATAAAAAAATCGAGAAAATTGAAAATCAAAAAATTAGTCAAATTTTTGAACTAAAAGGTGAAGCATATTTTAGAGAACTAGAATTTAATGTTACCATACAATCTCTTAAGGATAATAACAAAATAATTTCACTCGGTGGCGGTGCATTTATGAATAAGGAGCTTAGAAAAATTATAAAACAAAAATCAAAGACGTTTTGGCTTTATTGGAATGCTGATACCTTGATCAAGAGAATCAAGAATAACGACAAAAGACCAGTTGTTAAAAATATGAACCATATAGAAATTAAGAAGCTAATAAGTGAAAGAAATAAAATTTATTATTTTTCAGATTTTAAAATAATTTGTGAAAGTTTACAAAAGTCTGAAATAGTAGATAAAATTTTTCAGAAATGTAAAAAAAATGAAATTATTAGTTAAAACTAAAGAAAAAAAATACCCAATTTATTTTGGTGCAAATAGTTATCTTAAAATTAAAAAAATTTTAAATGAAAATAATATCAAACCAAAGAAAACGATGGTTATTTATGATAAAAAAGTTCCTAAAAAAATTATATCTAAGTTTAAGGCTAAATTAATTAATAATGAAAACATATTTATTGGAATTAAATTTAACGAAAAGATCAAAAACTTAAATACAGTAAAAAAAATATTAGATACTTTAGGGAAAAATAATTTTAATAGAAATGATTGTGTAATATCTATTGGCGGAGGTATAGCAGGAGATATATGTTCTTTTGCCTCAAGTGTTTATAAAAGAGGTTTAAAATTCGTAAATATTCCCTCAACTTTACTAAGTCAAGTGGATTCTTCAATTGGAGGCAAGACCGGGGTAAATAATTTTCTTGGAAAAAATATGATTGGTACTTTTTACCAACCTAATGTAGTTATAAACGACACAATCTTTCTTAAGTCTCTACCAAAAAGAGAGATGATATGTGGATACGCGGAGATATTGAAACATTCACTTATAAGTAATAAAAATTTTTTTATTTTTTTGAAAAATAATTTTAAAGATATTTTAAATTTAAAACCACAAATAATTAAAAAAGCAATTTTTAATAGTTGTAAAATTAAAAAAGGCATTGTCGAAAAAGACGAGAAAGAGAGAAATTTAAGAAAAACTTTAAATTACGGTCATACTTTTGCACACGCATTTGAGTCTACTTTAGGTTATACAAATAAATTAAATCATGGGGAAGCTGTTTTACTAGGTATTTTAGCAGCCTCAAAATTTAGCAATGAAGAAAACCTTCTTTCAAAAAATGAACTTGAGCTCATAGAAAAACATATTAGCGAACTAAAATATAATAATTTGAAATTTTATTTTAAAAAAAGGAACGTGGATACAATATTAAAATTCATGAAAAGAGATAAAAAGAATAATAGCAAAGATATTAATTTAATTTTGCTACAGAAAATTGCAAAACCAGTGTTAAATAATACATACTCTCAATTTAAAATTAAAAAATTTATTAGTTCCTTAATTAATAATTAGTTGAATTGAATGAATATTATTTTTTAATTCTTGATGAAGAATAGAATATATATATCTGTTTGATTCTAGTTTATTTTTTAACTTGAGTTCTGTCGACACTATCTTAATTTTTAAGTGATATTTTTTAGCATCGAAATTTTTGTGCTTCCTATGTAGAAATGTTTTATCTTCTATTAAAATTTTTTCGCATTTGATTTTGCTACAAATTTTTTTTTTTATTTTTTTTATTAAATTATTTATTTCCATAAGAAATAATATAATAATAGCTTAATGAAAACTATTTGCGATTGGAATAATTGTAATAATATAGGGGAATATAAAGCTCCCATTGAGCGGGATAATAGTAAAAAATATAGATTATTATGTTTAGAGCATATTAAAGAATTTAACAAGAATTGGAACTATTTTGAAAACATGAACGACACAGAAATTTTAGAATTTATAAAGGCTGATATGACTTGGCATAAACCGACCCAAAATTTTAGTGCTCAAGATAATTTTTTTAAAATATTATGGAATAACGCGTTAAAAGAGGATTTAAATAAAAATGGGTTTGATAAAAATCATGTAAAATTAGCAAATTTTAGTTTTTCTGATAAAGACTTAAAGGCTTTTGAAATTTTAGGCTTAGATGTAAGTATAAATTGGGAAAAAATAAGATCTAAGTTTAAAAAACTTGTTAAAAAATTTCATCCTGATATGAATTCTGGAAATAAAAAATTTGAAGAAAAGCTTAAAGTAATAACTTTGGCTTATACACAGATAAAAAGAACTTTGAAAAAATGAACAATGATTTGAACATTACACCTAGTATAAAATTGTCGGTAAAACAAACTTTTGGTATTGACAGTGATTTAGAAGTAGAGGCTTTTGAAAAGAAAAATGAATACGTTCCAGAAATAGATAAAAACTATAAATTTGATAAAGAAACTACAATATCAATATTATCAGGTTTTTCTTTCAATAAAAGAGTCTTGGTTCAGGGTTATCATGGAACAGGAAAATCAACTCACATTGAACAAATAGCAGCGAGACTAAACTGGCCTTGTATAAGAGTTAATCTTGATAGTCACGTTAGTAGGATTGATTTAATAGGAAAAGATGCCATAAAACTTAAAGATGGAAAGCAAATCACAGAATTTCAGGAAGGTATTTTACCTTGGTCAATTCAAAATCCTGTTGCTTTAGTTTTTGATGAATATGATGCTGGTAGACCAGATGTTATGTTTGTTATTCAAAGAATTTTGGAGTCCGAAGGCAACTTTACATTACTTGATAAGAATAAAGTTATTAAACAAAATAAGTATTTCAGACTTTTTGCTACTTCAAATACAGTGGGTTTGGGGGATACATCTGGGTTATATCACGGCACTCAACAAATAAATCAAGGTCAAATGGACAGATGGAATATTGTTACAACATTAAATTATTTAAGTCTTGAAAAGGAAATGGAAATTATTTTAGCAAAAAATAAGATCTATAATAATGCAGAGGGTAAAGAAAAAATTTCAAATATGATTAAAGTTGCAACTTTAACAAGGAAAGGTTTTATAGCTGGAGATATATCCACTGTGATGAGTCCTAGAACAGTCTTGCATTGGGCTGAAAATGCTGAAATTTTTAAAAATCTTGGCTATGCATTTAGAGTGACTTTTTTAAATAAATGTGATGATGCAGAAAAAAGTATAATTTCCGAGTATTATCAAAGATGTTTTGGGGAAGATTTACCAGAGTCACTAATTAATTCCTAATATTAATGGAAAAAAAAAGAGAAATTTTAGAGGAGCAAATTAGACAAGCTTTAACCTCAGCTTATAAAGTCATATCTGATAAATTAATAAATAATAAACCAAGAAATAAAACTCTTGATATAAAAAGCTTAGATTTTTCTGAAATTAAAGATTTAAAAAATGTAACTGATTACATAAGATTAAGAGCTAATACTGACTCAAAAGCCTTAAAATTACGGTTTTCTGACAAAGATATATATAATGAAAATCATCCCAAAAATCCTGCTTTAAGGGAAATATATCGACTATCTGAAATAATGAGATGTGAAATTTTAGGTTCAAAAATGTTAAGAGGTATTAAAAAAAATCTTGAAAATAATTATTATCAAAAAATCAATAATAAAGAATATGGAGAGGTAAAAACTAAAGAAGAGACAAGTATACAAGATGCATTTCAATTATATTTTTTAGAAAAATTTTTTGAATTTAAATTAAACAAAAATTCTCTTAAGTATTTAAGTTATTGGAGAAAAGATTTTGATAAAAATTTTAATAATCATTTAAATTATCTAAAACAAAACATGGAAAACCAAGAAAATTATAATTCAAAATTTTCTCAAATCCTTGAGAAACTTGATATTTTTGAAAACACAAAAGATCAACAAGATAGCCAAAACCAGGAAAACCAAAATCCAGCTAAAAATGATAGTACAAATAACGAGGACAATGATGAAAAAAATGAGAATTCTGAAAAAAAAAGTGAAGATCAACTAGTTGCTGAAAGTGACTATGACGTGAGCCAATTTAGGATGGAGGAAGATAAAGCACAAACTGAAGAGTCGGCAGAGAGTTTAGAGAGAATTACTCAAAAACTTAGTTTAAACAAAAAAAATATTGAATATAAAATTTTTACTTCAAAATTTGATGAAATAGCTAAAGCAGAAAATTTAGAGAAGGAAGATGAAATTTTAAGACTGAGAAAAAACCTTGATCAGCAACTAATTAACTTTCAAGATTTAATAACTAAGTTGGCAAATAAATTACAAAGGCAATTATTAGCAATTCAAAATAGATCTTGGGAGTATGATCTTGAAGAAGGCTTATTAGATAGCTCAAAGCTGACGAGAATTATAATTGATCCACAAAATTCACTATCATTTAAAAAAGAAAAAGATTTTGAATTTAAGGATACCGTTGTTAGTTTATTGATTGACAACTCGGGATCAATGAGAGGTAGGCCAATAACTATAGCGGCATTATGTGCGGATATTTTATCAAGAACTTTAGAGAGATGTAATGTTAAAGTTGAAATCTTAGGTTTCACCACAAAAAATTGGAAGGGTGGAGAGTCCAGAGAAGACTGGAATAAAAATGGAAAACCTCAGTATCCGGGTAGATTGAACGATTTAAGGCATATTATTTATAAAAGCGCAGATTCAAACTGGAGACAGTCAAAAAAAAATTTGGGACTTATGTTGAAAGAAGGATTGCTTAAAGAAAATATAGATGGTGAAGCAATACTTTGGGCATTTAATAGATTAAAAAAAAGAAGAGAAGAGAGAAAAATTTTAATGGTAATTTCTGATGGTGCGCCTGTAGATGACTCAACTTTGTCAGTTAATTCAGGTGATTTTTTAGAAAAACACTTAAAAAAAGTAGTAAAAATGATTCAAGATAATAAAGATATTGAAATATTGGCAATAGGTATTGGGCATGATGTTTCGCGTTATTATGAAAAAGCTATTAAAATTACTGATGTTCAAGAGCTAGGGGATGTGATGATAAAACAGCTAAGTCAGTTATTTGAAAAAAAATCTAAAAGAAAAACTTATCATTAAATATTTCTTAAAAAAGTATTTTTCCAGCTAATAATTACTTCAGCACCAGGTCTTGTCTTTGAATTTCTACAAATAACTTTAGCTTGATTTCTCTCTAATAGAGTTTTGCCTATAAAAATTCCTAAACCTAAACCTGATTTAGCATTACCTTTATTAGATGATGATTTAATATAAGGTTCGCCTATCTTGCCTAAAATGTCTTTTGGGTATCCGCTTCCGTCATCTTCTATAGAAATTTCAGTGATTTCGTTATTGCTTTTTACAGAAACATATATCTTATTTTTTGCAAATTTATTTGCATTACCTACAAAATTTCTAATTCCATAAATTATTTCAATTATTTTTGATATTTTGAATGAATTAGAATCTTGGCTTAAATTAATTACAAACTCTTTTTTAGATATTTCTCTAAAAGATTTTATAATTTCTGAAACATAATCTGAAATAGATAGTTCCTGATTAATAAAATCATCTTCTTGGGATGGATTTAATGAAAGTTTTTTTAAAATTTGACCACATCTATCTACTTGACTAACTAATAATTCGATATCTTTTTTTAAATCTTTTTGATCTTTGAACTGCTTATACATATCTTGAGATATAACTTTTATAGTTGAAAGAGGCGTATTTAAAGAATGCGCCGCTGCTGCCGCTTGACCTCCTAGTGAAACTAGTTCATGCTCTTTTGCAATAACTTGCTCTAGTTTATCTAAGGCTTCTTTTCTTAATCGAGACTCTCGCCCAAAGGTAGTAGCAAAATAATTAAGAAATATTAATGCTATAAACAGAGATGTGGGAATTGCGTAGTAGTAAAAGTTATTTACTAAAATCATATTTTTGCCAGGATAGATTAATTCGATATGGTAAAAAGTTAATAATAATATAGATAAAATGGTTATACAAATTAAAGTCAAGCTAGCTTTCAATTCGAGGTTAGAAGATGAAAAAACACTGGGTATTATCAAAAAGATTGAAAAAGGGTTTAAAATCCCTCCTGTTAAATAAATTAAAGAACTTAATTGTAAAATGTCAATCAACAAAAAAATAAAAGATGCTCTATTTGATAAAATATTTTTTTGATAAAAATAAATTAAAATTAGGTTAGATATGATTCCTAAAAAAATTATAAGATTGGTTAAATAGATATTAAATTGAAATTTAAAAAAAAAATATACAATATTTATTGTCAAAAATTGACCTATTATTCCTATCCACCTTAGATTTATATAAGTAGATTTATTTAATGAGTAAATTTTAGAAACAGAACTCGTTTCCATATTCTTTATACATCTAGATTATTAATATCGATAGCATTAGAAATTATAAATTCTTTTCTAATACTCACATCATTTCCCATCAGGGTATGAATAATATCTTGGTCTTTTTTTTGGTCTTTTGAATATTTAACTTGTAATAAATTTCTATTTTTTGGATCCAATGTTGTGCTCCATAATTCCTCGGGATTCATTTCACCTAGTCCTTTAAATCTTTGTATATTCAGTTTGGATTTTTCCTCAGATAAAGCCTCCTCATAAATTTTTGAGTATTTTTTTGTTTTTTTCAAATTTTTAGAATTGCTTATTAAAAAATTATCTAGCTCTTTTTCATCCTTTATATAAAAAGTTTTTCCAGATTTATTTAATTTAAATAAAGGTGGTTGTGCTAAATAAATATGACCTTTCTCTATTAACTTATTGAATGGCTTGTTATTAAAAAAAGTTAATAACAAAGCTCTAATATGTGAACCATCAACATCAGCATCTGTCATTATGATTATTTTACCATACCTTAAATCATCTAAATCAATTTCCTCAGATTTAGGATCTAAACCTAATGCATTAATAAGTGTAACAATTTCATTTGAAGAAATCATTTTTGTAAGAGCTTTTGTTCTTGTGTCTGAGCGGTTTCCATTTTTTTTGGAACCATTTGTCTCAACATATGTATTTAAAATTTTACCTCTAAGTGGTAAAACTGCTTGAAATTCTCTGTTTCTACCCTGCTTTGCAGAACCTCCTGCAGAATCTCCCTCAACAATAAATAATTCTGTACCATCTCTTTTTGAATTTTGACAATCAGCTAACTTTCCTGGCAATCCAGTTAATTCAAGTGCACCTTTTCTTCTTACGCTTTCACGTGCTTTTCTAGCTATATCTCTTGCTTGAGCTGCTTGGATCACTTTAAGTAGCACTATTTTAATGACTGCAGGGTTTTGATCAAACCATATAGAAAGTTTCTCGTTTAAAAAAGTTTCAACAATATTTCTAATTTCCGAGGAAACTAGTTTATCTTTTGTTTGTGATGAAAACTTTGGGTCTGGCATCTTAATTGATAAAATAGCAGTTAATCCCTCTTTTATGTCATCTCCAGATATAGATAATTTGTTTTTTTTTAATATATTATTGTCATTTACATACTTATTCACAACTCTTGTTAATGCACTCCTAAAACCTAGTAAATGAGTACCACCATCTTTTTGATAGATGTTATTTGTGTAAGCATAAACATCATCTGAATAAGTTGAATTCCACTCTAAAGAACATTCAATTTCTATACCATTTTTACTACCCTCTAAACTTATAGGTTTTTTAAAAAGATCGTTACCAGTCTTGTTTTTAAGTTTTTCTTTCTTTTGATTTAAGAAATTTATAAATTCTGCTATTCCACCATCAAATTTGTACTCAAATATTTTTTCTTTTTTTTGACTCTTGTCTATAACTACTAATTTAATTCCTTTATTAAGAAATGCCAACTCTCGCATTCTTTTTTGGATAATTAGACTAGAAAATTTTATTGATGAAAATATTTCATCAGAAGGTAGAAAAGTAATTTTAGTTCCTGTTGTTGAAGATTTACCAACATGTTTTAGAGGTGCTTTAGCATCTCCGTTTTTAAATTCTATAAAGTACTTTTTGCCATCTCTATTAATTTCTAACTCTAATTTTTTAGATAGAGCGTTTACAACAGAAACTCCAACACCATGTAAGCCTCCTGATACTTTATATGAATTATGGTCAAATTTTCCCCCTGCGTGTAATTGAGTCATTATGACCTCTGCAGCAGATTTTTTTTCGTCCTTATGGATATCTACCGGTATCCCTCTACCATCATCTGATACTGTTATTGTATTATTTGAGTTAATTTCAACTTTTATATTCTTGCAATACCCAGCTAGCGCCTCATCTATTGAATTATCAACAACTTCATAAACCATGTGGTGAAGACCTGTGCCGTCATCGGTATCACCGATATACATACCAGGTCTTTTTCTAACAGCCTCCAGCCCTTTAAGAACTTTTATGGAGTCTGCCTCGTAATTTTTGACCATTTTTTCAGTTTTAATCATAAAAAAATATATTTAGGAAAAATTTATTGTATCATTTTTTAAGTGTTAAATAAAATCAAGCTTGTTGTAGATAGTAAATTAACCTTTATATTGAAGGATAATTTGAATAATAATTATTTTTTTTTTTAAAATTTAAAATCTAGATAAAAATTTACTTTTTTGGGTGTAAAACAAGCCAATGCATGGTCTGTGGCCTTCCTTCTGACATCATCAAATATTTCTCATCATCGCTGTACTTATCCAAGATATTAATTTTGAATGGATCTTTTGAAGTATCTCTTAAAATTTCTAGCTTATAATACTTTGATATATTCTTATAAAAATCTTTAATAGTTTTTTTGTTACTGATATTAAATGGATGTTCTTCTATTATAAAGGTGCTTTTAGAAAATTCTTTACAGAATTGTTTATTAAATAAATTATACTCGTTACCTTCAATATCTACTAAAAAAAATAACTTTTTATGTTCTAGATTTTTTAAGTTTTTAATCAATGACAAAAAATTAGCTTCTCCAAATATTCTTAATCTATTATAAACATTATTAACTTTGGCATTTTTCTCTAAAATTTTTCTACTTTTTTTATCTATTTCAAAAGCTAACCCTTTTTTAAAATGATTTTTTTTTAATAAGCTAATTATGTGATAACCCTCTGCTGCTCCTAAATCTATAATAAAATCAAATTTTTTTTTTTTTGTTAAATTTATTATTTTGTCCTGTATATGTGATTCATAGGTACCTAAGTATTTCGAGGAAAAATCAATATTTGACCATCCATATTTATTTCCAATTGTTGTACCACGATAAGGGCCATAAAGTATTTTATTTTTAGCGCTTTTAGAAATTTCTCTTTCTAAATAATATTTTTTTTTGTCTATAAAATTTGATAGGCCAGTTTTTTTAAAATTTTTATTAACAAAATAAAAATAAACACCATCAAGTCCATTTGCTTTAAAAATCTTTGAATATTTTATGAATTTTTTTTTTGTTATTGCGATAACTAAAGTAAATAAGACAATTATTAACAAATATTCAAAATACATAGAATTAATATATAAGTTTTAAGTCAATCTTAAAATATTAATTGCATTTAATTTATTATTAATTAACTATTAAATATTATATGGAAGATTTGATATCAGTTGTGGTAATGCTTATTTGTGGATATGCCATACGTTATGCCTTAATTTTTTCTGGGCAAATGTGGGCAAAATCTTTTGCACAAACCGTATCTTTTTTTATTTTACCTATTATCACATTCATAATAACAAAAACCATTTACGGTAATATTGCTTTGTCATTAGGAATGATCGGTGCTTTATCAATAGTAAGATTTAGACATCCGGTAAAGAGTGCTCTAGAGCTAATAATTTATTTTGATTTAATAACTATTGGGATAGCTGCAAGTGTTAAAAATAATTATGCAATTGTTTTAGGAGTATTGACAGTAGTTATTTTAGTTGCGCTTAAAATTGTTAATAATTATTTAAAAGATACCAAAAAAAAATCATTTTATAATATTTCTTTTAATGAGGGTATTGAACTAAATCAAATTGAAATAACTGCCTCGAAAAAAATTGAGGAAATTGAAAAAAATAATAATCTCAAATCAATTGTAAGTGATAATGAAAATAATGATTACATATATAGACTGGCATTTGAAGATAAAGATCAATTAAAAGAATTCAAAAATAAAGTTGAAAGCTTAGATGGTTTAAAAAAAATTGATGTCAGCTTTATTTAAATTATTCATCTGTTTTTTTTTCATATTTAGCACATACAACTTGAACAACGCAGTAAGTAAAGAGCACTTTGACTGTAATAACTATAATTCTTTATACACAGAACAAAACAAAGATTACATACCCATAAAAAGTATAGATATTGAGATAAATGAATATAAAAATTGGCAAGTTAACAATTTAAGAATATTAACTAATACTTCATACTTAATACCAGACAAATTTAAAAAAAAATTTAATGCTAATGTAAAAGTAGTTTATCAAAACAAAATAAATTGTAAAATTAAAGCAAGAGTAAGAACACATGGAGATCTTAAAGATCATATTGTTTATAAAGACGGAAAAGTTTTTCAAAGCCTAGATGTTGATCTAATTGATGGACATGTAAATAATATCACAAAATTTAAGCTGTTTCTTAAAAATACAAGAGGTAATGCTGAAGATGAAATATTTATGACTGAATTATTAAGACAATTAAATTTTATTGCACCAAGAACACAACTTGTGAAAGTAATAGTAAATGGTGAGAAAAACGAAATGCTTTTTCAAGAAAAATCCTCAAAAGAACTACTTGAGTATAACAAAAGAAAAGAAGGTCCAATACTAGAGGGGGATGAAAAATATATGATGAAATTTTCGTCAAAAGTAAAAAATAATGATGGGGTGAATTGGTCAGAGATTTTTAGAGTTTCTGAACTAGGTACGAAAATACAGCTCTCAAAAGTTACTAATTCAAAATGGGCAGTAAAAAGTAACAGCTCAAAAAAAAATGCTTTTAGAGCTCTAGATAAATTAAACTTTGCTTATTTAGTTTTTTTAAACAATTTTAAAGATAAGAATAATAATTACTTTTTTTTAGACTATAACCTTGATAATTCAATATTATCACAAGGAATAGAAAGAAATCTAAATAGATTAGATATTTTTAACAATATAATTTTAGCAGCAAATGGGAATCACGCACTTTATGTTCATAATAGAAAATTTTACTGGAATTCAGAGGAAAATTATTTTGAGCCTATTTATTATGATGGTGAATTTGACCTGAAAAAAACTCAAAATAAACTTAACTATCCGTTAAGTCAAAACTATGCTGCTTCTTTAATTAAGTTAAAAAATATAATTTTAAATTTAAAAGTTGATAAACTTCAGGATAATCTTGAAACAAAAAATCTTTTCCTTGATCTGGATAAAATTCAAGTAAAATTGAACGATTTACTGAGAAATATAAAAGAAATACAAAAATTATTAAAAAAAAAAGATGTGGCTGAAATAGAATATAATAATAATAGTTATTTTAATAAAAACTTAAAAAAAAATTATTTAGACAATTTCAAAAATCAAAAAATTAAAGCTAAATTTATACAATTTGAACCTGATCAAAATGTATTTAAAGTCTGTAGTGATGATATTTTAATATGTAATGAAAATTTTTATATAGATATAAATAATCAAAGAAAGCTCCTAGAGTCAGAACTAACAATTGATGGGAATAATTATGAATACTTAAACCTAAAGAATGATAATGAGGATAAATATAAAAAAATTGTTTTAAATGATGATTATTTTGAAAATGTTAATTTTTATTTTAATAATGGAGTTGATTACTTCTATGATAAAAAAAATAAAATTTTTAATATTACTCAGAACGAATTGATTGGTAGAAGTTTTTTTCTCTATGGTAAAATTAATGATGTCAAAATAAATTATATCGGTAATCAAAATAATTTCAAAAATAAATTGGCAAAGAGAATTGATACGAAAAATCTAACTGGGTGTTTAAATTTTATTAAAATAAATTTTAACAAGTCAATTTTGAATTCAAATAACTCAACTTGTGAAGATGGAATTAACATAATTAACAGTACCGGCATTTTAGAAAAAATTATTTCTAACAATTCTCTTTATGATGCTATAGATTTAGATTTTTCAGATCTATTAGTCAATAAGGTTGTAGTTACTAATGCATTAAATGATTGTATAGATTTTTCTTATGGAAAATACGAAATAAAAAAATCTTCACTAGTATCATGCGGAGACAAAGGAGTTTCAGTAGGTGAAAAATCAAGTGCTAATTTTGGAGAAATAAATCTTGAAATTGCAAAAATAGGAGTTGCTTCTAAAGACTCATCCAACGTTCAAATAGAAAATTCAAAAATTTCCTCAGTTGAGAATTGTTTCTCCAGTTACAGAAAAAAACAAGAATTTGATGGTGGGTTTATTAAAGTTCAAAAATCAAGCTGTGTAAATTATTCTAAAAATTACTTTTTTGATAATAACTCTAAAATAGAAATAATTGTAAACGAGGAAATTTAGCTTAGATGACCTACAGAGTTGAAAAAAAATTATTTATTAAAAAAGAAAATTTTTTTGAGTTTAAAAGAAAACTTTTAGAAAAAGGTGTAAAAAGACTATTCAAAAACCGCGAAGTTAACAGCCTATATTTTGATAACTCTAGAAAAGATATGTTCCAAGATTCGATTGAAGGTCTGACACCCAGAAAAAAGATTAGAATTAGAAATTATCCAGATGATAAGAGAGAATTTTTGTTTTTAGAAACCAAGATATCAAGTGTTGAAGGAAGATTTAAAAAAAATAAAAAAATCAGCAGAGGTACTTTTGAAAATTTTAAAAAGAATGGAATATTTGATGATAGATATGGAATATGCAGACCAATTTTAAATGTTAAATATGAAAGAGAATACTTTAGGAAGGAAGATGTGAGAATTACTTTAGATTATAATATTATTTACAAACTTCATAATAGTAAAATTATTAAAAAGGATGAAGAAATCGTTGCTGAACTTAAAACTTCTATAAATAAAAATTTAGACGATTTATTTGAAATGTATCCTTTCCAAGAAATAAGGTTTTCAAAATACTGCAATGGAATAAAGCTTTTTTACAATGAATAATATGAATGTCGCTTTAGTCGGGTCTAATTTTGCGTTAAGAGGATATTTACCAGCTATCAAAAATATAAAAAACTTGAAGCTAAAAATATTGTGTAGTCGTAACATATTTAAATCACATAAAATATATAATAATCATAAAAAAATTAAACTTGAATATAATTGGAAAAAAGTCTTTAGAAGTGATATTGACTTAATCATCTTAGCTGTTCCACCAAAAGTACAAATTGAAATATTAAATTATAATTTAAAATTTAAGAAAAAAATAATATTTGAAAAACCAATATCTAATAATATAAACCTATCCAAAAATATTATAAGAATGATTAAGAGAAAAAAGATTAAATCAGATATTAATTTAACTTTTTTAAATCACCAGTTATTCGTTAAAACACGTAATATCATAAAAAAACAAAAGTTAGGCAAAATCTTAAACTTTAAAGTTTTATGGAGTTTTAGAAGTTTTGATTTAGATAAAAAAATCAAATCATGGAAAACAATTGAAAATCAAGGAGGTGGCATTAAAAATATTTTTTTGACACATGTGTTTTCTTACTGTGAATTTTTTTTTGGAAATTGCAAAATAACTAATTATGAATATAAGATAAGTAATTTTAAAGGAATCGATTACAAAAGAAAGATATCTTGTTCCATAAAAAATCAAGATGGGTCAACAGGTAAGATTAGACTTTTTGCAAAAAAAAAGGGGGTACAAGAGCACAAAATAACTATTAAATTCGAAAAGGGCCAAATTCAGCTATTTACTAAATCTAAAGATTGGACTAAGAATTTTGTTTTAAAAATTCATAATGAAATCTCGAAAAAGCGAAAAACTATTAAATCTAAAAATTTATCAAAATTTAAAGATGGTAGGTCGAATCAAATATTTATAATGTTAAAAAATTTTTTAAAAAAAAAACATCATTCAAATATAGATTATTGTTTAAATGCTGAATACCTAAACAGCACTATAAGATAAATAAAATGGACAAACATAATTTTGCACCTGGAAAAATTACTAAGTGTCAAATTTGTGGATCTAAAAACTTAATAAACATAATGACATTAGGTAATCAGCCGCTTGCAAATTCACTGGTGAAGAACGCCAACAATGAAAATGAGATTAAAAAATTTCCTATTAATATAATTAGATGTAAAGATTGCACTCTGTTACAAATAGATTATGTAGTCAATCAAAATGAAGTTTATCATATGGATTACCCTTATCTCCCAGGAATAACTTTAACAGTTGATAAAGAGCAAAAACAACTATCAGATGATCTTTATAAAAAATTAAATTTAAAGACTGACGAGTTAGTTGTTGATATTGGAAGTAATGACGGAAGTTTATTAAGGTATTTTAAGGAAAAAGGTTTAAATACTTTGGGTGTAGAGCCCACCAACATATCAAAAATTGCGAATAAAAATGGCATAAACACAATTCAATCTTTTTTTAATAAAAATATATCAGAAAAGATAATAAAAGAACAAGGTAGAGCCAAATTAATAACCAGCACTAACGTTTTCGCTCATATGTCTACGTTAGGAGATGTGATGGAAGGAATAACAAAATTATTAGATAAAGACGGATACTATGCATTTGAAAATCATTATATAATGGAAATATTAAATAAGGTTCAGTACGACACTTTTTACCATGAGCATTTAAGGACATATTCGCTCCTATCATTAGTAAAGCTATTTGAAATGTATAATTTGTGTTTATTTGATGCAAAAATTGTAACAAGATATGGCGGAAGTATAAGATGTATTGTGTCAAAAAAAGAGAGAAATAAAACTCAAAGTTTATTAAATTTACTAGAAAATGAAAAAAATAAATTGGTTGATAATTGTGAAGAAACGTACAGAGTTTTTAAAGAAAAGGTAGAAAAATCAAAAAAAGATTTGTTGGAAATAATAACAAAACTCAAATCAGACGGAAAAAGTATAGTAGCAAAATCTTGTCCGGCTAGAGCAGTAGTTTTGCTTAGTTATTGTGGAATCAATAACAGACATGTTAGCTATGTTGCTGAGCAACCTACGTCATTAAAACTAGATTATTATATACCTGGAACAAATTTAAAAATTGTAGACGATGAAATATTAACAAAAGATGAACCAGATTATATTCTTCTTTTAGCATGGCATTTGAGTGAACCTATAATTCAAAAATGGAAAAAAAGAGGGTTAAAATCAAAATTCATAATCCCGCTCCCTGAGGTAAGAATTTTATGAGCGAGAGATATTACTTAGAAAAAGATATTAAAGAAATAGTAAAAAACTTAAGAAAATATAAAAATAAAATTTATGGAAAAAAATTTTTCATAACCGGTGCTAACGGTTTTTTAGGGAAATATTTTATAAAAGTTATAAATGAATTGAATAAGCAAACTAATAAAAAAATTAAGGTTATAGCAAACGACATAAAGTTTGATAATTGTGATATTTTTTATGACAAAAATGTAAAAATAATTAAGAAAGATATAAACAAAATTTACAATTTTAATTATAAATGTGACTATATTTTACATGCAGCAGGAATACCTAGTCCAAAAAATTATTTCAAGAAACCAATTGAAACAATATTTACAAGCATTACATCAACAAAAAACCTTTTAGAATACTCTGCAAAAAAAAAATCAAAATTTATTTTTTTTAGTAGCAGCGAAATTTATGGTAATCCAGATAAAAAAAATATCCCTACAAAAGAAACATATAATGGAAATGTTTCTTCTATAGAAGATAGATCTTGTTATGATGAAGGTAAGAGAGTTGGAGAAACACTATGTTATTTTTATAAAATTAAAAGAGGTGTTGATATATGTATATTTAGACCATTCAATGTATTTGGACCTGGTATGCCTAGAAATGACTATAGAGTTTTTCCACGTTTCTTTAGTTCAATAAAAGACAAAAAACCTATCACTATTTTTAAAAATGGTAAACAAACGAGAACATTTTGTTACGTAACTGATGCTATAACTGCAATGTTTATAGTAACTCTTGTCGGTAAGAATTTTGTCTACAATATTGGTAATAATAAACCTGAATTAAATATGAATAAACTGCATGAAATAATGCAGATAGCTCTTAAAAAAAAAATAAAGTCAACAAACATCGGTTATCCTAAAAATTATCCTCAGATAGAGCCTCAAAGAAGATGTCCTGACATATCAAAACTGCTGAAAGAATTTAATTTTAGAAGTAAGGTTAATATAAAAGAAGCAATTGTCAGATTTTATTATTGGACATCAAAATACTACTAAAAAATATTAATTTTTTTTAGATTTTTAATGGAAAATAAAAATTTTTTTTCGTTATATTTTTTATCAATTATTTCCAAAGAAATTTTATTAAATTGTTTTTGTTTTTTTAAAAGTTTAATAAATAATATATTTTTTTTGCTTGGCACATCAAAATAATTAAAATTACGCTCAGATATTTGAATATTTTTAATCATTTTTTTATTATTTAAAAATTTATTTTTATCAAATTTTTGAAAATGATAAATACTTGTGTCGAAATTTATCCCTATATTTGGGGAGTTTATTCTTGATATCAAATTTGTCAAATATGATATATCAAAGATAAATTTTTCTTTATAATTTTTAGGTATAGTTTCTATACATAATAAAATTTTATTTTTTTTTAAAAGTTTACTCAAATATTTAAAATAGTTTACGAAATAAAGGTTCGCTTTTTCCAATTTTAATTTTTTTGGATTTCTAAATTTAGATGATCCAAGTATTATTTTATTTGTTTTAAATATTTTGCATAATTTTATAATAAGTTTAAAATGATTAGTAATTTTTTTCCGATTTTTAATATCGAAGAAATTGTATCTTTTTTTATAAAAGATACCTTGAATTGAGTTTATTTCAATATTGTGATCGTTAAAAATTCTTTTTAATTTTTTTGAATTTTCAATTATGTTTGACCAGGAATTGAAATAGTTTAATGGAGCAAAATCAATTCCAGAAATCTTTTCGTTATTTAAATATTTGATAATTCTGATATTATTTTTTCGCCCCCAACATAAATTAGAAACAAACAATTTTTTTTTAATCATCTTTATTCTTTTTTAAAAAATGGAAATCTATTTTACAAAAATAATACAAAATCATAAAATTTACCTTAATAAGATTAAATCTAAATTTTAATAAATCTTCAAATGTCCATTTGATTGTTTTTTTTATTTGTCTGATTATATTTTTAATCGTTTTAAAGAGATTTCTTTTTTTTAGTCCATCCCCATAAAGAATGTACCTCCAATATCTATTAGATAATGTAAAATAGTTATCATTGAGAAGATGATGACAAATAGCTTCGCTTTCGTAGTAAAGTGTATGATTATTATTTCTTAAATATTTCGTTAGAATATTTTCATCACCATTAAGCTTAAAATACTCTCCATAGTTTTTATACAACTGTTTAGTATTTAAGTTATCAATTTTTAAAATGTTGTTACAACCAAAAACTAAGTCTGGGTTCATAATACTTTTTTCACCCCAGTGCTGACGTAATCTTAATGATCTCCAAAAATTACAAGGTTTTTCAACATACTTTTCGTACATCTTTCCGCAAACCCAAGTAGCATTATTTTTTTTTATGGAGTGAAAAATTACTTTTAACCAGTCTCTATCTAGCTCTACGTCGGCATCTACAGACGCAATATAATTTGTTTTAAGATAATTTACTGCTATATCCCTTGTCAAAGAAATACCTAAATTTTTTTTATTTTCTAATATATCTATTTTATCTTTATAAAGATCTAGAATTTTCTTTGTATCATCAGTAGAATTGTCATTTATAACAAGAATTTTTTGTGGCCTGAGGGTTTGATTTAAAATTCCTTCTATACACCTTTTTATTGTTTTTTCGCCATTATAAACTGGAACATACAAAGAAATATTAGGGTCATCCATAATGATGTCTTTAAATTGAAAACATGCAACAAGATATACTTATAAATGTTTAAAAACAATCTATATAAAATTTTTATATTTTATAATATATGTTTGCAAATTCTTGTAAAAACAATAAAAGTTTCTAAGTATTTATTCATTCATGAAATATTTTAAAAAAGTCAAAGAGATTAAAAAAAAAGAGGGTACTATTAAAGAAGTAAAAAACTTCCTAAATAAAGGTGAAATAGATAAAATTCTTAAATATGTTAAAAACAATAAAAACTTTTTTGTGAATAGAAATGATGGATGGAAAATATCATTTAATAAAATAGATAAAGAACCTGTAAGGTCAATTGAAAATTGGCATCCAGTAATCAAAAATATTTTAAGTAGTAAGTTAAGAAAAACTTTTCCCAACATTGATTACTATGTGCATGATAAAGAATTTCCCCCACACATATTTAAAAGTAACTATCCTCTTAAAATTCATGCTGATACAGGTAAAAATAATAAGAATGAAATACCTTTTAAACAAATACTTGTCCCCCTTCATATTGACAAAAAAAGTCAGAATGTATTTACAGTTTTTTTTAAAAATAGATGGTATGGGCCTGCTGCAAATTTCAGGTCAAAAAAAACTACTTATGATCCACTAGAAATAATTGACAAAAATAAAAATTTCGTAAGGATTGATAATTTAAAAGAATTTTCAAATTTTCTTAATAAAAGTAAAAAAAAAAAAGTAGTAAATTTTAAACAAGGAGTTTTCACAAATAATTTGAGATTAAGACAAAAGATAAAGAAACTTTTAACAAAAAAAAGATACAATATAACTACTTCAAAGTTAATTAATAATAAAAAGAAATTTCCTGTAAATATATATAGGAAATATCTTACACACGAAGATTATGCAGATTTTAATGGATTAAAATTTTGGAAAGCCATAAAGTGGAAAGTTGGTAACGCAATTATTTGGGATAGAAGTATTATTCATTCCTCTAATAATTTTTTAAAACATAAAGCTTTTTCAAAAATAGGTTTATCAATTTTTTTAAATAGAAAATAATCAAATTTTGAAAAAAAATATCATAAAAAAAATTAAATTATTTACAAAAGAGAAATATAGATCATTTAGAAGTTCAGTTTTTCTCTCATTATACGGAAAAATAAAAGTTTCTAAAAAACCACCAAATACAAAAATAATTACTATAAAAAATAATAATATAAGAAATTTTTCTAAGTATAATTATAAATTTTATGAAGTACAAAATGGTAGAGTTTTTACAGACAATATAGAAAATGTAAGTATTATATCTAATAATAAACTTCTAGCAAATTTTTCTTATCAGCAGATTAAGGGTAAATTAGTCAGTTCAAAAAAAAATCAGGTAGTAAAAACTGGTACACCTAGATTTATTTTTAAGCTAAATGGAACTATTGCGGTATTGTCACAAGGCGCAAGTGGTTATAATAATTATGCTCACTTTCTCTTTGATATTGTACCAAAAATAAAATTAATATCTTTAGCTTTTAATTTAAAGATGATTAATTATTTTTATTTTTCAAAACTAAATGACTACCAAAAAGAAATACTTAAAAGTTTAGGAATAAACAAACAAAAAATTATTGACTCAAATAAATATAGAAATTTGCAATCTAATAAAATAATTGGGGTTACACATCCAAATTATTTCAGAGGAACAATATCAGAAGCTCATAGTGCTTTACCAAGGTGGATAATAGATTATTTAAGAAACTTTTTTTTAAAAAATAAAATATTAAAAGTTCCTTACGAAAAAATATACATCGACAGGTCTGACTCAAAACTAAAACATTGTAAAATTATTAATAACTCCGAAATTAAAAAATTTTTAAAAGCTAAGGGATTTAAAGTTTTGAAATTGAGCAATTTTGATTTTAAAAAACAAATAAATATTTTTAGAAACGCAAAAATAATTATTGGTCCTCACGGTGCAGGGTTTGCTAATTTGGTTTTTTGTAAAAAGAATACTAAAGTAGTAGAAATTAAACCTAAAAATCATCCTAATAAGGTTTATGAAAGAATATGTAATATAAACAAACTTAAATATAATTTGATAAAACTTAGACATGTTAGGACGAATAAAAAGGGAGATATGTTTTTAAAAAAAGAGATTTTGAATAAGTATTTAAAAAATTAATGGCGGAGAGAGTGGGATTCGAACCCACGAAAGAGTTTCCCCTTAACACGCTTTCCAAGCGTGCGCCTTAAACCGCTCGGCCATCTCTCCAGTTATAATTATTTTTTTCTAATAATAGCTATCTGATTAATATTTCCATTGTAAAATTCTATAGACGCAATATTTTCTAAAAAATAATTTTTCTCGTTTTCTGTTATATATTTTGATTTAAAATTTTCTTTTTTTAAAGTTTTTTTTAATATTGTTTTAAGATCTGGTAATTCTTGACCAGTTCTCATGTCCTCTCTTTTTTCTGGAAAATCTATTTCCTCAATAAAAAATAGGCCCCCTTGTTTTAAACTTTTGAAAAGAATAAAAAAAGACAATATCTGATCTTTAAGCATGTGGCTTGCATCTTCTATAATTAAATCATACTTTATATTTTTTTCTAATATATTTTTTTCAATTGAAGCTCTAGATGATGTATCTGTATAAAAATTTATAAGTCGTTTTGAGCTATATAAATACATATCTGGATTGATATCAGCACTATAAATTTTAGAATTTTTTAAGTAAAAAAAGAGTGCTGCTGAAGCATTTCCATAAAATGAACCTAGTTCAATTACATTCGATATATTATTTTTACTTTCACTAAGATATTTATCATAAATTTTAGCATAGCCGTGGGCTGTAATTATTTTTTTATCTTGCTTCGACGGTTGAGCATATTGATTAACAAAATTCTCTCCTTTGTCAGAATTAAAATGCTCACATAAAAAATTTAAATTCTTATCAAATAAGTGAGAGTTTTTTAACGAATAATCATCTAAGTTTATTTTTTTTGGAAGATAAAAAAAATTAATTATGTATTTAATAACAAAAACAAATATCAGATATACTTTTAAAAAAATAGATGCTTTATTAAATCTATGCCTATAATATATTTTATAAAAAGTTTTAAGCTTCATTTATATTTTAACTTTTTTTTAATTTACAAAATAAAAGGAAGCCAGGAAAAAGCTTAGTTAAAAAATTGTCTAAAAGAATCATTGATTTTGCAATGTTAAAAGTGAAAATAGCTAGAAAAGGGGAAAGCAATATAAAAGATCTCAATTCTACAACTTGAAAGCCACTCTTAACCATAATTTTTTTTAATCTTTTTTTATTAAATTTGTTAATATGCTCGTGTTTATAATTAACTGGAGAAATTATATTTAGAAAAAATTCTAAAAGAGGCCATAAAGAAAGGTAATTTGGTGTTGATAAATAAATTTTACCATCTTTTTTTAATACTCTCCTACATTCTTTGAGCAAATATTCGAGATCTTTGTTATCAACATGTTCAATTAGTTCAATCATTGAAATGCTATCAATGGAATTTGATTTTATAGGCAGCTTATTTTTATATGTTAAAAATTTAATCTTTTTATTTGAGTATTTTTCTTTTGCATATTTTATTTGATTCTGAGCAACATCTATCCCAATACTTTTTTTTTTTAAAATACCTAAAAAAGTTCCTGGTCCACAGCCTATATCTAAGTGTAGATTTGTTTTTGTTATTTTTGATTTAATGTAATTAAACTTTATGTGGTGCCATGCAGATTGAACACCTTTTTTTCTCTCAAAAATTATGTCGTAATAACCATTGACTACTGAATTATTGTAATAACTAATATTTTTCATTAAAGTATTATTTTTATTTTGTAATAATGAAATTTTCAATAGTTATTCCAGTATTTAATGAGTCTAAAAATTTACCAATATTGATTAAACAAATTTTCAAAAATTTAAGATCTAAAACATTCGAGCTCATCATTGTCGATGATAATTCTACTGATGGAACAAAATACATTATGAAGAAATTCAAGAAGAGAAACATGAAATATTACATTAGAAAGAAGAACAGAGATTTAACAAAATCTTGTATCCTTGGTTTTAGAAAGTCAAAATATGATAATATATTAGTTATGGACGGTGATCTACAGCACCGTCCAGTTGATATTCTAAAACTACTAAAGGTTTATGAAAAGAAAAAAGCTGATTTTGTGATTGGGACAAGAAAATTATTTGAAAAAAAGGAACATAATCTTGGTTTAATACGATTGAGTGCATCGAGAATCTTAATATTAATTGTAAACATTTTTTTGGGGCGAAAGACATCTGATCCAATGAGCGGTTTTTTTTTCTTTAAAAAAAAAATTTTTATTAATAATAGGAATAAACTTTTTAATAAAGGATATAAAATTTTAATGGATTTAATTTATATTGATAATAAAAAAAGATTAATTATTGATGTAGATATAAACTTTGATACTAGAAAAAAAGGAGTAAGCAAAATGAACTTTAAAGTACTTCTTTATCTTATAAATATGATTTTTTACAAATTTTATGGAAAATTTTTTCAATAACTTTTTAAGAACAAACTATTTTAAATTCTATCTAATTTTTATTTTCTTATTTTCAGTCTTATTTTTATCACAAAAATTTTTGTACCCCACAGACTGGACAACATCAGAATGGTTAATTAATTATCAAGGTGGTTTTGTAAGAAGGGGGCTTGTAGGTGAAATTTTATTAAATATTCACAACCTTTCAGACGTAACATTGCGCTATTTAGTTTTTTATTTTGAAATTTTAATTTTATTAATCTTTTTGTTTTTAATTTTTAAATTCTTTCAAAATGTCTATTTAAATCAATTCTTAATTTTTTTATTTTTTTGCCCAATCTTTCTAATATATCCTTTGGCTGAAAATGAGGTATTAGTTAGGAAAGAATACCTATTACTTTCAATTTATATATTATATTTAAAACTACTATTAAAAAATAGTTACTCATTCTTTTTAATAATATTAATTCTTTTACCGATTATGAATTTAATTTGGGATGGTATGATTTTTTATATATTTTTTTTTATTTTTAGTTTTTTTTGTAAAAAGAATTTAAAAAAAAGGGAAATTATATATTTTATATTTTCATTCTCGCCCTATTTAATTAGCTTATTTTTCGTTATAATTTCAAAATCAGATCCAGTCGGTTTTGAAAAAATGTGTATTTCCTTAAATGAAAATTGTTTCGGAGCAATGTTTGCTTTAGATAAAACACTACTTTGGAATATCGAGTATGTGACTTCTAGATTTAAACTAGAGTATCTTTTTACGTATCTTGTTATAATTATTTTATGCTTTACACCTATAATGCTCCACTCTTATTTTGATGATTTTAAAATTCGTATTGGAAGTTATTATTTTAAAAAAATTTTACTGAAGCTAAATTTACTTTTAATTTTTTCTGTATTTTTATTTATGTTAATCGGGTATGATTGGGGTAGATGGATTAACATTGGTTATTCTTTTTCAATTTTAAACTTATTTTTTTTAATTAAAAACTCTAATATAGATCTTTATAATAATAAAATTTCATTATATTTTGATAAGTTCTCAATTAATAATAGTAAAATTTTTTATTTTTTATTTTTTTGCTATACTTTTACTTGGAATATGAAAGTAATAATGACTGATGATATTGGGTCTATTCCATATTATAGAATAATTGCAAAATCCATAAAAATTATTAGTTCTTATATCTAAAAGTAAAATTTTTATCTTGATTTATGTTCGTAAAAAGACCAATTCCATTCCAAATATTTGGTATATTTTTTAAACCAAAAAGACAAATATCTCTCGGCTAAATATGCATAAAGTCTTTCTTGGTCATAACCTTTTAGTTCAGAAAATCCAAATATTTTTTCACATTTAAAAAGCCACTTAAAAAGGGCCTTAAACCATTTATTTATAATTTTTTTTTTAGATATAAACATTATATGTGGGTTAAAACTAATATTTTCATTCACAAACTTTCTAAACTGATTTCTATCTTTTAAGTCTAATTTATCTATAGCTTTGTCTAAAACATTGAAACCATGATGCATATCAAAATGCAACTTAATTGTTTGTTTTCTATTATCAAAGAATATTGAGGGATCTTTTACCAAATTTTTCCACCCTCTTTTTATTATTTTCATTTTTTTTGGGTTATCAACTCTAATAGACTTGCAAATAATACTTTCAAAATTTTTCCATTTCGGATCTGGTTTATTTATTAAATTCTTTTTTAACTTTTTTAAATTTTTAATTTCTACTTTAGATTTTACCCAAAACCTTCTTTTTTGGCAAAAACCAATCCATGTATTTGAATTAAACTTTTTTAATTCATTTTTCCAAAACCAATAATGAAAAACTAGCTCCGAGTAATTTTTTTCTTTATATTGGATATTTTTACCTTTGGTGCAATTTATATAATTTCTTGGAAAAGTTTTTTTACCTACACCAACAAGTGTTAAATTAGTTTTTTCTAGATGTTTAACTTTTTCATTAGTAATGCAGTAAATCTTAATTTTATTCATCAATCCAATCTTTGTAAAAATTTTTATTGTTTTGTAAGTACACGGGGAAAGACTCATCAATTTCAATCTTGTTAAAATTGTCGTCTCGACCAATTATATCTTTCTTTTTAACAATTCTCTGTTTTATCTCATCTAAATTCAAAAATTTTTCATCAATTTTTTCTTTGAAACTTACAGGATCATTTGTTTCACATAAATTTTTGTATTTATATAAAAGCTTTTCTGGAGTTTTTAAATTACAGAAATGCCATCCACCACTCTCTATAATATTGTTGAGTCTTAACTTATCAATCCTCCAAAAAGGTCTTTTTTTAAATTTAAGATTTCTTAACCATTGCGGAGACTTAAGATATTTTTTTACACATATTCTACTACCATACCAATATGGATACTTGGCACTTTGAAGATTAAATTTATAATAAAAGTGCTTTTGTTTAAAAACAGCAAATCTTTTTTTTACATCAAACGAAATTAGTTTTTCAGGATTTGGAATTTCATCTAAATCTGAAATTATAATTAAATCGTTTTCTTTAGAATTTTTTAATCCTTTAATTATTGCGTTTCTTTGATGGTTTTCTCTTAAATATGGATCGACTCCATCGGGTAAATCTGTAACCGGAATATAAATAATCTTATCCTTGAATTTTTCAAATTTATTAATTTCAAAGTGCAATTTTTTTGGATTGTTTTGCCATGTTTTATTTCCCTCAACTATTACAAAATAATCTACGTAATTATCTAATATGTTTAATCTTAAATCTAATAGTAAATCCTCATCCCAATACGAAAAGCAATCATAGATCATCTATCGTTCCTTATTAATTTTTAATACCCCGATGAAAGCTTCTTGGGGAATTTCTACTCTTCCAAATTGTTTAGCTCTGGCCTTGCCTTTTTTTTGCTTTTCCAACAGTTTTCTTTTTCTATCCATGGCACCTCCGCCATGTATTTTTGTAAGTACATCTTTTTTAAAACCTTTAATTGTTTCTCTAGCAATAATCTTGCCTCCTATTGCAGCTTGAATAGGAATCATAAAATTATGTCGAGGAATTAAGTCTTTCAATTTTTCACAAACCTCCCTGCCTATTGATTGTGCAAAATCTTTATGAACCATCATTGCTAGTGCATCAACGGGCTCTGAATTTACCAATATTCCAAGTTTAACTAAATTTCCTTCTCTATGACCAATTATTTCATAATCAAAGCTTGCATATCCACTAGTCATAGACTTCAATCGATCATTAAAATCAAAAACTACTTCATTTAATGGTATTTCATAATTTATCACAGCTCTGTTTCCAGAATAATTTAAATTTTTTTGAATTCCTCTTTTTCCCTGACATAATTTCATAATTGAACCCAAATATTGGTCAGGACTAATAATAGTAGCTTTAATCCATGGCTCCTCTATCATTTTAATTAAAGTTGGGTCTGGTAAGGTTGACGGGTTTTGAAGATCAATAATCTTTCCATTGTTTAGATGAACTTTGTAAACTACTCCTGGAGTGGTAGTTAGTAGGTTTATATCAAATTCTCTCTCAAGTCTCTCAGTAATTATTTCTAAATGTAATAAACCTAAAAAACCACAACGAAAACCTAAACCTAAGGCAGATGATGATTCAGGGTCATATGAAAAACTAGCGTCATTTAATTTTAATTTAGCAAGACCATCTTTTAATTTTTGATATTCGGAGCTATCAACTGGAAATAAACCACAAAAAACAACAGGTTTGCTAGGTTTAAAACCAGGGAGTGCCTCTTTAATTGGATTCAATGAATCGCAAATTGTGTCTCCAACTTTAGTTTCAGACAAGTTTTTTATACCAGTTATAATAAATCCTATTTCCCCAGAATTTAATTCATCAATATCTGTTGGCTTTGGTGTAAATACCCCTACTTTTTCAACGGTATATTCTCGGTTAGATGACATCATTTTAATTTTCATATTTTTTTTAATTTTTCCATCAATGACTCTAACCAAAATGATTACTCCTAAATAAGAGTCATACCAACTATCTACTAGCAAGCATTTTAAATTTTCATCTCTATTTCCTTTTGGGGATGGTAAAACAGATATAATTTGCTCTAGTATCTCTCCAATACCATCGCCTGTTTTGCCTGAGCATGGAACTGAATTTGTAGTTTCAATACCTATAACATCCTCAATTTGTTTTCTTGTTCTATCAAGATCTGAAGCAGGTAAATCAATTTTATTTAAAATAGGAATAATTTCATGATTTATATCTAAAGCCTGGTATACATTTGCTAAGGTTTGTGCTTCAACACCTTGGGTACTATCGACTATCAATATAGACCCCTCACAAGCATAAAGTGATCTACTTACTTCATAACTAAAATCTACATGTCCAGGTGTATCGATTATATTTAAAATATAATCCTTACCATCTTTAGATTTATATTTAAGCTTTACAGTTTGAGCTTTAATAGTTATTCCTCTTTCTCTTTCAATATCCATTGAGTCTAAAACTTGTTCTTTCATTTCACGCTCAGTTAATCCCCCACAAAGCTGAATTAATCTATCTGCAATAGTTGATTTTCCGTGATCTATGTGAGCGATAATTGCAAAATTTCTAATGTTATCGAGAGTAGACATTTATGATCTCAATTTTGCACCGATTTTTTCTTCAACAGAATTGACAATTTTTTTTGAAATATCTGTTAAATCATTTTCATTTAATGTTTTATGATCGGATTGTATCGTTACCTTTAATGCAATTGATTTTTTTCCAGAAGGAATATTTTCACCTTCATATACATCAAAAATTTTAATATTCTTTATTAAAGATTTATCAATATCTGATATTACATCTGTTAAATTTTGTGCGTTAATATGTTTATCCACTACAAATGCAAAGTCTCTGTCTGATTTTTGATAATCTGAAAAACTAAGACTTTCTTTAACCTTATTTGTTCTACTTTTATATTCTACTATATTCTCTAGAAGTATTTCAAAACCAAATGTTTTTTTTGTAATTTTAGGATGCAACTCACCAAAGTAACCAAGTAATAGATTGTATCTTTTTGAATAAATAGATCCAGATATTCCAGGATGATAATAGCTAGGAGTTTTGACTTCTATTTTGAACTCATCTTTATTAATACCTAGTTCCATCAGCGTTTGGATAAAATCTTTTTTTATTTCGAATACATCAATTTCCCCTTGTTGTTTTTCACTACCTTGTCTTTTTAAGCCACACACAACTGTTATTTGTTCGCCCGGTTTTTTTCCTGTAAAAACCGGTCCAATTTCAAAAAGTGACTGATCATCAAAACCTCTTTTAGAATTTTTTTCCATATAAAATATTAAATTTGGAAATAATGAATTTCTTAAGACATTTAGATCAGAACTAATTGGATTAACAATTTTTATAGTATCTATTTCTTCTTTAAAATTATCATTTAATTTTTCATCAGTGAATGACCAGGTGACAGTCTCAAAATAACCTTTAGATGCAACTGATCGTTGGGCTAAATGAAAATGTTTTTGATAAAAATTAAGTGTTGGTTTAGACCTGTTTTTTTCAGGCTCAATTGATTTGATGTTATCTAATCCCATAATTCTAATAACTTCCTCAACTAAATCAATTTCCCCAAATATATCAGGTCTCCAGGTTGGAACTTTTACAGAAAAAATCTTTCCTTTTTTTTTCAAATTAAAACCTAGTTTTGTTAAAATTTTTAAAATTTGATTTGATTTGACTTTTATTCCTATTGTTTTAGTTACAATGTCTGGGTCAAAATTGATCTCCAATGATTTAAATTGTTTGTTTTGTTGAATATCAAATTTGGAAACTTCGCCACCACAAATACTTGTTATTAGATTAGCCGCTGCCTCTAGACCTGACTCAATTGAATTAGGGTCTATGCCTCTTTCAAATCTAAACTTAGCATCACTATTTAAATCTAAATTTTTTGCAGTTTTTCTGGTTATTTCAGGGTCAAAATAAGCGGACTCGATTAAAATGTTTTTGGTATCTATTTCTGTACCTGACCTAGTCCCACCAATTATTCCACCTAATCCTAGTGGTCCCTCGTCATCAGCTATGACGCACATATTTTCATCTAAAGTATAATTGTTATTATCGAGTGCTGTTAAAATTTCACCTTTTTTGGAATTTCTTACAATGATTCTGTTTTTAATTTTATCTAAATCATAAGCGTGGAGGGGTCTATTTAAATCAAACATTACATAGTTTGTAATATCAACGACTGCAGATATTGGCCTCAAACCTAATGCTAAAATTCTATTCTTTAACCATCCTGGGCTCTCTGTGTTGTTGATATTTCTAATTATGCAACTACCAAAAACATAGCAAGCTTGATTTTTATCTTTTTCAATTTTTACTTTAAAATTGTGTTTAATTTTTTTATTTAATTTTGTTTTTTTTAATTCCTTTAAATCGCCAAAATCACATGCTGCAAGATCTCTGGCTATTCCTCTTACCCCCAAACAATCTGGTCTATTTGGAGTAATTGATAATTCAATTACATTATCTTTATTAGAATTACCAAAATAAGGTTTGCCAATTTTATTATCATTATTACTATTTATCTCAATTATTCCCTCGCTTTCATCTGATAATTTTAGTTCAGATTCAGAACAAAGCATTCCGTAAGATGTTTCGCCTCTTATTTTTGAAACCTCTAACTTCATTCCATTTTTTGGAATTACAGAACCAGGTGGAGCATATATAGTTAAAAGACCGTCTTTTGCATTTGGTGCTCCACATACAACTTTAACAATTTTATTTTCACCAATATCGACTTCGCATAGTTTTAATCTGTCAGCATTGGGATGTTTGTTAGCTTTAATAATTTTTGCAATTATAAAATCACTTAGTTCATTTTTTATTGGCTCTATCTTTTCTACCTCTAATCCGATATTATTTAGTTTATCTATAATTTGAGATTCTTTTTTTTTTGACTTTAAGTGTATATCAAGCCAATCTTTTGTGAATTTCATCTACTTAATCCTCTATAGTTTGTTGGAACATCTAGTGGATCAAAACCGTAGTAATTCAACCATCTGTAATCACATTCAAAAAAAGATCGAAGATCATTAATTCCATACTTTAGCATTGCTAATCTATCAATTCCTATTCCAAAAGCGAAACCTTGATATATTTTTGAGTCAACTTTGCAATTTTTTAAAACATTTGGGTGAACCATTCCGCAACCTAAAATTTCAAGCCATTTATCTCCTTCGCCTATTATTATCTTATTGTTCTCAATTCTATAACCAATATCAACTTCTGCAGAAGGTTCGGTGAATGGGAAATGGCTAGGTCTAAACCTCATTTTAATTTTTTTAACTTCAAAAAATTCCTTTATAAAATAATTTAGACATCCTTTTAGATGACCCATATTTATGTTTTTATCAATATGTAATCCTTCTAGTTGATGAAACATTGGAGTATGAGTTTGATCGCTATCACTCCTATATGTTCTTCCTGGAGCTATAATTTTAAAAGGAGGTTTGCCCTTTAACATAGTTCTAACTTGAACTGGAGAAGTGTGAGTCCTTAATAATGTTTTCATATTTTTATCAAGGTAAAATGTGTCATGCATATCTTTTGCAGGATGATTTTCAGGTGTGTTTAATGCTGTAAAATTATTATAATCATTTTCGACATCAGGACCTTCCTCAACGGAAAAACCAATTTCTGAAAATATACAAGAGATTTCGTCTATTACTTGTGAAACAGGGTGAATTTTACCAATTTTAAATTCTTTCTCAGGTAATGTTACATCTATTTTTTCCTTTTCTAGTTTTTCATTAAGCTCTTTGTTTAAAACTTCATTTTCTTTGGATCTAATAATATCTTGAAGCTCTTGCTTTGCTTTATTTATAGAAGACGCAAAATTCTTTTTCTCATCAGCTGATAAGGTTCCAATCCTTTTAAATTCCTGATTAATAAACCCATTTTTCCCAAAAATTTCTGAACGAATGCTTTCAACCAATTTAACATCTTGGGTCTGGTCCAATTTATTTTTGAATTCTAAAACTTTTTTTTCAAAATCTGACATAATTACAGATTATTTCTTAAACAAATAAAAACAATACCTAAGATTACTTTAGTGCAGCTTGTGCTTTTTTAACAATAGATTTAAATGCTTCAGGATTATCGTAAGCTATTTCAGCAAGAATTTTTCTATCTATTTTTATGCCTGATTTATTTAACGCATATATAAATTTTGAATAAGTTAAACCTTCTAATCTTACGCCAGCATTAATTCTTTGAATCCATAATGATTTAAATTCTCTTTTTTTATTTCTTCTATCTCTGTAAGCATACTGCATGGATTTTTCCATAGCTTGTCTTGCAACTCGAATAGTATTTTTTCTTCTTCCCCACTGGCCTTTTACCGCTTTTAAAACTTTTTTATGCTTTGCTCTACTTGTTACACCTCGTTTAACTCTTGGCATCTTATTATCCTCTTAAATTATAGGGCATATATGATTTTACTATTTTACTATCTTGCTTAGACATCACAGTCGTGCCCCTTTGTTTTCTAATTTGTGAATTCGTTCTTTTTATCATTCCGTGCCTTTTACCAGCTTGAGGCATAATAACTTTTCCTCTTGCAGAAATTTTAAATCTTTTTTTTGCTGAACTTTTAGTCTTTAGTTTTGGCATAATTGCGAGGGTTATACAAATTTAATAATAAATTTACAAGATATTTATTAAATAGGCTGGATGATCATAATCATTTGTTTGCCATCAAATTTTGGTTGGAGTTCGACTTTTCCAAGTTTTTCCATGTCTGTTTTTATTTTTTGCATTAGTTCATCACCTAAATTTGAGTGCTGTAATTCTCTTCCTTTAAATTTTATGGTAAATTTTACTTTATCTCCTTTTGAAAGAAACTTTTGAGCATTTTTAATCTTAAAAGTATAGTCATGAATTTCAGTAACTGGTCTTAATTTTATTTCTTTTATTTCGATTTTCTTTTGTTTCTTTTTAGCTTTGTTTGCTTTTTTTTGAGCATCATACTTGTATTTACCCATATCCATTATTTTACAAACTGGAGGCTTAGCATTCTGAGCTATTTCAATTAAATCCAATCCTTCATTTTTTGCAATTGCGATTGCCTCTTGTGTATTTAATATTCCTAGATTTTGTCCATCGCTTGAAATGACCTGGACCTCTGCTGAGACGATCCGATTATTTGATCGCGGTCCCTTATGCTTAGTCCTTCTTTGAAAATAATTTTGTTTAAAATCTGGCACTTATAAAGATGGAGCTTTATTTAAAGCTTGATGGATAGTTATAAATTTTTTCAATTCTATGTTTTCCTGTTTATTAGAATCCAATCTTCTAATAGTTACGCTATTAGAGTCAACTTCTTTTTTTCCACATATTAATAAAATTGGGACTTTTGATAAAGAATGATCTCTAATTTTATAATTTAAGTTATGATTTTTAAGATCTACTTCAGATGAAAAACCTGCATCGATTAATTGTTTATTTACTTTTTTTGAATACTCATCAAATTCATCAGAAACAGGTATTACAACAGTTTGTAAAGGACTAATCCAAAATGGAAGTTTACCAGAATAATTTTCAATTAGTATTCCTATAAATCTTTCAAGTGATCCAAATAAAGCACGATGTAACATGACTGGAACTTTTTTAGAGCCATCTTTCTCTACATATGATGCTCCTAATCTCTCTGGTAAATTAAGATCTACTTGCAACGTTCCGCATTGCCAATCTCTACCAATTGCATCTCTTAGAACGAATTCAATTTTCGGACCATAAAAAGCACCCTCACCTTTATTTATACTGTAATCTAGTTTTGTTTCTTTCACTGCTTTCAGTAAAGCTTTTTCAGACTTGTCCCAAACTGCGTCACTACCAACTCTAAGATCTGGTCTATCTGAATATTTAAGAATAACATTTTCAAAACCCAAATCTTTGTAAATTTCCAGAATTAAGTTTGTGATAGAAAGCGATTGCTCTGTTATTTGATCTTCAGTGCAAAAAATGTGTGCATCGTCCTGCGTAAAAGCTCTCACCCTTAATAATCCATGTAAAGCACCAGATGGTTCATACCTATGAACTTTTCCAAACTCTGACATTTTAAGTGGAAGATCTCTGTAGCTTTTCAAGCCTTGATTAAATACCTGAACACATCCAGGGCAATTCATTGGTTTAACTGCAAAAATTTTCTCATCTGGAGTTTGTGAAGTATACATATGAGCACCAAATTTTTCCCAATGTCCAGATTTCTCCCATAAAGATCTATCTAATATTTCGGGGGTGTTAATTTCTTTATAGCCAGCATCTTGCTGTTTTTTCCTCATATAGTTAACTAGCTTTTGAAATAAGTTCCATCCTTTTTCATGCCAAAAAACTGCTCCAGGACTTTCCTCTCTAAAATGAAAAAGATTCATCTCTTTGCCCAATTTTCTATGATCTCTTTTTTCTGCCTCTTCTAATCTTTTTAAATAATCCTCTAAATCCTTTTTTGATGCCCAAGAAGTTCCATAGATTCTCTGTAACATTTCATTTTTTGAATCGCCTCTCCAATACGCGCCCGCAACTTTTGTTAATTTAAAATGTTTACCAATTCTACCTGTCGAAGGTAAATGTGGACCTCTACAAAGATCATGCCATTTGCCATGAAAATAAATTGAGATCTCCTCACCTTTAGGAATGTCTTGAATAATTTCAGCTTTATAATTTTCTCCCATTTTTTTGAAATGAGCAATTGCTTTATCTCTTTCCCAAACTTCTCTATAAGTAGTTTCGTTCCTGTCAACTATTTCAGACATTTTAGTCTCTATCTTTTTTAAGTCTGACTCCGTAAATGGTTCCTTTCTTGCAAAATCATAATAAAATCCATTTTCTATTGTTGGACCAATAGTGACCTGTGTTCCAGGAAACAACTCTTGTACAGCCATTGCTAAAATATGAGCAGTGTCGTGTCTTATGGTATCTAAGCCATCATCATCTTTTGATGTTAAAATTTTTACTTTAGAATCTTTTTCTATTTCAAAACTTAAGTCTTTTAAATTTCCATCAACACTCATTATAAGTGCTTCTTTGGCTAATGACTTGCTAATTTTTTCTACAATCTGTTTTCCTGTTACCTTTTCATCAAAAGATAACTTTTTTCCATCTGGTAAAGTTATATTAGGCATTTATTAGTTTTTTATATTCTGAATAAGTTGAAAAACACATTTTTTCAACATTAAATTTTTGTTCAACGTTTTTTCTTCCACTATTTCCCATGGCATTTAGTGTTGTATCATCAGATCTAAAAATATTATCAATTTTTTCACTTAAAGATTTTGGATCTTCAGTCTTAAATAATAGTCCTGTTTTATTATCTATGATAGTCTCTTTAGATCCACCAATATCACTTGCTATAATTGGTCTTTTCATTGATTGAGCTTCTACAGAAACTCTTCCAAAAGCTTCAGGTTCAATTGATGCAGATACAACTACATTTGCAATACTATATGCTACAGGCATTGAATTTGCGTGTTCTAAAAAAATAACATCATTATTAAGTCTATGTTGTTCAACTAATCTTAGTAGTTTTTTTTTATAGGCATCTCTTCCTTGATCTGACCCCAAAATAATGGCTACAAAGTTTTTGTATCCAAAATTGGTTTTTAAAATATTTAAAGACTCTATTAACAACTCTTGACCTTTCCATTCTGTAAGGCGTCCGGGCATAAGAATAATCTTTTTACCTGGCTCGATATTTAATTTTGCAAAAAATTTTGTTCTTTCTTTTTTGTTGATATTATTTGGATCATAGTATTCTGTATTAATACCTCTGAATATTACTAAAAATTTTTTCATTTTTGGAACATGCTCAGGATAATTTTCTGAAATATGTTTAAATATAAAATTTGAGCCAGCTATTACACAATCTGACTTAAGCATAATAGAATTATAATATTTTTTTAATGATGAATTAAAGTTATATGTCCCATGGAATGTGGTAACCAACTTGCACCGGGTAATTTTTGCAGTGAAATAACACGACCAAGCAGGTGCTCTGCTTCTAACATGGATGACATTAATTCTATAAAAAAGAACAATTAATGATAAAATAAAAATATTTAAAATCATTAATATCGGATTTTTACTGTGAACTGGAATTTTGAATAATTTAACTTTTTTTTTGTTGATATATTTAGTTAATTTACCTCCACTAGTTGCAATATAAGATTTGCTTTTTTGCTCACTTAGATAGTGCGCTAGATCATAACATCCTATTTCAGCTCCTCCATAGTCTAATCTGGGTATTACCTGTAAAACTTTTAATTTAGATGACATATAATATTCTTATATTATCATATTTTGTAACTCTTTATGACTAAATTTGAATTTATAAAATATAAAACAAACAAGAAAATCAGGGTTCTATTTAAAAATCCTAAATCTGATATTTTTGTAGTTTTTTTACATGGCTTAAAGTCAGATTTAACTGGTAAGAAACCTAATTATTTAATGAAACAGTGTCAAAAAAGAAAAGTTGGTTTTATGGGTATCGAATACTCTGGTCATGGTAAATCATATGGTAAATTTGAAACAGGAACAATCACTAGTTGGTCAAATGACGTAAAATTCATAATTAAACAAAAACTAATTAACAAAAAAATAATAATTATTGGATCTAGTTTAGGGGCATGGTTAGGTTTAATTCAGCTAAAATATTTTAAAAATATAATAGGTTTTATTGGAATTGGAGCAGCGCCAGAATTTTTAGATAGGTTGATATGGAAAAAATTAAGTATAAAAAATAAAAATTTGGTACTTAAAAACAAATATTACAATTTAGAAAACGATGACTATTCATATAAAATTACTTTAAAAATTATTAAAGACGGTCGAAAAAATAAAGTTCTTAATAAAAAAAACAATTCAAAATTTCCGATATATCTTTTACATGGTGAAAAAGATAAAGTAGTACCCCAGAGTTTATCTAGAAAAATATTAAAAGTATTCCCAAACTCAGACAAAGAATTTATAAAAATAAAAAATGGAGACCATAGTCTATCAAGAGTAAAAGACTTGAAAATTTTAAGTAATTATATGAATAAAATAATTGATTATTGCGCTAAACCCTCTTTATAAGAAGGGTAAATAAACTCATAGTTTAACTCTTTTTTTACTTTTTCATTAGAAACCTTTTTTGAATCTCTATAAAAATCCTTTAAAACCCCTTCCTCTAGGTCCTCAAAATTTATTTTTGTAGGTAATTCGCATCCTAACAATTTAGATGCATAACTTGTAACCTCAACACTCGATGCTGGTTTATTATCGGCAAGATTGAATATTTGATTTTCTTTAATATTTTTTAGAGACAGATATAATATTTCAGATATATCTTTAACGTGTATTCTTGAAAAAAAATGATTTTCTTTAACAACTAAAAAACTTTGTTTGTTTTGAAGCCTGCTTACTGCGTTATTTTTTTCTGAATAAATACCGGCTAATCTAAATATCTGAATTGGTAATTTTTTCTTTTTTGAAAATTCCATCCACTTATTTTCTATGTGTAGTCTGTCAATCCCCATTTTAGTTTTTGGTTTAGTTTCACTTTCTTCATTTACCCATGCGCCATTATGATTTCCGTATACGCTAGTTGATGACAAGTACAAAATAGATTTAATTTTACTACTTTCACTTACATGATTAGCAAGATTTTTTAAAAATAAATCGTTTGAATTAATTGGTGGAACAGAAATTAAAATATAATCATACTCATTTAATTTGTCCAAAATTTTTTTGTCGTAGGCATTTTCTTTGAATTCTAGGTTTTCAAATTCAAAGTCACCCAATTTTTTTATTGATGAGTTTTCTCTTGTTGAAATTGTCAAATTTAAATTTACTTGTTTTTTTAAAAGATTTGATACTAAGTTTTTGGCAACTTGACCATAACCAAAACATAAAAGATTCATTTATATCCTAACTTGCGAAACTAACAACTTTATTTGAAATTGGATTTTCTAATTTATCAATCATTTCTTTTGGACAAACTTGAATAAAATTTTCTATTTCTTGATCAAAATTATCAATTATTTTTTTTGATAGTAAAGATTCTGTTTCATAATGATGTTCTGTAATCAGATTTTTTAAAAAAGATTTCCAATAATCTGTCTCAATCTTTTGCCAAATTATTGACCCTGGGTTAACTCGTTTATCAAATTCTTTTTTTGTATCGTAAATAAAGGCCATTCCACCTGTCATTCCAGCTCCAAAATTGTCACCTGTTTCACCTAAAATTACTATATTACCTCCTGTCATGTACTCACAACCATTTGAGTCACAACCCTCAACTACTGCTGTCGCACCTGAATTTCTAACAGCAAATCTTTCTCCAGCTTGACCTGCTGCAAATAACTTACCTGAAGTTGCTCCATATAAAACTGTATTACCAATAATAGTATTTTCAAAAGAAATTAGATTACTTTCTTTTTGAAGTTTCACTACAAGAGTTGCGCCTGAAAGCCCTTTTCCAACATAATCATTTGCATCTCCATTTAATATTAGTTTTAACCCTTTAATTCCAAATGCTCCAAATGATTGACCTGCAGAACCTTTAAAATTGATTTTTAAAAAACCATCGTCCAGAGTTTTGTTTTGGAATTTTTTATAGAATTCATAAGATATTCTTGTTCCAACAGCTCTGTTAGTATTTTCAATTAAATATTCATCTTTTAGAGGTGTTTTGTTATCTAAGTTATTTAAAATCTCTGGCCAAATTTTTTGATCAACTGTATCCGGAACGTAATTAATTTTAGGATCTTCACAATACCTTTTGTTTTTACCCGGGTCAGCTTTAACAAACAAAGGGTTAAGATCTAGGTCATCTAGATTGGGTGAGCCTTTGCTTATCTGCCTTAGTAAATCAGTTCTTCCAATTATTTCATTAAGTGTTTTAAATCCTAATTCTGCAAGTATTTCTCTAACCTCTTCAGAGATAAATTTGAATAAATTTACAACTTTATCTGGTGTGCCTGTAAATTTCTTTCTTAACTCATCGTCTTGTGTGCAAACTCCAACTGGACATGTGTTTGAATGACATTGTCTTACCATTATGCAACCCATTGCAACTAATGCAGTTGTAGCTACTCCAAATTCCTCTGCTCCCATCATTGCTGCAATGACTACATCTCTACCAGTTTTAATTCCTCCATCAGTTCTTAATGTCACTTGATGTCTTAAATTATTCAAAGTTAAAACTTGGTTCGCTTCTGTTAATCCCATCTCCCATGGTATACCAACATATTTAACACTTGTTTGTGGTGTTGCTCCTGTACCTCCGTTATGACCGGATATAAGTATAATATCAGCTTTTGCTTTAGCTACACCTGCTGCAATTGTTCCAATTCCCGAAGATGCAACGAGTTTTACTCCAACTCTAGCTTTTGGATTAATTTGTTTTAGATCATAAATAAGCTGGGCTAAATCCTCTATTGAGTAAATGTCGTGGTGCGGTGGTGGAGAAATTAAAGTAACTCCCGGGGTTGAGTGTCTAAGTCTTGCAATTTCTTTTGTGACTTTAAATCCAGGTAGTTGTCCTCCTTCACCAGGTTTTGCACCTTGTGCGATTTTTATCTCAATTTCGTTACAATTATTTAAGTAATCAATTGTTACTCCAAATCTAGCTGAAGCAACTTGTTTTACTCGTGAATTAGCACTGTCACCATTTTCCATTTTTTTAAATCGGGAAGCATCCTCTCCACCTTCACCACTGCATGATGCTCCTTTAATTCTATTCATCCCAATAGCAAGTGTTTCATGAGCTTCTTTTGATAGGGCGCCATGAGACATGCTTCCGCTACCAAATCTTTTTTGGATGTCTTCAACTGGCTCTACTAAGTCTATAGATATTGGGTTTCTTTTTTTAAAATCAATTAAGTCTCTTAAATTTATAGGTGGTAAATCTTGTATGCCTTTTGAATATTTTTTATATAAATCGTAAGATCCTGCAGTCACAGCCGATTGAAGCAAATGTATTAATTTGCCCTGATACTGATGTGTTTCTCCATTTTTTCTGTATCTATAAATTCCACCAATAGGCAATACATTATTTTCATTGTTAAACGCTTCTTCGTGTATCTTTCTAACTTTTTTTTCAATACCTGTTAATCCAATTCCTGAAATTTTAGACAAAACACCAGGGAAAAAGTCTCTTACAATTGTTCTACTTAGGCCAACAGTTTCAAAATTACATCCACCTCTGTACGAGCTTATCACCGAAATACCCATCTTCGACATGATTTTTAAAAGACCTAAGTTTACTGATTTTACATATCTTTCAACACACTCTTCATACAGGAATTTGCCAAATAATTTTTTTTCAAATCTCTGATATAAACTATCTAGGGCCAAATAAGGATTTACTGTAGTTGCGCCCACTCCTATTAGAGTAGCAAATGAATGCGTATCAAGAGCTTCTCCAGTCTGTACATTTATTGAAACATAGCCTCTTAATTTCATTTTTGTTAAATGAGTATGAACAGCACCAATACATAAAAGCATCGGAACAGGATATTTTTCTTTAGAAACATTTTTATCACTTAATATTACCTGAGTTACACCTTGTCTTACATAAATTTCAGCCTCTTGCTTAATAGAGTTCAGTTTTGTTTCAATGTCTTCATCAGATTTAAAAGTACAGTCTATAGTTTTATTATTCTTATCAAAAAAACTTACAAATTTTTCAAATTGATTATTTGTAAGTATAGGACTATTTAAAACGTAAATATTTTCCTCTGTTAAATTGTTAAAATCTAAAATATTACCTAAATTTCCAAATCTAGTTTTTAAACTCATAACCTTATTTTCTCTTAATGAGTCAATTGGAGGATTGGTTACTTGACTAAAATTTTGTCTAAAGAAATGATAAAGTGGTCTGTATTTATTTGATAAGACTGCAAGCGGGGTATCATCTCCCATGGAACCTGTTGCCTCTTTGGCATCTTCTGCCATTGGGTGAAGTATTAATTCCAAATCCTCTAAGCTATATCCAAAGCAATGTTGGAGTTTTCTTAAACTGTCTCCTGAAAATATATTTTTTTCGTTTTTGATAGGTAGTTTTTTGTCTAAATCGATAATCTGGTTATTGAAATGTTTATATTCTTTAGCAAGATAATTTTTAATATCTTTATTATTAAAGACTTTTCCTTTCTCTATTCTAACTCCTAGAATTTCTCCTGGCCCTAATCTTCCTTTAGATATAATTTTCTTTTCATTAAGCTCTATCATTCCAGTTTCAGATCCAGCAAAAAGAAGGTTATCTTTTGTCAATGTGTATCTCATAGGTCTTAAACCGTTTCGGTCAGTTGCTACAATTACCCACTCATTGTCAGTAGCTGCTATAGCTGCAGGTCCATCCCAAGGTTCCATTGTACTATTTAAAAAATTAAATAATTTTTGGTGATCGGCAGGTAGTATTTTACTTTTTTTTGACCAGGCATCTGGTATCAACATTAATTTCGCTAAAGGAGCTGGTTGCCCAGAGATATTAAGTATTTCAAAAACATTATCTAATGAAGCAGAGTCAGAGTTACCACTTGGTATAACTGGTTTTAAATTTTCCATATCCTCAAATATTGGGCTAAACATTTCTTCCTCGTGGACTCTCATCCAATTAATATTGCCTTTTAATGTATTTATCTCTCCATTATGAGCTAAAGCTCTAAATGGCTGAGCTAGGTCCCAACTAGGTGCTGTGTTTGTAGAAAAACGTTGGTGAAAAATTGCATATCTAGATGTAAATCTTTCATCTTTTAAATCCAAATAGAAGTCTGATAAAGCTTCAGCGAGAAACATTCCTTTATAGATGATTGATTTGGAGCTAAATGAACAAATATAAAAGTCATTTAAATTCGCCTCTAAAATTTTCTTTTCGATTTTTCTTCTAGCTTCATAAAGTTTTATTTCTAATTTTTTACCTTTCTCTTCTTTAATATTATGTTTAAAAAGCACTTGTGTAATTTCAGGTCTATTTGACTCTGCTGTTTCACCAAGCACCGATGGATCGACTGGAACTTGTCTCCATCCATAAATATTAAAGTTACTTTTTGTTAATTCACTCTCCACAATTGATCTACATTCCTCCTGTGCTGAATAATTATTTCTTGGTAAAAAAAGCATTCCGACACAAACATCGGAGTCATCGTGCTTATGTCCAGTAGCTTCTATTTTTTCAATAAAGAAATCAGAGGAAATTTCTATATGAATACCAGCTCCATCACCTGTTTTTCCATCTGCATCAATCGCTCCTCTATGCCAAACAGCTTTTAAAGCTTGAATACCATACTCAACTACTTTTCTAGATTTTTTTCCATCAGTTGATGCAACTAAACCAACACCGCAAGCGTCATGCTCCATAGATTCATGGTAAACACCTGATTTTTTTAATAAATCTAAATTTTTTTTTCTTAATTTGTTCATGCTACTTTTAAATCCTGTTTTCTTTTTGACTTTAGTAATTTATCGATACTCTCTGCTACATCTCTACCATCTTTAATGGCCCAAACTACAAGCGAGGCACCTCTTACAATATCACCTGCAGCAAAAACTCCTTTTAAATTTGTTTCCATAGTATCAAAATCAATTTTAATTGTTCCCCACTTGGAAACTTGAAGATCTTTTTCATTAAATAATTTAGGTAGATCTTCGGGATCAAATCCTAATGATTTTATAACAATATCAGTCTCAATTTCATATTCAGATCCTTCATCCACAATTGGCTTTCTCCTTCCACCATCGTCAGGATCACCTAGCTTCATCTTATTTACTAAAACTTTTTCAACTTTATTTTTTCCGATAAATTCTTTTGGACCACTTAACCAAACAAATTCAACACCCTCTTCTTCTGCATTAGCAACCTCTCTTGCAGACCCTGGCATATTCTCTTTGTCTCTTCTATAAAGGCATTTTACAGATTTAGCTTTTTGTCTAACAGCAGTTCTGACACAATCCATCGCTGTATCACCACCACCAATAACTACTACATTCTTATCTTTTGCATTTAAAGTTCCGTTATCAAAGTTCTCAACTTTATCACCTAAACCTTTTTTATTTGAGGTTGTTAAAAATTCCATTGCTGGAAATATATTTCCAAGATCACTACCTTTAATATCTATTTCTCTAGGTTTATAAACACCTGTAGCAATAAGTATTGCATCGTGTTCTTTTTTTAATTCATCTAAAGTTGCATCTTTTCCAACTTCAAAATTTAATTTAAAATTTATTCCACCATCTTTTAAAAGTTTAATTCTTCTTTCAACAACTTCTTTCTCAAGTTTAAAATTAGGTATTCCATAAATTAACAAACCTCCTGCACGGTCATAACGATCGTAAACAGTTATTTTGTAACCCTTCTTTCTTAGTTGTTCGGCGCAAGCTAAGCCCGCTGGTCCTGATCCTATTATTCCAATACTTTGATTTAATTCTTTTTCTATTTTGATTGGTTTTACCCAACCATTTGCCCAAGCATTATCTGTGATAAATTTTTCTACAGATCCTATTGTAACTGTGCCATGACCAGATTGTTCTATTACGCAATTTCCCTCACATAATCTGTCTTGAGGACAAATTCTACCACAGACCTCGGGCATATTATTTGTGCTTTGAGCTAAATTATAAGCCTCCTCCAGTCTGCCCTCAGCTGTTAACTTAAGCCAATCGGGTATGTTATTACTTAAAGGACAATGTACTTGGCAAAATGGAACTCCGCATTGAGAACATCGGCTAGACTGTTCTTGAGCTTTTCCATGAATAAATTCCTTATAGATCTCATTAAAATCCTCCTTCCTATTATCGGTATCTCTTTTAGGTGGATTTTGCTGACCTATATTTACGAATTTGAGCATTTTTTCTGACATAATCGATCGCCCTTATACAATAAGCGATAGAGTATATAAATGAAAATTGGGACATAATAATTGACCTAAATTTTCAAAAAAGTATTAAAATTAGGCATTAATTCATATTTTGCATAGCAAGTATGCATACATCTTATTGCTATAATTTTGAAATATCTTAAGAAAATAAGATGTTGTTTGATTACTACGAAATTTTAATTCTTTCATTAATTCAAGGAGTTTCAGAATTTATACCAGTAAGTTCTTCTGCACATCTTTACATAATTTCAGAATTATTTGATTTTAAAAATCAATCACTGATGATTGATGTTGGAATGCATTTAGGGTCTCTTTTGGCAGTTCTATTCTATTTCAGACAAGACTTCTTAAATATTCTTAAAAATAAACAAATTTTAAATTTAATGGTCATTGGATCTATTCCTCTAATTATAGCTGGCTTTATAATTTATACGACAGGTTTAATAGATTTTGTAAGAAACCTAAAACTGCTTGCTTGGTTATCATTAATTTTTGCAATAGTGCTTTATTTTGCTGATAAAATTAAAGTAACAAAAAAAATAGATACAGATTTGAATTTAAAAACAATATTAATTATTGGACTGTTCCAAATTGCCTCTCTTTTTCCTGGGGTAAGTAGATCTGGAATAGTGATAACAGCAGGAAGATTTTTAAATTTTGATAGATATGATGCTACTAAAATATCTTTTTATTTATCTGTACCAGCAATAGCTGGTGCAAGTTTTTTAAGTTTAAAAGACGTATTTACAAACGATGCAACTTTTAATTCATTAATAATATTATCTGTATTCTTATCTTTTATTTTTTCTTATATCACAATTAAATATTTTTTGATCTTCATAAAAAATTTTAATTTTAATATATTTATAATTTATAGAATTATTTTATCTTTATTTATTTTTTATATTATTTATAACTAACTTTTTTAAGTTCAGGAAGTAACTGCGATAATAGAACTCCAATTAGAATAAAAACGCACCCAAGAATGTTATTTATATTTAAAACTTGACTTAGAATTAGCCATGCAGCAATAGCAGCAAAAACACCCTCTAAAGAATATATTATAGCTGCAGGAGCAGGGTTAATATTCTTTTGAGCATAAATTTGCAAAACAAATGCAAACCCACCTGATAAAACCCCTGCATAAAGAATTTCGTATTTTTCAGATAGTATTTTTTGAATGTTTATTTCCTCAACATAGAGACTAATTAACAACGAGAGTACAGATACAATAAAAGTTTGTACTAAACCAACAGTAATTGGAAGCTCAAAACTTTTTACGAGTTCACCTATAAAAATAATATGTAGAGCCCAAAAAAATGCACAAAAAATAACTAACATGTCTCCTTTTCTAACAGTAGCATCATAAAAATTAGTCAATAAATACCCGCCGATTACACATAAAACTACAGAGGGATAAACACTCCAATGAACTTTTTTTTTAAATAAAAAAAGAACTATAAAAGGAACCATTGGAACATAAAAAATTGTAAAAAATGCTGCATTAGCAATATCTGTGTATAACAGAGCAACTTGTTGCAAAGCAGTTCCTAGAAAGAGAAAAATACCAATTGAAAAAGATAAATATACAAATTTTTTTTTGTCTTTATTAAATTCGGATGTGAAATTTTTTTTTTCTATCAATAAAAAAATAGGTAATAAAGCAAAGAAGCCAACCATAAATCTTACACCATTAAAAGTGTAAGGCCCTATGTTGTCCATACCTGTATCTTGTGCAATAAAAGTTGTTCCCCAAATAAAACAACAAAGTAATGCACTTGCTAAAGAAGCTTTTTTTGTCATTAAATTATAGTGATAATTTATAAGCGAAATTTTGTCCAAGGTTGTCTTTTAATTCGTTGCAAAACCTTGCTGCATCGGCACCATTAACTACTCTGTGATCATAAGACAAAGATAATGGAAGCATTAAATTTTTACTACGTTCTACTATTTTGCCAATACCTAATATCGCAACTTCAGGAGGGTTGATAATTGGTGTAAAAAAAGTCCCACCAATACCTCCTAAACTTGTAATTGTCATAGAGCCTCCAAAAAATTCTTTTTTATCTATTTTTAAATTTCTACATTTTTCACTTATATCCTTAAGTTCAATTGATAAGTCTTCTATCTTTTTACTATCTGCATTTCTTATTTTTGGTACCATTAGACCATGCTCTGTATCAACTGCTATTCCTATATGAAAATATTTTTTTAATATGAGTTCGTAGTTTTCTTCATCTTTAATAGAGCAATTAAAATGCGGAAACTTTTTTAAACTATTCACTAAAGCTTTAATAATAAAAGCTAAAGGTGTTATTTTTTTCTTTTCACCGGTAAAATTATCCTTCAAATTTTTTCTAAAACTTTCGAGTTCTGTAACATCAGCTTCATCATGGTGAGTTACATGTGGAATCGTTCGCCAAGATTCAGATAAATTTGGTGCTGCCAACCTTTTTATACGTGGCATTTGTGATATTTCTATTTCACCAAACTCACTATGATCAAACTCTAATTTCTTTTTTTCATCTTTTATTGATTTCTTTGGAGTGTTTTCTTGTTGCTTAATTTGATTTTTTATAAAATTTCGGACATCATCCTCTGTAATCCTGCCATTTCTTTCTGAACCTTTTAATTGAGAAATGTCTGCACCGAGTTGCCTTGCAAACTTTCTTACCCTTGGACTCGCATGTATAATTTGGTTCATTTTTATAACTTGGTTGGCATTGGTTTATTTTTATCAATATTGTATTTTTTAATTGCCTCCTCAGCGTATTTTGATGCAATTAATTGTTCTTTTGAAAGAACACTCAAAGCGTAAGTAACAATATATTTCTTATCAACTTCGAAAAAGTTTCTAAGATTTTTTCTTGTATCGCTTCTTCCATACCCATCTGTGCCAAGGGAATAAAAACTCTTGTTTGTATATGGTCTTATTTGATCAGATGAAATTCTCATATAGTCTGATGCAGCTAATATAGGTCCTTCAGAGTCTTTTAAACATTTTTCAACATATGTTTTTTTTGGCTCTTGATTAGGATTAAGTAAATTTTGTCTTTCAACTTCTAAACCATCTCTTCTTAATTCGTTATAACTTGTTACGCTCCATATCTCAGAATCAATTTTGTAATCTTTATCTAAAATTTCCGATGCCTGTAACATCTCTCTAAGAATTGCACCTGATCCTAGTAGAGTAATTTTAGTTTTTTTATTCCTGTTTATAGATTTTAATTTATACATTCCTTTTAAAATTGAGTCTTCAATACCTTTCTCATTAGGTATTTCTGGATGTGGATAGTTCTCATTTAAAGTTGTTATATAGTAAAAAATATTTTCCTTATTTTCATGCATTCGCTTCAACCCGTCTCTAAAAATTACCGCTAATTCATAAGCAAAGGTCGGGTCATACGAAACACAGTTTGGAATTGTAGATGCAATAATATGACTATGACCATCTTGGTGTTGTAAACCTTCTCCTGCAAGTGTTGTCTTTCCGGATGTTGCTCCAATTAAAAAACCTCTTGCTTGACTGTCACCAGCAGCCCAAGCAAAATCACCAACTCTTTGAAAACCAAACATTGAGTAGAATAAATAGATAGGTATCATCTCAATATCATGATTTGTGTATGCAGTGCCTGCTGCTATCCAAGATGACATTGATCCAGCTTCAGTTATACCTTCCTCTAAAACTTGACCTTTTTTATCCTCCCTATAAGAAAATAATTGTTCTGAGTCTACCGGCTCATACTTTTGTCCTTCGTGAGCGTATATACCAATTTTTTGAAAAAAACCTTCCATTCCAAAAGTTCTTGCTTCATCTGGAATGATAGGAACCAATCTTGGCGAAACATTTTTATCTCTCAAAAGATTGGTAAGCATTCTTACAAGTGCCATTGTAGTGGACATTTCTTTTGATCCAGTTGACTTTTTAAGAGCATCAAAAATATCTTTTGGAGGAGTTTTAATTGATTTAGCAAAAGTGGATCTTTCAGGAATATTTCCACCAAGTTTAATTCTTCTATCTTTTAAATATTTTATCTCCTCTGAATTTTCGTCAGGTTTATAATATTGAATATTTTTTACTTGCTCATCTGTTAACGGAACGTCAAACCTATCTCTATAATACATAAGATCTTTCACATCTAATTTTTTTTGTTGATGAGTGGTATTTATACTTTCTCCTGATTTACCCATACCGTACCCTTTAATTGTTTTGGCAATAATTACAGTTGGTCGGCCAGTATTATTAACAGCGTTATGATATGCTGCATAAACTTTATGTGGGTCATGCCCACCTCTGTTAAGTTTCCAAATATCTTGGTCTGTCATAGTTGATACCATATCTTTTAATTCTTTATATTTTCCGAAGAACTTTTCTCTTACATATGATCCACCTTTAGCTTTAAAAGCTTGATATTCACCATCAACAGCCTCGTTCATTCTTTTTACTAACAGACCTTTTTTGTCATTTGCTAATAATTGATCCCAATAAGAACCCCAAATTACCTTAAGCACATTCCAGCCAGCTCCTCTAAAAATACCCTCAAGCTCTTGGATAATTTTTCCGTTACCTCTTACTGGTCCATCCAACCTCTGAAGATTGCAATTAACAACAAAAATTAAATTATCTAAACTTTCTCTAGCAGCTAAGCCTATAGCTCCTAAAGATTCTGGTTCGTCCATTTCTCCATCTCCTAAGAAAGCCCAAACCTTTCTACCTTCATCTTTAATGAGACCTCTATTAATTAAGTATTTCATAAATCTTGCCTGATAAATTGCAAGCATAGGACCTAATCCCATTGATACAGTTGGAAACTGCCAATACTCTGGCATTAACCATGGGTGTGGATAAGATGATAACCCTCCCGGTTTAACTTCTTGTCTGAAATTATCTAATTGTTTTTCTGTTAATCTTCCTTCAAGGTAAGATCTTGCATAAATTCCTGGAGCACTATGACCCTGAAAATATATTAAATCTCCACCAAACTTATTATTTTTTGCTCTCCAAAAATGGTTCATTCCAACATCGTATAAAGTTGCGGCTGAAGCGAAAGTTCCAATGTGTCCACCTAATTCTGGGTTTTTTTTATTAGCTCTTACAACCATAGCTGCTGCATTCCATCTAATTAGAGATCTAATTTTTCTCTCTATATTTTGATCACCAGGTAATTTTTTTTCTTCCTCAGGAGGTATTGTATTAATGTACGGAGTATTTCTAGACATTACTAATCCAGAACCTTCTCTGTATGAGTGCTCTATTAATTGTCTAATTATATATTGTGCCCGTTCTTTACCATCGTTATTAAGTACTGCAGATAATGACTCAAGCCACTCTTTGGTCTCACTAGGATCTATATCATTTGTATCTGAAACAATCTCAATTTTTGAATTTTCTAGTTTGGAAGTTTTTTTAGTCTCAGAAACTTCTTGTCTGATAATTTTTGGTTCATCGATTTTTTGTATTTTTTCTGCATCACTTATAATTTTTTCTGTATCTTTTGGTATTTCCGTATCTTTTTTAACTTCCTTAACTTCCTCGATTTTTTCACTTCCGCCTTCTACAGAAATTGAAACTAATTTATCACCTTTTGAAACTTTATCCCCTATCTTGACTGATATGCTTTCTACAATTCCTTCTTCTGTTGATGGTACTTCAACGCTAGATTTGTCACTTTCTAATGTTACTATTGGATCGTTAATAGAAATTTTTTGGCCTTGTTTTACTAACAGCTCTATAATTTCAACGTTTTCAAAATCACCAATATCAGGTACTAAAAGATCTTTTTTCATTATTTGAAGCTATATTTATAACATATTTATATCTTTTTTTTGACATCCTTAAATATGAAAGTATTTAAATGATTAATTTATTAAAAAAATTATTACTAAAAAGAGATAATAGCAAAAAATTTGATGCAAAAGTATGGATACAATTGGCGTTATTAAATAAGAATTTAAAATCTTTAAAATATTAATCGCGAGAAATACACATAGAGATACCCATACCACCGCCTATACAAAGAGTAACTAAACCTTTTTTATTATCTCTTTTAATCATCTCATGAATTAATGTGACTATCAATCTTGCGCCTGATGCTCCGATTGGGTGACCTATAGCAATTGCACCTCCATTAACATTCAGTTTTTCTTTAGGAACTTTAAGCTCTTTAACTACTGCAAGTGTTTGTGCGGCGAAAGCTTCGTTGCACTCAATTAAATCTAAATCATTTATACTCCAACCAGCAATTTCAAGAGCTTTTGTAGACGACGGAATAGGTCCCAAACCCATTAAAGTTGGATCAACTCCAGAGGTGGCCCAAGAAACAATTTTTGCTTGGACATCTAAATTTTTTTTCTCAGCTAAATCTCTTGTAGTAAGCAATACTCCGGCTGCTCCATCGTTGATACCAGAAGAATTACCAGCAGTAACAGTGCCATCTTTTTTAAAAGCAGGTTTTAATTTTTTAAGATTTTCAATATTTAAATTAAACCTTGGGTGTTCATCTTGATTATTATCAATTATTTCATTTAAAAATTTTTTACTTTTGATTGAACTTTCCGTTTTAGATTGTGAGTCTAGAGCAAAATGATCTTGTTCATCTCTTGAAATATTAAATTTCTCTGCAACATTTTCTGCGGTAACACCCATATGGTAGTTGTTAAAAGCATCTATTAATCCATTGGTTAACATTTCTTTCTCGTCTGAATTAGACATGCTTTCTTGACCACCAGCAATAACAAATTTTGATGAACCCATACCAATTGATTGATACCCTAAAACAATAGCTCTTAGTCCTGACCCACAAACTTGATTTATATTAAAAGCAGTTTTATCTTTAGGGATTCCAGATTTTATTAAGGCTTGTCTTGCAGGATTTTGTCCTCCTAAACTTGGTAAAACTTGGCCAAGTATAACTTCATCTATCTCTAACGGATCTACGTTGGTTTTTTTTAAAATACCTTTTATAACGATTGAGCCTAATTCATGGGCTTGAAGTTTCTTGTGAATGCCACCAAATTTACCTACCGATGTTCTCAAGGCAGATGTTAAAACTATATCTTTAGAATTTTTTGACATTACGATAGAATAAACTTAAATTTAAAAATTACATTAAAATATAGATGATTTATGTTAATTTATTAGCGCCTGTAGCTCAATTGGATAGAGCGCTTGGCTACGGACCAGGAGGTTCTGGGTTCGACTCCTAGCAGGCGCACCAATTATATGAAAATTTCCTTACAGAAAAGTGTAATAGTTTTTTTTGCAATTGTATTTTTATTTTTGTTGTTACTAACTGTAATTCTTTAATTATATATGAAACAAGATTTTGAACAAATTAGTAGGGTATCCGGATTTATGCACCACAATGGTGGTCTTTATTTTAGAGAAATTTCTGAAAATGAATACGAATTTAAAGCTACGATTAGGGAATTTCATTTAAATAAACGAGAGATTACCCATGGTGGTTTTATTTGTTCATTAATAGATGCTGGGGCAGGAACCGCTGTGCATAGAACAACTAATCAAAAATCTTGTGTTACCGTATCACTTGATATCAAATTTATAGCACCATCAAGAAAAGAGGATGAGTTAATAGGAAAGGTACAAATACTTAAAAAAACTAAAAGTATGGTATTTGTTAATTGTATTTTAAAAAAAAAAGATCAATTAATTGCATCTGCAACAGGGGTTTGGAAAGTGATTAAAAAAATATGATTGGTATTTTAGGTGGTATGGGAACTCAGGCAGGGTTAGATTTTTGCAATAAAATTGCAGTATTGAATAGGGGGAAGCAAGATCAACAATATCCAAAATTTTTATTATATAATAAATCTGACACGCCAAAAAGACCTGAGAATTTAAAAAGATATTTTAATGTTCTTGAAGAACTTGTTAAAGGTTGTCGATTACTACAGAAAAATAAATGTAAATTTATTGTAATGCCGTGTAACACTGCACATTACTGGTACAATGATTTACAAAGAAAAGTAAAAATTCCAATAATTAGTATGCCTAAAGAAGTTTTTCTTCACACTAAAAAAACATGTAAAAAAAATTGTAAAATTGGACTACTAGCAACTGAAGCAACTATAAATACAAAGATTTATCATAACTATTTATCCAGAAATTTTGAGTTAGTTACACCAACTATAAATCTACAAAAAAAATGTGTTAATAAAGCTATTCAACTAGTTAAATCTGGTAAGGTTAAAGAAGCTGAAAAAATCATTGGTCCTGCTGTAAGATATCTAATTAAAATTAGATGTAAAAAAATTATTCTCGGATGTACAGAAATACCAATTGCTATTTTTGCTTTTAAGTCTTTCAAAAAAGCTAAAAAATCAAAAATATTTATAGACCCTAATTTATTATTAGCAAACGTATGTATGAGAAAATATAAAGGTATTAAAATTTAAATTGAATATAAAATATATGAAAATGAGAACTTTTTTTTCTTCGATTCGGTCATGTTTTAGACCATTTTTGTTCTCACTAGGTAACAATATATAGTAGGTAAAAATTTTGACACACTAATAACGGAAATGAAAAAAAATAAAATTACAGCAGTTCTAGGTCCAACAAATACCGGAAAAACTTTTCTAGCAATCGAAACTATGCTTTCATTTGAAACTGGAATGATGGGTTTTCCATTAAGATTATTAGCAAGAGAAGTTTACGACAAAGTAATTAAAAAAGTTGATCCAAAAAAAGTCGCTTTGATAACTGGAGAGGAAAAAATAATACCAGTTAATGCTAAGTATTATTTTTGTACTGTAGAGTCCATGCCCGTTGATAAGATTTTAGATTTTGTTGGAATAGATGAAATACAAATGTGTAGTGACCACGAGAGGGGTCATATATTTACAGATAGACTATTAAATTTAAGGGGAGAAAAATTAACAATGTTTATGGGGTCAAACTCCATAAGAAATATAATTGAAAAATTAGAGGAAGATATTGAATATATTGATAGAAAAAGACTTTCTAAGTTAACTTACTCAGGCCACAAGAAAATATCTAGAATTGAGAGAAAAAGTGCAATAATTGCTTTTTCAGCTGAGGAGGTTTATGCAATTGCTGAGCTAATAAGAAGACAAAAAGGTGGTGCAGCAATAGTAATGGGATCATTAAGTCCTAAAACACGTAACTCGCAAGTAAGTTTGTATCAATCAGGTGATGTTGATTATTTAGTAGCTACTGATGCAATTGGAATGGGTATAAACATGGATCTAAATAACGTATATTTCTCAAATCTAAAAAAATTTGATGGTAAAAAACTAAGAAGATTAAAACTTTCAGAAATATCTCAAATTGCTGGCAGAGCTGGTAGATATTTAAATGACGGGTCATTTGGAATAACGGGAGACTCTGGTGAAATAAGTGCGGAAGAAATAGAGTTATTGGAAAATCATAAAATAGATGAGATTCATACTATTTTTTGGAGAAACCCAAATTTAAATTTTAAAAGTGGAGATAAATTAATTAAATCTTTAGAAGAAAGACCAAGTAAAAGTTGGTTAAGAAAAGTTTCAGAGTGTGAGGATGAAAAAGTGTTAAAATACATACTTAAAGACACAGAAAAACTTCAAATTTTTAACAACGAAAATGAATTAAAATTACTTTGGGAATGTTGTCAAATACCCGATTTTGTGAAAAAAACTTATGGACATCATTTAGAGGTGGTTGGTAAAGTTTTTAATTTTTTAAGACAATCTCCAGGAAAAATAACAAATAAATATATGAAACAGCAACTGTCTATATTAGATAAACTAGACGGCAATGTAGACTCTGTTTCAAATAGAATTGCAAACGTTAGAACATGGTCTTATGTAGCTAACAAAAATGGTTGGGTAGAAAATCAGGATTACTGGGTTGAGAGAACTAAATTTCTTGAAGATAGACTGTCCGATCGATTACATGAGGAGCTCACGAAAAGTTTTATAGATAAACGCGCAAGTGTATTAGCTAAAGGATTAAAACAAGATATCATTTTTGAAACTAAAATAGTCGACAATGAAAAGGTTATGATTAATAATCAATTTATAGGAAATTTAAAAGGTCTTAAACTTGAACTTGATTTTAAAATTGGAGACCTAGACTCCGACATTAAGTCACTAAAAAAAGCATCAAGACAAAATGTAGGCCCAGAGATATTGGATAGAATTAATCAAATAATTAAAACAAAAAATATTGAACTCAAAAAAGATCTTAAAATTTATTGGAATAATTTTCCAATAGCATATTTAAGTAAAGGGAATGATTACTTAAAGCCTGAAATAAATGCTATTGTTGATGATGTTGTAGAAACTGAACAAAAAAATATTTTACAAAATTTTTTAAAGAGTTGGTTAAACGAAAAAATTAATATTGAACTAGGTAGTCTTACAAAATTAAAAAATATTAAATCATCTAACCCATCTACTAGGGCTTTATCTTATATGTTGTATGAAAATAATGGAGTTTTAAAAAGAGATAGCATAAAAAAATTGTTAAATGACTTAGACCAAAATGAGAGGAAAATCCTGAGAGATCAAGGAGTTAAGTTTGGAAGATATCATATTTTTTTACATAAATTATTTAAGCCAAGCGTTGTTTCATTAAGATTAATGTTATGGAAAAATTACAATGAAAAAAACTATAATTTAGAACCTCCGACATTTGGTTTAAATTTTTTAAACGATAAAAAATTTTCGGATAAAAATTTTATGCTTATGTGTGGTTTTGAAAAATTTGATGATTATTTTGTTCGTATTGATATTTTAGAAAGATTATTCCTGGAAATAATAAGCTCAGACACTGGAAAAAACACCAAAATTGAAGTCGTTCCGAAGATGTTAAATCTATTAGGTTGTAGCAAAGATAATTTCCTGAAATTAATAAAGAAAATGAACTACAATGTCTCACTTGAAAATGACAAATATTTTTTTAAATATAATCCTGTAAAAAAAATTAATAAAAAAACTAGAGGTAAATTTCAAAATGACAATCCTTTTGCCGCTTTAAAACAGTTAAATTTAAAATGATATTAAAATTTTTTAATAAAGACGAAAAATTAAATAACGATAATGATCTACTAAATGTAGCTTGTTTGATGATACATGCTGCTAGAATAGATGAAAATTATACCGATAAAGAAAAAGAAATTATAAAAAAGACCCTCAAAAAACTTAATAATAATGAAGATATAGATAAAGTTTTAATAGAGGCTGAAAAAAAAGAAACCGACTCTAATCATATTCAAGATTTTACAAAAAATATAAAGGCTATGGATAAAAATAATAAAATAGAAATTATAAAAAATATTTGGGGTATTATTTTGTCAGACGGTAATTCAGATATGTATGAAGAAAATTTAATGAGACGTTTGGCAGGTTTGCTTTATGTGGATGCTAAAACAATGGGTGATATTAAATTAGATATACAAAATAAACAAAAACGATGACATATATAGTAAATGATAAATGTATAAAATGTAAGCTGATGGACTGTGTAGAGGTTTGCCCAGTTGACTGTTTCTATGAAGGGAAAAATATGCTTGTAATTAAACCTGATGAGTGTATAGATTGTGGCGTTTGTGAGCCAGAATGCCCTTTAGATGCTATAAAGTCAGAAACAGAGGAAGGATCAGAAAAATGGTTAGAGATCAACAAAAAATATTCAGAGATTTGGCCAAATATTTCACAAAAAAAAGAGCCACCAATAGATAACGAAAAATATAAAAATGAAAAAAATAAATTTGAAAAGTATTTTAAAGAAAACCTTTAAAAAGAAAAAAGATAAAGTAAAAAAATTTAAAAAAAAAGTTAAGGTTAAACCAAGTAAAATTAATACTAAGAAAGTTGGAAGGCCGAAAATTGTAAAAAAGGAAAAACAAGCTAAAATTGAAAAAAATAAAGAATTAAAAAAAAATTCAAGTAAAAATGAGAATTTAAAACTTACAAAAACCTTAGATCAAAAACCTGAGATAATAAAAATAAAAAAACAAGGGACTGAAAAGAAAGAATATAAAGTAAAAGATTATATTGTTTACCCAAAACACGGTGTTGGCCAAATAATTTCAGTTAGTGCAAAAAAAATTGGAGGTATTGATGTTCAATGTTACGATATAAAATTTGAGAAAGACAAAGCAATAGGATTGCTCCCTATTAATAAACAGTCGCACCTAAGACCACTTTCAACTATAAACCAGGTAAACAAATCTATCTCAATTTTAAAAGGAAAACCTAAAATTAAAAGATCAATGTGGAGCAGGAGAGCTCAGGAATATGAGCAAAAAATTACATCAGGGAAAATTTATGATCTTGCAGAGGTTGTGAGGGATCTAAATAAAGGTGATGATATAATGATAGATCAATCCTATAGTGAAAGACAGTTATTTGAAAAAGCCTACGAAAGAATTATTTCAGAGTTTCAAATAGTTCTAAATTTGTCATTGGAAAATACTCAAAAAAAACTTGATAAAGCCTTAAAAAGAAATTTAGAAAAAAACAGCGAAGTTATAAATCAAAAAATCGTTAAAACCGATACGCCTAAAAATACGACCGAGGATATAAACAACGAAGATAATTCAAATTTAGAAAACGAGAGTGAAGATCAATAAAAAAAACGCTTCTCACACAATCGTTATGAGAAGCGTTTTTAAAAAAGAATTATTATCTTCTTCTTCTTCTTTTTTTAGCTTTTTTCTTAGCTTTTTTCTTAGCTTTTTTTCTTCTTTTAGCCATCTTTAGCTCCCTGTTTGTACGAATCATTTTGATTCGTTGTTTAGTTAATTTTTAAATTTTTTCTCATGTTATGTCAATTATATAATTTTTTATAAATTAAGTTGTAAAATTAAAATTTAAATTTTTTAAAATTTTATTTTTAATTAATGCAAAAACATTAATGTTTATGCGCTTAATATAACATTATTTATTAATTATTTTTTATATAGTTCTTCAAAGTTATTTTTATAAATACTAATTATTTTATATCTTTTTAACTTTAAAGTTGGTGTCATCATGCCATTTTCTATAGAAAATTTTTCTTTTATTACAAAAAATTTTTTTATTTTTTCTATTTTAGTTAGATTTTTATTTATTTCTTCAATTTCATTACTCAAATCTTTTTCATCTATACTAGTTTCTGAATTTAAAACTATTAAAGCTACAAGATAAGGTTTGTTATCACCGTAAACTAAACATTGATCAATAAAATTTGATTTTGTTAATTCTGTTTCTACTTTAACAGGCGAAATATTGTCCCCTCCAGGAGTAATTAAAATATCTTTTTTTCTATCTGTAATTTTTAAATAGCCATTTACAAATTTACCAATATCTCCAGTATGAAGCCAACTATCTACTAATACTTTATCTGTTTCAGTTTTTTTATTCCAATAACCGAGCATTACATTTTCCCCCTGAACTAATATCTCACCATCCTCCGCTATCTTAACTTTATTGCACCTAAAAGGAATTCCAACCGTGTCAATTCTTATATCTTCTATAGGATTGCAGCTTACAACAGGTGAACTTTCTGTTAATCCATAACCCTGTAAAGTTGGTAAGCCTATTGAATTTAGAAAAGTACCAATTTTGGGATCAAGTGCACCACCTCCCGATACAAATGTTTTGAGACTACCACCAAATTGTTTTTTAATCTTAGATCTAACTGTAATTTCACATATCTTATTTATTATTTTATCTCGTAAGGTCATTTTTTCTTTATTAAATTTCTTGGAACCAAGTTTTACAGTATTTTCGACTAGAAACTTTTTGATACCTTTGGCTTTGCCAAAAGTTGAGTTTATCTTTTGATATAAGTTCTGGTAGAATCTTGGAACTGCTGTCATTATGTCTGGTGAACAATCACTAATATTTTTAAGTAGTTTATCTATGCTTTCAGCATAGAATACTTTTGCCCCTACAGCGATTTGTATGAATTGAACGGTGTGTTCATAGGAGTGTGATAACGGTAGCCAAGTTAAAAATTTCATGTCTTTTGATATAATTGGTTTTAACAACTCATAACCACCCTCACAATTACTTAGAATTCCTCCATGACTCAAAATTACACCCTTAGGATTTCCTTGGGTTCCAGATGTATATATAATGCAAGCTGGGTCTGTACGCTTTAAGCTAATTTCGCTTTTAAAGTTTTCGAAATTATCATTATCGTTAATAAAATCCTCAATACATAAATAATTTTCGAAATTTAAATTTTCTAATCGGTCAAAAGAAATAATTTTCTTAATTTTTTTATAATCTAATATATCTTTAACTTTCTTAAACTGTTCTTTGTTAGAAACTATTACAACAGAAGGTTCACAATCATTAATAATGTATTCATAATCTTTAGTAGTATAAGTAGTGTAAGAGGGAACACTGATTCCACCAGCTAACATGATTGACAAATCAGATATAAGCCATTCAGGTCTATTTTCTGAGATTAAAATACATCTGTCGCCTAACTTAATATCTTTTGAAATATTGTTTGAAAGATGATTTACTAACAAGTATGTTTTCTCCCAGCTTAACTTATGCTGAGGATTACCTAAATTAGTTAAGAAAATTTTGTTTTTATCCTGTTTATTGCATTGATCGAAAAAAAGTTCTAAAAGATTATTATAACTGTTCAATTTCATATTACTTTGGTGGGCGAAGAGAGACTCGAACTCTCACAACATTGCTGCTATTGGATTTTGAGTCCAACGCGTCTACCAGTTCCGCCATTCGCCCTTTTTCATTAATTTAATCTAAAATTTATAGTATAAAGAGTATTTTTAGAACACAAAAATTATGATTAAGGAAATTTATAATAAATCTATTAAAATTGCTGGTCACAAGAACTCTAAAAAATTTTTAGGGTTTATATCATTTATTGAAAGCTTTGTTTTTCCTATACCACCAGATGTATTTATAATTCCCATGACTATTGCAAAAAAAAGAGAGTGGAAGAAAATAGCCTTAATAGCAACGACTGGTTCAGTTTTAGGCGCATGTTTAGGATATTTAATTGGTTTTATTTTTTTTAATGAAATTGGTGTCAAAATATTTGAATTATATGGTGTGGATAATACAAATTTTTTAAAAGATAAAGTTTCTTCTGAAGGTGGTATAATTGCTTGGATAACCTTGCTTGCGATTGCAGGCTTTACTCCTGTTCCTTTTAAACTTCTTACTATCACTAGTGGGTTTGTTCACTTTAACTTTTTTTATTTTATTATTGTTTCTTTTCTAACTAGAGGATCTAGATTTTTCATTATTGCCTTTCTACTTGGTAACTTTGGTGTTGCTATGAAAAAGATTATTGAAAAGAGGCTATTACCAGTATCGATATTAGTATCAATAATTATTATAGTTTTCGCATTTTTTGTATATAAATTTCTTATAAATTTTTAAAATAAATGTCTGATCAAAACATAAAAAATTTTTTCATTATCGTATTTACTATAAGTTTTTTTTCTTTAGCGACAGCTCTATATGTAGAATACATCCTTAATTTTAAGCCATGTATACTTTGCATCTATCAGAGAATACCTTACGCAATAGCCTTATTGATTAGTTTAATTGCATTTTTCAATGGTAATAAGAAGACACTATTAGTAATTTTAGGATTAACCTTTGTGGCAAGTTTTTTGTTATCAGGCTATCATGTAGGCATTGAAAAAGGAATTATCGAGCCAATATTTTCTTGTACAGGGGATAATATTAATGCTCTTGAAAAAGAGGAAATACTTAAATCTCTAAATAATATTCAGCCTGATTGCAGAGATGTAGATTTTTCATTATTTGGGATTTCACTTGCGACCTTAAATTTTATAATTTCGTTTGTTTTAACCATAGTCATTGTCTATATATTCAAGTATGCAAAAAAGTAATAAAAAAAAAATTGAAGAATTTATTAGGGTAGATCATGCAGGTGAAAGAGGCGCCATCAAGATATATGAAGGTCAGCTTTTAGCGTTAAATACTATAGTCAAAAATGAAGAACTGAAGAAGACTATTGAGCATATGAAAGAGCATGAAGTAGAGCATTGTGAGTTTTTTGAAAAAGAAATAAAAAAAAGAGGAATTGAACCAACAAAATTTTTACCTTTATGGGACCTTTTAGGTTTAGGTTTAGGTTTTGGTAGCACATTACTGGGAAAGAAAGCAGCAATGCTTTGTACTGCATCAGTCGAAGAAGTAATAGATGAACATTATTTAAACCAAATAAAAGAAATTAAAAATGATGAAAAATCACTTAGAAAAAAGATAGAAAAATTTAGACAAGACGAAATAGATCATAAAGATATTGCTTACGATGAAGGAGCAACTAAAGATGGTCTGTATTCAATTTTTGATAAAGTAATAAAAACTGGTTCTAAAATTGCAATTAATATTTCTGAAAAAATCTAATTAAGGTTCTAATTCGACATCCCAATACAAATAATCCATCCAACTTTTATGTAAAAAATTTGGCGGAAAATTTCTACCATTTTTATGAAGATCTTCAGTAGTGGGTTGAAAAGGCCTTTGGTTTAATTTCATTCCTGATTTTTCTAACAATCGACCTCCTTTTTTAACGTTACAAGCCGAGCAAGCTGTTACAACATTATCCCAATCCGTTTTTCCTCCTTTTGATCTTGGTAGCAAATGGTCAAATGTTAATTCGTGTTTGCTTCCGCAATACTGACAAGAGAATTTGTCTCTTAAGAAAACATTAAATCTAGTAAAATTTGGATTTGAAAGTGGTTTGATATAACTTTTAAGAGCAATAACACTTGGTAGTTTCATGCTGAATGAAGGACTTCTGATTACTCTATCATAATAAGAAACTATTGATACTCTATCTAAGAACACTGATTTAATCGAGTCTTGCCAACTCCATAATGATAATGGGTAATAACTTAAAGGTCTGTAGTCTGCATTTAAAACAAGTGCAGGGCATTTTTCTAATGAAACATTGCGATCTTGAAAATTCATAATTTAAATTAACCTAAAAAAAAAATTAATTCAATGCTTCAAATTGTTAAATTTAATTTAGATTAAATATTTTTTTTATAAATTTTAATCCTATACTTGATGCCTCAATAGGTATATGATGACCACAGTTTTTGATTATTTCTAATTCGACTGATACTTTGTTTCTTTCCAAGAAATCTTTGGCTTCTAAAGATTTTACACAAGGAACAATATCATCATTTTCACCGTGAATTAATAATGTTTCAGGTTTATGAATTATTCTTTTTGATAAATCTTTTTTACTGATTATTTTTCCAGAAAAACCCAAAATTCCAGAATATTTTTCATCTGATGAAAGTCCCACATTAATTGACATCATACATCCTTGACTGAATCCAGATAAACATATCTTAGAATTTGGTACTGAAAATTTCTCTTTAATCTCTTTTAAAAATTTTTTTAATATTATCTCATTTTTTTTGCTCTCATTCAAAATGAATTCATCATTGTCTTTGCTTAGATCAAACCATTGGTAACCTGATGGACTGATCAAACATTTTTCTGGGGCATTAGGGCAAACAAATAGTGTATTAGGCAAGAATCTTTTCCAATTTAATGTAACTTGTGCAATATCATTTCCATCGCCACCATAACCATGTAATAATATAATTATATTTTTTATTTCCTTGCCAGACTCTGGTTTTATTAGTTTTGTATCAAGGCAAAATGTCATAAATAAATTATTTTATTTTTTTTTTACTATTTATGTAATAGATACTTTTAATGGTTTCCGAAATATTTATAAAGGTAATAGCTATAGTTCTTATATTGGCTGTTGCTATTGTTTTGGTTCTAGGTATTGGAACTCTTTTCAAAGGTGGCTCTACAAGTAAAAAATATTCAAATAAACTTATGCAGCTAAGAGTTCTTTTACAGTTTATTGCTATCATAGTTTTAGTTTGTCTTGCTTATTTTTTTAAAGATTAATCAAAGTTCTGAAGCCACATTTTAAAGTTTTTATCTTGGAAATCTATGGACCCTACAACTCTAGCAATTTCACCACCATCTTTGTTAATTATCAATGTTGTTGGTAGACCTCTAAGTAAAAACTTTTTTGCCAATCTGACGTCTGTATCGTAAAAAATATTCAAATTTTCAATATTAGTTTTAATATAAAATTCTTTTATTTTATTAATTTTTTCTTGACCGATATTTATTGGTAGAATTTCTAAATTCTTAAAATTTTTATCAATAGAAAGTTTATCAAGTGACGGCATTTCCTCTTTACAAGGTTCGCACCAAGTTGCCCAAAAATTCACTAACACTAACTTTCCGTCATAATCAATTAAATTTATGTCTTTTTCTAATGTATTCTTAAAAGCCACGTCTTTATATTCTTTTGGTTTTTCATAAATAATCAAATTTTTTGGTAAATTTAAATCTTTCGAATAGCTACTAAATGTAGAAAAAATAATTATAACTGTTATAAAAAATTTTATTAAATTAGGCATACTAAATATTATAAATAATTATCATGGGAAAAAATAAAAACAACTATGCAGTTTGGAGCGCTCGCATCAAGAAACAAACTTCTAATAATTTTAAAAAAGTAGGGTCCTCAATAAACATCGATAAACGACTGTACAAAGAGGATATCAGAGGTTCTATGGTTCATACAGATATGCTTTATAAACAAAAAATTATTTCTCTTAAAGTTAAAGAAAAAATTTTATGGGGTTTAAACAGAATTAAAAATGAGATTGATAAAAAAAAATTTAAATTCGATATTTCTAAAGAGGACATTCATATGAACATTGAAAGTAGATTATTTGAATTGATAGGTGATGATGCTGGTTTTTTACACACAGCAAGATCAAGAAACGACCAGGTTTTAACAGATCTTAAGATTTGGATGAAGAGTTCTGTTAGTGAAATTGACAAGTTATTAACTAAAGTAATTAAAAGCTTATTAAATAATGCGGATAAAAATTTAAAAACAATTTTACCAGGATTTACACATCTAAAAAATGCTCAACCTATTTCTTTAGCACATTATTTTATGTCATGTGTTGAAATGTTTAATAGAGATAAAAAAAGATTTAAAAATAGTTTGGAAAGTTTAAATGAAAACCCTTTGGGAGTTTGTGCAATTTCTGGCACATCTTTTAAAATTGATAGATGGTATACAACAAAAAAACTGAAATTTAGCAAACCAACTAATAACTCAATAGATACAGTATCTGATAGAGATTTTGTTTTGGACTTTTTATATAATGTCTCAATGTGCTCGATGCATATTTCAAGAATTTCGGAAGAATTGATTATTTGGAACTCTGACCAATTCAATTTTATTAAATTAAAAGACAACTTGGTAACTGGTTCATCAATTATGCCACAAAAAAAAAATCCAGATACTCTAGAGTATCTTCGAGGGAAAACAGGTATAAGTTATGGTTCTTTAATTTCTATGCTTACAATTGTAAAAGGATTGCCTTTATCTTACTTCAAAGATCTACAAGATGACAAAGAGTTAGTATTTAATTCATTTGATACATTAAAAAATAGTTTGTTAATATTTGACGAAGTCTTAAAAGGTTTAATAATTAATAAGCAAGTAATGCTTGGGGCGGCTAATAAAGGTTATACAACAGCAACTGATTTAGCTGATAACATGGTAAAAAATCTAAAAATTACTTTTAGAGAGTCTTATAAAATAACTTCGAAAATAGTAAATTTAGCAGAAAAATTAAATCTACCTCTTAATGAATTAGATCTAAATCAAGTTAAAAGCATTGATAAAAGACTAAACGACCAAATTTTGGAACAAGCAAACATAAAAAATTCAGTTAACTCAAAGAAATCATATGGAGGAACATCTTTTGAAAACATTAAGAAAATGATAAACAAACTTAAAAAGGAAATTAAATGAAAAATTTTTTATTTATTATAATTGTATTTTTATCTTTAATCTCATGTGGGAAAAAAGGTGATCCCGAATACAAAAATAATACTATGATTCAAAGTCAAAAAACTAACCTTTAATGAATTATAAAAATAATAATTTTTACATTGAAAAAATTAAAGCAGAAAATTTAATTAAGAAATATGGGTCACCGATTTATTGTTATTCTAACAAAAGATTAATCGAAAATATTAATAATTTCAAAAATTCATTTAAATCTTTTAGTCCTTTAATTTGTTTCTCTGTTAAATCGAATTATAATTCAGCGATACTTAGGATAATTAAAGAGAACGGCCTAGGAGCTGATGTTGTATCTGATGGTGAATTAAAAAAAGTATTATCTTTAGGTTTTAAGCCAAATAAAATTGTATATTCGGGTGTTGGAAAAAAATTTGAAGAGCTAAGATTTGCAATTAGCAAAAATATACTCCTTATAAATGTTGAATCTGAAAGTGAATTAAAAAATATACAAAAATTAGCTAGAAAATTTAGGAAAAAAGTGAGTGTAGGTTTAAGATTAAACCCAAATATAGATGCAAAAACTAATACAAAAATATCGACAGGAAGAATCCAAGATAAATTTGGTTTAAATAGTAGTGATATTATTAAAATTTTAAATAAATTTAAAAACTCGAAAAATATAGAAATTAAATGTTTAAGCGTTCACATTGGAAGCCAGATAACACAAAACAAACCCTACAATAATGTACTTGTTGCTATAAATAAAATTTTATCAAAATCTAAATATAAATTTGAATATATTGATTTAGGAGGAGGTATGGGTATAAAATATATTAAAGATAACAAAAAATTAGACTACTCAAAACTTTCAAAAAATATCTATAAATTTTCAAAAAAAAATAATTGTAAGATTATTTTTGAGCCAGGTCGCTCTATTGTTGGAAACACTGCTGTTTTGCTTACAAAAGTAATTTATATAAAAAACAGTTCGAACAAGAAATTTATTATTATAGATGCTGGTATGAACGACTTGATACGTCCTGCTTTATATAATGCTACACATGATATAATACCATTAACTAAAAAATCATCTAGAAATTCTAACTCTCACGACTTTGTTGGGCCAATATGTGAAACATCTGATCGTTTCCTTAAAACAAAAAATTATCAAAAAATTAATGAGGGGGATAATTTAGCAATCAAAGATGTTGGGGCATATGGAATAGTTTTATCTTCAAATTACAATTTAAGACCTCGCCCAGTTGAATTTATTATTAAAAATTCAAAGATTAAAAAGATCAGTAAAAAACAAAGATTAAATGACATAATTTAATTAAATGATAAGAAATATTATTTTTTTATTCGTTTTCTATTTTGGTTTAATATTTCTATTAATTTTATTCACACCAAGTTTAATACTCCCTCAATATGTAGTAAGACTGGGTGGTAAATTCTTAGGTAATTGGACTAGTTTTTGCCTCAAGTATATAATGGGCACCAAAATTGAGGTTAAAGGAATTGAAAATATTTCAAATAATCAAAAATATTTTGTAGCATCTTCACATCAGTCAATTTTCGAGACTTTTTTTTTACAGACAATATTTGATAAACCGGTTTTTATACTAAAGAAAGAACTCACAAAAATTCCTTTATTTGGATGGTATTTAAAAAAAATGGGATGCATAGCGATTGATAGAAATAAAATATCTAAAGAAAATCTCAATTTTTCTGATGAAGTAGGTAAGGTGATTAAGGATACAGATAAAATCTTAATAATTTTTCCACAAGGTACTAGGAAGAGTTTTGATGATAGATCAAAATTTAAAAAAGGTTTTTCTAGAATTTACAATGATCTAAATATTGCATGTTTGCCAGTTGCAATTAACTCAGGAAAGGTTTGGCCCAAACATGGAAAAATAATTCCCAGTCAGAAAATCACAGTTTCAATTTTAAGTATCATTCCTCCAGGGATTGAACAAAAAAAGTTAACTAATCAGGTTGAGCAAAATATATATGATGAGCTCAATAAAATTTCTTGAAAGAATTAGCCTTTCATTGGCATAATTACATATATGCTATCGAAGTCACTTGGATCTTTAATTAACGCAGGTGAGGAGATATCATTGAAATAAATTTCAATATTCTCTCCTTCTAGCTGACTAGCTACATCAACTAAATATTTTGAATTGAAACTTATATCTAATTCATGGTCAAAGTTTACAGAAAGGGTTTCTTTGCCATCACCGCTGTTTGCGTTATTAACTGATAAATCTAATTTATTTTTTGATAAGCTAAATCTGACACCATCTTTTTTGTCAGCAGAAACAGATGCTACCCTGTCTACGCTATTTTGAAACAATTCTAAATCAGCTTCTAATTTTTTTTTATTATTTTTCGGTATTACCTGAATATAATTTGGAAATTTTCCATCTATAACTTTAGAAGTTAAAATACTATTATTTAGAATAAATTTTATTTTAGATTTGGTATTTAAAAGTTTTATGTTTCCATTAAAATTTTCTAAAATAGAACATAGTTGATAAATAGTTTTTTTAGGTAAAATTATCGGTTCAAATTTTATATTTTGATCCAATCTCATTTTAGAAATTGACATTCTGTGTGAGTCAGTTGATACAGCTGTTAAATAATTCTTTTCTTCATTTTGAGTAAAATGTAAGAAAATACCACTTAAATAATGTCTTGTTTCATCATTTGATATAGAAAACCTACATTTATTTAAAAGTTTTAAAAAACTTTGAGAATTTAAAATTATATCTTCACCGTTTAAATCATCCTCAGATAAGGGAAATTCTTTTGAGTCAATGCAGTTTAATTTAAAAATAGATTTTTCAGACTCAAGTTGTAATTTGTTTTCGGATATAGTTTCGATATTTATTTTTTTTCCTGAGGAAAATTTTCTGACTATATCATGCATAATGGATGAGTTTGTAGTGGTTTCTCCCTCCTCAGTAATTTCAACATTTGAGATATTATGTACAAATATCATATCTAGATCTGTTGCTGTGATTTTAATAGATTTATCTTTAGCTTGTAATAATACGTTTGACAATATTGGCAAGGTGCTTCTTCGCTCTATTACATTTTGACAAAATCCTAAAGACTCCTGCAAATCTTTCTGATTAATACTAAATTTCATTTTCTTTTTTATATAAAATTTGGTTTTTTAAATTATCGATACCATTTGATATTTCAACATTTTCAGTTTTCAATTTTTCAATAGTTTTGACTGAGTGAATTACAGTAGTGTGATCTCTATTGGAAAATTCTCTTCCAATTTCAGGCAGAGATTTAGTAGTGAGTATTTTTGAAAGGTAAATTGCGACTTGTCTTGGTCTTACTAAATATCTTGATCTTCTAGATGAAAGCATTTCATTTTTACTTATTTTAAAATACTTGCAGACTAATGTTTGAATATTATCTATTGTTATATTGGTTTCATTTACATTTAATAAATCTTTTAAAATAATTTTTACTTCATTTAAATTCGGGACTCTATTATAAATTCTTGAGAAAGACGCCACTCTATTTAAAGAACCTACTAACTCTCTAATACTATTTCTAATTTCATCGGAGATAAATTTTAGAATTTCCTCTGATATACTTAATTTTTCTTTGTATAAAAGATTTATCTCATCAATTTTGGTTTTTAAAATTTTAAAACGTAATTCTGACTCTGGATTTTGAATATCTACAACAAGCCCTCCAGAAAACCTTGATTTTATTCTCTCTTGGATTTTAATTAACTTATTTGGCGGCCTGTCTGCGGATAATATCACTTGTGACCCTTTGTCAATTAAGGAATTAAAAGTATGAAAAAACTCTTCTTGCATTGCTTCTTTTCCATTCATAAATTGAATATCATCAATAATTAATACATCTGTATTTCTAAAATTATCTTTAAACTTAACCATTTCATTTGATTTAATTGATTTTACAAACTGATACATAAACCTTTCTGCTGATATAAACGTGACTTTATTTTCGTTTTTTAATTCAAGGCCTATAGCATTAAGTAAATGAGTTTTTCCCATTCCTACTCCTGCATATACATATAATGGATTGTAATGTGCAATTTTTTCACAAACTTTTTTAGAAGCTTCAAACGCAAGCTTATTACTCGCGCCGATGACAAAGTTATCAAATGATTTATTCTGATCTATTCTGTTATATTGTAAGAAAGAATCTTTAATAAAGGATATCTTCGTATCTTGTAGCTTTTCTATATTATTGCTGCTGTTATCTATTTTATTGTCAATTTTAAATTCAACTCTTATTATTTCTTTGTTAAAATTTTTAATAATTTTCAAAATTTGATCGAGATATCTTGAAACAATCCAGTCTCTCAAAAATCTAGTTGATACAGATACCAAAATATAATTACTATACTTTTCCTCAAATATAATTTTCTTTAACCAACTTTCATAGATTTCGATACCAAATTGATTTCGTAATTCTTTTTGAATGATTTCCCAATTAAAATTTTTATCTATATTTACATTTAAATTATTTTTCATTGAGAAAGACCATCTAAAATCTTAGATATAAATTTTCAATAAAATTTTTTGATTTAAATAAAAAAAATAAAATCCTTAATTGAATAAATTCTGAATTGAAATTTTTATTTTAAGATAGTAAAAAAATAATTACTAAAACTTTTCTTTTATTTTCAAATTTTGTTTGACTCAATATATTGTTAAATAAATTTTGACTTGTTTATATATAGTGTAAGTAAATTTAAGGTTGTTTTTATTCGTAACCCTAGGTTGACTAAAGAGCACTAATCTTTCTAGTTAGCCTTGAAATGTTTCTGGAAGCATTGCCCTTTTTTATTACTCCAGTTTTAGCTATCTTCATTAATTCTGAATTCAACTTAGGCAAGTATGATAGTGCTTTCTTTTTATCTTTATTTTCAATTAAACCGTTCATTTTTTTTAAAGCTAGCTTATACCTGCTTTTTCTAGCTTTATTGACAGAAGTTTGTTTTTTAATTCTTCTTATTCTTTTAATTGCTGATTTAGTATTTGCCATTAGACGCGATGGTATAACCTTAGAAAGGGATACGGTCAATATTTTTTTTTAAGTTTGACAAAAATTACAAATAAAGGTCGATCTATTTGATATATATCTTTTTCGGATAATTCCTTTACATTTGTTTTTAGCACATTTCATATTTTCCCTATTATAAACAGAAAATTTTGTTTGAAAACTTCCGCTACCACCAGAAATACTTTTAAAGTCTCTAATTGATGAACCACCAAATTTTATTGCATTCTTAAGAATTATTCTAGAAAATTTAATTATTTTCATTAATTCCATTGTACTTAATTTTCTAACACTTTTCATAGGCAAAATTTGAGATTTATATAATATTTCGTTAGCGTAAATGTTGCCTATACCTGAAACAATTTTTTGATCTAACAAAAGATTTTTAATACTTTTGTTTCTGTTTTTAATTTTATTTTTTAAATATATTAAATTAAAGCCTTTATCTAATGCCTCTGGCCCAATTCTTTTGAAATAATTTTCAAAGTCATATTTGTTCTTCAATATCTTAAAATATCCAAATCTTCTAGGATCATTATAAATTAATTTAATTCTATCAAACTCAATAACTATATGATTATGTTTTTTTGGCAAATTTGGGTTACTATAAAAACTTAAATTTGTAATATTTTTGTTAGTAGGAATATGTAAGGTTCCTGACATACCTAGGTGTAAAACTGTATAAAAGTTATTACCAAAATCAAATATAATATATTTAGATTTTCTTTTGACATTTTTTACAATTTTATTTTTTAAAACGCATTCAAAACTTTTAGGAACCTTAAACCTTAAATTTCGATTGTTAACTGTAATTTTAATAATTTTACGGTTTATAATCGTCTTTTTTAGTGAACGTGTGACTACTTCTACTTCTGGTAATTCTGGCATTTAATATTATATTAACAAAAATAATATTATTACTATGCAACAAAATCTTCAGCAAAAAAAAGGTTTAGTGAAAAGTGTTTTTGACACAGTTTATAATAAATACGATTTAATGAATGACTTTATGTCATTTGGTATACACAGATACTGGAAGAAAGAATTAATAAGGCAAATGAACCCATCATCAAATGATACTCTAGTTGATGTAGCTTGTGGTACAGGAGATGTAGCAAAACTATTTTCAGATATTAATAATAATAAATCAAAAATATTATGTGTAGACTTCAACCAAAAAATGCTAGGTGAAGGAAAAAAAAGACTTAAAAATTATAAGAACATTAAATGGAAACTCTCTAGTGCAGAAAATTTAAATTTACCCAGTAATAGTTTTGATTTTTATACAATTAGTTTTGGACTAAGAAACACTAAAAATTTAGATAAATCAATTAAAGAAGCTTACAGAGTATTAAAAAAGGGTGGAAGATTTTTTTGTTTAGAATTTTCAAAAATTCAAAATCAAAATTTAGAAATTTTATATAAAAATTACTCTAAGTTAATTCCAACAATTGGCAAAATAGTTGTAGGGGAAAGTAAACCATATAAATATTTAATAGAAAGTATTGAAAATTTTGTAAATCAAAAAGAGTTAATTGAAATTTTAAAGAGTAACAAATTTTATAAACCAAATTATAAAAATTTATCAGGAGGCATAGTTTCAATTCATTCAGGCTGGAAAATATGATAAATAAAATTTTTATTCTATTTAAGATTGCAAGAAAAATAGGCTCTTCAGACATTATAGAAATTGTGGATAGATCTCATAAAATTCCATTTTTTATCAAATTATTTTTTAATTTGGTCTCATTATCTTTAAGTAAAAAACAAAAAAAAACAGGTCGTACGGATGATTTAAGTTCTACAATTCAAGATTTGGGGACTACTTTTATAAAACTTGGACAATTCTTAGCAACAAGACCGGATATCATCGGGGAAGAACTTACGAAAAATTTAGAAAAATTGCAGGATAAATTGCCACCATTCTCAAAATCATTAGCTGAAAATATAATTAAGGAGGAACTTGGAGAGTTAACATCAAAAAATATAATTGAGTTCTCTGATCCTATTGCAGCGGCATCAATTGCACAAGTTCATAAAGCTAAGATAAACGAGGGTAATACCATTAAGGATGTAGCTATAAAAGTTTTAAGACCAAATATTAAAGAAATATTTAATTCAGAAATTGATGCAATAATGATGTTGGCTTATTTGATAGAAACGTTAATTCCAAAGACTAAAAGATTAAAATTAATTGAAGTTGTCTTTTTATTCAAAGAAATAACTAATCATGAAATGGACCTCAGATTTGAGGCAGCTGCAGCTAACGAATATTTAGAGAATACTAAAAATGATTTAGGTTTTAATGTGCCTAAAATATATTGGAATTTTACTAGTGAAAGTGTGCTGACTTTAGATTGGGTTGATGGAATATCTATAAGAGAAAAAGATAAATTAATTGACAGTGGAAAAAATACTTCAAAAATTGCAACTGACTTAATACAACATTTTTTAAGACAAGCTGTTAGGGATGGTTTTTTTCATGCTGATATGCATCAAGGAAATATTTTTATTAATTCATCAGGACAAATTGTACCAATAGATTTTGGAATTATGGGTAGAATTGATAAAATGAATAGGAGATATCTTGCTGAGATATTATTTGGTTTTGTAAGTCGAGATTATAAGAAAGTAGCTGAGGTTCATTTAGTTGCAGGATTAGTGCCTAAAAATGTTTCAGTTGATGAACTTGCTCAAGCGTTAAGATCAATTGGAGAACCAATATTTGGTCAAAGTGTTAAAGATATATCTGGTGGAAAATTATTAAAACAATTGTTTGATATTACTGAAAAATTTAACATGCAAACACAGCCACAACTTCTGTTACTTCAAAAAACAATGGTAGTTGTTGAAGGGGTCTCAAGAAAGTTAGATCCAAATACTAATATATGGGAAACCTCAAGACCAGTACTAGAAAACTGGTTAAAAGAAACAAAAGATCCAATTAAAAATGTTGTGGACTCTTTAAAAGACTCTGCGGAGATTTTAAAAAAAATTCCAGAATTTCCAAAAGTTATGGAAAACGCAAACCAAGCTTTGGCATTTTTAGCTAGTGGTCAAATTCCGCAAAATACTAATTCTTATTCCTCACTAACTGAGAAGAAAAACGAGATGAAATCTCTGAGAAATCAAAGTATTATTGGTTTATTAATACTTGTTTTTTTAGGTGTCATAGTATTTTAATTCAATATGAATTTTTTAGAAAAAAAAAAAATATTACTTATAATTTCTGGTGGAATAGCAGCTTACAAAGCTTTAGATTTAATCAGATCTCTCATAAAAATTCAGTGTGAAATTAAAACTATACTAACAAAAGGCGGTTCTGAATTTGTTACGCCTTTATCTATTGCTTCACTTTCAAAAAATAAAGTTTATTCAGATATATACTCCGTTGAAAATGAGTCTGAGATGGACCATATTTCCCTATCAAGATGGGCAGATTTAATACTTATAGCTCCAGCTACCTCAAATATTATTGCTAAGATGAGTCAAGGTATAAGTGATGATTTAGCAACAACTGTTGTTCAAGCATCTAATAAAAGCATATTTGTTTGTCCTGCTATGAACGTAAGAATGTGGGAACATACATCAAACAAACAAAATTTAGAAAAAATTAAAAGCTATAATTACAGGATCATAGGGCCATTTAATGGAGAAATGGCATGCGGAGAATATGGTGATGGACGAATGGCTGATATAGAGTATATACTTAATGAACTTGATAATTATTTTAAATCCAAAAGCGATAATAAAAAATTTAGAGCAATTGTTACGGCAGGTCCTACACGAGAATATATAGACCCAGTTAGATATATTTCAAACAGATCAAGTGGAAAGCAAGGCTACGAGATAGCAAAATCATTATTTAATAATGGTTTTGATACAACTTTAATTTCTGGTCCATCAAAGCTTACCCCTGATCCAAACATTAATTTATTAAAAGTAAATACTGCTGAAGAAATGTATCAGAGGACAATAGAAAATTTACCGTGTGATGTTGCAATTTTTTGCGCAGCAGTAGGGGATTTTAAAGTAAAAAATTTAAGTGAAAATAAAATAAAAAAAAATAATGATTTAAAATTGGATTTCGAAAAAAATATAGATATTCTGAAGTTAATATCAAAAAGTAATAATAAACCAAAATTAGTCATAGGTTTTTCTGCAGAAACTGATAACTTACACTTAAATAGTAAACAAAAACTACAAAGTAAAGGTTGTGATTGGATAATAGCCAATGATGTTAGCAAAAATGATATTGGGTTTGACTCTGATTTTAATGAGGTTTCAATATTTTATAAAGATGAAAAAGTTGAAAATGAAAATATTTCTAAAACTTATAAATCAGTAGTAGCTGATGAAATTGTGAAAAGGATTATCAATCGGCTGAATTTGATTTGATGGTCAAAATATTAATTAAAAAGACTTGTAAAGAAGTAATCACTCCAAAATACAAAACCGATGGCTCGTCTGGAGTGGATTTATCTGCATTTTTAGATAAAGAAGTTGTAATTAAACCAAACAGCTCAGAGTTAATTCCAACAGGGTTGCAAGTTGCAATACCTGAGGAATTGGAAATTCAAATAAGGCCTAGATCAGGTTTGGCTGCAAAAGAAAGCATAGGTGTATTAAATTCTCCTGGCACTATAGATAGTGACTATAGAGGTGAATTAAAAATTATTTTATTCAATCATAGTAACAAAGATTTCATAATTAATAATGGTGATAGAATTGCTCAAATGGTTTTAGTTCCAATTCTTAAAATGGAATTTGAGGAAGTTGATAGTTTACCTGACACTGTTAGAGGTCAAGGTGGTTTCGGGTCCACAGGAAAAAAATGAGCCTAACAAATAATGAAATAGAAAGATATTCGAGGCAAATTATTCTTAAAGATATAGGTGTCAGTGGGCAAAAAAAACTTAAGAAATCAAAAGTTTTAATCGTAGGTCTTGGAGGACTAGGTTGTCCTGCGGCAGAATACTTGAGTAGAGCTGGAGTTGGAACAATAGGCTTAATTGATCATGATAAAGTTAGTTTATCAAATATTCATAGACAATCTATATTTACTGCTAGTGATATTAAAAAATATAAAGTTGATGTAGTAAAACAAAGAATAAAAAAAGTTAATTCTAACGTGAAAATAAAAAGTTTTAAGAAAAAAATTGACAATTTTAATATAAGAAAAATAATGAAATCATTTGATATAATAATAGATGGTACCGATAACTTTAGTAGTAAATTTTTAATAAATAAATTTTCTAAAATATTAAGAAAAGTTTTTATCTCTGGAGCGATTGGAAAATTTGATGGACATATTTTTGGTTTCAACTTTTCAAAAAAAACAAAACCTTGTTTGGAATCTTTTTACCAAGGTATACCTGTTGACGGTATACCCACTTGTGAAGAAGATGGAGTAATTGGCACAGTTGCAGGTATAGTTGGAAATATTCAAGCAAATGAAGCAATTAAATATATTCTAGGCGTAGGAAGGCGTTTAAATGGCAAAGTTTTAATTATTAATTTGTTAAATTTAGAATTCAGAATATGTAATTTAGTAAAATAAAATGTTTAGGATATTATCTATATTATTTTTGTTACTTTTTTTTAATAATATAAAAGCAGATGAAAATTATTTTCTTTCTTTAAAATACAATAAGGTAAATGTAAGATATGGACCTGGATTAGATTATCCAATTAAATTTGTATATTTAAAAAAAAATTTTCCAGTTGAAATAATTGATGAAAAAGAAAATTTTAGAAAAATTCTAGATTATAAAAATAATGGTGGATGGGTTCACAGGTCTCAGCTTAAAAAAAACAAATCATTAATTACACTTCAGGAAAAAATACTCTTTAAAAATTCTACAAAATATTCAACACCGATTGCAGTAATTAAAAGCGGTAGATTATTGATTGTTAAAAAAGAAGAAAAAAAATGGTTTAAAGTGGAAACTGGAAACTATGTGGGATGGATTAATAATGAATATTTGTGGGGAAACTAGGACTTTTTACTTTTGCTTGCCCACCACTTATCAAGCACAAAGTACCAAACTGAATTTGCTATTGGTTCAACAATTGCATCTGTTAGGGCAATCATAAAAGATACATCTGCTACAAGCATTAATACTGTAATAGCAATTGCAAAGTGACCAATTGTATAAACAATTGTTCTTAATATTGAGCCTTTGTTATTTTTGTAAACGTCTCTACTTACCTCAAATATACCTTTGGTAAATTCAGTCATTACTTAAATGGACTGTCTAAAACACACGCTACTAGGTGTATTCTCGCTTGCTCCCCTCCGTTAAAAAAATTATGGTATTTAGTATTATTTGTAATCCATACCCTGCCATCAGCTGGCAAATGTTTTGCGACGTTTTCGATTACCATCGAACAACCTGGGTTTGTTATTATTGGTACATGCAATCTGCACTCTGGATCTTTGTGCCAACTTAAAGTAGATCTTGGTTCCTTTAATAATAATCTTACTCTTCCTAACTTAAACTTTTTACTTAAAGTTTCATAAACTTCTTTAAAATATGTTTTTTCAAATTCCGGTAAAAGTTTAGTATATTTAGATTCTTCAATTTCTACATCTCTTGAAACTTCTTTTCCTGTCTCATCTGCTATAGTCCAATATTTGCCTCTAATGTTGTTGCCTTTAATAGAATTTTCATCATTAGGTATCTGGTTAAGTGGGATTGCACCAAAGTGTGTAACTCCTGGTGAATTAAACTTTTTTTCTTCAAGAATTTGGTCTAAATCAGCTCTAAGTTTTTCAATATCAAATTTTAAATTAGGCACTTCGTAGAAGTCTTCAAAGCTTACTTTTGGTGTATTAATTGCAGTTTCCATTTTATTAATTTAATTTCAGATCAAATCTGTCAGAATTCATGACTTTTGTCCATGCTGAAACAAAGTCGTTAACGAATTTTTTAGATGAATCATTGCATGCATAAACCTCGGCTAAAGCTCTTAATTGTGAGTTTGAACCAAATATTAAATCCACTCTAGTACCATGCCATTTAACTTTGTTTGTTTTTCTATCTTTTCCTACAAACAATTGCTCGGATTTGTCTGTTTCTTTCCAAGTAGTATTCATATCTAGAAGATTAACAAAATAGTCGTTTGTTAAAGTGCCTGGCTTTTTAGTAAAAACTCCATTTTTTGAATGATCAAAATTAGTATCTAATACTCTCATACCACCAACAAGAACTGTCATTTCTGGAGCTGTTAAACCCATCAATTGTGCTTTATCTATTAACTTTTCCTCAGCTGAAACTGTAGATGTCTCATCTTTGTTGTAGTTTCTAAATCCATCAGCTTGTGGTTCTAAAAGTCCAAATGAATGTATATCAGTTTTTTCTTGTGAAGCATCTCCTCTTCCTGGGTAGAAAGGCACATCAACATTTACTCCTGCTTTTTTAGCTGCCATTTCAATACCTACGTTTCCACCAAGCACTATTAAATCAGCTAACGAAACAGATTTTTTCTTATTATCGAATTTATTTTTAATTTTTTCTAAAGTTTTGATAACTTTATTAATCTGTTTTGGATTATTTACATCCCAACTAATTTGTGGTTCTAAAGCAACTCTAGCTCCATTAGCTCCACCTCTTTTATCTGATCCTCTGTAAGTTGAAGCTGATGCCCAAGCTGTGCTTACTAATTCTGATACAGACAATTTAGATTTAGATATTTTAGATTTAAGAGTTTTAATATCACTTTTCTTTAATTTATATTTTGGTTTTTTTACTGGATCTTGCCATATTAACTCTTCTTTTGGTACCTCGTTACCCAAGTAACATGCTCTTGGACCCATATCTCTGTGAGTTAATTTAAACCATGCTCTTGCAAAAGCATCTGCAAATTCATCAGGGTTGTTGTAAAAATGTTTTGATATTGGTCCATACGAAGGATCCATTCTTAAAGAAAGATCTGTTGTTTGCATCATTGGTGGATGCATTTTATTTTTATCATGCGCATCAGGAACCATTTTAATTTTTTGGCCATTTTGTTTTGGTGTCCATTGATGAGCTCCTGCAGGGCTTTTTGTTAATTCCCATTCATGATTAAACAAACAATCAAAGTAACCCATATCCCATTTTATAGGTGACTGTGTCCATGCTCCTTCAATACCACTGCTTATAGTATCAACGCCTTTTCCTGATTTATAATCACTGTTCCATCCAGTAGATTGATCTTGAATTCTTGATGCTTCTGGATCTGGACCTTTATGAGACTCAGATGCTGCTCCGTGTGATTTTCCAAATGTATGACCTCCAGCAACTAAAGCAACAGTCTCATAATCATTCATTGCCATTCTTCCAAACGTTTCTCTTATGTCATGAGCAGCTAAAAGAGGGTCAGGATTTGCATCAGGACCTTGAGGATTTACATAAATTAATCCCATGTGTGAAGCTCCAAGTGGTTGCTCTAGATCTCTTTTCCCACTGTATCTTTCAACTCCTAGCATTTCCTTTTCAGATCCCCAGTAAATATCATCCTCAGGTTCCCAAATATCAACTCTTCCTGCTCCAAAACCAAAAGTTTTAAAACCCATTGACTCTAAGGCGACGTTTCCAACTAAAATAAATAAATCAGCCCATGAAATTTGTTTTCCGTACTTTTGCTTAATTGGCCAAAGTAATAATCTTGCTTTATCTAAATTGACATTGTCTGGCCAAGCATTCAATGGTGCAAACCTTTGATTGCCTGTTCCAGCTCCACCTCTACCATCTCCAGTTCTGTAAGTACCAGCTGCATGCCAAGCCAGTCTAATAAAAAAAGGTCCGTAATGACCATAGTCTGCTGGCCACCATTCTTGTGAGTCTGTCATTAATTTTGTTAAATCTCTTTTTAATGCTTTGTAATTTAATTTTTTAAATTCTTTGGCATAATTAAATTTTTTATCCATTGGATTAGTCAGGTTAGAATGCTGACTTAATATCTTTAAATTCAAACTATTTGGCCAAAAGTCTCTGTTTGATTGTCCTCTACCTGCAGAAAACTTAGCAGTTGTTCCTGCTCCTGTTACCGGGCATTTGCCTAATTCTTTATTTTTGAAATCTTTATTTCTGAACTCTGTACTCATGTATCTCCTTTTTTATATTTTATAATAATTCTAAATAAATTTGTCAACAGTTTAGAACTATTATAATGTAGAAATTGAATTAAGATTTGTCGTCTTCGACTTTAACAAGTACTTCAACTGACTTGATTTTTTTTCCAGGAATTCTTGTATTAATTTTAACTGGCTCAACATCTGCATCATCTATATCTATTAAATCTTTTTGGGTCTCATCATAGAAATGGTGGTGATGCGACGTATTGGTATCAAAATAACTTTGATCGGAGTTAATTGGTATCTCTTTTAAATAACCTTTATTTTTAAATGCATGAACTGTGTTATAAACAGTTGCAAGTGAAATTTTGTCGTTTGTTGACTTGCTTATTCTTTTAACAAGTTCGTTAATTGTAAAATGAAAAGTCTTTTGTGTATTAAACAGAACTTCGCAAATTTTTATTCTTTGTTTTGTTGGTCTTAAGCCGGAACTTCTTAATTTTTCAATATATTGGCTATTATTTAACATAGTAATTTATAACTATTCTAAACTAAATCTATATTATATTTTTGTTAAATCAAGTATTAAGGATATCGAAAAATGAAAAAAAGCTCATACACTTACGACGATCTAATCAGTTGTGCTAATGGTGATCTTTTTGGTCCAGGAAACGCAAAATTACCTGCACCTCCAATGTTGATGTTTGATAGAATCACAGAAATTAGTGAAAACAAAGGTGAATTTGGTAAAGGATTTATTGTTGCTGAATTAGATATAAAAGATAGTCTATGGTTTTTTGACTGTCATTTCAAAAAAGATCCTGTAATGCCAGGATGTCTTGGATTAGATGCCATGTGGCAGCTTGTAGGGTTTTATTTGGGATGGTTAGGAAATCCTGGAAGAGGAAGAGCTCTAGGAGTTAACACGGTAAAGTTTACTGGCGAAGTTCTTAAAAATGTCAAAAAAGCAGTTTATGAGATTAATATGAAAAGAGTTCTTATAAAAGAAGGCACTACTGTCGGTTTAGCAAATGGAATTTTGCTCGCAGATGGCAAAAAAATTTACTCAACAGAAAACTTAAAAGTAGGTTTATTTAAATAATGAAAAGAGTTGTTGTAACAGGGATAGGGGTTGTTTCTTGTTTAGGTAACAATCAAGAGGAAGTTTATCAATCACTATTAAATTCAAAATCAGGAATTTCTTTTTCAGAAGAATACAAAGAATACAATTTAAAGAGCCACGTGCATGGTAAGCCAAATATTAATCTCGAAGATCATGTGGATAGAAAATTTATAAGATTTATGGGACCAGGATCAGCTTATAACTATATTTCTATGGCAGAGGCAGTAAAAGACTCTGGCTTAGAGGAAAAAGATGTAAGTAACACTTCAACTGGTATGATTATGGGATCTGGTGGCCCGTCTATTGAAAATGTTATTTTAGCAGCAGATAAAACAAGAGCAAAAAGTCCAAAACGTATGGGACCTTTTATTGTTCCTAGAACAATGTCCAGCACAGCATCAGCAACCTTGGCTGTTCCATTTAAGATTAAAGGGATTAATTATACAATCAGTTCAGCATGTGCAACAAGTGGCCATTGTATTGGTAATGCTATGGAAATAATTCAATTAGGAAAACAAAAAATAATTTTTGCTGGTGGAAGTGATGAAGTGCATTTTGCAATGACAGCAATGTTTGATGCAATGACTGCTCTATCTTCTAAATATAATGATACTCCTGAAAAAGCATCAAGACCTTATGATAAAACAAGAGATGGTTTCGTTATATCTGGTGGAGGTGGAGTTTTGGTTTTAGAAGAGTATGAACACGCAAAAGCAAGAGGTGCAAAAATTTACGGAGAATTAACTGGTTATGGTGCTACATCTGATGGTTACGATATGGTTGCTCCATCAGGGGAAGGAGCAGTTAGATGTATGCAGATGGCATTAAGCACGACAAAAAATAAAATCGATTATATAAATACTCATGGAACATCTACTCCGGTTGGAGATATAACAGAATTAAAAGCAGTTGGAGAGGCTTTTAAAGATTACAAACCAAAAATAAGTTCAACTAAATCTTTAGCTGGTCACTCTTTAGGCGCAACCTCGGTTCATGAGGCAGTTTATAGTTTAATAATGATGAAAAATAAGTTTATTGCTGCATCTGCAAATATTCAAGATATGGACGATGAAGCAAAAAATTACCCAATAGTAACTAAGGTTGAAAAAGATGTTAATTTAAATTCTGTAATGTCTAACAGTTTTGGTTTTGGTGGAACTAATGCCACTTTAGTATTTGAAAAGGTTTAATAATGAGTTTGATGAAAGGTAAAAAAGGATTGATCATGGGTGTTGCTAACGAACGATCAATTGCTTGGGGGATTTCTCAAAAACTTGCAGAAGCAGGAGCAGAACTTGCATTTACCTATTTAGGTGATGCGCTAAAGAAAAGAGTTGTTCCTTTAGCAGGAAAATTAAATTCAAATGTTACTTTTAGTTGTGATGTTGAGAAAAAAGAGGAAGTAATAAAATTATTTGAAGATATAAAATCTAAATGGGGAGAAATAGATTTTGTAGTTCACGCAATTGCATTTTCAGATAAATCCGAATTATCAGGTGAATATCTAAATACAACTAGAGAAAACTTTTTAAGAAGCATGTTGATTTCTTGTTTCTCATTTACAGAAGTTGCAAAAGAAGCATCTAAAATTATGAAACAAGGTGGAAGTATGATTACCTTAAGTTATGAAGCTAATAAAGCTATTCCAAATTATAATGTGATGGGTGTATGTAAAGCTGCACTTGAAGCAAGTGTTAAATATCTTGCAAGAGACTTAGGTTCAAAAGGTATAAGAATTAATGCAATTAGTGCAGGTCCAATCAAAACTTTAGCAGCATCAGCAATTGGAGATGCAAAATTTTTATATAAATGGAACGCTGATCATTCCTTTCTGAAAAGAAACGTTGATAATCTTGATGTTGGAAATTCTGCTTTATATCTACTAAGCGATATGGCTGGTGGTGTTACAGGTGAGATACATTATGTTGATGCTGGTTATAATAAGGTAGGAATGCCAGATCCAAAAAATATTACTTAGATCTTTAAAAAAAGATGAAGCTCAATTATCGTCCAGAAATAGATGGTCTTCGAGCAATTGCAGTTTTAGCTGTAATATTTTATCATTCACAAGTATCAATTTTAGGTCATCAACCCTTCAAGGGTGGGTTTATTGGTGTTGATATTTTTTTTGTAATATCAGGTTATCTTATCACTTCTATAATTTTAATTGAATTAATTAGAACTGACTCATTTTCTTTTAAATATTTTTATGAGAGAAGAATCAGGCGTTTATTACCAGCTTTAATAACAGTTATGTTATTTACATTACCGTTTGCGTGGATTTATTTATTTCCAATAAACTTTGTAGATTTTTCGAAATCTATTCTTTTTTCCTTAGGATTTTCCTCAAATTTATATTTTCATTTTTCTGGACAAGAGTATGGAGCTCAGAGTGGATTGTTAAAACCCTTCCTTCATACTTGGTCTTTATCAGTTGAAGAACAATTTTATATTCTATTTCCAATAATTTTGATGTTCTCATTTAAATATTTTAAGAAATATATATTCTTTATATTTTTTTTTGGTTTTGTTATTAGTTTAATATTAGCTGATTGGAGTAGCAAACATTCTCAATCAATTGCTTTTTATTTTATTCACACTAGGATGTGGGAGTTATTATCAGGCTCAATGCTGGCATATATTGAAGTTAGCAGGGGATATAGATGTAAAAATAAAACGTTGAATTTAATACTCCCAAGTGTTGGTTTTTTATTAATTATATTATCAATTATTTTTTTTAAATTATATTTTCCACATCCATCTTTTCATACTTTGCCAGCAGTTTTGGGTGTTTGTTTAATAATATGGTTTTCAGATAATAGTGAACCAATCACTAAAATACTCTCAACAAAACTTTTTGTTGGGATCGGCCTGATTTCGTACTCTTTATATCTTTGGCATTATCCCGTATTTGCTTTTAACAAAATTACACAATTTACTCAGGGAAATATATTTAAGAGTTTTTTACTTTTTTTTTTTATTTTTGTAATGTCATATTTTTCTTATAAGTTTATAGAAAAACCATTTAGAAATAAAAAAAATAAATTTAGTATAATTACTGTTACACTTACATTATGTATTCTAATTTTATTAATTTTTAATTTTTATATAATAAAAGAAAAAGGGATCAGACATAATTTGGATATAAATATTCAATCGAAGTTAACTTTTGAATATTTAGAGAAAAATAATAGAATCTGTTTTAATAATATAGATATTTGTAAATTCAATCCTAACAAAAAGCAAAAAGTGTTTTTGATAGGGGACTCACACTTAGCAAGCCTTTCTTACAATTTGAAGTCAAGATTAAATGATTATAATTTTATATCAATCACGTCTGAGGGATATTTTTATTTCAATGACAAAAATATAATACAAATTGATGCTAACTCAAAAAAAATTAATTTAGATTTTATTAAATTTAATGAAATTGTTGAAGAAGAATTATCCAAATCCCAAAATAACATTATAATATTTGGAGGTTCTACTTCACTGTATTTTTATAAGAAGAGGTATTTAGATAAATCACCTAGCTGGGGTATAGAGTATGTCGAAAAGAATAATTTGAAACGTAATGCAAGAGTCTTGGAAGAAATTTTTTATAATCAATTAAAAAAAATAACAAAAAATAACATAGTAATTTTGGTTTACCCTATTCCCGAAATTGGAGATGACATATTTTTAAATATAAAAAATTTAAATTCAAGTGAATATAAATATAGCGATTACAGAATTATTAATTCGGAAATAATTAATTTTTTCGATAATATTAAAATGAGTAACTTGATTAAAATAAAACCCACTGAAAGATTATGTAATATAAAAAATAATTTATGTCCTGTTGTTGATAAAGATAATAATGAACTAATTTTTTCTGACCCGTGGCACCCATCTTTAAGAGGAGCGGAAATGATTAATGATTTAATAATTAACGAAATAAAAAAATCACAAGAATATTCTTTTTAAGATCCAAAAGATTATTTTAGGGGCGTTCTGTTGCCAGGTGCCCCCATACCCCAATCTTAATTAAATGTTTTTAGGCTCTTTTTTTAAATGCCCAACAACTTTTCCAGAGTTTTTTCCAGATTTAATAACGTATCCGCTTGTGCCATTGCCATTAGCTTCAACAGATTTTAAATTTCGGAACATTAATTGATTTAGCCTAGCGATCTTTGAGCCTCGGCTAAACGAATTAAGAACTCTGTGCATTCTTTTCATACACACTCCTTGTTAGTTTTTCCAAAACTCGCTTTTAACCGATGCGATATCGGTCTCTTTATCACCATGAGATATGGTCAATAAAAAGCTTACATTTTTAAAAAGTTATTGCAACTACTTAAGGAATATCAAACGCAAAATGAACAGAGATTTAAATGAAGTTAAAAGCGCTAAAACCAACAGAAAATATGACTGCTAACCAAATAAGACCTTTTATAAAAAAGAAAGCAAAACCTCCAATAGCTAAATATTTACCGTATTTATTCTTAGATAAAATATTTTTAAATTTTGATAATGAAAACATTATTTAGACAGCTGCTTGTTTTATAGATAGTTTAACTTTACCTCTATCAAAACCTATGACTTTTACTTTTACTTCATCTCCTTCTTTGACAACATCAGTAACTTTAGCAACTCTTTTGTCAGCTAGTTCTGATATGTGCACAAGTCCATCTTGTTTGCCTAAGAAATTAACAAATGCACCAAACTCCATAATTTTCATAACTTTGCCGTTATAAATTTTGTTAAGTTCAGCTTTAGCTGTTAAGTCTTTAATCATTTGCATTGCTTTATTTCTTGAGTCTTCATCTGGTGCCGCAACTGTTACTTCACCTTCGTCATTTACATCAACTTTAGCACCTGATTTTTCAACAATCTCTCTAATCGTTGCACCACCTTTTCCAATAACTGTAGCTATATCTTTCTTCTCTACAGTGATTTTTTCCATTTTTGGAGTATGTTTTCCCACATCATCTCTTGATTTAGATAATGCTTTATTCATCTCATTAAGGATATGTACTCTACCATCTTTAGCTTGTTTTAAAGCTTGCTCCATAATTTCAAATGTAATTCCTGTTATTTTTATATCCATTTGCAAAGAAGTAATTCCGTCTTTTGTACCAGCAACTTTAAAATCCATATCACCCAAATGATCCTCGTCGCCTAAGATATCTGATAGAACACTAAAATCGTCTCCCTCTTTAATTAGCCCCATTGCTATACCAGCAACTGGTTCTTTAATTGGTACACCTGCATCCATTAGCGCTAAAGATGAACCACAAACAGTAGCCATTGATGAAGAACCATTAGACTCTGTGATTTCTGAAACTATTCTAAATGTATATGGGAAACTTTCTTTTGTAGGCAAAGATGAATTTATTGCCCTCCATGCTAACTTTCCATGACCTATTTCCCTTCTACCAGTTCCTATTCTACCAGTTTCTCCAACTGAGAAAGGTGGAAAGTTATAGTGCAACATGAACCTTTCACGTTGTAGACCCTCTAAACTCTCAATTCTTTGTTCATCATCAGATGTTCCTAGTGTTGTTGTAACAATTGCCTGTGTTTCTCCTCTGGTGAATAATGCCGATCCATGAACTCTTGGTAGTATTCCAACTTCACATTTAATTGGTCTTACATCAGATAAACCTCTCCCATCAATACGATTTTTATTTTTTAATATGTCAGTTCTTACAATACCTTTCTCTAGATTTTTCAATTCATGCATAACGTCTAACTCTGAGAAATTTTCATCCTCTTCGTATAACTTTTTAGCTTTTTCAGTTACATCAGATATTAGGTTTGATCTTTCTTGTTTATCTTTAATAGAAAACGCTTTTTTTAGATCTTTAGTAAATTCACCCTCTAATTTTTTCTTTACTTCTGATAAGTCCTTCTTTTCGACAACCCAATTAGGTTTTTTACATTCTTTTGCAAGCTCCTCGATCATTTTTATAATTGGAACAAAGCCTTCATGACCGAATTTTACTGCATCTAGCATTTGTTGTTCTGTCAGACCCTTTGCTTCAGACTCAACCATTAAAACAGCATCTTTAGTTCCTGCTACAACTAAATCTAGTTTTGAATTTTCTAATTCTTTTTTAGTAGGATTTAAAAGATATTTGCCACCTATAAAACCTACTCTAGATGCACCGACTGGTCCCATAAATGGCATGCCAGATATTGCTAGTGCTGCTGAAGATGCAATTATGGATAAAATATCAGCTTCGTTTTCTTTATCATAAGATATTACTGTCGGTAATAATTGAACTTCATTTCTAAATTCATCTGGAAATAAAGGTCTGATAGGCCTATCAATTAATCTTGATATCAACGTTTCGCTTTCTGTAGGTCTAGCCTCTCTTTTAAAATATCCACCAGGAATTTTTCCAGCGGCGTAATATTTTTCTTGGTAATTAACTGACAAAGGAAAGTAATCTATATCAGGATTTACTTTTTTTGCCCCTACAACTGTTGCTAAAACAACTGTTTCACCACAAGTCGCAATAATAGCTCCATCTGCTTGTCTTGCTATTTTTCCTGTCTCTAAACTAATTTTCTTTCCGGCAACTTCAACTTCTTTTTTAAAAATTTTAAACATTTATTTCCTTAAATTTAATTTTGATAGTATATTCTTATAAGATTCAATTTTATTTTTTTTTAAATAATCTAAGAGTTTTTTTCTTTTGTTGACTGCTTTTAATAATCCAACAGATGAATGTTTGTCTTTTTTAAATTGTTTTACATGCTTTGATAAAAGCTCTATTTTATTTGTCAAAAGTGCTATTTGGACTTCAGATGAACCTGTATCTTTTTCATGTAAACTTACTTCTGTAATATTTTTTTTCATAATTTTCCTTATTTATTAGCTTGTTTAATTAAATTTTCAATTTTTTCCGCATAATCAAAAGACTCGTCTTTTACAAAAAATAGTTTTGGTAGAAATTTCATTATGATTTTTTTCGATAATACTTTCCTAACTATAAAGGAGAATTCTTTTAATTTTGCCACAGTTTCTTCAGAATTTTTGCCACCCAATGGTAATACGAATACCTTTGCAGTTTTAAGATCCGGGCTCATCCTAACCTCTGTGACTGTGATTTCTTTTGTATTGATATTTGGAATTTTTGCCTCATCTTTTAAGAATATCATGCTTAATGATTGTTTAATCATCTCTCCAACTCTTAATTGTCTTTGTGTAATTGGTTTTCCTGCATTTGCCATAAAATTAAATTACCCTCTCTGTTGTTTTTGAGTTGTAAGCCTCTATAATATCTTTTTTTTGAAAGTCATTGAAATCCTGAAAAGATATACCACATTCAAGTCCAGCTGACACTTGTTTAGCTTGGTTTTTTTCCCTAAATATTGTGCTTATTTTTCCGTTATAAATAATTGCACCATCTCTTATAATTCTTGCAAGTGAGTCTTGGGTAATTTCTCCTTCAATTACTTTTGAACCTGCAACTTTACCTACCTTGGATACTTTAAATATTTCTAAAATTTCGGCTGAACCTAATACCTTCTCTTCAACATCTGGAGCAAGTAATCCTGACATCTTGCTTTTAACAAAATCAATTAACTCATATATTATGTTAAATGATGAAATATTAACTTGATTTTGCTCAGCTATTTTTTTTGCTTCTTTACTGGGTTTAACATTAAAAGCTATTAGTATTGCATTAGACGCTTTGGCTAAATTTACATCTGTCTCTGTTACCATTCCAACGTCTGCTAATATAATTTTAATTTTTACCTCATCATGCTTAATAAGACTAATTGCATTTTTTATAGCCTCAGACGAGCCATGTACATCCGATTTCACAATTACATTTAAATCTTCAGATTTATTATCTTTAAAAGCTGAGTCTTGGGTAAACATTGTTAAAGGATTTTTTGAGGTTTTTATTTCCTGAATTCTTGCCTCTGATAAAGACTTTGCCTCTTTTTCTGAATCTAAAACTAAAAAATCATCTCCAGATTTAGCAGCACCATTAATTCCTAAAACCTCTACTGGTGTAGAAGGCAAGGCTTCATCAATCTGTTTGCCATCGTCGGCTATAATTGCTCTTACTTTTCCCCATTTGGTTCCACATACAAAATAATCTCCCTTTTTAAGATTACCTGAAGTTACTATAATATTTGCTATTGGACCTCTTCCTATATCAATTTTAGACTCTAAGACTACTCCATTAGAATTGCTATTATAATCACATTTTAAATCTAAAAGTTCGGATTGAAGCAAAATTAATTCTAATAATTTATCGATATTTTTTTTTGTTTTTGTAGAAATCTCAACCATTATTGTATCGCCAGATAAATCCTCAGAGATTAATTCATGCTCTAATAGTTGATTTTTTATTTTTTGAGGATCGGCATCAGGTAAATCGCATTTATTAATTGCAACTACTATTGGAACATTTGCTGCTTTTGCATGTTTTATTGACTCAACAGTTTGGGGCATTACTCCATCATTAGCTGCAACTACTAAGACAACTATGTCTGTTAACTTTGAACCTCTGGCTCTCATTTCTGTAAATGCAGCATGACCTGGTGTGTCAATAAAAGTAATTTTTTCGTTGTTTTTGGTAATTTGATATGCACCAATGTGTTGAGTAATACCTCCAAACTCACCAGAAACAATGTTTGTGCTTCTAATAACATCTAGGACAGAAGTTTTGCCGTGATCAACATGGCCCATAACTGTTATAATAGGTGGTCTATTTTTAAGATTTTCTGATTTAGTATCCTTAATATTTTTTATTATTTCTTCAGTTTTTTTCTCTCTAATGGGATTATGTCCGAATTCTTTAACCAAATACTCAGCTGTATCTGAATCAATTGTATGATTTATCGTAACAGCTACGCCCATACCCATCAAATGTTTAATTATATTTGAGGACTGTTCAGCCATTCTATTTGCTAAATCTCTGATAGTTATAAATTCAGGTATATTAATATCTCTTTTAATATTAGAATTTGACTCATCGCTAACTTTGCTCTTTGATACTCTTAATTCCTTTTCTCTAGCTCTCTTAATTGATGCAAGACTTCTAGATTTAAATTCCAAATCTTCACTTAAAGCCCTTGAAACTGTAAGTTTGGTCTCTCTTTTTTTAGTACTAAATTTTGACTTATTTTCCTTATCTTTTTGATTATTGTCACCTTTTATACCTTTCATAGCTTTTTGTTCAGCAAGTTTTCTTCTTTCATAATCACTTAGCTTTAAAGGTTGAGGTTTAGGTTTGAAACTTTTCTTAAAATTTGAAGAGGGTTTATTTAAAGGTTTTGTAAACTTTTTATCGTTAAATAAGAATTTTTTTTTGCCTTCAAAATTATTTTGAGATACAAATGTTTTTTTTGGTTTCCCTGATATTGTAAGTTTTTTTTTTTGTTTTTCCATTTTCCATTAATTAAGTATTATAAATTTTCTCTCTAGCTTTCATAATCAGATCATCTGCTTCAGTCCTTGATAAAGCAAAATCTTCAAGATAACCATTAATCTTAACTTTTTCACCTTTTATAATATCAAATCCGCCAATTAATTCGTCAGAGGCAAGATCTGCAAAGTCATTTAAAGTCAATATTTTCTTTTCACCTAATGTTAGAAGCATCCCAGGCGTTAATCCTTTATGATTAATCAAATCTGTTTCTAAGCCTAAGTCCTTTATTTTTCTTTGTATTTCTTCTTGATTTTTTTTGTGAAACTCAATTGCTCTTTCTATTAACTCTTTAGCTGTTTCCTCCTCTATTCCTTCTATCTTTACTAAATCGTTGAAATTAGAATCCTTAATAAAATCAATTGAAGAAAAGCCCTCTGCTACTAAAAGTTGACCCAATGTTTCATCAACTTCTAAATTCTTCATAAGATTTTCTGTTCTCTCTTTAAATTCTTCTTGTCTTTTTTCTGACTCCTCTTTGTCTGTCATGATATTTATTTCGTAATTAATTAGTTTTGTTGCAAGTCTGACGTTTTGTCCTCTTCTACCAATTGCCTTACTCAAGTTTTCCTCTGTCAAAATAACATCCAGCTTTTTTGCCTCTTCGTTAATGTTTACTTTTAAAACTTCTGCAGGCGAAAGAGCGTTTGACACTACAACTGATATATCTTCTGACCAATTAACAATATCAATTTTTTCTCCTTGTAATTCATTAACAACTGCTTGAACTCTGCTACCTCTCATTCCAACACACGCTCCTACTGGATCTAACGATGTATCGATAGCTTTAACACAAATTTTTGCTCTACTTCCAGGATCTCTTGCTGAAGATTTTATTTCTATTAATCCATCGTATATCTCTGGTACCTCTTGTATAAAAAGTTTCTCCATAAATTTTGGGTGAGCTCTAGACAAGAAAATTTGTTGTCCTCTTTGCTCTCTTCTAACATCATGACAATAAGCCTTTACCCTGTCTCCCGCTTTAATATTTTCTCTTGGTATCATTTCATTTTTTTGTATTATTGCCTCAGCTTTTCCCAAATCAACAATCACATTTCCAAACTCTAATCTTTTTACAATTCCACTTAATATTGTGTCTTTTTTATCTTTGAAATCGTTAAATTGCCTTTCTTTCTCTGCCTCTCTTACGCTAAAACTAATAACTTGTTTTGCAGTTTGAGCAGCAATTCTTCCAAAATCAAATGTTGGGAGTGGCTGAAGTATTTCCTCACCTATTTTTTTTTCATTGTTTAAAGCCTTTGCATTTTCTAAACTTATTTCAGTGTTGTTATTTTCTGGTTTCTCAACTACTACTAGTTTTCTAAATATCTCAATATCACCATTATCTCTATTAATGTGAACTTGTATTTCGTTTTCATTACCAAATTTTGACTTAGCTGCTTTTGCGATTCCTGTTTCCATGGAATTAATAATTAATTCCTTATCAATTGACTTTTCGAGTGCTACAGCCTCTGCAATTCTTAATAATTCTAATTTATCTGCTCTTCTGTTTAACATATTATTTTATCCAAAAAAAAATGGGCCGAAGCCCACTTTGATATATCAATAATGTTATTGGTTTTATAATTAATATTTATAAATTTTCAACTTAATATTACTTGCTAAAAATGTCTTTTTTATCAACTTTTTCCCATGAAAAAGAACCATCAGATCCTGGGTCTCTACCAAAATGCCCATACGCGGCTGATTTTTCATAAATAGGTTTGTTTAAACCTAACATTTCTCTTATTCCTCTTGGGCTTAAATCAAAATTTTTTTTTATTAAATTTTCTACGTGTTTATTCTTCTCCTCATCATTGTCAAATAAGTCTACATAAATAGATAATGGCTTTGATACTCCAATTGCATATGCTAATTGAATTAAACATTTGTCAGCTATTTTTGAAGCAACAATATTTTTTGCGAGATACCTTGAAGCATATGCTGCGGATCTATCGACTTTTGTTGGATCTTTTCCTGAGAAAGCTCCTCCGCCATGTGGTGCAGCTCCTCCATAAGTATCAACTATAATTTTTCTACCTGTTAAACCGCTGTCTCCATCTGGACCACCAATTACAAAGTTACCAGTTGGATTTACATATATTTCCTCCTCTGAAAGATTATTAAGTAATTCTTTAGGAATAGATTTCTCAATGTAAGGTTTAACAAGATCTCTTACTTGTGACTGATTAACGTCTGCAGAATGTTGTGTGGATATAACTACTGACTTTACATTTGATGGTTTACCGTCTTTGTATTCTATGGTTATTTGACTTTTTGAGTCTGGCTCAATACTTTTCAATTTACCAGATTTCCTATCTTCAGCCATTAATCTTAAAATTTTATGAGAATAATGAATTGGAGCTGGCATTAAAACATCTGTTTCATTACAAGCATAACCAAACATTATACCTTGGTCTCCTGCCCCTTCATCCTTGTTTCCGGATGAGTCAACCCCCATAGCGATGTCTGAAGATTGAGCATGCAAGTGGCTTTCTATTTTTGTTGCCTCTTTATAAGTAAATCCATCCTGGTCGTATCCAATGTCTTTAATGCAATCTCTAACTTTTTGAATTAAGTCTTCTTTCTTAATTTCAGGGCCCCTTACTTCTCCAGCTAAAACAACTTTATTTGTAGTTGTTAAAGTTTCACATGCAACTCTGGACTGAGGTTCAGCTCCTAGATATGTATCAACGACCATGTCAGATATCCTATCGCATACCTTGTCTGGATGACCTTCTGATACTGACTCACTTGTAAATAAATAGTTTTTTTTCATTTAGTTTTTTTAAAAAAAAAATTAAAGTAATATAAAAAAATACTAAAAAAAAGAAAATCTTATTACCATGTAGACTGAAGAATGTTGGAAAAGGCTTAGAAACTGAATTTATTTCAATGCTTCCCTTTTCGGTTGTGTCAATCTTTTGATTAACTTTACCATATAAGCTAACATGAGCAGTGATTCCGTTGTTAGCTACTCTTAAAACATCTTTTCCCTCCTCTATTGATCTAAAAATAGAATGAGAAAAATGTTGGATAGGACCTATACTATTTCCGAACCAACCATCCTCAGAAATATTTAAAATAAAGTCATAATCACTTTTTTTATTTAAATTTAGTTTACCAGAAAAAATGATTTCATAACAAATTAGGGGTAAAAATGAAATTGAGCCAACATATAAAACATCTCTCTCTTTAGATGAATCAAATGATCTATAACCATATGTTATTTTTTTCAATCCAAGATTAGTTAAAAATTTTTCAAAAGGTAAAAATTCTCCAAATGGAACAAGCTTATTTTTGTTATATTTATCCTCTAATATAAATTCTTTGTTAAATAATGCTAGCGAATTGAATATTCGATCTCCATCATCAAAAGTCATGCCCAATATAATTTTTGAGTCGTTTGTCAATTGATCCGAAATTTGACTAAAATCATTATCTAATTTATTCAATTCGCCTGAGTTAGTTATACCTTCGGGATAAATTAATAGTAAATCTTTATCAAGTGGATAACTAATTTCCATCAGTTCATTTAATTTATCTTTTATTGGTTCTTCTGTAAAAAATCTCCCAATGTTAAATTTAGGGGAAATTAATTTTATTGATGGGTGAATCTTTTTTTTTTCAACTTCTTCAAACTTCTTAATTCTTTTATCTCCATAATACAAATTAAGTATAAAAATTAGTGTTGCTGATAATATGATAAGAATTTTTTTTAGCTTACCGATTTTAAATATAATTATTATTGGTAAACAATAAAATGTTATAACTAGTAAGTTCAAGGAATAAGTTCCAATCAAGCTAAGTATTTGAATAGAACTATTGATCTTTAACAAGCTAAATGAAATTAAATTCCATGGAAATCCACCAAAAATTGTACCTCTTAAATATTCTATAACAGAAAATGTTACTGAAAAAATCAAAATTGAATTAAAATTCATTTTAATATCTAAAAATTTTATTAGATATGAAAACAACCCATAAAATAACGATAATATAAATGGAACAAATACAATAGATAAAATTATCAAATTCTCAAAATTTTTATCAAACTTCAATGAATTTGAAATCCAATACAAACTGAATAAAAAATATCCAAATCCATACAACCAGCCAACTAGAAAATCATTAACTAATTTATTATTTAAATTTTTAACTAAAATATAAAAAAAAAGTGGAAGTGTAAAAAAATTTATAAAAAAGTAATTATAAGGAGGTAAACTAAATGATGATAAAATTCCTAATGATAGTAAAGTTAAAATTATAAAAAATTTGTTACTATAAATTAGAGCCAATTTAGAAATTGAGTTGTTTAAATATTAAATTTTCTTTTTTGTGCATTTTTTTAAAATCTTTATTATATACGTGATCGTAACCATTTAGATGCAAATATCCATGGATCCACATCTTGTCAAGTTCGTGGTTAAAAGAAGATTTAATTGATCTTTTGTTAATTATTTCAAAACTAATCGCTATATCTCCAATATATACATTTTTTTTTAACTTAATATTTAAAGGAAAAGACAAAACATCAGTAGGCTTATTTACTCTTCTAAATTTATTGTTTAGATTTTTCATTACAGGGTTGCTGGTTAAAAATACAGTAAATTCCTTTATATTTTTCTTTGAATTATTGTGAGAGTTAAATTTTCTTTGTTTTAGTTTAAAATGATTTTTTACATTCCTAATTTTTTTTTTCCACTTAGAACAATCAACAACAACATGAATTTTTATCATTTCTTGAAGTTTTGATCAGCGTAGGCTTTTACTATTTTTGAAACTAATGGGTGTCTAACGACATCTGTGTGATCAAAATCAATTATGGATATCTCATTTAAGTGCTTAAGTATTTCTTTTGATCTTTTGAGACCTGATAATGATTTGTTAGGTAAATCTATTTGTGAAGGATCACCATTAATTACAATTTTTGAGTTTTCGCCTATCCTTGTTAAAAACATTTTGATTTGTGTATCTGTAGCATTTTGAGCTTCATCTAAAATAGCAAATGAATTTTTTAATGTTCTTCCTCTCATAAACGCTAAAGGAGCAATTTCTATATCACCAATTTCAATACGTTTTTGAATTTTTTCAAAATCTAGAAGGTCATATAAAGCGTCATATAAAGGACGCAAATATGGATCTACTTTTTCTCTCATATCCCCTGGTAAAAAACCTAGTCTTTCACCAGCTTCCACTGCTGGCCTTGATAATATAATTCTTTCTATTTTTTTATCTAAAAGCATTGTCAATGCGACAGCAACAGCTAAATAAGTTTTTCCAGTGCCCGCAGGTCCAGAAGATATTATAACCTCACTATCTCTTAATGCTCTTACATATTTTTTTTGTTTCTCAGATCTTGGTATTACTGATTTTTTTGGCGTTTTAATTATATATTCAATCTTGTCTGTTCTTTCCTCTATCATAAACTGATTTACCGAAGATATAATATCTTTTTTTTCAATTGTGCCGTTATTTATAAATTGATCAAATAAAAAAACAATTGCATTCTTTACTAATTCATTTTTTTTTGGTGTACTTTTTACTAAAATTGAGTTTCCACGGGAATAGATGCTCGTATTCGTTATTTTTTCAAGATCTTTAAGATTATTATTAAACTCACCGACAACACCCATTAATATATTATTATCTTTGAATATAATACTTAAGGTATTATTTTCTGAGTAAACAAATTTTAGATCATTAACAGCTTTTTTATAAATAACATTATTCAAATTAGGCAGCTCTCATATTTTTATTTTCATCTATTTTTCCAAATAAAGTATTTCGATTTGTTTTGTCTATTTTAACATTTGCTAATTTTCCAATATATTTATCCTGACCTTCAAAGATCACAGAGTTTTGAAAGACATTTCTTCCAAAAAATTTATTTTGGTTTTTTAATTTATTTTCAACTAAAACTTCAATGGACGAACCAACTAAAGACTCATTTTTTTTCATTTGATATTGCTCTAAAATAGTCTGAATTTTTATCAACCTTTCCTTTGAGATTTCTTTATCAACTTGATTTAATTTAGAGGCTGGAGTTCCAGGTCTTGGGCTGAATATAAATGAATAAGAATTAATAAATTTAATCTCATTTACCAAATTTATCGTATCGTTAAAATCGCAATCCAACTCACCTGGATATCCAATAATAAAATCACTAGAAAATTCAACCTTGTGATTTTTTTGTTTAATTAATTTATAAATTTCAAGATATTTTTCTACTCTATGATTCCTGTTCATTAATTTTAAGATTTTATTTGATCCACTTTGTATCGGTAAATGGATAAAGGGCATCAATTTTTTCGAATTTGAATAACAGTCGATTAAGTCATCAGTCATGTCCTTAGGATGAGATGTTGTATACCTAATCCTGTCCAGCTCTTTTATTTTTTCTAATTCCAAAATTAAGTCTGATAATTTAAAAATTTTTTCTTTATCTTTGTAAAAATATGCATTTACATTTTGCCCTAATAAAATTAATTCTTTTACACCATTGTTTGCTAGATTCTCTGCCTCCTCGATTATTTTATTAAAAGGTCTAGAATATTCTGGTCCTCTTGTATAGGGAACTACACAAAAACTACAAAATTTATCACATCCCTCTTGTATAGTTAAGAAAGAGGATACTTTACTGTCATTATTTTTAATTTTATCTAAGTAATTAAATTTATCCTCTGTTTCAAATTCAGTTAATTCCTGTTTTTTTTTCAAATTGAAATTTTCAATAACCTTATTTATTTTATGATAAGATTGCGGTCCAATAATAATATCAATATATGGTTCTCTTTTTATCATTTCACCACTTTCGGCTTGCGCAACACAACCTGCAACGATTACAATTGGTTTCTTTTTGTTTTTATAGTTTTTTCTAACTCTACCTATTTCATCAAAAACTTTCTCTTTTGACTTATCTCTAATGTGACAGGTATTTAATAAAAAACAGTCGGCATCTGAGTAATCACTTGTTTTAAAATAACCAATATTTTTAACAGTATCATAAATACGATTTGTATCGTATTCATTCATCTGGCACCCAAAAGTTTTAATGAATATTTTTTTCACATTTAATCAGATTTTTCTTTAACGCAATAAAGTTCCAATTTTGAATCTACTAATTTGTATCCGTGCTTCTCTGCTATTTTTTTTTGAATAATTTCAATTTCCTCGCTGGTAAATTCAATTATGTTTCCAGTTTTAATATCTATTAAATGATTGTGGTCATCATTTAATTCATACCTTGCTTTACCATCTTTAAAATCATGTTTCATTAAAATACCTGATTCTTCAAATAGCTTTACTGTTCTATAAACTGTTGCAATACTTATCTTGTTATCAATATCCGAGACTCTTTTGTAAAGTTCATCTACATCTGGATGATCTGACTCACCATAATTTTTTTTTGACTCGGATATTACTCTGGCAATAGTCCTTCTTTGGTCAGTCAACTTTACACCTTTTGCTAAACATTTTTGCTCAATTGTATCTGTCATATTATTATTTTAACTCATATAAAGTGGTTTAATCAATTTTTTTATTAATTTGCCTTTTTTTAATAATTCCAAAACTCTTGAATAATCGTGTTTTTCGACATCTTTAGAGGAAAAACCATAAATTTTAAAACTATATACTAAATTGATAGCTTTTAGAGTTGTTATTGATGTTCTTATACTTGAGAATTTACCAGGCCCTAAATTTATTAAAACTTTATCAACTATATCAAAACTTATCATATTTTTATCTAAGAATTTGAATAAAAGAATGGCAAACCTATCAAAATTTTTTCTACTGTTTTCATAATCATTAGTATAAGTTTTATTATTATCTATGATTTTGAAAATAATTTTTTCATTTGCAGCATCGATTATTAAATTTTTTTTGATCTTTTTTTTCATAAACAGTTCAGCTTTAGCTGAAAGAAATATCAAATATCATTCTAATGATCATGGAATTGTTTCAATTATGTACCATAGATTCAATGAAAATAAATACCCATCAACAAATATTAAAATAGATGTTTTTAAAAAGCAACTTGAACTAATAGAGAAAAACAGTATAGAAATTTATAATCCTTCAAAGTTTGATAATGAATTTAATGATCCAAAAAAAGATAAAAAAATTTTAATTACTATAGATGATGCTTTTTCATCTTTTTATGATAATGCCTGGCCAATATTAAAGGAAAAAGAAATACCATTTATATTGTTTGTCTCTACAGAACCAGTAGGAAAATTTGGTTACATGAACTGGGAACAAATCAAAGAAGTATCAGATTATGATTTTGCTTATATAGGTAATCACTCACACACTCATGAATACTTACTAGATTTCTCTCATGATGAATTCAAAAAAGATATTAAAAAGTCTATAAATATATTTAAGGAAAAATTAGGTTATAATCCGATTTTTTTTTCTTATCCGTTTGGAGAATATAATTTAAAACAAACAGAATTTATTAAAAATAACTTTAAGTATGGTTTTGGTCAACATTCTGGTGTCATTGATTTAACAAAAAATCGTTTTGAACTTCCAAGATTTCCAATAAATGAAAAATATGGTGATTTAGAGAGATTTGAATTTATTTTAAAATTATTTCCCATACCATATAAAAGTTTAAAACCCAGAGACAAATTTATTAGCAAGGATCAGAACCCTCCAACTGTTGAAATAGAATTCTTTAAAAGTCAAAAAAATATTCGAAATATTAATTGTTTCTCAAACGAGGGAAATAAATGGAGAGACTCAATTATGAAATTTGAGGAAAATATACTTAAAATTGATTTTAGAGAAGAATTTTCATTTAGACGAGGAAGAGTAAATTGTTCTCTGAAAGATGAAAATATTTGGAGATGGTTAGGTATTCAAATGTCAATTGAAGTAGATTAAATCAAATTTTTGTATTTAATACTTAAAGGCATTAATTTTACGTCATCAAAATCTTTTAAGGAGTTCTGATTGATAATTTGTTTAAGTATTTTAGTATACTCCTTACCTGTCTCTGCATAATTGTCTAATTGTTCAGCAAGTAATAAACTATCTAGTTTATCGCTATCATCTCTCAATTGAGCTCTTAATTGTCTAAAACTTTTATAACTTGAATGGGTGTTTAAATTTCTCTGATAAGCTCTTACAGACGCTTTTAATACTTTAAACTTCATCACTTTATGCTTTGTGTCACTTTCAGCTCCAGCTGGTTTAATACCGTCTCCAGACCATGTCCATTGCCCAAATAATGCATTTCCTTCAAGAGCAAACCTAGATGTGCCCCATCCTGTTTCTTTAGCTGCTTGAGCTATGGCAAGAGATACCGGGATAATATCCATACGTACTTTTAATGTAGGTATATCTCTGTTTAAAACACCATATTGTTTAAACTTTCGATTTAGCCAATTTATTTCTTTTTTTGAATTTTTATTTTTATTTAAAATACTAAATAGTTTTTTTCTATCCAACAAAATTAAGTTATTTTCCTCTAGTATTAGCGGCAAAATAATTTGAATAAATAGGCTCTTTCTTTTTTTAGAATTTTCAATTTGCTTAATCTCATTTGGGAGAAGCGACAGTCTAATTGGCTTAACTTTTTTACTTTTTCTAACCTCATTTAATGAATAGTTGGTATCCTTAAAAAGTTGTTCTATTGTAGATGCGCTTAATCGGACTGTGTCTTCAGGTAGATCTTCAAACTTAAAAACGTCTTCTAAGATATTAGATAAATCTAGTCCTTCATCTATTTTCGATTTATTTTCCAAATCACCACCCTCAAGAACCTTTTTGAATTTTTTATTTGAGTCGTTAATTTTTAGATTTTTAGCAATCTTTGGGGTTGAATCTGAAAATAAAGGTACTACGAAAGAAACAATGATTATCAGTAAACTAGAAAGTCCCGTTAAATATAAAGTTTTAAATTTTTCATAACCTAATTTAAAAGTTGGCTTTCTTTTAATAATTATACCTTGAGAGGATAAAAACTTTTTGAGTTTTAAAAATTGATTTATGTTAAAATTTTTTTTTATTAATTTATTCGGAAAAATTTTTTTCAAACAGCTTCAACCTCTCTCACCTCAGGTATATAATGACAAAGTAAGTTTTGAACACCTTGTTTCAATGTTAAGGCAGCACTGGGACAGCCTGAGCATGCGCCTTGAAGTTCTACACGAACTATACCATCTTTAAATTCTTTGAATTTAATATCACCTCCGTCTCTAGCAACAGCAGGTCTAATTTTAGTTTCCAATATATTAATAATTTGACCCTCTACAGTAGAAGTGTCTATTTCTCTTGTTTCTTCTCTTTTTGAAATAACATTTTCGTTTCCGCTAGCAAAATAATCATTAATAAAAGATATGATTATATGTTTTAAATCCTCCCACTCAAACTCATCGTGTTTATTTACTGAAATAAAATCATTAGAAAGAAAGACACCTTTTACTCCATCTATTGATAGAATATTTCTAATAAGATCATTGCTAGTTTTACTAATTTCTGTAATTTCTATTGGCCCGATTAAAGATACACTTTTCCCCGGAAGGAATTTTAGTGAATTTGGATTAGGAGTTATTTCAGTTTGTACAAACATAGGATGAATATAGGTATTAGATATAATTTTTAAAGCAAATAATACTCAAAAACCGAATTTTTTCTTAATATCTTGTATTTTTTTTGATGATAATTCATAAGCTTTTACGCTACCATCTTGTAAAACTTTATCGATATATGAAGTATCTTGGTTTAATCTTTTAATCTCTTTTGAAATTGGTGAAATTTTTTCAACTATTAACTCTGATAATTTTTCCTTAAAAAAAGAAAAATTTTTATCTTTAAATTCGTTGAATATAAGATCAATTTTTTTTCCAGATAAGCTAGAATAAATCCCTATTAAATTTTCAATTTCAGGCCTAGACTTTAAATTGTTCGTATTTGTTGGAAAAGGATTGGTGTCTGTTTTTGCTTTTTTAATTTTATTAATTATGTCTGAATCTGTGTCAGTTAAGTTTATTCTGCTTAGTTCAGATGGGTCAGATTTACTCATTTTTTTTTTTCCATCTTTTAAACTCATAATTCTTGCAAAGTTTTTTTGAATTAATGGTTCTGGAATTTTAAAGAATTCAGGTGCATCAAAATCTGTATTAAATTTTTTTGATATATCTCTGGCTAATTCTAAGTGTTGTTTTTGATCCTCCCCCACAGGTACGTGAGTTGCATCATATAGAAGAATATCTGCAGCCATCAAAACAGGATAAATATAAAGACCAACACTGGCCTTTTCTTTATCTTTTCCAGCCTTTTCTTTAAACTGTGTCATTCTATTTAACCAACCCATCCTTGCAACACAACTTAACAACCAAGATAGCTCTGAATGAGCAGACACAGAGGACTGATTAAAAATTATACTTTTTTTTGGGTTAATGCCACATGCTAAAAATGTTGCAGCAGTTTCTCTAACATTTTGTTTTAAAATTTTAGGATCTTGTTTTACGGTAACAGCATGCAAATCAACTACACAAAATATACAATCGTTATTTTCATTTTGTAGATCAACAAAGTTTTTTATCGCTCCAATATAGTTTCCCAAATGTAAATTACCAGTAGGCTGAACACCTGAAAAAATTTTTTTAACTCCCATACTAATACTTTATTTTAATATCATTCAATTTGAAAGCTTTAGTAATCAATGAAATTACAAAATAAATTAAGATACTCAATATTACTATAAAAAACAGATAGAGAAATTTGTAATTGCTTTCAAAAGATAATTGACTATCAAAATGAGATAGTAAATTTTGTAGTAATATTCCCATTGTTATAGTTGAAATAGTAATTCTTATAATTTGTATAATTAGTTTTTTGCTAAGTTTGAAATAACCTTCTTTACTTAAATAAATATATAATAAAATAGAATTAACCCATGATGATATTGAAGTTGCAATTGGTATTATAATAAAACCTAAATCTCTAAAATAATAAACGCTAATTAAAATATTTATTAAAACAGACACAGTAGAAAAATAAAAAGGAATTCTAGTATTATCTCTTGCAAAAATAAAACTTGAAAATATTTTTATTAAAGAAAATGCTGGAAGGCCTATTGAAAAATATAGTAAAGCTTTCGCAGAATTTTTTACACTTATTTCATCAAACGATCCATAACCAAATAATGACGATACAATTTCCTCATTTGCAATCATTAGTGCCAACATTGCTGGTAAACTTAAGAGCAATGACAATTCTAGAGATTTGTTTTGTATTTTATCTATATCCAATTTTTTATTTTGTTGAATGTAAGATGACAATTTTGGGAGTATAACAGTCCCTATGGCAATGCCTGCAATTGCAAGATTTATTTGATATATCCTGTCTGCATAATAAAGGATAGAAACTGCACTTGCCTCAAATGAAGCAATAATTGTTCCTACTAAAATATTTATTTGAGTGACACCAGAAGAGAATATGCTTGGTAGGAGTTTTTTAAAAAATAATTTAACCTCTTTTGAAATGTTAAAATTAAATTTTAACTTTGGTTTAAAAAATTTTTTAACAAATATTATTAAGAAAATAATTTGAATAAAACCTGCGATAGATATGCCATATGATAGATAGATAACTAATTTTTCATCTAAGATTTTTCCGCAAATTAATATTCCTATCATTACAATGTTTAGAATAATCGGGGCAGCTGAAGCTGCCGCAAACCTATTGTGTGAGTTCAAAATAGCTGAAAAAAAAGATGCTAAACTAACAAATAATATAAAAGGGAAAGTAATTTTTGTTAAATGAGTTGCTAAGGCAAATTTTTCTGGATTAGATTTAAAACCAGGTGCAATTAATGAAACAAAAAAAGGCATAAATAACTCGACTAAAAGCACTAATGCTAAAAGAAAAATAGTTAAGAGATTGAAAATATTATTAGCGAAATTCTCTGATCTTCTTTTCCCTTTGACTAACTCTTTAGAATAACTTGGTACAAATGCAGCATTGAATGATCCTTCACCGAACAATCTTCTAAAGGTGTTTGGAATTCTAAAAGCGACAAAAAAAGCATCAGCGATAGGTCCAGAACCAAGAAATATTGCAATAAGAATATCTCTTAGATAGCCCAAAATACGACTTACTAAAGTATAAAAACTGAAAGTCCCAGTTGACTTAATTATATTCATAAATCATATTAGTCTTAATATTGGCTCAATTGTATATTTAAATAATATCAATGAAAAAAAATAAAGTAGAACATTACTCAGATAAAGAAGCATTAGAATTTCATAATAGCAATAAATCAGGCAAGATTGAGATTATTTCATCAAAGCCAATGACTTCAAAAAGGGATCTCGCCCTAGCTTATTCACCTGGTGTTGCTGCACCAGTAAAAGCTATTGCTGAAAATCCTGATCGAGCTTACGATTATACAACTAAAGGAAATTTGGTTGCTGTAATCAGTAATGGTTCGGCAATTTTAGGTTTGGGTAATTTAGGAGCCATAGCATCAAAACCTGTTATGGAAGGAAAGGCTGTATTATTTAAAAGGTTTGCTGATATAGATTCAATTGACATAGAGATCGACACTAACGATACAGAGGAAATAATTAAATCAATAAAAAATATTTCTAAAAGTTTTGGAGGAATTAATCTCGAAGATATAAAAGCACCTGAGTGTTTCATTATAGAAAAAAAACTAAAAGAAATATTAGATATCCCTGTTTTTCATGACGACCAACATGGCACAGCAATAATAACTAGTGCAGCATTAATAAATGCTTGTGATATTGCTAAAAAAAAGCTTAATGAAATAAACGTAGTCATTAATGGTGCTGGTGCATCAGCAATGGCGTGCGCAAAGCTTTTTATAAATTCAGGTGTAGATAAAAATAAAATTAAAATGCTTGACTCAAAAGGAGTTATTTACAAAGGCAGAGATAATTTAAATGAGTGGAAAAATGAGTTCGCAATAAAAACAGATGATAGATATTTAAAGGATGCCATAAAAAATGCAGATGTTTTTTTGGGATTATCACAAGCAGGAGTTCTTAAAAAGGATATGGTAAAAAGTATGGCAAAAAATCCTATAATTTTTGCCTGTGCAAATCCTGACCCAGAGATTACTCCTGAGGAAATAGAGGAAGTGAGAAGTGATGCAATTATTGCAACTGGTAGATCGGATTACCCTAATCAAGTAAATAATTTAATCGGCTTTCCATATATTTTTAGAGGAGCTCTTGATGTTAGGTCAAAAACAATAAATGAAGAAATGAAAGTTGCAGCAGTGCATGCTATAGCTTCATTAGCAAGAGAAAGAGTTCCTGATGAGGTAGTTGCTGCGATGGGTGGTGAAAGACCAGTTTATGGAAAAGACTATATAATTCCATCAACTTTTGATCCAAGATTAATAAGTGTTATACCGCTAGCAGTTGCAAAAGCTGCAATTAAAACTGGTGTAGCTAGAATAGGTATTGATAATTTTGATAATTACTCAGAACAATTAAAAAATAGGCTTGATCCAACTGTAGCTGTGATGCAAGGTATAAATTCACAAATTAAAAAAAATCAAAAGAAAGTTGTATTTGCTGATGGAGAGGATGAAAACAATTTAAAAGCAGCCATTGCATTCAAAAATAGCAGGTTGGGAATTCCTATTTTAATAGCGAAAGAAGAGATAGTAAGAAAAAAATTAAACGAAATTGGATACGGTGAAAACTTTGATATCGAGATTATAAATTCTACTAATGAGGAATTAAGAAAAAAATATACGGAATTTTTATTTAAACGACTTCAAAGATCAGAGGGTTTATTGGAACGTGACTGCGATAAACTTATAAGAAATGATAGAGTCACATTTGGTGCGTGTATGGTTTCATGTGGCGATGCAGATGCTATGGTTACTGGAAATACAAGAAGATATTCTGCGTCTTTAGAGAAAATCTCCAAAGTTGTTGATCCAAGACCAGGTGAAATAATGTTCGGTTTGAATATGATAGTTAATAGAGGAAAAACAATTTTTATTTGTGATACTACAGTAATTGAGTACCCAAATGAAAAACAACTCGCTGAAATGGCAATCTCGGCTGCTAGAGTTGTAAGGCTGTTTGGATTTGATCCAAAAATTGCTTTTTTATCTCATTCTACATTTGGCCAACCAACTACAGATAGAACAAAAAGAATAAGCGATGCTGTTGAGCTTCTTAAAAAGAAAAATGTTGATTTTAAATTTGATGGTGAAATGCAGCCAGATGTCGCTTTAGAGGATATGTTTCAAGAACTTTATCCCTTCTCAGAAATTGTTGGAAATGCGAATGTTTTAATTATGCCAAGTCAACACAGTGCTGCTATATCATATAAAATGATACAATCTATGAGTAGAGCAAAATTAATTGGACCTCTTTTAATAGGTTTAGGTCAAGCTATTGAAATAGCTCCATTAAGAAGTTCAACATCAGACATATTAAATTTAGCTTCTGTTGCAGCTTATTCAGCTGAAATAATTGATTATAAAAAAAATTAATCTTTTTGAATTCTTAAATCTTCTACTAAGAGAATACTAGCAATTACTTTATTTACGTCCAAAATAGAATTTGCCTCATCAACAACTATATCTAATTCATCTTTATTTCTTGCTATGCCATATATGTAGATATTCTTTTTATAAGTATCTATTTGATAATTGCCAGATTTTATATTTTTATTTACAATCAAAGCCGCTCTTAATTGTGAGGTTATTAAAGTATCCTTAGCTGACTGTTTAAAATTGAATTTCTCCTTAATTTTTATGTCGTTTCTTACAGACCTAACTCCACTAGTTTCCCATGCAATTTTTGTAATTTTTAACTTCTCCTCTGGATTATCAACTTTACCAGTAATAAATATTCTACCATCTAAAACCTTAGTTTTAACAGACAAGAAATATTTTTTTTCTTCCATTGTAAGTCTAGTTATTAAATTTTTTTCCATGATAGAGTCATCGATTTGTGTACCCAAAGATCTTGGATCAATCGCTACTGAAACACCTGTTCCAAAAAGGCCTCTCGAGCTAGTGCCTGAACAACTGTTTAAGAAAACAAGCAATATTAAAAGGAAATAGAAATTTTTAATTCTCATTTTTTAGTTTTAGACAAAAATTGTAAATTATTTTTTTAGGTATTTTTTTATTAGAAAATTTTTTTATTATATCTTTTATACTTTTATTTTTTAACATCTTTTTTATAATTTTTTTATCAGATTCGGTCAAAAAACCGAAAGTATTTGTATCTTCTTTTATCTCAGAGATAACAATCGTTAATTCACCTTTATCATAAATTTTGATTTTTTTTAAATCTTCAACTTTGCATCTAATAAATTCCTCATGTATTTTTGTCATTTCTCTACATAGAACAATTTCTCTTTTACTAAAATAATTTATAACTAGTTCTAAATTTTTGATCAATTTTTTTGGTGGAATAAATAAAACTATCGAACAATCCATTTTGGAGAGAAATTCTAACTCTTTAATTAATTTACTTTTTTTTTCTTCTAAAAAACCAAAAAAAATGAACTTGTCTGAAAAACCGCTAATTGATAACGAAGTTATAACTGATGATGCACCAGGTATTGGCGTAACTTGAATATTATTACTTATACATTCTTTAACTAATAATTTACCCGGATCTGAAATTACAGGAGTTCCTGCATCAGAGATAAGTGATATTATTTTACCATTGATTAAGTGATTTATAATATCTTTGGTCCTTTTTCTTTCATTAAATTTATGAAATGCAATAAGTTGGGTTTTTATATCAAAATGATTTAAGAGCTTTATAGATACCCGAGTGTCTTCACATAAAATTAGTTCTGAGTTTTTAAGAATTTCTAGTGCTCTGATCGTTAAATCACCTAAGTTTCCTATTGGCGTGGAAACTAGATAAAGCCCTTTTTTTTGTGATTGTGATATCATTAAATTAAATGTTTATTATATAATATATAATATGAAAAAATTACTTAATTTAATATTTTTTGTATTCATAGTTTTTATTTTTACTAGCAAGCTTTTTGCGTCTGAGGAGAAGATTAAGGTTGGTTTGTTATTACCTTTAGACGGTCAAAACCAAGAAATTGGAAAATCAGTATTGAGATCTGTAAATTTAGCAATTAACAAAATAAATGATCCAATTTTAGAAATCTACCCAAAAAATAATTTTGATAATCCTGACGATAACATAAAAGCAGCAGAGGAATTATATAACCAAGGTGTAAGAATATTCATTGGTCCTATTTTTGATAAAAATATTAAAAATTTAAAAAAATTTGGTGATGCAATTTTTATAACCTTCTCAAATAAAAATAAAGATGATCAAAAAAATTTAATTTATGCAGGTGTTAATGCAGCTTCACAGATGGCTACGATAAAAAAATTTCTTGAGGATAATGATATAAAAAAAACTATTTGCCTTATACCTGAGACTGACTTCAAAGAAGAAATAAAAAAAGGAATATCCCAGACGAAAATTAATTTAAAAAAAGTTTTTTATTACGACACAAAACCAACAGAGATTACTAAAAGAATTGAAAAAATTACGAGATATGATGTAAGAAAACAAAACTTACTTGACGAAATAAAAAGAGTAGAAAGTTCTGATGATCCTAATAAAGAAAAAAAAATAAAAAATCTTGAGAAGAAAGATACATTAGGAAAATTAGGTTTTGACTCAGTTATAATTTCAGATTTTGATGAATCGTTAAAAAGTGTGATAACATCCCTTATTTACACAGATGTATCCACAAAAAGAGTTCATTTTATAACTCTCAATCAATGGTTTGATAACAGTTTATTAAAAGAAGAAAGTTCACAAAATATTTATTTTCCGTCAATTAACAAAAAAAATTATGACAATTTCTCAAATTTATTTTTTAAAAAATTCAATAGCTATCCAAACCAGATATCATTTTTAAGTTATGACTTAGTTGGACTGGTTTATTATCTGACAAAAAAAAATAGTTTAGACGATATTGGGAAAATTTTTAATCAAAAAAATGTTTTCAAAGGTAAAACGGGTATTTTTGAAATTAAAGATAAAAAAATTAGACATGTTCTTAATTTCTATAAGGTTGAAAAAGGAAAGTTTATAAAAATTTTTTAATTTTTTGAAAAGCTTTGTATCTATGATCAATTTTGTATTTTTTTTTAGGTGAAATTTGACCAAATGTTTTCTTTGATCCGCTCGGAATAAAAATTGGATCATATCCGAAACCTTTGTTGCCAATTTTTTTATTTGATATTCTTCCCAAAATTTTTCCAATTGTTGTCTTGTATTTTCCGCTTGGCCAATAAATTGTTAATGCGCAAATAAATTTAGCATTTATTTTTCTGTTTCTCCAATTAGAAATTTTTTTATCTAATTTTTTAAATACTTTTTTTATTGCTAAATCAAAATTATTTTTTTTTCCTCCCCAGCGTGCTGAATAAATGCCGGGTTGATTATTTAAAAGATTTATTTCCAAACCAGAGTCGTCTGACATACAAATTTGATTGGTTTTTTTGGAAAAAAAACGTGCTTTAATGAGCGAATTTTCTTTAAATGTTTTTCCATTTTCCTTTGGACTTTTTAAATTATAATCAGATGTTGAATAAATCTTAATATTTTTTGGCAATAAAGCTTTGATTTCCCTTAATTTACCTTTGTTATTAGTGCCAATTAACAGTTGTGAAATTTTTTTTGCTTTCATCTGGAAATTTTTATTTTACATACCATATAAGTAACTATGGATAAAGAAAACGAAAATACTTCAGAAATAAAAAACGAAGATAAAACAGTAAATGAAGAAAGTGATTCCAAAGAGGAACAAAAAGAGGAGTTATCTCAAGAGGACAAACTAAGAGAGATTGAGGATAAGCTAACTAGAAGTTATGCAGAATTAGAAAATCAAAGAAGAAGATATGAAAAAGAAAAAGATGAAGCCTATGATTTTGGAGGTATGGCACTTGCAAAAGAATGTTTAAATCTGACAGACAACTTAGAAAGATCTAAATCGTCTATTATTAACGACGAAAGTCTTGAAAAAAATAACAAAGAAAAAATAATTGAGCACCTTGATATTATTTATAAAGATATATTATCAATTTTTAAAAAAAACCATATTGATGAAATTTCAGCTCTTGGTGAAAAATTGGATCCAAATAAGCACCAAGCTATGCTTGAAATTGAAGATGCAGAAAAAGAACAAGGTACTATTGTTCAAGAAATTCAAAAAGGATTTACGTTAAAAGGAAGGTTGCTTAGACCTTCACTCGTTGGGGTCTCAAAAAAACCCCAAAAAAATGAGGAAAAACAACAAAAAAAGGAGAAAAATTAATATTAGTTATAACTTGTAGATTAAAAATTAACACTTATATGACCAATATAATTTAAAATTATGAGCAAAGTAATCGGAATAGATTTAGGAACAACAAACTCTTGTGTAGCAATCATGGATGGTACGCAAGCCAAGGTTTTAGAAAACGCTGAAGGTGCAAGAACTACACCATCAGTTGTTGCATTCACTGACAATGATGAAAAGTTGATTGGACAACCAGCTAAAAGACAAGCTGTAACCAATCCAGAAAATACTGTATTTGCTGTTAAAAGATTAATTGGAAGAAATTTTGACGATCCATCAGTAAAAAAAGATATAGAAACATCTCCTTTTAAGATTGTAAATTCGGATAAAGGTGATGCATGGATTGAAGCCAAAGGTAACAAATACTCCCCATCTCAAATTTCAGCTTTTATTCTTCAAAAAATGAAAGAGACCGCTGAAAAATATTTAGGACAAGAAGTAAAAAAAGCTGTAATTACCGTACCAGCATACTTTAATGATGCCCAAAGGCAAGCAACTAAAGATGCTGGAAAAATTGCAGGTTTAGAAGTTCTAAGAATTATTAATGAACCTACTGCAGCATCTCTTGCTTATGGTTTAGATAAAAAAACTAACAAGAAAATTGCTGTATATGATTTAGGTGGTGGAACATTTGATGTTTCAATACTTGAATTGGGCGATGGCGTATTTGAGGTTAAGTCTACAAACGGTGATACTTTTTTAGGTGGTGAAGACTTCGATAATACGATAGTTGAATATTTATTATCAGAATTTAAAAAAGATAGTGGAATAGATTTGAAATCTGATAAGCTTGCACTTCAGAGATTAAAAGAAGCAGCAGAAAAAGCTAAAATTGAGCTTTCTTCAGCAGCACAAACTGAGATAAATCTTCCTTTTATTACAGCGGACAAAACTGGTCCTAAACACATAAATTTAAAAATGACTAGAGCAAAATTAGAGGCCTTAGTTGAAGATTTAATTAAAAGAACAATGCCACCATGTGAAACAGCTCTTAAAGATGCTGGTCTTTCAGCAAGTGAAATTGATGAGATTGTGCTAGTTGGTGGAATGACTAGAATGCCAAAAATTATAGAAGAAGTTAAAAACTTTTTTGGCAAAGAGCCTAATAAATCTGTAAACCCTGATGAGGTAGTTGCCATGGGTGCAGCTATTCAAGCTGGTGTATTACAAGGTGATGTGAAAGATGTTTTATTATTAGACGTTACGCCTTTATCTCTTGGAATTGAAACTCTTGGAGGTGTATCAACAAAATTAATTGATAAGAACACAACAATACCAACTAAAAAAAGCCAAGTATTTTCAACAGCTGAAGATAATCAACCAGCTGTGTCTATCAGAGTGCTTCAGGGTGAAAGAGAAATGGCATCAGATAACAAAGTTTTAGGTAATTTTGAATTAGTCGGAATTGCACCTGCACCTAGAGGAGTGCCTCAAATTGAAGTTACATTTGATATTGATGCAAACGGTATAGTTAATGTATCTGCTAAAGATAAAGGAACTGGTAAAGAACAAAAAATCCAAATTCAAGCATCAGGTGGCTTAAGTGAAGAAGAAATTAATAAAATGGTTAAAGATGCTGAAGCTAATAAAGATGCTGATAAGAAGAAAAGAGAAGCTGTTGATGCAAGAAATCAAGCTGATACTTTATTACATTCGACCGAGAAAAACTTAAAAGAACATGGAAGTAAGGTGTCTGAGGCAGATAAAAAAGCTATCGAGACTGCATGCTCAGATTTAAGAAACTCTTTAAAAGGAACTGATGTAGAGGATCTTAAAAAGAAAACGCAAGATTTAGTTCAAGCATCTATGAAATTAGGTGAAGCTATCTATAAGTCACAACAAAGCGCTAAAACAGATGATGGTGCAAAAGACAAAAAAGAAGAAGGAAAAAAAGACGATAACGTTGTAGACGCAGACTTTGAAGAAGTAAAAGACGAAAATAAAGAAAAAAGTGCCTAAGAGCTAACAACTATTTGTCTAATTAGTTATGGCAAAAAGAGATTACTATGATGTCTTAGGTGTAAATAAATCAGCATCAGCAGATCAAATAAAAGCAGCTTATAGAAAACTCGCTGTTAAACATCACCCAGATAAAAATAAGGGAGATAAAGCTTCTGAGGAAAAGTTTAAAGAAGCATCAGAGGCATATCATGTCTTATCAAATACAGAGAGAAAACAAAATTATGATAATTTTGGTCATGCTGCATTTGAGAATGGAGGTGGAGGAAGAGGAGGTTTCAGCAACTTTGATTTTTCTAGTCATTTCTCGGATATATTTGAGGATTTTTTTGGTGATTTCGGAGGTGGTGGAAGAAGAAGTCGGAGAGCAAATTTTAGAGGATCTGATTTAAGATATGATTTATCTATTTCGCTTGAAGAGGCTTACACAGGGAAAAAGCAAGACATAAAATTTTCAACTTCTGAAAAATGTCAAACTTGTAATGGCAGTGGATCTAAGCCAGGTACTAATGTTGGTTCATGTTCTATGTGTGGAGGTAACGGTCAAGTAAGATCAAGCCAAGGATTTTTTACTGTTCAACAAACATGTCCTCAATGTTCAGGTACAGGTGAACAAATTACAAACCCATGTGGTAGTTGTAGCGGACAAGGAAAAAAACAAGCTTCAAAAAGATTATCAGTAACAATTCCAAAAGGTGTAGATGATGGGACCCGAATAAGATTGGCCGGAAAAGGTGAAGCCGGTTCTAGAGGTGCCTCAAGTGGTGATCTGTATCTTTTTATTAATGTTTATTCACATGATTTATTTAAAAGAAGTGAGGAAAATTTATTTTTTGAATGCCCAATATCTATTGCAGATGCAGCACTAGGAGCATCCATAGAAATACCAACTATCGATGGGGGAAAAGCAAAAATCAAAATTCCCTCTGGAACTCAAAGTGGTAAACAATTTCGTTTAAAAGGTAAAGGAATGCCCCTAATGAGAAGTGGTGGAGTTGGCGATTTATATGTGCAAGTAAATACAGAAGTCCCTATTAATCTTAATAAAGAACAAAAAGATCTTCTTGAAAAATTTAGAGAAATAGAAAATGAGAAGTCTAACCCGAGTATTAAAAAGTTTTTTCAAAAAGCAAAAAACTTTTGGAAAAATTAAATTTAAATGAATTTTATGAGTCTGGAGGTAATAGTGCCAGTAATAGCCTTAATAGGCGTACTAGTGCTAGTTTTGCCTGGTTTTATTCAAACTAATTATAGCTTTAAGATCCTAATTAAGAATTTATCAATATGGATTATAGTGATAGCTGTAATATTAATATTTATATATTTTATATTATAAATAATAATTAATTATTTTCAGTGCAGATATCCTTGATAACTGGAACACTTGAGCAGTCACCACATTTAGTTACTTGAACTAAACAACCACTATCAAGTAATTTTACATCAACAACTCTATCGCATTTAGAGCATACTGATGAAATAGTTAATCCACATTTTTTACAACTAAATTTTTGTGTTTGCATAAGTAAAAGATAGGAAATTAAAAATATTATTCAAGAAATAACGTATAATATTGATTATCATTATCACAAAAAAACCAATTAAAAACATCTCTTTAAAAAAATCTTTATGAATGATAATCATTATCAACAAAATCTTTATATGAAAATAAATTTAACTATTACAGGCTGTATGGGAAGGATGGGGAAACAACTTATTAAGTCCTCAAATAAAAATAAAAACTTTAAAATAGTTTCACTTACTGAAAACTATAAAATTAATAGAAAAATAAATAATATTTTACCTGAATTTAATAATGTTAATTCTTTCAAAAAAACTAATATCATTATAGATTTTACAGTTCCTAAATGTACTCTAGAAGTGCTTAAAATTGCTTCCAAACTAAAAAAAAGAGTTGTTATAGGCACTACTGGCTTTACTAAAAACCAGGAAAATTTAATAAAAAAATATTCTAAAGAAATACCGATACTAAAAGCTGGAAATATGAGCTTAGGGATTAATTTATTGATGTATTTAACAGAAATTACCTCCAAATCTCTTGGAAATAATTTCTTAAGTAAGGTTTTTGAAATTCACCACAAACACAAAAAAGATCACCCGTCTGGCACGGCATTGATGCTTGGAAAAGGAATAGCTATTGGAAAAAATAAAGATTTGAATAAATTGATCGGAGAAAAATATCTAAATAAAAAATCTTTTCCTTATGGAAAAAAAATAAATTTTAATTCGATGAGAAAAGGTGAAGTAGTTGGTGAACATGAGGTAAAATTTTCTAGCGGCAAAGAAATTATAACTTTAAATCATGAAGCATTTGATAGAGCTTTATACTCTGAAGGCGCTCTAACTGCCGCAAAATGGTTGATGAAAAAGAAACCGGGCCTTTACTCAATGAGAGATGTATTGAACTTTAAATGAGTTCAAAAAATGCTGATAAAATTAAAAGAGCTAAGATAGTATTAAAAATACTTAATAAAATATATCCAAACATTAATGTTCCACTTGAAAGTAGGAATATATTCACTTTATTAATTTCTGTACTTTTGTCTGCACAATGTACAGACGTAAATGTTAATAATGTAACAAAAGATATTTACCCGAAATATTATAAACCAATTCATTTTGTAAGGCTTGGTAGAAAAAGAATTGAGAGGTTAATAAGGAAAATAGGTATATTTAGAATTAAAGCCAAAAGTATTTATTACTTATCTAAAACGTTAGTAGAGAAATATAATAGTAAAGTTCCAAGTACCTTCGATCAATTAGAGGAACTTCCAGGGGTTGGCCATAAAACAGCAAGTGTTGTTATGTCTCAAGGTTTCGGATACCCTGCTTTCCCAGTTGATACTCATATTCATAGGCTTGCTCAAAGGTGGGGTTTAACTAATGGAAAGAATGTTGTGCAAACTGAAGAAGATTTAAAGAGTTTATTTCCAAAAAAATATTGGAACAAACTTCATTTGCAGATTATTTTTTATGGTCGAGAATATTGTAAAGCTCGCGATTGTTACGGTATTTCTTGTAAAATTTGTACGAGTTGCTATCCTAATAGAAAAAAACCAATTAAAACTAAAAAGGCTTAGCATGAAAATATTAGGCATAGGTAATGCAATTGTAGATGTAATTTGCAAAGTTGAAGATGATTTTATAGAAAAAAATGGTCTTACTAAAAGTACAATGAAACTTATTTTTGATGAAAAAGAATTTAAGCAACTATTATCTAATTTAAAAATTGAAAAAACTGTTTCGGGTGGATCTGTTGCAAATTCGATTGTTGGTCTTTCTCAACTTAAAAACAAAGTTGGTTTTATTGGTAAAGTGAGTGATGATGACTTAGGTGGAAAATATGAAGAAGGACTTAAACAAGAAAATGTTCAATATTTTTACGCGAAAAAAAGGGAAGAATTGCCAACAGGAACTTGTTTAATTTTAGTAACACCAGACTCAGAGAGAACAATGTGTACTTTTCTTGGAACAGCAGGTAAAATTAACGAGAGTGATGTAGATACAAGTGCCATAAAACAAAGTGAGATTATTCTCCTGGAAGGATATTTATGGGACGAGGGAGATCCTAAAAAAGCTTTTGATAAAGCTATAACTAATGCAAATAAGGTAGCAATGTCTTTATCAGATCAATTTTGTGTTGATAGACATAAGCCTAATTTTTTAAATTTAGTTAAAAATAAATTAGATATAACATTTGCTAATGAACAAGAAATTATGTCTTTAATTGATGCTAAAAACTTTGATGAGGTAATTAATTTTGGAAAAGGTCTTAACAAATTATTGGTTATCACTAGAGGTGAAAAAGGTGCAATCTCAATTAATGGCGATGAAGTTACAGAGTGTGGTATTCAAAAAAATCTTAAAATTGTTGATCTAACTGGTGCTGGAGATCTATTCGCTGCAGGATTTTTACATGGTCATGTAAACGGTCTGTCTCAGAAAGAATGCTTAGAAAAAGGCACTGAAATGTCCTCTAAAGTTATTCAACAAATTGGTGCAAGAATTTAAGAATTTTTCTTAATGATTAATTTTGCTGTAATAGGATCAGGAATATCAGGTGCTACTATATCTAATAAATTAAATAAAAAATATTCTATTAAAGTTTTTGAAAAAGCCAAAGGAGTTGGTGGGAGAAGTTCTTTTAAAAGATTTAAAGGTAAGATAGGTTTTGATCATGGTCTTCAATATCTATCACCAAGGTCTAAAGAGTTTAAATCTTTTACTAATAAACTTCTTAAAAAAAGAGTTATTAAGCTTTGGAAAGGCAATCATGAATTTTTAAATGAAAGAGTAAAAAAAAACAAAAAACACGTCAAATTAATAGGAGTAAGAGGGAACAATGATATTAGTAAATATTTATTAAAAAGTATAAATTGTAAATTCCAATCAGAATTATCAGAGATTAAAAGACAAAAAAATTGTTGGTTTCTTAAATTCAAAGATAAAACAAGTACTCATGCAAAAAACTTAATTATTACAGCTCCATTTCCACAAGTGAAAAAACTAGCATCAAAATTTGTGAAAACAAAACTTTTCAGAAATAAAGTTAAAATGAATTCGAGTCTGACTGTGTTATTGATGACTAATAAAACTAATAGCAATGTCAGTAGTTTTTTTACTAACGATGATATTTTAGGTTGGGTTTCAAATGAAAATTCAAAGAAAAGGTTTCAATACAATAAAGATTTATGGGTCCTTCAAAGCACTTATGAATATGGAAAAAAACATACTGATAATTATAGAAATAAAAAAAAGTTTTACACAAACGTGTTGATCAATAAATTTAAAAAACTAACTAAAGTAAAAATAAAAAAAATATATTTCACACATATTCACGGTTGGAAATATTCATCAAATTCAAAACCTTTGAAAATCTTAAGTTATTGGGATAAAAAAATAGGCTTAGGAATTTGTGCAGATTGGTTTGGCGGACCAAGGTTAGAGAACGGATGGTTGAGTGCAAATGATCTATATAATAAAATTAAGTAATTATGTCTAAAAGATATAGCGGAAAATCCTTTAAAGACTCCAGTGTAATGAAGAAACCCAGGTTATCTCTGAAAGAAAAGAGAAAAATTAAAAAAGAGAAAAAAGCAAGAAATAAAAATTAAATATCTTTATAAATTAAAAACTTACTTTATAGAAACTTGCGGCCAGAAAAAACAAATAAAGAAAATAATATTTTTTAGTTATCTCTTTCATATTAAAATTAACTGAACCTTTTTTAAAATTTGCTAAAAATAAAAATATAAATAGAATTAATGGATCAAAATATTTGTGAAATATAGAAGCTTGTAAATTATAAAGTATTAAGCAAATAAATATTAGAATATTATTTAAATTAAAAATTTGTATAGATTTGAATATATATGTTGATACAAAGAAGACTAAAAATAAAATAATACTGTTAGAGAATAACTTGTAAGATATGTGATAAAATATCCCTCCCCCGTAACCGAGAGGAAAATTATAAAATAATATACATATTAAAATAAAAAAAATAATTAAATAATTATCCCTTAATATTTTCAGCTCCTTAGTGAATTTTGCAATAGAATTCTTTTCAAGGAAAGGGATGAAGTAAAAAAAGATTATACTTGTGATTACAACAATCTTATTGAAAATATTAAATTTAATTAATGTGTCAGTGTTAGCTGTAACTGAGATATTTAAAATATAAAAGTTTGTTGTGTAATAAAAAATAAACGCTGGTAGTGCTAAACAAAAATTTAGAGCTAATATGTAAAAAAGTTTCTTTGTATATTTAAATTCTAATAGAAATTTATAAGTAAAAAAAATAGCAAAAATACAAAAATTAGGAGTAAAATACGAGGCCGCTGCTATAAATATAACGTTAAGTAGAGCATTCTTAAGTTTATTTTTTTTATCTCTACAAAATAATAAGTAATACTTTATTGAAAACAAAAATAATATAAATGCATATAAAATTGGATAAGGCCAAACCGCAAGACTTCTTACAGTTGGTGATAATAATAAAACTAGTGATAAAATTTTTAAAGTACCGATATTAACTTTGTTAAACTTTATCTTTAAACAATCGTAAAATAAATAAGTTATCAAAAAAACTGATACTATATTAAGATATCTAATAAGATCTAATTCTAATCCCAATTTGTAAAGATACGACAATATAATAAAAAAAATTGGAGAATTTCTCGTATAACCAAATGATGAATAATTTTTAAGAGTATTAAATAAATCTTCTGAAAATAAATAAATAATATCTTCATATTGATAGAAATCAATTTTAGCGCCACCTAGTGTATCTTCAGAAATTATGTATGAAAATATTATTGATGCAAATAATAAGAAACTAACAATATTAATTTTTATAGAATTGTTCATTTCTTTTTATATCATATAAAAGTATATAAAAATAAGTTGAAAAATAAATTATTAATTTTTTTTAAAATAATTCTTGTTAACTTCACTTTGATTAGTTGTAGCGAAACTAATAAATTAGAGAATGTAAATAAAATTTTATTGTTTGGAGATAGTTTGATGTCTGGTTATGGTTTAAAGGAAAACCAAGTTCTTTCAATATTATTGGAAAATGATTTAAAAGAAGCTGGATATAATATTAAAGTGATTAATGGAAGTGTTTCTGGAGATACTTCGGAAGATGGATTGTATAGAATTGAAGAATATACTTCTAGTGGTGATATCGATTTGATTGTTTTAGGATTGGGGGCTAATGATATGCTTAGAAGAATTAATCCAGATCAAACAGAGAGTAATCTTAGAAAAATTATAGAAATTATAAAAACTAATAAGATAAGCATAATTTTAGCTGGCATGAAGGCGTCTCCAACAAATGGTTTGGCATATAAAAAAAAATTTGATGATATTTTTCCTGAATTAGCAAAAGAATATGATTTAAATTTAATCCCTTTTTTACTTAAAAAAGTAGCTTTAAATCCAAAGCTTAATCAAAGTGATGGAATTCATCCAAACTATGAAGGTGCAAAGGTGATTTCAGAAACAATAAAAGAAAGTATTATTAATTTAGACTAGTAGGGGCGTTCTGTTGCCAGGTGCCCCAAACCCCAAAGAATTTATCCCTTAAACATTTCTAATGCTTTATTAAGAAGATCTACTGATTTTTTGTGTTCACCACTGTCGTGAGCCTTTATTCCAGCATCTCTTAATTCTTGAGCTTCTGCAATTTTTGCATCAAGGTTTTTTGCCATCATTGGGCATGAACCTGCAAAAACAGAACTCGAAAATAATACAAAAGATAAAATTAACGCTAATTTTTTCATTGTTTTCCTTTCGTTTACTTGGATATGGTTATTTATTTATAATTTTTAAGCAACAGAGTGTCACACTTATTAAGCTATAAAACTATATGTAATAAATATATATAGTCTGCATGTTTATAGCGATGAATAGATTTAAGATTGTTCTTGGTAAAGAACAAGATTTCGAGAGTGTTTGGAAAAATAGAGATACTCATTTAAAAGGCGTACAAGGTTTTAAAGAATTTCATTTAGTTAAGGGAAATACTAACGAAGAGTTTACCTTGTATGCATCACATAGTATATGGAATTCAAAAGAGGACTTTATTAATTGGACTAAATCGGAAGCCTTCAGGTTGGCTCATAAAAATGCTGGTCAACATCAAAACCTTTATTTGGGTGCGCCTAATTTTGAAGGATTTGAGGTTGTTTTATAATGATTGAACAAAGCATTACATATTTAACTGCAATACTTTTAGGGATTATGTTTTTTTTTTCATTTGTTGTTGCACCATCTACATTTAGATTTTTAAATGAAGAATATGCTAGAAAATTTATTAGAGGTATATTTCCCTTATATTATTTACTGAATCTTAGTATCAGCCTAATTGTTGTTTTATTGATCGCTTACTTAAGTGATTTTAGTCTTAAATTTTATTTAATGCTGTCTATCTGTATTCTGTTCTTTATTTCTAATTTTTTTTTAATGCCATTAATAAATAAATTTAAAGACAATGGTAAAGAAAAGTACTTCAAAGTGTCACATTTTGTGTCTGTACTTATAAACTTGGTGCAAATGATATTTCTATTAATAATATTAATAAAATAATGAAATCTAATTTAGATAAAAGAACTTTCATAAAATGGATTGGTGCCACGTTTTTTTCTTTTTTCTTGATACCATTTAAGTTTGCAAAAGCTGTTACCAAAAAAGTTATTAATGAAAATCTTACAAAAAAACAAAAAGAAATAATGTTTAATGAAGGAACAGAAAGGCCATTTACAAGTGATCTTTTGAATGAAAAAAGAGAGGGTTTTTATCATTGCGCAAACTGTGGTGCAAAATTGTTTGCATCCACTGCCAAATTTGACAGTGGGACTGGTTGGCCATCTTTTACAGAGGCTTTGCCAGGTGCGTTTAAAACTAAAATTGATTACTCATTTGGAATGAAAAGAATTGAATACCATTGTGCAAATTGTGGAGTTCATCATGGACATGTCTTTGCCGATGGTCCTGGCGAGACTGGAAAAAGATTTTGTAACAATGGTCTTTGCTTAATATTTAAACCGTCAAGCAGCAATTAATCTATTTTTTTTTTCTTTTAAAACTACCTTTTCCTTTTTTAGGTTTGATAATCCTAGGTTTATATTTTTTTGTAAATAGGTCTTTTTTTAAAGGATTTTTTTTAATCATTGATTATATATCCATCCTTTTTACTTTGTATAAATGAATCGTCGTCGAATGTATCTTTTATTTTTTTTCTTAATCTATAAATATGTGTCTCAACAGTATGTGTTTCTAAATCCTCTCCGTATTTCCAAACTTCTTTTTGAAGAACATCTACCTTTATTGGTTTGTTCTCATTTTTAAGAAATATAATTGTATCAATTTCTCGTTCAGTTAATTTAAGTTCATTGTCAGATGTTTTTAATACTCTTGAATTAATATCTAATATGTATTTATTTATATTGATATTTGATTGGGCTGAGTAATTTTGTTGTATTAATCTTGCGTTTAATTGATCAATTAAATTTGAGATTTTTATTGGAAATTTTGTAATACAATGAATTTGTTTTTCATTTGTTTTATCTTTCAATGAGGAAAAATCTTTCTGATTAACTATAATTATTGAATTTTCTAAAAATTTTTTTTCCTCCTCAATTTTTTTAAAAAGTACTTTTTTTTCTTTAAAGTAGTTAACTTCATAATTAAAATAATCTTTGATTTCTATAATAATTTTATCTAATTCTGGTATATTTAAAATATGCAATTTTTGAGAATGCATTTAATTATATTATGCTATTAAAATTAAAAAATAAAGAACACTTAATTGTAGATGAATTTAAATTTAAATGCTCTATTGGAAAAAAAGGTTTAAAATCAAAAAAAAAAGAAAGAGATAATTGCACTCCAATAGGAGTTTTTAAGATAGGTAAAGTTTACTATCGAGCAGATAGAATTAAAAAACCTGACACAATTTTAAAAACCAAAAAAATTACAAAAAATATGGGTTGGTGCGATGATCCATATAATAAAAATTATAATAAAGAAATTATCTTAAATAGAAAAAATAAAGGTGAAAAATTTTTTAGAAAAGATAGCACTTATGATATTTTGATTGTTATCGAATATAATACAAAAAAAATACAACCATTTAAAGGTAGTGCAATTTTTATTCATTTAACAAAAAATTATAAGCCTACTCAAGGATGTATAGCTCTAAACAAGAATGATTTACTAATACTATTAAGAATAATAGATAAAAATTCTAAAATTAAGATTTGTTAACTCCTAGCACCAAATATTTTTGATCCGACTCTTATAAATGTTGATCCTTGTTCTATAGCATCTAAATAATCATCGGACATGCCCATACTTATATCTTTTAAATTTAAATGTTCAGATAATTCTTTCATTTTTAAAAAATAGGGCTTGGAGTCTTTTTCAAATGGTGGGATACACATTAGGCCAATTATATTTAATTTAAATTCATCGACACATTTTTTATAGAAGTTTTCTAAATTACTAATTTCAATACCACCTTTTTGTTGTTCTTCTCCAATGTTAACTTGAACAAATATTTTAGGTTTGAAATTTTTTTTATTTTGTTCTTCTGCAATCTTGCTGGCCAACTTAATATTATCTAGAGAATGTATGTAATCAAAAAGAGGTAGCACAAACTTAACTTTATTAGTTTGTAATTTACCTATTAAATGTAAATTAATCTTAGGAAAATCTTGTTTAATGCTTGTCCATTTTTCCATCGCCTCTTGCACTTTATTTTCGCCAAAATCAGTATGTCCCTCGTTAATTACTGGTAATATATGGCTAATTGGGAAAGTTTTAGTAACCGCAACCAATTTAACATTTTTTTTGTCTATAATTTCTTGCTTTATTAGATTAAAATTTTTTACAACATTTTCCATATGTTTAAATCTATTTACTATTATATAGACAAATTTAACAGAGATGAAATCTATAAATTAAATAAATCTATAAACATAATATATAGAAATTATTCAACCAAGTTTAACACAATAGAAATTTTAGAATTAGTGAATTTTTGTAAAAAACAAAGAAGAAAAGTTTATATATCAAATAACTTGAAGTTAGCATTAAAGTTTAATTTTGATGGAGTTTATATTCCTGCATTTAACAGAGCGTTAAGTTACAAAAACATTCCAAAAAAAAAGTTTGAAATAATAGGATCTGCTCACAATGTAAAAGAGGTTATTAATAAAGAATACCAAGGTTGTAATAAGATTTTTTTAAGCCCTATATTTAAGACTAAAAAAAATACAAATTATTTAGGCGTTACAAAATTTAATATAATTAAATTGATCACAAAAAAAAACGTTATTGCCCTTGGTGGAATTAATGAACGGAATATTAAATACTTAAAAATGTGCAATGTAAAAGGATTTGCAGGTATATCTTGGATAAAAAAAAACGGCCCAAGTATAAATACTGGGCCGTTTTAAATTTTAATAGAAAATTAAATTAGAACGCAAGTCCTAAAGCAATTTCTGTTACTTTTGAATCAGAAGCATCTTCATCAAATGCTGGGTTTTCCACTTCCATTTGATAAGCTTTGATTGACATACCACCCATTGAGTAAGCAACTTGTAGAGCATCAATCTTTTGATCTACATCAGCTATCGCTGTAGAAGCATTGTCCTGAGCGTCGTATGTCTCAGTTGATTCCGTGTAAGAAACTGACAGATTGTCGTTTACGTTAAACGCAATACCAATCTGATTTCCTTCTGTGAAACCACCTGATGTTCTTAAAGTTTTAGCAGCACTTGTAGCTACAGCATCTGATTCTGTAACACCAGCGTCTACGTAAAACTCTGAATAACCAATCGATACTGGACCGAAGTTATACTTCGCGTACCAAACACCGTTGAACTCGTCTCTTACTGAATCAGAACCTGCTGCAGGTGAACCTAGATTTTCTCTAGTTGCACCATAAACACCAACTTTTAATGCATCATAAACGATTGTTATACCAGCTTCTTGACCTGTTCCGTATGTTTTGTGAGCAGTCTTAGCTACACCACCATCACCTGTTTCAGTGTCGTTCGCATCAGAAGCATAACCAATATCCAATGTAACTGAAGCACCACCAAATTCTAATGTTGGAGATGTGTATGTGATGTGGTTGTTATCCATGAAGTCACCAACTTTGTTTTGCGTAACAGTTGCAGTAATATCTGAAATCTGTTCGTAAACTTGTGGAACTTCTTCATCGTATTTGTAGTGAGCTGCACCACTGTGGTGACCTAACAAGAACGAACCAAATGATGGTGTCGAAATTGATAAATACCCAGACGTTAAGTCTGTTTGTGAATCAGTCGTAGCAGTTGCAATAGTAAATGTTGTACCATTGTCTAACTCACCTGAACCAGTAAACGCTACGTCTTTGTCAACACCGATAGCTTTACCAGTTGTGTTTGATGTACTGCCAGCAGTTCCCCATTTGTAAGTAGCATTAGCGCCACCTGTAACAGTTAACTCACCAGCATGAGCTGATACTGCAACTAACGAACTCGCTAGTGCTGTAAGCCCTACTTTTTTAAATTTATTCATAAAGTACTCCTTTTTATTTGTATTCATATGAATACAGGTTTTTTAGCAAAAAAATCCGTTTCATCGCTTTAAATTCAATTAAATTAGACATTTTTTACCATTGTGTGATAAAAAGGTCACAATAAAAACACTGGATTTTGCTATGTTTTGATATATCTCATGAGTTTTATATCATTAAAGCAAATTTATATGATTAGATTTAAACATTTCAACCTTATTTTGACTTTAGCAATATTAGTAAGTCTAAATTCTTGCGGTTTATATAAAAGATCCGACGTTAAAGATAATCCAGTAAACGTTCAGGATAGAGTAAGAAAAAATATTCAAGAAGGAAGAGGAGTGCGATTTGGCAAGGGTGCTACAAGGGGTGGGGATTTTGACTTTGCGTCTTCTAATCCTCTATGGAGAGCTTCTATAGAAATTTTTGATTTTGTGCCATTAACAAATGCTAGTTATTCAGGTGGAATAATTATTACCGATTGGTTTTCTACAGAAAATAAAAATTCAGATAGTACAAGAGATTTAAAAATAACATTAAAGTTTTTAAGTAATGAAATAAGAGCTGATGCAGTGGAGGTAGTTGTCTTTGAAAAGGTTTGTGAAATTCAAAAATGCAAAACCAATAAGGTTCAATCAAAATTGGAGAAAGAAATTAAGCTAGCGATTTTGAAAAAAGCAACACTAATGGAGAAACAAGGTTATCAAAAATATTATGAAGAAGGTGGTAAAAACAAAGGCAAAATTCTAGAAATGAAAGGTAGAAAATAATTATACTTAATAAATAATTTTTGTGGAAAGATATAATTTTAAATCAGTCGAAGAAAAGTGGCAAATTTACTGGCAAAAAAATAAAAGTTTTAAAACAAATTTAGACAAAAAAAAGAAAAAATTCTATTGCCTTGAAATGTTTCCTTATCCTTCTGGCAAGATACACATGGGCCATGTGAGAAATTATACCATCGGGGATGTTCTAGCCAGGTATAAAAAACTGCAAAACTTCAATGTACTTCATCCTATGGGTTGGGACTCATTTGGAATGCCTGCAGAGAATGCAGCAAAAGAAAATGATTTAGACCCAAAACTTTGGACTGAAAAAAATATATCAGTTATGAAATCACAATTAAAAAAACTTGGACTATCTATAGATTGGGATAGAGAAATATCTACATGCTCACCTGAATATTATAAACATCAACAAATATTTTTTTTAGAATTACTTAAAAAAGGACTAATCTATAAAAAAGAAAATTATGTTAATTGGGATCCAATTGATCAAACAGTCCTCGCAAATGAGCAGGTAATTGATGGGAAAGGATGGAGATCGGGCGCTTTAGTAGAGAGAAAAAAATTAAGCCAATGGTTCTTCAAAATATCTAAGTTTTCAAACGAGCTCCTAAAAGGGTTAGAACAACTAGACAAATGGCCAAACAAAGTTAAAGTCATGCAAAAAAATTGGATTGGTAAATCTTTTGGTTGTGAAATTGACTTTAAAATTGAAGGTGATCCATCGATTAAAAATATAAAATGTTTTACTACCAGACCCGATACATTATTTGGCTTCTCTTTTTTAGCAGTTTCAGCAGATCATCCGATTTCAAAAATTTACGAAAAAGACGAGGCCTTCATTAAATTTAAAAAGGAATGTTCAAAAACTGGTACAACGGAGGAGTCAATTGCACAAGCAGATAAAATAGGATTTAAAACAAATCTCACTGCCATTAACCCATTTGATGAAAGCATAAAAGTACCGGTTTATTTTGCTAACTTTGTGTTAATGGATTACGGCTTCGGTGCTGTTTTTGGTTGTCCAGCTCATGATCAAAGAGACTTTGAATTTGCGAAAAAATATAATCTTCCAATAAAAACTGTCGTAAAGCCAAATGAGGTTAAAGGAAAATTTGAAGTCAAAGATGAAGCATACGTGGATAATGGTATAATGATAAATTCCTCATTTCTAAATGGATTAAACACACCTAATGAGGCAATCTCTGAGGCAATTAAAGCTATTGAAGATCGAAAATCAGGTCAAAAAAAAATTAATTTTAGATTAAAAGATTGGGGTATTTCTAGACAAAGATATTGGGGCTGTCCAATACCTATAGCTTATGACGATAAAGGAAATTTTATTGCTGTTCCAGAGGAGTTGTTGCCAATTAAATTACCAGAAAAAATTAATCTTAAAACAAAAGGTAATCCACTAGATCATCAAGAAAAGTGGAAAAAAATTATTATTAATGGCAAAGAGTATAATCTTGAAACAGACACTCTTGATACTTTTGTAGACTCTTCATGGTACTATTTGCGTTTTTGTTCACCAAAAAATGAAACTTACGGATATAATTTTGATGAAATTAAATATTGGATGCCTGTTGATCAATATATTGGTGGCGTTGAACACGCAATACTACATTTGTTGTATTCTAGGTTTTTCATGTTGGCTTTGGGATATAAAAATGAAAAATTTATTCCAACCGAGCCTTTTGAAGGTTTGTTTACTCAAGGAATGGTGTGCCATGAAACATACAAAGATAAAAATAATAATTGGTTAAGCCCAGATGAAGTATTTTCTGAAGATGGAAAAAATTTTTATAAAATAAAAGATAAAAAAGAAAAGATTATTGTTGGCTCATCAGAGTCAATGTCTAAATCAAAAAAAAATGTTATTGATCCTGAGAATATAATTAAGAATTATGGTGCAGACGCTGTTAGATTATTTATATTATCTGATAGTCCTCCTGAGAAGGATATACAATGGTCAGAACAAGGTATGGTAGCTTCATATAAATTTATTCAAAAATTTTGGATTCTTCACAAAAAAATAATTGAAAAAATTAATTCAAATAACAAAGGTTCGCAAATTGATGATTTAAATATTTTTACAAATAAACTAATTCAAAAAATATCGTTTAATTTAGAAAAGTTTAATTATAATGTGATTATTGCGAATATATATGAAACTTATAATTTTTTAATTAAGGAACTAGAAAAAGATTATCAATCCGAGGTTCTTAAGGAAAATTACAAAAAAATTTTAATTCTTATGATGCCAGTAATCCCTCATATTATATCAGAGGCAATTAACGATTTAAATTTTGTTGAAAAAATTACATGGCCCATGGCAGATAGCAAGTATTTACAAGAAAAATATGTAAATATTGTTGTCCAAATTAATGGTAGAAAGAAATCTTTAGTTAAAATTGAAAAAGACTTAGACGATAAAGAGGTCATTAACAAAATTAAAAAGGATGAAAAAATCTCGAATATTTTAAATGATAAAAACTTGTTAAAACATATTGTGGTTAAAAATAGATTAGTTAACTTTATTGTAAAATGAAAAAATTATACTTAATCATTCTTATTTTATTTATGAATGGCTGTGGCTTCACTCCAATATACTCTTCAAAAGACAGCAATTATAAGATCATTAGTTTCGAAAAGAATATTAATAATAATCTTACAAATTACATACAAAACAGCATTAAAGTTCTTTCCAATGAAAAATCTGAAAAAAGTTTAAAGATAAATTTTAAGTATGAAGAAGAAATTTCAGTTATATTAAAAGATTCCAAGGGTGACCCTAAGAAAAACAGATTAAATATAATTGTAGATCTTTCTATACTCAATGAAAATAATAATTTATTAAACTCAAAAACTTTTTCTGAAAGCTTCGAATATAATATTGTTGATAACAAATTTAATTTAAGACAATACGAGAAAACTATTAAATTTAACCTTGTAGAAAATATTACAAAACAAATAATTACATTTTTGGCCAATTTATAATGATTTTAAAATCTTTTGAAATTAATAAAAAAGATATATCAAAATTAAAATTTTTCTTAATATACGGTGAAAACGAAGGGTTAAAAAAAGAAATAATTAATAACATAAAAAGCAAACATCTTGGTAAAGAGATAAAATATGAAGAGTCACAAGTTTTAGAAAATATTTCTAATTTTCACAGTGAGATTAAAAACAGGTCGCTTTTTGATGATAATAAAAAATATTTAATTGAAAGATGTACTGAAAAGATATCAGGGATTGTTTTTGAATTAATTGAGAATGAGATAGAGGATTTAATAATAATTAATTGTGGACTTCTTGAAAAAAAATCAAAATTGAGAAGTTTGTTTGAAAAGTCAAAGAGTTTAGTAATTATTCCAACTTATAAAGACAACTCTCAATCTTTAATAAATATCGCTAAAATGTTTTTTTTAGAGAGAAAAATAAGCGTTTCATTTGAAACACTTAGCTTATTAGTAAATAGATGTAGCGGTGACAGAGGATACCTTAAACAAGAACTAGATAAAATTTCAAACTATTTAAATAATAAAAAAAGTATATCATTAAAGGAAATCGCAACCCTAACAAATTTATCAGAAAATTATGCTGCATCTGAACTAGTAGATGCTTCTTTATGTAAAAATGTAAAAAAGACTCAAGAAATACTAAATGAAAATAGATATTCTCAAGAGGATAGTTTTTTGATTTTAAGAATTTTTTTGAATAAAACTAAAAAGATTTTAAATCTTAAAGAGATTATAAATAGTGAAAAAGATATCGAAAAAGTAATTTCTGCGTGTAAACCACCAATTTTTTGGAAGGATAAACCAGTAATAAAAAAGCAACTTCAATTATGGTCTTATGAAGCAATTAATAGCCTAATTTTCAAATTAAATGAAATAGAATTAAAAATTAAAAAAAACAACTCTTTGAGCTTAATTCTAATGAAAAATTTTATTTACGAAGTTTTAGAAATAGAGACTAATAGTTATTCTTTATAAGCTCTATAATCCTATTTAATTGTTCTAGTTCATTATAATTGAAGGTTATTGAACCTTTATTATTTCTTCTATTTTTTATTTCAATATTCATTCCTATTTTTTCCATTAGATCTTGCTCTAAATATTTTATATTTGGATCTTTATTATTTGAAAGCTTCTTAACTGGTGTCTTATAAACTCTTACAAGATTTTCAGTTTGTCTTACTGACAATTTTTTTAATACTATTTTTTTTGCAATTGATAAGCTGTTATCTAATCCGACTAGGATCTTTGCATGGCCAGCCGAAATTTTATTATCCTTAACAAAACCGATTACATCATCGGGCAAAGTGAGAAGCCTCAAAGAGTTAGCAATATGACTCCTGCTTTTGCCGATGAATTTTGCAACTTGATCCTGATCATATGAAAACTCATCAATAAGTCTTTTATATCCCTCTGCTTCCTCAATCGCATTTAAGTCGTGTCGTTGTACATTTTCAACAATTCCGAACTCAAGAGCTTTTTTATCATCAGCTTCAATGACAACTATTGGCACTTCATGCAAACCTGCTTTTTGAGCTGCAAGCCATCTTCTCTCTCCTGCTATAATTTCATATTTAGCAGAACCTTCAGTGTCTCTTACAATAATAGGCTGTATAATGCCTCTAGACCTAATGGAATTAGTTAACTCAATTAAACTTTCCTCATCAAATTTTTTTCTTGGCTGATATTTATTTCTTTGAAGATCACTTATACTAGCTTTAGCATTTGAAGATACTTTTCCTTCTCCTATTAAAGATGATAATCCTCTGCCCAAGCCTTTTTTATTTTTAAGAGTAATCATGCAGCAGACTCAAAACTTTCCTCCTGGGCCAAAAACTCCTCTGTAAAATTAATATAGGACTTACTTCCTGGACAAGATTTATCATAAAATATTACTGGCATACCGTGTGATGGTGCTTCCGACAACCTTACATTTCTAGGTACAACATTTTTATAAACTTTTTCTTTAAAATAATTTCTTGCTTCATTCTCAACTTCGCCAGAAAGTTTATTTCTCTTATCATACATTGTCAGAAGTATTCCTCTAATCGTTAGTTCTGGATTTAATCCAGCTTTAATTCTATCAATAGTTTTGATCAGTTGAGTTATGCCCTCCAAAGCAAAGAATTCTGTTTGAAGAGGGACTAAAAGAGAATGAGAAGATACTAAGGCCATAACAGTTAACAAACTGAGTGATGGGGGACAGTCTATAAGGACATAATCATATGATGTCCTAGAATCATTTAAATATGAGGTCAATTTCTCCTTTAAAATATAAGCTCTACGACCATCATCTGCAGTTTCCACCTCCAATCCTGATAAATCTACATTTGAAGTAATAATATCAAGGTTAGAAAAATTAGTTTTAGAAATTGCCTCATCAATTTTTTTTTTACCAATCAAAACTTGATAAATCGAATTAGATGTTTGATCTATATTTGATAAGCCTAAACCTGTCGTAGCATTTCCCTGGGGATCTAAATCAATTACCAAAACTTTTTTTTTATTCAAAGAAAGTCCTGCCGCTAAATTTATTACAGTCGTAGTTTTGCCAACCCCACCTTTTTGATTTATTATTGATATAATTTTTTCTTTCATATTTTTTTTAAATTATTAATTTTTACAATCACTGAATTGGCATCTGTTAAACTTTTTACAATTTCATAATCAAACTTCCATGATTTTAAACATTCATTAATGCTATCTCTGCCACTTTTTCCTAAGAAAAGTATTAATCTGTTATAGTGAGCAAAATTTTTATTTATTAATTCTAATATTGTTTGAAGTGGTTTAAATGCTCTAGCTACTATTATGTCTGCCTCTAATTCTTTCTCTTCAAAAATATTTTTTTGTTTTACCTCAGCGTTTAATTCGAAATGCTTGATCATCTTCCTTAAAAAGTTACTTTTCTTCAGACTTTTCTCGTAAAGTTCAAATTTTATTTTTGACCCTTTTTTTTTACAAATAATTGCTAATACTACGCCTGGAAGGCCAGAACCTGACCCTAAATCTAAACAAGTTTTAGTATTTTCATCAATAATTTCAATAATTTGCGCTGAATCTATTATATGTCTTTTTATTGTGTCTTTCTCAGTTGATTTGCTAATTAAGTTTATTTTTTTGTTCTCGCTCAATAACAATGATCTGAACTCATCTAAGGCTGGAAATGTTTCACGTGAAACGTTTAATGTTTCTAATTGAGAATATTTCTTAAAATTTGATTCGATCAAGCTATATGCTTAATAGACTTTCTTTTAAGATGTGACAATAGAATAAATACGGCTGCTGGGGTAATCCCATCTATTCTTAAAGCCTGACCCATTGTTTTTGGCCTAATTTGCTTAAATTTAGACTTAACTTCATTAGAAAGCCCTGAAAAACTGTCATAATTTATATCAGATGGTATTTTAAGGCTCTCATCTCTTTTAAAAGCTAAAATATCCGCCTTTTGTTTCTTCATATAACCTTTATAGTGAGCATTAATTTCAACCTGCTCCTCAATTTCACTACTATAATCACCTATTTGAGGCCAAATATCCCTTATTTTGTAAAATTTCACACCTTTTTGAGCTAAAACAGAATTTGCAGACCTGTAAACTCCGTCTTTTGCGATTTTAACTCCGTGTTTTTCTGCTTCTGACGGTGATATTTTCAATTCATCCATTATTTTATTCAATTTCTCCAATTTTATTGATTTATCTTCAAATAATTTCTTCCTATCTGATTTAACTAGACCGAACTTAATTCCAATAGGTGTGAGCCTTAAGTCAGCATTATCGCATCTTAAGGATAATCTGTATTCGGCTCTTGAGGTAAACATCCTATAAGGTTCAGCAACTCCCTTTGTAACTAAATCATCTATCATCACGCCAATATATGCCTGAGACCTATCTAGAATTAATGGTTCTTTGTTCTTAATTGATAAAGCAGCATTTGCTCCAGCTATTAGTCCTTGAGCTGCAGCTTCTTCATAACCTGTTGTGCCATTAATCTGTCCGGCAAAGTAAAAGTTTTTTATCTTCTTCGTCTCTAATGTTAGAAAAAGTTCTCTTGGATCAACATAATCATATTCTATTGCGTATCCTGGCCGTAATATTTTAACATTCTCTAAACCATTGATATTATTGCATATTTCTTGTTGCAATTCTGCCGGAAGTGATGTTGAAATTCCGTTGGGGTAAACTGTGTTATCTTCAAGCCCTTCGGGTTCTAAAAAGATTTGATGCCTAGTCTTATCCTTAAATTTATAAATTTTATCTTCTATAGAAGGACAGTACCTTGGACCTACACCCTTAATACTACCCGAATACAGTGCGCTTTGTTTAATATTTTTTGAAATCAATTCATGTACCTTTTCATTGGTGTATGTAATTCCACAGCTAATTTGTTTATTGATATTTTTTTTTGTTAAGAAAGAGAAAAAAGATACTTCATGATCTGGATGTTGCTCTTCTAAATTTGAGTAATTAATAGTACGTCCATCTAACCTAGGTGGTGTCCCTGTTTTTAACCTTCCAATTTTAAAATTATATTTTTGCAACTGATCACTTAAACCAGTAGTAGGCTTTTCATTATATCTACCTGCAGGGGTTCTTTTATCACCAATATGTATCATTCCATTCAAAAAAGTGCCTGTTGTAAGTATTACCTTCTTAGAGTGAATTTCTTTTCCAGTGGAAGTTAATATACCGTTTATACTATTTTTACAAAATATAAAGCCGATTACAGAGTCAGAAAAAATGCTTAAATTACAATAGTTTACGAGTTTTTCTTGCATGTATTTTTTATATAGTGATCTATCACTTTGGGTTCGGGGCCCTCTCACAGCTGGACCTCTACTTCTATTTAATAACTTAAATTGTATACCAGATTTATCAGCCACATCTCCCATAACACCATCTAAAGCATCTATTTCTCTGACTAAATGGCCTTTACCTAAACCACCAATTGCTGGGTTACAAGACATCTCACCAATAGAAGATTTATCATTAGTAAAGAGAGCTGTATTTACTCCTAATCTTGCAGACGCGGTAGCAGCCTCGCAGCCTGCATGACCTCCCCCGATTACTATAACGTCATACTGTTTATTATTTTCCATTAGTTAAATTTATATTTGAAATCTTTTTTTACAAGACTAACTTAAATTTTATTAATTATTTGTAAAATAAGACAATAAGACAGAAAAATAGCGGTTTATTTACCTATACAGAAATCATTGAAAATACTCGATAAAATCTCTTCAACATCAACTTTTCCAACAACCTTACCTAAATTTCTTACAGCAACTCTTAAATCTTCAGTCGCTTTATCGAAATCTTCGTTTATATTTTTATTTTTAAAATCTTGTAAAGAAAGAATACAATTATTTATATCAATCCTGTGACGTTCTCTAGTAATAAAAACATCTGAACTTGTATATAATGATTTTTTTAAAATGTATTTGATTTCTGATATTACTTTATCGATATTGGTTTCTTTAAGAACTGAAATGGAAAAAGGATTATATTTTTTTAATTGCTCAGGAACTTTAAAATCATATAAATCTGTTTTGTTAACTAATAAAATTGAACTTTTATCGAATAAATCATTCAAAAAACCAAAGAATTCAACATTTTTTGGCTCTATTATTACTATTCTTAGGTCTGCTTCCTCTGCTTTTTTAAACGCTAGTTTTATACCTTCTTTTTCTATTATATCTTTTGATGCCCTAATGCCTGCTGTATCTGAGATAATAACCGGAAAACCGTCAAAATTTAGATGGGTTTCTAAAACATCCCTAGTTGTGCCAGCTATTTCAGAAACAATTGAAACATCTCTTTTTGAAAAGTAATTCATTAAACTTGATTTCCCTGAGTTCGGTGGACCGACAATAGCTATTTTGAAACCAGTTCTGATTTTCTCTCCAACTTTATTATCATCAAGTATCTTTTGAATTTCTATTTCGATATTTGCGACCTCATTTTTTATATTTGCGATCACATTTTCAGGAATATCTTCTTCGGGGAAGTCAATTTTAGCTTCCATTGTCCCTAATATTTTAATAATTTTTTCTCTTATATTTTCAAATTTTAGAAAACTTTTTCCTCTAATAATACTTTGAGCTTGATCAATTTGAATTTGTGTTTCTGCTGCTATTAAATCTCCTATTGCCTCTGCTTTTAACAAATTTATTTTACCGTTCACAAATGCTATCTTTGTAAATTCTCCTGCCTCAGCCATTCTACATTTCTTAGTACTTAAAAGATTGTTTTGTATCTCTGTAATAACACCCCTGCTTCCATGAACATGTAATTCAGCCATATCTTCGCCTGTGTAACTATTTGGTCCCGGAAACCATAAAACTATTCCCTCATCAATCAATCTAGAATCCTTGATATTGTTTATTTTTAAAAGCTTTGCTTTTCTAGGTGGTGGCAAGTCACTGTTTGTTATTAATTTTAGTAATTGACTTGTCTCTGGACCAGATATCCTAAATACAGCTACGCCTGATTGACCTGAGGCGGAAGATAAGGCAAAAATAGTCATTAAAACAGTATATATTGATTTTAATTATTTAAGTATATTTAAATTAGATGATTATCTGGATTGCATCATATCCTAAAAGTGGAAATACATGGATGAGGCTTTTTTTAAAATCTTATTTTAATCCTCCAAACAAAAAATTCTCTTTAAATAGACAAAAAGACGATCCTTTTTTGATACAAACATTTCCTACAGAAGGTAGATTTGATGAATTGAAAATAAAATATGATGATTTTTTTGAACTTTCTAAAAACTGGATAAATTTACAATCATTGATAAATCTAAATAATAAAATAAATTATTTAAAAACCCACAATGCGATGTGCACAGTCAAAAATAATAAATTTACAAATGTAGACAATACACTTGGTGCAATTTATATCGTCAGAGACCCAAGAGATGTTTTGGTCTCATACTCTAGTTATATAGACAAAAGTATTGATGAAACATTAAAAATTTTAGTTTCCGATGACTCTTATGAGTATGGAAACTTTAAAGATAAAGGTTATAGAAAGAGTTTAATGGGCAGTTGGTCTAGTCACTATAATTCTTGGAAAAATTATAAATCCAAAAAGACAATAATAGTCAAATATGAAGATATGGTAAATAAATCGAATTCCACTTTTTTAAAAGTCTTAAATTACCTTGAAAAAATTAATAAATTTGAAATTGATAATAATAAGATAAGCCAAGCAATTAAAGAAACGTCATTTGAAAATCTTAAAAGATTAGAAGCAAGCGAGGGTTTTAAGTCAAATGTGTCAAATAATCCCTTTTTTAGAAAAGGCAGAGTCGGGGACTGGAAAGACAAATTAACAAAAAATCAGAGAGAAAAAGTTGAGGAATTTTTTAGAGCAGAAATGATTGAACTTGGATATTTATAATTTTATCCAGGTTTATTCATCGAATTAAAAAACTCTGTATTGGATTTGGTAGCTTTTAGTTTTGAGTTAATGAATTCAATAGCATCCATGGATCCCATTGGGGCAATTATTCTTCTTAGAACATTCATTTTTTGAAGATCATTTTTATCAAACAACAATTCTTCCCTTCTCGTTCCAGATTTAGTTATGTCTATAGCTGGGAAAATCCTTTTTTCTGAAATCTTTCTATCAAGTATTGTTTCGCTATTTCCTGTGCCTTTAAATTCTTCAAAAATTACCTCATCCATTCTACTTCCAGTATCTATTAATGCTGTTGCAATAATTGTTAAAGATCCACCTTCTTCAATATTCCTTGCTGCTCCAAAAAATCTCTTCGGTCTTTGAAGAGCGTTAGCATCAACACCTCCAGTTAAAACTTTTCCAGAACTTGGTACTACTGCGTTGTAAGCTCTGCCTAACCGAGTTATCGAATCTAGTAGAATTATTACATCTTTTTTATGTTCCGTTAGTCTTTTAGCCTTTTCAATTACCATTTCTGCTACAGCAACGTGTCTTTGAGCTGGTTCATCAAAAGTAGAGCTTATAACCTCTCCTTTGACCGTTCTTTGCATATCTGTTACCTCCTCTGGTCTCTCGTCGATTAACAATACCATTAACGAACACTCTGGATGGTTGGCGGTTATTGAGTTTGCGATGCTTTGAAGTATCATTGTTTTCCCTGCTTTTGGTGGAGATATAATTAAAGATCTTTGACCCTTTCCTATTGGGCTAACTAAATCAATTAATCTTGATGTCAAATCTGGCTTCTTTTCGATTTTATTGTTTTCAATTTCCATTACTAATTGTTTATTGGGGTATAGGGGGGTTAAGTTATCAAATGCTATTTTGTGTCTAGACTTTAAAGGATCTTCATAATTGATTTTACTGACTTGTAATAAGGCAAAATATCTCTCACCTTCCTTAGGGGCTCTTACTGGGCCCTCAACAGTATCTCCAGTTCTAAGACCAAATTTTCTTATTTGGTTCGGGCTTACATAAATGTCATCTGCACCTGGTAAATAATTTGACTCCAGTGCTCTAAGAAAACCAAAACCGTCTTGTAATAATTGTAACACTCCCATACCAGTTATTTCCTCACCTTTTTCAGCGAGTTTTTTAAGTATAGCAAATAAGATTTCTTGTTTTCTTAAAGTACTAGCGTTTTCTATACCGAGTTCTTCTGCTTGAGTAATAAGTTGTGCGGGGGGATTTTTTTTTAATTCTTCAATTTTCATGTAAAGGGAATTTTTATTAAGATATGATTAATATAAACATTATTATTAATTTTTCAACCCTACATAGGCTTTAAAATAGCTAAAAAAACTATCAATATTAATAAAACTGTTGGAATTTCGTTAATTATTCTAAAAAATTTAGGACTGTTGTTGTTAATATCCTGGTTAAAAGATCTTAAACAATGTCCAAGATAAAAGTGATAGCCTGTTAAAATAAATACAGCGATAATCTTTAGTAAGAACCATTTGGCTTTAAGTAATTCTATTCCTTGAAAATGAATTATAGCTATACCAAAAATCCAAGACAACAACATTGCTGGATACATAATGTAAAAATAAAGTCGTCTCTCCATTGTTTTAAAAACACCAGATATATTGTTGTTTAATTTGTTCTCAGAGTGATAAACAAAAATCCTTGGTAAATATAGAAGTCCAGCCATCCAAGAAATGACAGCTATTAGGTGTAAAGATTTAAAAATTAAATAAAAATTCATTTTTTAACCAAATATGAATACACTAAGTGTTGAAGTAAATTAATATGGTCTTCATTGTCGTTTAAACATGGAATTAGATCAAAATTTTCACCACCTGAATCGATAAAAGTTTCTTTTCCTTGTATCGCAATCTCTTCTAATGTTTCTACACAATCTGATGCGAAACCGGGGCAAATAACCAATATGTTTTTTTTTCCTTGTTTTGGAATTTCTTCTAAAGTTTTATCAGTATAAGGTCTAAGCCATTCCTGTGGTCCAAACCTTGATTGAAATGTTGTTATAATATCAATGCTTTTAAACTTTTCTTTTAGAAGTCTTGTCGTTTTCATGCAATAACAATGATATGGATCTCCTTTTTCAAAATATTTTTTTGGTATTCCGTGGTAAGATGCAACAATTAAATCTGGTTTCCAGTTGATTTCGGAAATTTTCTTTTTAATTGAATTAACAATTGCATCTATATAGAGAGGGTTTTCTTCGTAGTGAGATACGATTTGAAGGCTGGGCTGCCACCTTAAGCTCATTAAAGATCTAAATACTTCGTCACAAACAGTTGCGGTTGTTGGCGATGCATATTGAGGGTAAAGAGGTAATATTATCAAATTTTCACAGCCTTTTTCTTTAAGGTCTTTAATTTTTCCCTTAATACTTGGTGACCCGTATCTCATCGCAAAGTCTATTATTAGATTTTCCATATTAGATTTTTTTGATAATTTTTCAGTTTGCATCATCGTATAGTATCTAAGCGGAGACATGTTCTTATCTTTCATCCAAATTTCTTTATAAGCTTTTGCTGTTTTGGAAGGTCTAAATGTTAGTATGAAAAGATTTAATATTATTTGCCACAGAAATGGGTTAACCTCTATAACTCTTCTATCAGATAAAAATTCTTTTAAGTATTTTCTTATATCGAACCAACTGGTGCTATCTGGGGTGCCAAGATTGATTAGCAATACTCCTGTTTTTCCATAGTTAACTTTTGGGTGATTTTCATTCATGAGTAATTTTTAACCAATTTAACTAAATAATCTACCATACCTGGGTCAGTATTCGGTAATACACCATGACCAAGATTAAAAATATACGGTTTATCCTTAAAAATATCTAAATATTTTTTAACATTTATTTCTAATTCCTCTTTGCTACCAATTAAGAAATTTGGATCTAGTCCTCCTTGCACCGTTATATCTATAGTTTTTGAGATTAACATTGGGTCAACATCATAATCTATACTAATTACATTTGGATTAACTGCACCAACATATTCTTTATAGTCCTTAATTCCTTTTGGAAAACATATGGCTGGAGTTTTTTTCGATTTCACAAAGTCCACAAGATCTTTGGTGGGTTTATATATGTATTTTTCATAATCTTTTTTATCTAAAAGACCTGCCCAACTATCAAATATTTGAATTATTGTTGCACCATTATTAATTTGGTTTTCAATATGAATTTTAAGGAATTTAATTATAATTATTAATAAATCATCAATAAATTTTTTGTCATTGACATTAATATTTAATTTTTCATTTTTTGGAGACTTTCGATTTAACATATAGACAAGAATTGTCCAAGGAGCCCCGACAAATCCTATTAGATCTTTATCTTTTATTTCGTCTTTATCTTTTGTTTTATGTATAGCGTTATAAACTGGTTTTAATTTGTTCACAAATTCAGACTCTTGTACATTGGAAATTTTATTAAAATTTATTTCACCCAACATTGGACCAAAATCTTTCTTAAAATTAACAGTTTGGCCTAGGGCATGAGGGACTAACAAAATATCAGAGAATATTATTGCTGCATCTATGTCAAATCTTTTTAATGGTTGTACCGTAATTTCAGAAGATAAATTTTCATTTAAACATAACTTTATAAAATCTTGGTTATTTTCCCTAATTCTTCTGAATTCTGGTAAATATCTACCTGCTTGTCTCATAAGCCATATACAATTACCATTAGATTTCTTTTTTATACATTTCTGCAAAACAGTCATAATAATAGATTAAGTAATATTTATATTATTTGTATTAGAGTTGTTAATATTGAATATTACTATTTTCTAACACTTTTATAACATTTTTTTCACAATTAATTTCTTTAAATAAATCATAAAAAATAAGGATGATAGTGATTAATATAATTTTATTCAAAAATCTATATATTGGTTATAAACATGTTTAATAATGTTATTAAAAAGCCTTTTTTTTATTTTAGATGATAGAATTTGCAAGTTTGTTTATAAATTAATATTAATACAAAAATCTTTATTAATTATACATGAGTAATACATATGAAATTTATTTAGTCTCAGATTCAACTGGTGAGACGCTTGAGAGGATATTTCTTGCTATAAAGGCCCAGTTTAAAAATTTCAATTATAAAACACATTATTTTTCATTTACGCGAACTGAAAATCAGATATTAAAAATTATAGAAAATTCCGTAAAAAATAAGAATTCTATTTTTCTATATACAATAGTTGATAATAAACTTGCTCAATTTTTATCAACAGAATGTAATAAAAAAAATATTCCATGTTTTGGAGTTTTGGGAGACCTTATTTTAACCTTTTCAAAATTATTAAATCAAGAAGCTAGCCACATCCCAAGTGGACAACACGTTATGAACGAGGACTATTATAAAAAAATTGAGGCTATACAATTTACGATGAACCATGATGATGGAAACTCATTAGAGGACATAGGCAAATCAGATATAATCTTATTAGGAGTTAGTAGAACTAGCAAAACACCTACTTCAATTTATTTAGCTAACAAAGGTATGAAAATTTCAAATATACCACTGATTAACGAACAATCAGTTCCAAAATCTCTAAAAGAAAAACCGAATTGCACCTGCATTATAGGTCTAACAGCTGAACCCGATAGGTTGGTTGATTTAAGAAAAAATAGGATGCAATCGATAAAGGAAAATGAAAATAAAAATTATATAGATTTTGATAAAATTAAAAACGAAATAGAAACTTCAAAAAAATTGTTTCAGAAATACAATTGGCCATCCATAGATGTTACAAGAAAGTCAGTTGAAGAAACTGCAGCCTCTATATTAAAAATACACGATATATTTAATCAAAATGAATAAAATAATATTAGCCTCAAAAAGCGAAGTGAGAAAAAAAATCTTAATAGAAAATGGAATATCTTGTGATGTAGAACCATCTAAAGTTGATGAAAATGTCATTAAAGAGTCATTGTTAAAAGAGGGGGCAACACCAGAAATAATATCTAAGAGTCTAGCAGAATTAAAAGCTAACAAAATAAGTAATAAAAATCCAGCCGAATTAGTGTTGGGCGCTGATAGCGTTATAGATTTAGACGGTGAGATAATTTCTAAACCCAAATCTCGAGAAGAAGCATTTAATATTCTTAAAAAAATGAATGGCAAAAGCCATTTTTTAATTAGCTCAGTTTGTATTTCTCAAAATGGAAATATGATATGGAATTATACTGATCAAGCAGAATTAGTAATGAAAGAATTTAGTGACAAAGAGTTAGGAGACTACCTGGCAAAAATATCAGACCAAAATCTTTATGCATACAACGTATATCAAATAGAAGGCGAGGGTAAAAAATTATTTAGTAAAATAAAAGGAGATAAAAACACAATTATGGGTTTGCCAATAACAAAAATTAAAACTTACTTACAGGAGCACAAATGAAGAAATTTTTTGTAATAGGCAACCCAATAAGCCATTCCCTTTCACCAGAGTTACATAATTTTTGGTTAAAAAAAAATAATATTGATGCGATTTATGAAAAAGTTAAATTAGAGGAAAATGAATTAAAGGGTTTTATTGATAAATTAAGAAATGAAGAAATACATGGTATTAATGTAACAGTTCCTTTTAAAAATAAGGTTATAAAGTACATAGACAAATTTAGCTTAGAGGTAGAGACTACTGATTCTGTTAATACAATTTATAAAAGTGGAAACGATATAATCGGTCACAATACAGATGTGGCTGGTTTTGAATTGGGCTTAAGACATTCTAAAATTAATGTTTTACACAAATCAATTTTTATTTTGGGGGCTGGAGGGGTGGTCCCCTCAATTATTTACTCTTTATTGAGTATGGGGTGTAAAAAAATATTTTTATCAAACAGAACTTTTGCAAAAGCTGAGAAGCTTAAAAAAAAATTTGATGAAATTGAAATCTTAAAGTGGGGAGAAATACCAGATTTCGATATAGTCATAAATGCTACAAGCGTTGGCTTGCTAGGAGATAGTTTAGACCTAAATCTTAAAGTAGCAGACAAGATTTTTTATGATGTTATTTACAATCCAAAAGAGACAAAATTTTTAAAAAAAGCAAAAGAGAACGGAAATAAAATAGAAAATGGTCAATTAATGTTTATTTATCAAGCTAATCAGTCCTTCTCAATATGGAACAACGTAATACCTAAAATAGACGGGGAAGTTTTAAAAATATTTAAATGATTAAAATTATTTTAGTTGGAGATATTGGTTCAGGGAAAACTTATGTTTCAAGGTTATTTAAAGTTCCTTGTTTTTCTGCAGACTTAGAGGTTAAAAAATTATACAAAAACAACAGAAAATGTTTCCAAAAATTAAAAAAAAAATTTCCCAAATTTATTAAAACTTTTCCAGTTAAAAAGTCGGAATTATCAAATCTTATTAAAAATAAATTTTCTGACTTAAAAAAGATTGGTTTAATAGTCCATCCTTTTGTCAGAAAGAGGATGAAGATTTTTTTAAAAAAAAATAAAAGAAAAAAGGCTGTTGTTTTGGATATTCCTTTATATTTAGAAAATAAAATGTACGAAAAAAATGATGTTATAATATTTCTTAAAACAAGAAGAAAAGATGTTGATATAAGATTGAGGAATAGAAAAAACTTCAATCAAAAAATACTAAATATTCTTAGAAAATCTCAACTTAATTTAAGACAGAAACAATTGAAATCAGATTATTTATTGGTAAATAAATTTAGTAGTGTAATCATGAAAAAGAAGATTAAAATACTTAAGGCAAAGATATTAAATGATAGAAGTAGTTCTTGATACAGAAACAACAGGATTGTCAGTATCCAAAGGTCATCGTATTGTTGAAATTGGATGTATTGAATTAAAAGATCAAATACCAACTAATAAAACTTTTCATTGCTATTTAAATCCACAAAGAAAAGTTTCTGAAGATGCTATAAAAGTTCATGGTTACACAGATGAATTTTTATCTGATAAAAAAAAATTTTCAGAGATTGTTGATGATTTCTTACAATTTATAAAAAATAAAAAATTAATAATACATAACGCCGAATTTGATATTTCACATATTAACAATGAACTCAAATTGATAGGCAGACCAATTATAAACAAAGATAGTGTTATTGATACACTTGATATTGCTAGAGAAAAATACCCTGGATCTTCAATAAGTTTAGATGCTTTATGTAAAAGGTTTAGAATTGATAACTCAAGAAGAAAATTTCACACAGCTTTAATTGATTGTGAACTTTTGTCTAAAGTTTATATAAATTTGACTGACCAGAAGGAACCAAAATTAAACTTCCAAGCGGAAGAAATAATTAATACAAATAATTCTATAAAAACAGATTACTGTAAAAAAATAGTCCTACCATCACAAGATGAACTAGAAAATCACAAAATTTTTATGAAAAAATCTTTAAAAAAAAATATTTAATTTTTTCTGTTTTTATATAGTTCATTAAAATCTACTTTGTTTTCAAACTTCACATTTGGGTAGCCAGAATGTTTGAGTAAGTCTAAAAAAATTTTTTCAATTTTAGGATAAACTTCCGAAGGGACTTCTTTTAAAAAAATAGGCTCTAAAACTTCCTTTGTATTTACATCTTCATCAATTTTGACAATTACTGCATAAACCATTTCAAAATAACTATTTTTTTGATTTTCATCAGCTTCTTTAAATTTTGTTGATATTGAAACTTCTGCCATTTTATTTTTTAAAGGCTTGGTATTTATATCTATAAATAGTTTAAATTTTGAAATATTTTCTTTAGTGTATATGTAGCTTTCAACATCCTTTGTCTCAGCCGAAATATCTTTAACAAATTCTCCGAGAATTCTAAATTTTTTTTCCATTATTTATCCTTATCTTCATATTCGCCTTCTATCAAATCATCTTTGATTTTTTCTTTTGTATATTTTTTACCTAAATAACTAAAAATTATATTTCGAGTTAGTGGAATAATTAAAAGAAAACCAAAAACGTCAGTTGCAAATCCTGGAATAATTAAAAGAGTCGCTGCAATAGCTAACGCAGCTCCCGACATAATTTCATATATAGGTACTTGGTTTTTATAAATTTGGGAAACACCAGATTTTAAAGTGCTTAAACCCTGTAATCTGACAAAAAATATACCTACGACGGCAGTTAAAAGTATGATTAGAATAGTGTTAAAAGCTCCTATTAGACCTCCAATTTGTATGAAAAGGTATATTTCAACAAGAGGAACAAATAAAATAATTAATAAAAGTGTGTTCATTTGTCATTAATCTAATTTGCTAGTTGAAATTAAGCAATAGAGTAAATAATATAATAATATGAGTTATAGCTTTGAATATATAGATATAATACTTTTAGCAATGATAGCGGGTTTTATTTTTTTAAGACTTAGAGGTATTTTAGGAAAAAAATCTGGTTTTGAAGAAGACATCACACAAAGCTTTCCGCACGAGTTTCCAAACACAAAACCTGTAAAAAAAACAAACTTTGATGTATTTGATGATAAAGCTAAATCAGAATTTTTGTCAGGCGCTAAGATTGCATATGAAACAATAATTACAGATTTTTCTAATGGAAATTTAAAAAATATTAAAAGTCTTTTAGAGAAAAAAGTTTTCAAGCAATTTGAAGAAGCTATCTCTGAAAGAGAAAAACAAGGCAACAAATCTGAGACTACTTTCATAGGTATTAACTCTGCTGAAATCAAAAATCACGAACGAAATGGTAATTTTCTTGAAGTAACTGTTGAATTTGTAAGCGAGATTATTTCATGTGTAAAAGATAAAAATTCTAAAATTGTGGCAGGTGATCCAGAAAAAGTTAAAAAAGTTTATGATACCTGGAAGTTTTCAAAAGATGTAAAATCAAACGATCCAAATTGGTCGTTGATTGAAACCAGTGTTTAATTGAATAAAAAACTATCTAACAAAGATTTAAAAGACTGGAAAAATTTCTTAGAAAGTAACGAAAAGGTTCAAAATAAAGATAACCCTGAAGAGCAAATAAAATTTAAGAAAGAAGCAACGATAGATCTTCATGGATTTTCTCTAGATCAAGCTAACAGCAGGGTAGAAAAGTTTATTATCGATTGTTTTGAAAAAAAAGTATTAAAATTAAATATTATTACAGGAAAAGGTTTAAGATCAAAAGTTGATAAAAATCCCTATCAATCAAAAAATTTAGGCATTTTAAAATATTCTGTTCCCGAATTTATAAAAACAAATACTGATTTAATGAAAATTATAAAAAAAATTGATGACCAAACAGATAATAAAAATTCAGGTTTTTTTTCAGTATTCTTAAAATTATAAAATAAACTTTGATAAATCGTTATCTTTTACTAATTGTCCAAGATTTTCTTTTACATATTTAGAGTCTATTACTATTTTTTCTCCAGATCTATCAGTTGCAGTGAAACTAATTTCATCAAGAATTCTCTCAATTATAGTATGAAGTCTCCTTGCGCCAATATTTTCTACAGACGAGTTAACTTCATTTGCAAGATTAGCAATAGTCTCAATACCGTCTTCAGAAAATTCTAGGTCAACATTTTCTGTCCTAAGTAACGCTTTGTATTGTTTGATCAAACTATTGTCTGGCTCTTTTAAAATTCTTTTAAAATCGTCACTTGTAAGAGCGTCTAATTCTACTCTTATTGGTAATCTTCCTTGAAGTTCAGGTAATAAATCTGATGGTTTTGCTAATTGAAAAGCTCCAGATGCAATGAACAAGATATGATCTGTTTTAACCGGTCCATACTTTGTACTAACTGTTGTACCCTCAATTAATGGAAGCAGATCCCTTTGAACACCTTCTCTTGAAACATCACCACCAACTCTGTCGGTTCTTCCTGAAATTTTATCTATTTCGTCCAAGAATACTATACCATTGTTTTCAGTAACGTTTTTTGCTGATTTTATAATCTTGTCTTGCTCAATTAGCTTGTCTGCTTCTTCATTAATTAAAATTTCATGAGACTCTTTAACAGTCATTTTTTTCTTCTTTACCTTACCTCCCATAGATTTTCCTAACATATCACCAATATTTATCATTCCAATATTTGCGCCTGGCATTCCTGGAATCTCAAAGCTCGGCATGTTGTTAGACTCATTCGTGGCAATTTCTATTTCATTATCATCTAAGTCACCATCTCTTAGTCTCTTTCTAAAGCTTTCTCTTGTTGCAACAGATGCTTTGTTTCCGACTAAAGCATCCAATACTCTCTCTTCAGCTAATTTTTGAGCTTTTGCATGAACTTCTTTTCTTTTTTTAACTTTTTCCATTGCAATAGCTATTTCGAGTAAGTCCCTGATTATTTGTTCAACGTCTCTTCCAACATATCCAACTTCAGTAAATCTTGTAGCTTCAACTTTTACAAAAGGTGCTTCTGCTAACTTTGATAATCTCCTTGATATTTCTGTTTTTCCAACTCCAGTTGGACCAATCATTAAAATATTCTTTGGCAGCACTTCGTCTCGCATATCACCTGTTAAAGCTTGTCTTCTCCACCTATTTCTTAATGCGATTGCAACAGCTCTTTTAGCTTTATTTTGACCAACTACATACCTATCTAACTCAGAAACAATTTCTCTTGGAGATAATGAGTCAATGTGATTTTGTTTTTTTTCCTCGGTTTTCTTTGGGAAAGATTTTACGTTAGATTTTTCCATTAAATTTTTTCAACTTTTATATTATGATTTGTAAATACACAGATATCAGCTGCTACCTGTATAGCTTTTTTTGCGACTTCCTCTGCTTTCAATTCTGTATCCATTAATACTTTAGCAGCAGCCAGAGCATAATTTCCACCTGAACCAATTCCAATGACATCTCCTTCAGGTTCCAAAACATCTCCAGTGCCTGAAATTATAAAACTTTTTTCTTTATCGCCGATCGCCATAAGAGCTTCTAATCTTCTTAAGTATTTATCTGTTCTCCAATCTTTAGCCAATTCAACAGCCGCTCTTGTTAAATTCCCTGCATGCTTTTCCAGTTTAGCCTCTAATCTTTCAAATAAAGTTAGTGCATCAGCTGTCGATCCGGCAAACCCAGCGATCACATTTCTTTTCTCAATTTTACGAACCTTGTTGGCATTACTTTTGATCACTGTATTTCCCATACTCACTTGACCATCGCTTGCCACAACTACGTCATTATTTTTTCTTACAAGTACTATCGTTGTCATATCAGTTAAATGGATACTAATTTTAAATGTTCAAGAGCTAAATTAACTGTTATTGATATCAATAAGTAATGCATATATATCTAACTTAATATGAAGCGAAAAGCAGAAATAAGTCGAAAAACTAAGGAAACCAAAATTGATGTAGCTATAAATATCGATGGGAAAGGCAAGTTTAAAATAGACACTGGCATTGGTTTTTTAGACCACATGCTAGAACAATTATCTAAACACTCTTCAATTGATTTAAAAGTAAAAGCCAAAGGTGATACACATATTGATCTTCACCACACAACTGAAGATACAGGCATTGCAATTGGCGAATGTTTAAAAAAAGCATCAAAAAAATTCGTAGGTATAAAAAGATATGCTCACGCAATGATTCCAATGGATGAAACTTTAACAAGAGTTGCTTTAGATGTTTCAAATAGACCGTACTTAATTTGGAAAGTTGATTTAAAGGTAGAAAAGTTAGGAGAAATGGATACCGAATTATTTAAAGAGTGGTTTCAAGCATTTTCACAAGCAGCAGGAATAACATTACATATAGAGAATTTATATGGTGATAATAGTCATCACAAAGTTGAGTCTTGTTTTAAAGGATTAGCAAGATCTTTAAGAAGCGCACTTGAGATTGATCCACGAAATAAGAACGTAATACCATCGACTAAAGGTTCTTTATAAGAATTAATGAACGTAACAATTGTTGATTACAAATCAGGGAACATAAGTTCCGTCATAAACTCATTTAAAGAAGTAGCACAAAATAAAGTTAAAATTGAAGTTACTTCTGATCTTAATAAAATTAAATCGAGCGACAAGGTCGTCTTACCAGGCCAAGGTTCATTCAAGAGTTGCATCGATGCTTTAAATACAATTAATGGCCTAGTTGAAACTTTAAATGATTTTGTAATAAATAACAAAAAACCCCTTTTAGGAATTTGTGTTGGGTTACAAATGTTTGCGGATGTTGGATACGAGGAAACGGAAACAAAAGGATTAGGGTGGATACCTGGAAAAGTTACAAAGATAGATAACCAAAATGGAAAATACAAATTACCCCACATAGGTTGGAATGAAATTAATATTATGAAGGACAGTAAAATTTTAAAGGATATAAAAGATAAATCTCATATGTACTTTGTACATAGTTACGAATTCGTACCTAATGAAAAAAATGCTATTTTAGCAACAACTAATTATTCTTCAAACCACGTCTGCGCTATAGAAATAGAAAATATTTTTGGCACTCAATTTCACCCAGAAAAAAGTGATAAAATTGGACTAAAAATAATAGATAATTTTATAAATTTATAAATGAAAATATTCCCAGCCATAGATATTAAAGATAAAAAATGTGTACGCTTAGTTAAGGGTGATTTTGATAATAAAACGGAGTACAAAAATTCTCCTGTTGATCAAGCTAACAGCTATAAAGTTCACGGGTTTAAAAATCTACATATTGTTGATTTGGATGGAGCTTTAACTGGAGAAACCGTCAACGTTGATATTGTTCATGAAATAGTAAAAAAGTCTAATCTTAAAGTAGAGATAGGAGGAGGTATTAGAAATTTTGATAGTATTAAAAAATATATTGATGCTGGTGTTGATAAAGTAATTTTAGGAAGTGCTGCAATTAAAGATAAAAAATTTTTAAAAGAAGCGTGTAAAAAATTTTCTGGAAAAATTGCTCTTGGTTTAGATTCAAAAAATGGTAAACTTTCGGTGTCTGCATGGAAAGAAAACTCAACTAAATCTACATTAGAATTTTTAAAAGAAGTAAATGATTATGGTGTGAGTAGATTAATTTTTACAGACATTAATAGAGATGGAACTAAAGAAAGCCCAAATTTTGATGAAACATCAAAAGTTGCAAGTATTTCTAATTGCCCGGTTATAATCTCGGGTGGGGTTTCGTCAATTAATGATATCATAAAAGCAAGGAACATGGAGAATATTGAGGGTATAATAGTTGGTAAAGCTATTTATGATGGCGATATTAAACTGGAAGAGCTAGTTAAAGAAGATGCTTAAAAATCGAATAATACCTTGTTTAGATGTAAAAAATGGGCGCGTTGTAAAGGGTATTAACTTTGTTGACTTAAAGGATGCAGGCGATCCAGTTGAACAAGCAAAAATTTATAGTGATGGCGGAGCAGATGAAATTTGTTTTTTGGACATTACAGCTTCAAATGAAAATAGAAACACAATTTATGAAGTGGTGGAAAAAACTTCCAAAAAATGTTTTGTTCCTTTAACTGTTGGGGGAGGAATAAGAAGTATAGAAGATATTAATAAGCTACTTAACTGTGGTGCTGATAAAGTATCAATCAACACAGCAGCTGTTCAAAATTCTAAAGTCGTTATCGATAGTTCAAAAAAATTTGGCTCCCAATGCATTGTTGTTGCAATAGATGCAAAGAAAAATGGAAAAAATTGGGAAATATTTACCCACGGAGGAAGAAACAGCACTGGCATAGATGCAATAGTATATGCAAAAAAAATGGAAGAATGTGGTGCTGGAGAATTATTAGTTACCTCTATGGATAGAGATGGAACCCAAGTTGGTTATGATATTGAATTAATGTCAAAAATATCATCTAAGGTAAATATACCAGTAATTGCATCTGGAGGAGTTGGTAATCTCGATCATTTAGTTGAGGGTATAAAACTAGGAAAAGCAAGCGCTGTCCTTGCAGCCTCAATATTTCACTATGGAAAACATTCCATAAAAGAAGCAAAGGAATATTTGGATTCAAAAGGGATTCCTGTTAGAATTTAGAATGCTTGATACGTTAGAGGATCTATTTAATCTTGCCAGAGACAGAAAAAAAAAACCAATCGACGGATCCTATACCAACAAATTGTTAACAGATAAAAATTTGAGTAAAGAAAAAGTTTTAGAGGAAATTAAAGAGCTCATTGAAGCTGTTAAAACTAACAATAATCAAATTCACGAAGCCGCAGATGTATTTTATCATTTAATTATGTATTTGGAGGCGAATGATATTAAAATCGAAAACGTAATGTCCGAACTAAAAAAAAGAAAAAAATAATTGGTATGGGAAAAATAAAACTTATTTTTTATATCGTATTAGCTTTTGTAATCTACAAGGGTTATGTAGCTTTTACTAATTTTGAAATTGGTGTGGAAGATAGGGTAGCTGAAATTTCGGAAAAAGCTGAATTTGAGAGAGAAGGAACGGTCATTGGACTTATGATGTATTTAGGTGATCCACCAGGATTAAAAGAACACCTGTACACTGAAGGCAAATCTAAATGTTTAGCAATGAAACAAATTGCAGAGGAAACTTCGTTTGCTTATTATGAGTGCGTAAGAGTTAGAGCGGTTTTAGTAGGCAAAAAAATTGTAGATATAATTGATGAGATTGAGGTTATTGAATGACTTATGATGATAACAATATATTTGCAAAGATTTTAAGAGGAGAGATACCTTGTAAAAAAATTTATGAAGATGAATATGTTTTATCTTTTTATGATATTAATCCTCAAAAGAAAATTCACGCTTTAGTAATACCAAAAGGCAAGTTTATTGATTTGGATGATTTTGCTTCCAAGGCTTCCGAAAAAGAGATTTCAGGATTTATTAAAGGCATCAATATTGTTGCAAAAAAATTACAAATTTCTTCTGATACGGGAAAAGGTTATAGGGCTTTATCTAATATTAATGAAAATGGTGGACAAGAAGTACCTCACTTACATTTTCATCTTTTTGGTGGAGAAAAAGTTGGTAAGATGGTGGAATGATTCCAGTAGAGAGAAATTTCTTAGAACTTAGAGATTTAAAAAAACTGAGGTTTAATTCACTCAAGCAAACTAAATTTTTAATAAAAAAAGTTAAACCTAACTTTCAATTAAATAAATTTTTTTACAAACAAGTTGGAAAAAAACACAGGTGGATAGATAGACTTAGTTGGTCTAATGAGAAATGGATTAATTTTATCTCAAACAAAAACTTAGAAACTTATGTTATAAGCGAGCCTGATGATTTAATTGGCTTTTTTGAACTTTTGCACAATCCAGATTTAAATGAAACAGAGATTTCTTATTTTGGATTATTAGAGGAATATATTGGAAAAGGTATCGGTGGATATGCTTTAAGTGAAGCAATAAAAAAATCATTTGAAAAAAATATTAAAAGAGTCTGGCTTCACACATGTACTCTTGATCATCCCAATGCTTTAAAAAATTATATTGCACGAGGCATGACAGTGTTTAAAAAAGAAAATATCAATATATTGGATAGTTAATTAAATTTTTTTAAGTCAAATAAATTATGATCAATAATCTTATTTACTTCTGTAATTATGATTTCTGTGAGAACAGAATTGTTATAAATATCTGTAGTTTTCCAACCTTTTAAGTGTAAATTATCTTTATCAAAGAAAACTTTGATTTCAATATTTTGATAATTTAAATTTATAATTAATTTACCATATTCATTTTTAATGTCTCTTGATCCAAGTTCATCAATTAAATACTCTTTATCTAAAAGTTTATAGAAAGAGGTATTTTCTAATTTGTAAAAGTTAGGAATTTTAGAATTTATATTTTTAATTACTAGATATTTACCGTCCGAAACTAGTATTTTACCTGAGTTGTCATATTTGCAATTTATTTTTCTATTAAAAACCAGAATGCAATTCCCTGTCTCTTTGTTTTGGTCAATTTTTTGTATAAAATTAAAATTATAATTATTAGTATTCTCTAAATTCGTTATTATTTTTTTTGTTATATCTGAAGAGGCCTTAACAGTTATAAAAAAAGTGATCGATACATAAATTAATAAACATCTCATCAGAGGACTTCTCTTTTACCCACATGATTTGCTTTACTCACAATTCCATTTTCTTCCATTGTATCAATTATTCTGGCAGCTCTATTGTAACCAATTTGAAGTTTTCTTTGTAAAAATGATGTAGAAGCTTTTCTCTCAGATTTTACAATTTCCAAAGCTACTTCATATAAATCATCTAACTGATCATTACTTTTCTTGTCATCAGTATATTTATCATTCTCATCCGATAAATTTAAGATTTCATCAACATATTCTGGTTCACCTTGGGATCTTAAAAAATTATTTATTTTTTCAATTTCATTTTCTGATACAAAAGGAGCATGAATTCGAGTAATTCTGTTTGCTGAAGACATAAATAACATATCACCCTTTCCTAATAATTGTTCTGCACCTTGTTCCCCGAGTATAGTCCTGCTGTCTATTTTTGAAGAAACTTGAAATGATACCCTTGTTGGAAAATTTGCCTTAATAGTTCCAGTGATAACATCTACACTTGGTCTTTGTGTGGCCATTATAATATGAATGCCAGCGGCTCTTGCCATTTGTGAAAGTTTTTGAATATAATTTTCTATTTCTTTACCTGCAACTAACATTAGATCTGACATCTCATCAACGACGACCACAATATAAGGCATTGGTAGTTTGTGTTTTGTATTATATCCTCCAATATTTCTAACCCCGACTTTTGTCATTAATTTGTATCGATTCTCCATTTCTTTAACCACCCAACCTAAAACAGTAGCAGCTTTTTTTGCCTCAGTTATTACTGGGCATAATAGATGCGGAATACCTTCGTAAGTTGACAGCTCAAGCATTTTTGGATCAATCAATATAAATTTACATAAATCTGGTTTATGCCTATATAAAAGAGAAATTAGTATAGTGTTTATACACACTGACTTACCCGATCCGGTAGTCCCTGCAATCAGTAAGTGAGGCATAGAAGACAAGTCCCCGATAATTGGTTGTCCTGATATATTTTTTCCTAGTGCTATTGGTAAAATTAATTCTTTATTATTAAATTTAGGGCTATTAATAATTTCTTTTAGTAATACGTTATCTCTCTCTTGATTTGGTAATTCAATTCCTACTGAGCTTGATCCTGGAACTACAGAAATTCTAGCTGATTCTGAACTTGTATTTCTAGCTATATCGTCAGATAAATTTATTATCTTTGAAACCTTTACTCCAGCGGCAGGCTCGAACTCATTTAAGGTTACTACTGGGCCTGAACTAATTTTTTTTATTTTACCCTCTACACCAAAGTCTAAAAGTATTTTTTCAAGAAATTCTTCATTCAAATCACTTCTTAAATTATTTTTTTTATTTTTTGCCTTTGGTTGATCTAATAATTCAAGTTTCGGTAAATTAAATATTTTTTTTTGTTTTTCGATACTTAGATCTTTTTTTTCAAAAGAGAAGGTCTCTTGTATTTTATCAGAAGTAATAAAATTTTCTTTTATTACTTCTTCAGGTTCATTTGATATTTTTGTTTTTTTATTATTAAAAATATTTTTAAAAAAAGATAACCATTTTAATTTAAAGTTAATGCTTATAAGAAATAATATTATAAATAGAAATAGTTGAAAATAATATGAAATATTTGTATTTAAATTAACAACTTTAAAGAATATTTTGTCATAAAAGTAGTTTCCTACAAAACCTCCGTTTCCATTTATTATTAAAAAAAATGCTTCTTTATAGAACTGTGTTAGAAAAATAGTGCCAACAATTGAATAACAAACTATGTAAAATAAACTATTTATTATTTGTGTTAAATTTTTGTGATAAACTACTGTGATTGATAAAAATATCAAAGATATAGGTAAAAAATAAGAAATCAGTCCGATCGACTGTAATAAAAAATCAGCACCAATGCTTCCATTGATACCCAAAATATTAATTATTTCCTGATTTTTTGGATAAATAAAATTTGGATCGTCTGGACTATAGCTGATTAAGGCTAGTAATATTAGAATTGAAAAAATTAGTATTAAAATTCCGAATAACTCAATAAGCCTTTTTAGGGTGAAATTCCTAACCTTTTCAATACTACTTTTAAAATCCATAAAGAATCAAATTTATCACTTTGTATCATTTAATATTTATTGTTAAAATTAAAAAAAATTATGTCTATTTGCTTAATAGGAAAAAATTTAACAGCGTTAGTATTATCAAAAATTTTAATTAATAAAGGTATTAGTGTTGATTTGTGTTATTCTAATAATAAAATACCAGAGAAAAAACTAAATACAAGCTCTAGAACAATTGGATTATCCAATGACAGTATTGAATTTTTGGAAAGTCAAAAAATAATACATAGAAAAAATTGCTGGAGTATAAAAAAAATTAATCTGTATAAGGGGAAAAGCTCAAAAAGCTTTTTAAATTTTAAATCTAATAAAAGTAATTTTTTTATGACTTCTTATAACGATTTATATAAGTCTCTAGAAGCTTCACTTAAGAGAAACAAACTTATAAGAATTAACAAAAAAAATAGCGCTAAATCTTTTTTAGAGTTATTAAAAAAAAATTATGAAATAATTATTATTACTGATGCTAATAATTCTTTATTTAAAAAATACTTCAGCAAAAGTATTACAAAAGATTATAATAGCATAGCATTTACAACTATAATTAGTCATAAAAGTATTAAAAATAATGTTGCAGAACAATATTTTACAAATTGTGGGCCTTTGGCCTTTTTGCCGATCTCAAATACAGAAACTTCAGTTGTCTTTTCTGTTTTTGATAAAGATCTTATGAAAAATAAGTTAGAGGTGATAAAATTAATTAAGCATTATAATAATTTTTACAAAATAAATAAAATAGGAAATTTGCAAGAATTTCCAATAAATTTATCTCTCTCTCGAAAATACTTTCATAAGAATATTTTATCATTTGGAGATACTTTGCATAAGGTGCATCCTCTAGCTGGACAGGGATTTAATATGACTTTAAGAGACGCCAAGATTCTAAGTGAATTAATTAAAAATAATTTAGATCTTGGATTAAATTTAGATGCAGTTTTAGAAAAGTTTGAAGTTAAAAGAAAAAATTCAAACTTTGTATTTGCGATGGGAGTAGATTTTTTACACGAATTTTTCAAATTTATTAATAAATATAATACTAAATCTGTTGATAATCTTTTTAAATTAATGAATAAGAATATGTTTATTAAGAAAAAAATAGAAAATTTTGCTGATAAAGGATTTATTTTTTGATTATTGTAACGTTTTGTTAATAAAGTTATCTGATGTATATAATTTTATTATCTGTTCTAATTTATTTTTTCTATACTCTAAATCTTTAGCCTCTAAAAGCATTTGTTTTTCCTCTTTTGAAAATGGCGCAGCCATTGAAAGAGTATTTATTGTTTGATCTATACTTTGTTTTTCAAGCTCATTCCAATTTACTATGTAGCCCTGTTTATCAAAAATATTTTTAAGATTATTGAGTATAAGATTTAGGTCTGAGAAATTTATATTTTCTCTTTCATTCTTTATATCATTTTCAAATCCCTTATAATCAATTTTAAATTCTCTAAAAAGTTTCCCATTATCTAATTCTTCAATAATATTAAATCTAGTTATCCCACTTAAAACTACTACATATCTGCCATCGTCTGTTTCATTAAAGCTGGATATTTTGCCTAAGCTTCCAATTTTAAAAAGTTCAGGCTTTTTTGAATTTGACATTCCTTTCGGCTGTATCATCCCAATCATTCGATTGGATTTAATACTCTCATCAATCATTTGAATATATCTTGGTTCAAAAATGTTTAGCGGTGCAGAAGTCTTAGGGAAAAATATAAAATTAGAAAGTGGAAAAACTGCAAGTGTATCCGGTAAATCATTAATTTTGCTCATATAACTAAAAATTAACAAATTATTGATAAAAGATCTATGTTCATATTGTTGCATTATTATATTAAAAAAAGGATGTTAATTATTAAAATACTATCTTAATTTATGAGTAATTTTAACGATGAAAGTTTGTATTCTAAGGGTTTAGAGCAATTTAAGAAAAATAAATTAGATAACTCTTTGGGTTTTCTACTGAATATAAAAAAAAAAAATTTAAATACACTTAAACTAATATCTCAAATACATATCAAAAAAAATGATTTTAAGAATGCAAAAATATCTTTAGGTAAAATCCTAAATTTAAATAAAAAAAATTTATTTGCCCTAAATTATTTAGGAGACTTGAATAGGTCTGAAAAAAATTATGTAGAGGCTGAAAAATTTTACATTAAATCAATTTCTAGTGACAAAAATTTTTCTCCAGCCTATTTTAATTTGGCATCACTTTATGAGGATAAGGGTGAATTAAAACTTGCAAAAAAACACTATCTTAAAGTCATTGAAATCGACAACAAAAATTATGCAGCCTTTTTTAATCTACAAAGACTTGATGAAAATTTTATAAATGATGAGATAATTAAAAAAATTGATAATGAATTAAAAACTAACAATTATTTGAAAAACAAAAATATAGCCTACGGTCATTTTTTATTAGCCAATTATTATAGAAAAAAAAAGAAAATAGATTTAGAAATTAAAGAATTGAATAAAGGGCACGATATTTTTTTTAATTCAGATAATATGAATAAATATTTTGTTAATTATTGGTTAGAAGTGGTTCCAAAAATGATGAATAAAAAATTTTTGTTTAATGATAATAAAAAAAACAAAATTGCATCAAATGATATTGAGCCAATTTTTATTTTTGGTATTCCGAGATCTGGGACAACTCTAGTAGAAACAATAATTACCTCCGGTAAGGAAAAAATTCATAATGCAGGTGAAAATTTTGTTCTTCAAAAAACTTTACAGAACTCACAATTAAATAAAAAAATATATGAAAGTGAAAAATCTATAACCTTAGATATTAATTTTTTAAGAAAAAATATGGTTAAAAGTTATATGAAACAATTATCTATTCGGTCTAAAAAATTTAAGTTTATTGATAGAACTATGACAAATTTTTTCTTTTCTGAGATCTTATTAGAAATATTTCCAAACGCAAAAATTATAAATTGCAAAAGAGATAGTTTTCACAATCTTGTAGCTATTTACCAACAGTGTTTAAATAATTTACCTTGGTCTCATAAAATTAAAGATATTAGAAAATATATTTCTATTTATAATTATAAAATGAGCGATCTAGAGAAAAATTATAGTAAAAACATATTAAACGTTGAATTAAAAAAACTCACAGAGTTTCCAGAGGATATTTCAAAAGAAATAATGTCTTTTTGTAAACTTGATTGGTCAGAAAAAGTACTGAAGTACTATAAAAGAAAAGACCTAATATGTACTACAGCAAGCAATATACAAATAAGAGAAAAAATTTTTAAATATGATAGTGCTAAGTTTTTACGCTACAAGGAACATTTTGATAATTTTTAACAAAAAGTCTATTGCTTAATTTGTAAAAAGCCTTTAATTTTAAATAGATTTATAAGCGGGCGTAGCTCAGTGGTAGAGCGTCTCGTTGCCAACGAGAAGGTCGTGGGTTCAAGTCCCATTGCCCGCTCCAAATAATATATGAAAGATTTATCAAAAAAAAAATGTGTGCCCTGTGAGGGCGGTATTCCATCTTTTAAATTAAGTGAAATTCATAAATATCTAAAAAAAGTTGATGGGTGGGATGTTAAAAAAAATGATAATGAAAATTTTTATTTAATAAAAGAATTTAAGTTCGAGAATTTTATAAATGCTCAAAATTTTGTTAACAAAGTTGGAGAAATTGCTGAAACAGAGGGACATCATCCAGATATATGGTTTGGATGGGGATATGCAAAAATAAAAATATTTACTCATGCAATAAACGGTCTTGCAGAGAGTGATTTCATTCTTGCAGCTAAAATTGATAAGATTAATTAATGTCTAAAGTGTCTAGTTTTCGAAAAAACTAGCACAGTATTTGTATTATTCGCAAATTTTATAATTTCTTTATCTCTTATAGATCCATATGGTTGAATAATTGCCCTTACTCCTGATTGAATAAGTAATTCAATTCCATCAACAAATGGAAAAAAAGCATCGGATGCTGCAACTAGATTTTCTGTTTTATGATTAAACTTTCGCATTTTATTTACGGCGATCTCACAGCTATCTAGTCTACTAGGTTGTCCAGAGCCAATACCTACAGTCGAACAATCGTTTGTCAATACAATCGCATTAGATTTTACAAATCTACATATATTGAAAGTGAAAATAAGATCATTTAACATTTTTTTACTAGGCTTCCTTTTCGAAACGACTTTAAAGTTTTGTTTAATAAAATTTTCATTATCAGAATTTTGCAAAATGAAACTTTTAGAAAGTGAGTTAATTACAATTTCATTAAACTCATATTTTTGATTATTTTTAATAATTCTCAAGTTTTTTTTTTTCTTTAAAATTGACAAAGCTTTAGAATCAAAACCCTTAGCAACTATAACTTCAAAAAATTTTTTATTAATCTCCTTAGCAGTTTCATAATTAATTTTATAATTACATATAATAACTCCGCCAAAGGCACTTATAGGATCACAATTAAAAGCTTGTTTGAAGCTAAATAATTGTTTTTTATTAATTGACACTCCTGAGGGATTAGCATGTTTGATTATTATAGTACCAATCCCTTTTGGTAAGCTGTTTATAATATCAAGTCCATAATAAATATCGTTATAATTGTTATAACTTAATTCTTTGCCATTTAATTTTTCTAATTCATTTAAATTATTCCTTGAATAAATTGCTCCTAATTGATGTGGATTTTCCCCATATCTTAATTTGTTTACTAGCGATCCATTGATAGTTATTTTTTTTGGAAATCTGTTATCATTAATTTTGTTAAAATATTTTGAAATATTTGAATCGTAATAAGCAGTCTCACTAAAAGCTTCTTGAGATAAATTTTTTCTGAATTTAAGGGAAGTAGAACCATTGTTAATATTCATTTCACTGGCTAAATTATCTAATTGTTCATTTGAGGTTATTACAACCACATCTTTAAAGTTTTTTGCCGCCGATCTTACAAGTGCTGGACCACCTATATCAATATTTTCGATTATTTTACTTTCACTTTTAGTTTTAAGAATAGTATTCTCAAAAGGGTAAAAATTAACAACCACAAGATCTATATTTTTAAAATCTTTGACTTTCATTTGGTTTAAATGCTTTTTATTTTCTCTTTTAAATAGTATTCCTGAATGAATTTTTGGATGAAGAGTTTTTACTCTACCGTCTAAGATTTCTTGAAATTTTGTAAAATCACTTATTTCAATGCATTTAAATCCGAGTTTCTTAATATATTTATAGGTTCCTCCAGAACTTAAAATCTCTATTTTGAATTTTTTTAAAGTTGGTAAAATTTTAAGAAGATGAGACTTATCAGATACCGATATGATAGCCCTTTTAATTTTTCTATTCATATTTTCTTAATTTCCCATTTGATTATTTCCTCTTCTTTTGAAATTTCTCCGTTTACATAAATATTATTATTTTCAGAGTATGAGTCTTTTTTGCCGAAATATAATCCAGTCTCAATGCCAAAATTGTTATAATTACAAGTAAATTTCCAACCAGTTTTTTTAAGTTGTAGCAAAATAGACTCTTTATCTTGTGTCTTTATTGCATTGGTTCCTGGCATCAAATGAAATCGTATGTCAAAACTAACTTTCCGAAATTTTTTTTTGCTAATTAGTATATCCTTTCCGATATATCTAAATTCTTTAGGAAAATATTTAATATTTCTTTCGTGTAAAATACCATATTCTTTTAAATAACCATCATGAGACCCCTGTATTTCCCAAATCTCATCATCTTGATAAATTTTTTTTTTTAACACTTTCATATTACTATCCAAAGCAAAGTAACCCGATCTATCTTTTTTAAATTTGCAAGAAGACCTATCATCAATTGAGAGGGTTGAATGTGCAGCTGTTGATTTAGATATAATATTCAATTTATGATTATAATTTTGAAAATAACCACAATTTGTTATCAATTTTTCTTTGTCATGAAAAATCTCAAATGATAATGCACCAGATTGATAATCTACAGAATATCTTTTTTCTGGTGTTGGTCCAAAATCAACAATAATTTTATCTTTTTTATTTTTAATTATTGAGTAACCACCCAAACTGTTTAATTTATTGTTAAATTTATAACTGTGTTCTTTAAGGTATTTTTTGAATCCGGTAACATCTAAATTATGGTTGCCATTAAATAAAAATGAACCGTCATTATCTTCAAAACAAAAATCAAAGGATTGGCCCAGATAAAATATTATCTCATTTAAATATTCTGGTATATCAGTATTAGAGTCTCTTAATAATTCTCTTATAAAAACAAAATACTTTAAATAAAAAATTACCTGTCTTGGATTTCTAGATTTTGGAAAGCCATTGTTGTCAAAAATTGTATTGATTATTTTCTTTAATAATTGAAAACCCATATTTAAATAATGCAACTGATGTTTAAAACATAAACCACCCATGATGATCGCAGAACATCCGATCATCTTGTCATTAACAAGCTCAGTATTTTCTATTTCATTGGTTAAATGATTTAATTGTTTTTTTAAAACTTTTGTAAAGTTTATTTTAAAATATTCATCACCTTCATGATAGAAGTTATTAATATTTGCTATCCAAGAAATAATTCTTTTTGAGAGTGTGTTTAGTTCCCAGCTTTTGTAACTGTAGTTTTGATTTAAACTTGTCCAATTAGAGATTACAGATCTAGTAATCTTTTTTGAGGATTTTAAATCAATAGTAAATAACCAAAAAAAACTGTGTAGTTTTTTAAAATCCTTTTCCGATAAATTTTGATTTCCCCAAATACTTTCTATATTATAATCCTCAATTCTATTCCTTCTATCCTTAACTTTAACAATACAATCAAATATCTTAAGGTGTGGAATATATTCAAAACCACCATCAAAAACTTTTGAAATTTTGGTATTATAGATACTTGAGTTTAAATAAATTTTTCTGATTTGTTTTGTTATATATAGAAAAGGATTGGTTATTGAATTTTCTTTATATCCCATACAATGTCTAAATAGTTTTTAAAAAATTTATATTTTTTTTTATGTCTCCATTATTTTCTTTGAAAATTGTCGTACCTGAAACTAAAACATTCGCTCCAGCTTCAAGTACTTTTTTAAAGTTTGAGAAATTTATTCCGCCATCAACTTCAATATCAAATTTAAAATTATTTTTATCTTTAATTTCACTTATTCTTTCAATTTTTTTTAGAACATCTTTTATAAATTTTTGACCTCCAAATCCTGGAAAAACACTCATTACTAAAACTAAATCAATTTGATCCAGATATTTTTCTATCACTTCAATTTTTGTGTCTGGATTTAATGATAAGCCTACTTTTTTTTTAAATTTTTTTATCTCATCAATAGACTCTTGTAATGAAGTAGTTGCCTCTGGGTGTATTGTAATTATATCGGCTCCACTTTCTGCATAATCTTTTATGTACTTGTGCACAGGATTGATCATCAAATGTACGTCAAATGGAATATTAGTATATTTCCTCAAAGCTTTTATTACAGGAGGACCTATAGTTAGATTTGGTACAAAGTGACCATCCATAACATCTACATGAATCATATCAGCCCCACTATTCTCTAAATTTTTAATTTCTTTCCCAAGCTGACTAAAATCTGCGGATAAAATTGATGGTGATATTTTTATTTTTTTCATTGATACTTATTTACTAGTATCAATTTTTGTTTTTTTTTTGAATTATTTTTTACCAAATATTTGATAAATTTGAGACGCAATTTCACTTTCCAATGGAAAAGAAAGCATACCCATTACTGAATAACCCATTAAGTAAGGCATTAGATAAAATCGGAACATATAGAAAAACCATGCAACATATAAAGGAACCAGAGGTTTTATGATAAACGAAGGGGTTATAAACCTAAACATTGTTATAAAAGGATCTGTCAATTTAACGAAAACTTTCATAAAGAAAAAACTAGAGTCTTCTCTTTGAAATATGTTCATTGCAACTCTACCAATTAAAGTCCACATGATCATACCCATGACGTAGTCAATTAGGTAAATCATTGGATGAAAATTTGCGTACATGTCTGAGAAAAAAACTTAAGGGGCGATAAATTCTCGCCCCTTAAAAATTAAGTATTTAGTGTTGTCTTCCTAGTATCGCTTTACCACTTGGTACACGAACATCGTCTACCATTTTTTGAGTAGCTGCGTCTGGCGCTTTAGTTGCCAAGCTGACTACGATCATAAGTACTAAGCTTACTACCGATCCAACTATACCAAATGTTAACTGAGTAATATCTAAGAAACCAGGGTAACCACTTCTTACAGCAATTAAGTATGCTGTTCCAGCGGCTAGTCCTCCTAGCATTCCCGCGACTGCTCCTTGAGCATTTGCTCTCTTCCACCATACTCCTAGTACAAGTGGGAAGAATAATCCTGACATCGCAAAGTCAAAAGCCCAGATGACCGAACCTAAGATACCTTGAATTTCAAGTGCTGCAATTGTTGCTCCAGCGAAACCAATTAATACAAGCAATATCCTTGCGATCAACAATCTTTTAGCTGTCTCCGCTTTAGGGTTAATCATCTTGTAGTAAATGTCGTGAGATAATGCGTTAGATATCGCTAAAACTAATCCGTCAGCTGTTGACATGGCAGCAGCCATACCTCCAGCAGCAACTAGACCAGAAATTACATATGGTAATCCTGCTATCTCTGGAGTTGCCAATACAACGGCTTTACCACCCATGAAGAACTCGTTTAATTCGAGCGTTCCATTTCCGTTAAAGTCGCTTACAAACATTAAGTTTGCTTGGTTCCAGTTTTGATACCAGTCAATTGCTTGAACTTCAGAAATTGACTTACCAATAATTCCTGTTGCTAAGTTTGGATCCATTAACGATAGTTTAGATAATGTAGCTAACATTGGAGCTGATGAATAAAGTAGGAATATAAAGAATAGTGACCAACCTACTGATCTTCTAGCAGCTTTTACACTTGGAGTAGTAAAATATCTCATCATAACGTGTGGCAATGAAGCTGTTCCAGCCATCATACAAACCGCTAATGAAATAAATTTCCAAGGTGTAGTGTTAACTTCAGCGTGCGCTTTGGTTATACCTGATAGTCCTTTAGGAACCTGTTTTAAATCAGCTGCAGAATTTTTAACATCGCCAAGACCAAACTGAGCTTCTAACTCAGCGATTCTAGCAACTTCATCTGCTAACATTAAGTGTGGAAATACTCCAGCACCCATTTTGTTACTGATCCAGAATACAGGTATCAAGTAAGCTATAATCAATACAATGTATTGAGCTACTTGCGTCCATGTAACCGCTCTCATTCCACCAAGCATTGAACACATCAATATACTTGCTAACCCTACGTAAACAGCAATGTTAAAAGGAATATCAAGTGCAACTGATGCAATTGTTCCCGTCGCATTAATCTGCGCTGTCACGTAAGTGAATGATGCAACTGTTAAGACTATTACCGCAGATAGTCTAGCTAAGTTTCCGCCATATCTAGTTCCAATGAAATCTGGAACTGTGTAACAACCAAATTTTCTTAAATATGGTGCTAGTAGCGAAGCAACTAGTACGTATCCACCCGTCCAACCAACAAGTAGTGCCATATAACCATAACCTTTGAAGTAAATTCCTCCAGCCATCGCAACGAATGAAGCACCAGACATCCAGTCTGCTGCTGTAGCCATACCGTTGAACACTGTTGGAACTTGCCTTCCAGCTAAGTAATATGCATCAACTTGAATTGTACGAGATAGGTAACCAATTAGTGCATAAATTAAAACTGTAAAGGCTACAAAGCAAATACCAATTACTTTTGCAGACATTCCAGCTTGTTCGGCAATCGCCATCAAGATTATGAAAACTATGAAACCACCGGTGTATGTTCCATAAATCTTGGGGAGATTGTTTATAAAATTACCCTTAAACATTAGTCATCCTCTCTTTCAGAAAAGCCGAACTCTTCATCAATCTTTTCTTGTCTTCCCGCAAACCAAAAAATTAGTATTACGAAAATTCCAAGAGAACCTTGACATGTCATATAATATGACAATGGATATCCAAAAGGTTTAATAGATGATGCTTCCATTTCGGCACCGAAGAGGAAGATGCCAATAGAGAAAACGAACCAGATAGCTAGCGTTACAAAAAGCAGACCTCTAGTCTTTTCCCAATGTTGTGCTTGTTTTGACATTTTTTTCCCTCCCTATAGGTTAAAAGACGAAAGATTACTCATTATAAAAAATATTGGAACCCCTAAAATTCTCGTATTTTTTGTTATTTTATAATATATTACAACTTTTAGTATATATATGGCCCTAAAATACAGATTCAATCTCAAAGATATAAAATTAGAGGATTTCAAGGTCTATCTTCTTGCAATGTTCAAGGGAATTTTGCCTAAAAAAAAAATTAAAAATTTTTTAGATCTTGAACAATTTATCCAAAAAAAATCAGCATGGGTTACCCAAGTAACTTTGTACAATTATTTAAAAACAAGAATGGGTACCAAATATGTTTTACATTTTGATAATGATGTTTTTATTGACTCAATTAATTTAGCAAAATGGAACATCTATATAGTTTCTCTACAAGATTTAACTTTCTTCACATTTTCATATATTCATAACAATTTTAATCTTAATGATTTTGAAAAGTCCAAAAGAATTTACGAAACTATAATTGACGAAGAAATCAAGAATGGTATGCCAGAAGACATAGCAACTCAAGGAAAAAAAACTTTTATTGAAAGATATGAAAAAATTGATTGGAAAAAATATTATAACTCACTTCCATTTAACCCTAGTGCACTAGCACTTTATAAATGGGCTCCCATTGCAGAGGAATTAAAAACTTTAGACAGAAAAATAGTTTTAAACTCTATGATACTTAAGTGGGATAATATTAAAGATGAATTTATAAAACTTATAAAGTTTTAAACATTTTTTCTCTCATCAACCAAACTTTGTACAACACTTGGATCAGCTAAGGTTGTTGTATCACCAAGTTGATCATGTTCGTTTGCTGCAATCTTCCTTAAAATTCTTCTCATTATTTTTCCAGATCTGGTTTTTGGTAATCCAGGAGAAAAATGTATTAAATCAGGTGTTGCAATTGGACCGATTTGTTTTCTAACCCATAACTTTAATTCTCTCTCTAAATCTCCATCTGCTTTTTCACCCACATTAAGAGTAACATAACAATAAAGACCGTTACCTTTTATATCATGAGGGTACCCAACTACTGCAGCCTCAGCTACTTTTGGATGCGCGACAAATGCACTTTCAATTTCAGCTGTGCCTAGATTATGACCAGATACAATTATAACATCATCAACTCTACCTGTTATCCAATAATATCCATCTTTATCTCTCCTGCATCCATCCCCAGTAAAATATTTTCCATCAAATTGTGAAAAATAAGTCTCGATAAATCTGTTATGATCTCCGTAAACTGTCCTCATCTGCCCGGGCCATGATTGAGCAATACACAATCTTCCTTGAGCTTCACCTTTCAAAACTTTTCCATTTTTATCGACAATAACTGGCTTGATTCCGTAGAAAGGTTTAGTTGCAGACCCTGGTTTAAGATCAATTGCACCAGTTTGTGGGCTTATTAGAATACCACCTGTTTCTGTTTGCCACCACGTATCAACTATTGGACATCTAGAGTCTCCAACAGTTTTATAATACCATTCCCATGCTTCAGGATTTATAGGTTCACCAACAGTTCCCAATAGTTTTAAAGTTTTTCTTGAGGTCTTCTTTACGGGTTTATCTCCTTCTCTCATCAAAGCTCTTATTGCAGTTGGTGCTGTATAAAAAATATTTACTTTGTATTTATCAACAATCTGCCACCATCTCGATGAATCTGGATATGTCGGTATACCTTCAAACATTATAGTTGTTGCTCCATTTGCTAATGGACCATAAATTATGTAGCTGTGACCTGTAACCCAACCAATATCTGCTGTACACCAATAGATATCTTTGGACTTATAATTAAAAATGTACTGATGTGTCATTGATGCATATACTAGATATCCACCTGTAGTGTGAAGAACTCCTTTTGGTTTTCCAGTTGATCCTGATGTATATAAAATAAAAAGAGGATCTTCAGCGCTCATTTCTTCAGGCTCACAATATGAAGAAACATTTTTAGTTATTTCGTGATACCAAACGTCTCTGCTGTTATCCCAGCTAATATCATTACCTGTCCTTTTAACTACAACACATTTTTTTACGTTAGGACAACTTAGAAGAGCCTCATCAGTAATTGATTTTAAAGGAATTGTCTTACCACCTCTAATACCCTCGTCAGCTGTTACTACATAATCAGATTTACAGTCATTTATACGCCCGGCAATACTGTCTGGAGAAAATCCACCAAAGATTATAGAGTGAATAGCACCAATTCTTGCACAAGCTAACATTGTATAAGCGAGCTCTGGTATCATTGTTAAATAAATTGTAACTCTATCACCTTTTTGAACTCCTATTTCTTTTAAACCATTTGCAATTTTACAAACTTCATTATGTAACTGTTTGTATGTTATTTTTTTTTGAACTTTTGGATCATCACCAACCCACATAATTGCAGTTTTATCTTTATTGTTTTTTAAATGTCGATCTATACAATTTGCTGAAGCATTCAGTGTGCCATCATAAAACCATTTAATATTTACATCTGAACTACTATATTTAACATCTTTAATTTTTGTATATGGTTTGATCCAAGAAATTCTTTTTCCTTCTTTCCTCCAAAATCCATCATTATCTTTTATCGATTGATTATATTTTTTGTCGTAAACATTTTTACTTACTAAAGCTTTTTTTAACCACTCTGATTTTACTTTATATATTTTCTCACCGGATTGGGTATTGTTAGATTTTATTTTATTAATTTTTTTCCTAGTATTTTTTCTTACACTACGAATCTTTTTTTTATATTTTCTTTTCGCTAACTTCTTGTTTTTTTTTAGTCTTTTTCTAGGTCTTTGACTTTTTTTACTTCTTTTTTTTGATTTCTTTGCCATAAGTTTTTAGATTTTTCCTAACCTATTTAAAATCTTCCAGCTTTTAGAGTCAATAGGCATTACTGATAATCTGCTTTGTTTTACTAAGGGTAATTGACTTAGACTCCTATTTTTCTTGATATTTTCTAATGTTACAGGTTTTTCCAATTTTTTCACAAATTTTATTTGTACCGCAACAAATTTTTTTAATTTGTCAGTGGGGTCAATAAAGGCTTCCTTTATTACCTCTACTATTCCTACAATTTCTTTGCCAATATTAGAATGATAAAAAAAACACAAGTCACCTATTCTCATTTTTTTTAAATTATTTGCTGCTTGATAATTTCTTACTCCATCCCAAATAACTCCCTTGTTGCCCGCTTGTTTTTGCTGATCAATTGACCATACATCAGGCTCAGATTTCATTAACCAGTATTTCATTTGTTGTAATCAAATATATATTTTTTTTATTTATTATATTTATAATATAATATTAAGATATGACATCAGAATTTGATGAAATTTTAATTTTAATAAGAACGGGAAAATTAGAAGAGGCAAAAATCAGTTGCGAAGTACTTTTAAAAATAAAAAAAAAAAATTCAAAATTGCATAATTTATATGCGTACATTCTTCATTCTTTAAAATATTTTGATGAGTCAGTTTACAACTTTAGAGAGGCTATAAAAATAGATCCCGATTATTTAGATGCATATAATAATTTTGGAAATGCTTTGGTGGAGCAAGAGAGATTTGATGAAGCAATTACTTATTTTAACAAAGCATTAGTCATTAATTCAAAATCTGGCATGGCTCATTACGGTAAGGCATTTGCATTAATGAAAGTTTTAAGGTTAAACGAAGCTATTAATCACTTTAAAAAAACAATTATAATAAAACCAAATTTTGCTAATGCTTACAACCATCTTGGTGTAATTTTTAATGATCTAGGTCAGTGGGAAAATGCTAGTCAAAATTATGTAAAAACTCTGAGTATTAACCCAGAACATTATAGTGCAAAACAAAACTTAATAAATTTAATTACATTTTACAATCCAAAAAACGAACTAAACGAATTAATTCAAAAAAATAGTCTATTAAGAAAACACAATTTTAACTTTGACGAAAATAGAAAAATAAGTGATGCAGAAATAATAAATTATTATAATCAAACCATTGAAATACTCACTGATAATTTATTTAATTTTAATTTTAGAGAGGATCAAATCTTTAGAAGAAACACTATTGATCTTAACTGTGAAAGGCATTTTGAGGTATTTAATACTTATAAAGTAATTCCAGAATTCTGTTTTGGATGTTATAAAATTCAGATAAATCCTAAAAGTATATTAGAGCTATTTAAGCTTTATATAATATTTGATAAAATTAAACTCGAAAAAAATAATATCAGAAAATGCATGATCGAATTAAGAAGTTCGATTGGTGGTGTTTATAAAGGATTTATTTATTGCTCAGGATTAGACGAAGCAAAAAAAATTTTTGATAATATAAGCCCAATCTTAAGAAAAATTATTGATGAAAAAATTTCAATTGATATCAAAAGAGGTTGTTCGGAATTTTCAGTACCATATCCCAAATTTAAGGAAATTAGTGGTACAATGAAATACGATCCGAAATGGAATGACAAAGAACAAATAATTGACAATAGTAGAAAAAATAAATTTATAGAAAAAACTCAAAAAAATACCCTTTCCGGTTTGAGTTTAAGTGATGCATTGATTATGAGAAACTGGTTGATTTATGCAAAAAAGTTAAGAGATCTTAGTTACGAAAAGTTCAATATTGATCTACCAAAAGTACAATTTATAGAAAATCAATTAAGTGGACAACTTGATATGCGTAGGAAAGAATTTCAAAAAATCATTAATACTTAAAATCGATGAGTAAAGAATTAAATAAAATTTTAAATTTGATAAAAGTTAAAAATTTTCAAGAAGCAAAAAAAAAATGTGACGAAGTTAAAAATGATCTAAGTAAAAACGCTGATTTTTTACATATTTATGGTTATATATTTTTTAATTTAGAGGATTATGATCAAGCGATAGAACAATGGACTATGGCAGTTAATATAAACCCAAAATTTGTTTCTGCTTTAAATAATCTTGGTAATGCTTTTTCAAAATTAAAAAAATTTGACATTGCTACTGGTTATTTAGATAGAGCTTTAAAATTAAAACCTGATCTTTTTGAAGCTTATTACACTTTAAGTAACATTTATTTTAAAAAGAACATGTTTGAAGAGTCACTTGCAAAAATAAATCAGGCATTAAAATTAAAGCCAGATAATTTGCCTAGTATAAAAGCTAAACTTCAACTTTTTATAGAAATGAATAAAAAAGAGGAATCTTTAAAATTTCTTGAAAAAGCTATTCAATATCATCCCAAAAATACTGAGCTTTATAATGAAAAAGCACAAGTTCTCTCAGATCTTGGAATGAATAGACAATCTTTAGACACTTATAGAACAATATTAATGATGGACCCAGATTTTCCTTTTGCTTTAGGGAATATCGTCAGTGATAAATTAAAAAATTGCGATTGGGACGAAATAGATAAAGATCTTATCGACATAAAAAATAAAATAAATGAAAAAAAGGCAATAGCTGACCCATTTCTTGTATCAACATTATTTGACTCTTCGGAGCTATTAAACAAAGTCTCAAAAATATGGATAAGACAATTTGGAGTGATTAATAAAAAAAATGACTTTCAAATAGATAAAAATTACTCAAAAATAAATATTGGTTATTTTTCTGCAGATTTTAGGGACCATCCAGTTGGACATTTAATAGTTAAAATGCTTGAAACTCATAATAAAAATAAGTTTAATATTTATGGTTTCTATTTTGGAAACAAACATAAAGAAAACGACAAATATCATTTCAGACTAAAAACAGCTTTTACAAAATTTTATGACGTATCGAAGTTGACAGATGAAGAAATTTTATCCTTATCTAAAAATTTAAAAATTCATATAGCAGTTGACCTCATGACCCACACAGGAGGAAATGAAAGTCGTTTTGGAATTTTTTTAAATAAGTGCGCCCCGATTCAAATTAACTTTTTGGGGTATCCTGGAACATCTGCATCTGACAAAATGGATTATATAATAGCTGACAAAACGGTAATACCTGAAAAAAATAAGAAATTTTTTACAGAAAAAATTATTTATCTTCCCAATTCGTATCAACCAAGTGAAAAAAATAGACCAATATCCAATAAGCTATTTTCAAAAGAAGATTTAAATTTACCTGAAAAAAATTTTATATTTTGTTGTTTTAATACAAACACAAAATTTTTACCAAACACAATTAGATTATGGTCAGCTATATTAAAACAAGTCCCAAAAAGTGTTTTGTGGTTAATATCAGACAATATTATTGTAAAAAAAAATTTGAAAAAAGAGTTTGAAAAAAGGGATATAGATCAAGAGAGAATAATTTTTAGTAGCAAAACTACAATTAGCGAACATCTAGTTAGAATTAAACATGCTGATCTTTTTCTAGACACTTTTCCTTATAATGCACATACATCCTGTAGCGACTCTATTTGGGCAGGTGTGCCAGTAGTTACTTTAGAGGGAAAGTCTTTTCAAAGCAGAGTAGCATCAAGCTTATTAAACACGAGTAGATTAAACGAGCTGATAGCTAAAAGTGAGGAAGAATATATTGAGAAAGCAGTAGAAATTGCAAAAAATAAAAATCAATTAGCTTCCTTAAAAGAAAAATTAGTTAATTTTAAAGATAGTAATCCATTGTTTGATAATATTTTATTTACAAACAATATCGAGCGAGCTTATAGCATTGCTCTAGAAAAATATTTTAAAAGAGAAAATCCTGAAGATATTTATTTATAACACTATTCCTGATCCTTTTAAGAATTTTGCATTTTTATCTAATTGCCATCGTGGATTTATAGAGAAATCTAGTTTATTAAATTCTTTTTTTTTAAATTTTTTAAGACCAACAATTGCGATCATAGCTGCATTATCACTACATAGATCTAAATCTGGAAATACAGCATCAATTTTTTCCTCTATACAAATTTTTTTTATTGTCTTTCTAATTTCTTTATTTGCAGCCACTCCACCCGCAACTACAAACTTGTCACCATTATAATCTTTTTTAAATTCATTTATAGCCACTTTCGTCTTCTTGTATATAATTTCTAAAATTGTCTTTTGAAACGATGCCGCTAAATCATATTTATCTTGATTATTTTTAATTAATTTAGATGATCTAAAAACTGCTGTTTTAAGTCCAGCGAAAGATACATTACAACCACCTCTATTTATGATTGGTTTTGGAAGAATAAATTTTTTTTGATCCCCTTTTTTTGCATACTGCTCGATTTTTGGCCCACCTGGAAATTCAAAACCTAGAATTTTTGCAGTTTTATCAAATACTTCACCCAAAGCATCATCAATTGTAGTACCTAATCTTTCATATTTGCCTAGACCTTTTACAATTAAATATTGAGTGTGTCCGCCTGAAATAAGTAAAAGCAAATAAGGATATTTTATGTTATTTTTAAACATAGGACTCAATGCATGACCTTCTAAATGGTTGACAGCTATTAATGGTTTTTTTAAAGCTAATGATAAAGATTTTGCGAAGTTAAAACCTACTGACAAGCACACAATTAAACCAGGTCCTGCTGTAGCAGATATAGCGTTTATGTCATGTAATTTAACACAACTCTTTTTTAAAGCTTTTTTTGTAATTGTCTCAATTTTTTCTAAATGACTTCTTGCTGCCAACTCTGGAACTACCCCTCCAAATTTTTTATGAACCTTCTCTTGGCTCGAAATAATATTAGCCAATATTTTCGGTGGTTTTTTCCCATTATCTTGAATTATGGAAACTGCAGTCTCGTCACAACTTGTTTCAATGCCCATTATAAGTATTTTTTTTTTCATAAATAATTTAATTAATATAGGTAAAATTAAATATTATGAATAAAAAAAAAATAATTATTGGTGCTAGGGGGAGCAAGCTAGCCATTAAATATGCAGAAATTGCGATTAAAAAAATTAAAAAATTTCATAATGGAAAAATAGAGTTAAAAAAAATTACAACAAAGGGAGACAAGATTTTAAATCGCAGAACTTCAGAAATTGGTGGCAAAGGTGAATTTGTTAAGAATATTGAAAAAGAGCTAATTTCTAAAAAAATCGATATAGCTGTTCACTCATTAAAAGATGTTCCATATAAAGAGACACCAGGTTTGATTATTAAAACTTTTCTTAAAAGAAATTCAGCTAATGAAGTCCTGATAAGTAAAAATAATTTAATTTTTGAAAGATTAAAAAAAAATTCTATTATCGGTACGTCTTCTTTTAGAAGAGAATTTCAATTAAAAAAAATAAGACCTGATTTAAAATTTAAACTTATTAGAGGAAATATTGATAATAGAGTAAAAAAAATATTTGAAAATAAATATGATGCAATTATTTTAGCTAAGGCAGGTTTAAAGTGTTTAAAGATGAATAGTTTGATAACACAAGAATTTAATTGCAATAAAATAATTCCATCAGCAGGCCAGGGTATCATTTCATTGCAAGCTAGAATAAATGATTATAAAATTAACAAACTTTTAAAAAAAGTTAATGACAAAAATACAAGTATTAGAGCCAAGACCGAAAGAAAAGTTTTAAAAATTTTAAAAGGTGATTGTAATACAGCAGTTGGTATTTACTCATTCATTAAAAAAAAAAAATTGTTTTTAAAAGCTGAGTTATTTTCAATTGATGGAAAATCCAGATATTATTATGAACACTCTGGCAAAATAGAAAAAGCATTAAAAATAGGAACAATTGTTGGAAAGTATTTAAAAAAAATATCTCAAGGTAAATATAAAAAATAAAATGCACATTTTATTAACTCGTCACGTACATGACTCAAAAGATTTAATTCAAAAATTTAAATCAAATGGATTTAAAGTTTCAAACTTACCCTTATTAGATATAAGCAGAGTAAATTATGATGAAATAAAATTTCGTGAATATATTGCAATTATTTTTACAAGTTCTAATGCAATTAGATTTTTAGATTTGAGCAATGTTGATAAGAATATTTTATGCTTTTGTGTTGGGTCATCTACAGAAAAAACCGCAAGGTCAAATGGTTTCCAAAACGTATTTGCAGCAGATGGTAATGTTAGAAATTTGCTTGAACTTGTCCAACGAAATTTATCAGTAAAAAATGACAAAATACTTTACGTGAGTGGAGATATTGTATCTTATCCTTTAGATCAAGAGTTAATTTCTGAGGGGTATAATGTTGAGAGATTGATAAATTATACTGTTAAACACAACCAAAATTTAGATTTGTCATTCTTAGAGTCCTTAAAGAAAGATATGCCAAATTTAGTATATGTTTATTCTGAAAATAGTGCAAAAAGCTTTTTAAATTTAATTAAAAAATATGAATTAGTTGACTATTGGATGAATACCAACTTAATGTGTATTGGTGAAAAAACCTCATCAGTTTTAAATGTGATAAAATGGAAAAAAATTTTTCTATTTAACCCTGGTGAAGAAGAATTTTTATTATATAAAATTTAAAATATGGATGTTTTTGTTAATTTAAAAAATTTATTTTTATCTGTTTGGGATAAAGGAATATTAGGAATTGATATTGGTCAGATACTAATTGGATTAGGAATTTTCTTAATCTTTTTAATTTTTAGAGGTTTGATTAGTAAATTAATAATAAAAAAATTAGAACTAATTTCAAAAAGAACAACTAATAAATTAGATGATACTTTTGTTAAGGCCATGATAGGACCGGCACGTTTTTTACCTATAGTTTTAGGTTTTTTCTTTGCAAGTTATTATATGACGTTTGCTGATGACACCAGATCTTTCGTGGATACCATTAATAGAACTTTAATAACGATTTTATTGTTTTGGATTATCCATCAAATAATTGAGCCAATTTCATATATTTTAAGTGGATTAGATAAAATTCTCACAAGAGAATTAATAGGATGGATAATTAAATCATTAAAAATTTTAATTTTTATATTAGGTGCTGCCGCTGTTCTTGAATTGTGGGGAATAAAAATTGGACCAATTATTGCTGGATTAGGTCTTTTTGGAGTAGCTGTTGCACTTGGAGCCCAAGACTTATTTAAAAATTTAATATCTGGGATTTTAGTCCTTGTTGAAAAAAGATTTAAAATGGGTGATTGGATATTAGTAGAGGGGACAATTGAAGGAATTGTTGAAAAAATAGGATTTAGATCAACAACCATTAGAAAATTTGATAAATCTTTAGCTATAATTCCTAATTTTCAGTTTGCAGAAAATGCTGTAATCAATGTAAGTCAAACAACTAATTGGCTCATAAGTTGGATAATTACTTTGCAATACGACACAACAGTTGATCAGTTAAAAAATATAAGAGATCAAATCGAAAAACATATTACCGAAAACGATGATTACGATAAAAAAGTAGGACTCGCAGTTAGAGTGGATAAATTTTCAGATAGCTCGATAGATATGTATGTAAGATGCTTCACCAAAACCAATAGTTGGAATGAATGGCTAAAAGTTAAAGAAAAATTAGCCATCGAAATAAAGCAGATAGTTGAAAAAAACAAAGCTTCATTTGCTTTTCCGAGTCAATCTATCTACGTCGAAAAAAAATGATAGCTATATTTTATTTATCATTACAAATCTTAAAATTATATTCTTATATTGTTATAGCTAACGTTATAATTAGCTGGCTAGTTGCTTTTAATGTTTTAAATACTACAAATCGATTTGTTTATTTAGTTTTGGATTTTACATACAGACTAACAGAACCTTTTTTAAGAAAGATTAGAGGTTTTCTACCTAATCTGGGTGCTATCGATATATCCCCGGTCATCCTTCTTTTGTTGATATGGTTTATAGAAATGTGTATGAAACTTTATATAGCACCATTAATTTTTTAATTTAAAATGACTATAATAGACGGAAAAAAAACTGCTGCGGATTTAAGATCAAATTTAAAAAATGAAGTAGATAATCTAAAAAAAAAATTTAATAGAGTTCCAGGCTTAACCGTAATACTTATAGGTGAATATGCGCCAAGCAAAATTTATGTACGGAATAAAGAAAAATCAGCAGTAGAAATTGGTCTGAAATCAGAAATTGTTAAGTATCCCGATACAGTAGATGAAAAAACTGTTTTAGAAAAAATTAGTGAACTTAATAAGGATGAAAATGTCTCTGGTATTTTGGTACAGTTGCCTCTTCCAAAACATATTAATAACAAAAAAATTATAGACGCAATTGATCCAAACAAAGATGTAGATGGTTTTCATCCTAATAATGTAGGAAATTTGTCATCTGGCTATGAAAGCTCTATTCCTTGTACTCCCCTCGGATGTCATTTTTTGATTAAAAAAATAGAGCCAAATTTAAATGGAAAAAAAGCAGTTGTTTTAGGTAGATCTAATTTAAATGGAAAACCAATGACACAACTTTTATTAAAGGAAAATTGCACTGTAACAATCGCTCATTCAAAAACAAAAAATTTAAGAGAAGAATGTCTAAAAGCAGATATTTTAGTAGTTGCAGTTGGAATTCCAAAACTTGTGAAAGGTGACTGGGTTAAAAAAGGGTCTATAGTAATTGACGTCGGAATTAATAAAACCGAAGAAGGAATAGTTGGTGATGTTGATTTTGACGAGGTTTCAAAACATGCAAAAGCAATTACGCCAGTTCCAGGCGGAGTTGGACCAATGACTATCGCTTGTTTATTAAAAAATACAATAGAATGTTTTAAAAGATCATTACTCTAAACCAAGAAGTATTTGATTAAATTCCTCACCTGCTTTCGTAGTATTGAATAGTTTTTCATTAGCTTTCTTTTGATAGTATTTTTTTATTTCTAATAAATTATCACTATTTGCGATATCGATTGCTAACTCTACATATTCATTTTTACTTTTAACTATCGGTGGTTTCTCAATTTCCATCTGCATATAAGCAGCACTAACAATTCTAGATTTTATAAACTTAGTTGGCATAGTGACTGTTGGTGTTCCATATACCATGGATTCGTGAAATGAGTTACCTGCGCCAAAATACAATGGATCTAATAATACTGATGATGTTCCTAAGTGATTTATGTAATTATCTCTACTAAGTGGATCAAGAAAAATAACCCTATCTATATCGAAAAGTTTAATTTTCTTGAAACGCTCAATTAATTTATTGAAATAAATTTTATTGTTATCTTTAATTAAATATAAAACACCTTTTTTATCTTTTTTTAGTATTTCAGCTAAAATATGATCAAATTCAGGATGAAACTTAAACATTGTTTGCGGACAGGAGTAAATATTATTTTTAGATAATTCAGAATCATTTATTTTTTGTTTAATTTTTGGTACTTCATAAATCATTGGTAAGTGATCCATCAATAATAGTTTTTCAGAGTAGCTTTTTGAAGTTTCATCTGTAATTAAACTTTTAGAACATAGAAAAAAATCTATACTTTCACTACCTGTTGTTTCAGGATGACCCCATGACATTATTTGATGTTTGGCAAGTCTGATTAAAGACAAATAATACATCTCAACTGACATACCAATATCTGGATAAAATAAAATATTGAATTTTTCTTTTTTAAAAAAATCAATTTTCTCTCCTAATTTTTCTGGAAGTCTAATATTTTTTAAAAAACCATTTTTTTCTTTTTCAATAAATTCATTAAAAAGTTTGCTGGTCTTTGTTTTTTTAGAATGTAGTATAAAAATATTAAATTTTGTTTGGTCTAGACTAAAAATAATATTCTTAAATAATTTACCGATTGTATGATTAGTGAAAAATTCTGATATAAAACCTATTTTTATTTTTTCGTTTTCTTTTTTTTTAACAACACAATTTTCATTTAATTCTTTATAAATTTTTCTTAAAGCTTTTACACTTTTGATATTTAGTTCAAGATTATCATGTTGATTATAAGATGACTCATAGTGAGGGGTTTGAATTATCTGATCATTGTCGTATTCTAGTTGTTCACTATTTTGTAAAATTTGATCATAACAGTTGCTTATTTTTGTTCTAAATTTATCAATTTCTTTGTTATCTTTTACAACTACAGGAAACAATAATTCTTTTTGATATTTCCACTTGGGATTCATTAAATTTTTACTTAAACCTTCCTCAATTAGATTAATCATCTCATCAATTTTGTCCTGGTTTTTCAAAATCGATGCATAAAATTGATAAACATAAGGCTCTTTTTCATTTAATTTTAAAACTTTTTTGACTGTATTTTCTGCGTTGTGAAAGTCTCCAGAAAAAGCATACGCGTGCAGTAAATTTCTTAAAACAGATAAATTTTCTGGAAAATGAGCTAGGATCTTATTGAATAGTTCGATCGATTTAGAGTAATTTTTATTTTGCAGATGATTATAAGCAATTTTAAATAATTCTTCTGTAGAAATTTTATTCACGACCAAGTTTGTTAATGAATAACATTACACTAATAAGAAAAAATTAAAATATATTATGATAATTTAGATCTTCCACCGTCTACACCTATTATCTGACCAGTTATCCATGAGCTATCTTCAGATAATAAAAATTGTGCCATTGCGGCAGCATCTTTTCCTTCACCTACTCTTTTCATCGGATGGGCTTTAGCTACGCCCTCTGCAATTAATTTATTTTTTAATATTGGGTCAGCTATTTTTGATTTTGTTAAACTGGGGGCAATACAATTAACTCTAATATTAGGCGCAAACTCTGCTGCTAAAGATACTGTTAGTCCTTCGATTGCACCTTTCACTGATGCAATAATACTATGATTTGTAAATCCTCTTTGGACAGCAACTGTTGAAAACATAACTATAGAACCTTTATTTTTTTTTAAATTGTCCTGAAAGTTTTTAATAGTCTCAACTATTGGAAAAAAATTTAAATCAAAGCATTTCATAAAATCGTCTTTTTTAACTGCTCGAACAGGCTTAAGATCAATAGAGCCGACACAATATGCCATACCAGCAATTTCTTGTCCCTCAAATTCATTTTTCAAATTTTTAACAGATTGTTCGTCTAAAACATCAACAACACTGTATTTACAACCAAGCTCAGATGATAATGCATTAAGACCATTTTCATCACGACCTATGAGGTGAACATTTTGATTTTTACTAGCCATTAATTTGGCTAAGTTTGAACCGATAGAACCTGTCGCACCAAAAATTAAATATTTTCCTGACATATCGTATAATAATATTTATAAATAAATTATGAAATTGTTTATTATACTTGGAAATCAATTATTTCCATTAAAATACCTTAACCGCTTCAAAAAAGACCATCTTTTTTTTATGGCAGAAGATAATGGTTTATGTACTTATGAAAAACATCACAAACTTAAAATCCTTTTATTTTTATCATCGATGAGATCATTTTATGAAAATTTAAAAAAAAATAGCTTTAAAATTACTTATTCCAAAATTGAGGACTCAGCTTTCAAAGAGGATTATCTTTTAAAAATCAAAAAAACTTTAAAAAAAAATAAAATCAATGAAATTTCATGTTTTGAAATTGAAGATAAACCATTTGAAAAAAAAATTATAGATTTTTCAAAGCAAAACAAAATAAAGCTCAATATAATTACGTCTCCAATGTTTCTTAATACTAGAGACGATTTTAAACAATATTTATCTAAATCAAAAAAACCATTTATGGCAGTTTTTTATAAAGAAACTAGAAGAAAAATGAACATCTTAATGAACGGCGAAGATCCTGTTGGTGGTAAATGGAGCTTCGATGAAGATAATAGAAAGAAACTGCCTAAAGGAACTAAAGTTCCCTCATTTCCTAAAATCAATCAAACAGCTCATACAAAAAAACTAAAAAACATTATAGAAAAGAAATTTGCAAAACACCCTGGTTCAACAGAAAATTTTTGGTTTGCAACCGAATATAAAGACGTTCTAAAATTACTAGAATTTTTTATAAAAGAAAAATCTAATTTATTTGGAGATTATGAGGACGCTGTTGATCAAAATAATAATATATTGTTTCACAGTGCTCTCAGTCCCTACATAAATTTGGGTTTAATAACTCCAGAAATAATTATAGAGAAAATTTTAGATAGTCATAAAAAGAAAAAGATTAGAATAAATTCTTTAGAGGGTTATATAAGACAAGTAATTGGCTGGCGAGAATTTATGAGAGGAATTTATCAAAATTTCTATAGCAGATTAGAAACTGGTAATTTTTTTAAACATAATCGTAAAATGAAACCTACTTGGTACCAAGGAAACACAGGACTTCCACCTTTGGACTATGCGATAAAAAATGCTAATTATCATGGTTGGTCACACCACATAGAAAGACTAATGATTTTATCAAATATTATGAATCTCTGTGAGATTAAACCAATATATGTTTACAAGTGGTTTATGGAAATGTTTGTTGACTCATCTGACTGGGTAATGTCTCCAAACGTTTATGGAATGGGATTGTTTAGTGATGGAGGAATTTTTGCTACTAAACCTTATATTTGTGGATCAAGTTATTTTCTTAAAATGATGGATTTTAAAAAAGGTGAATGGTGCAACATTATGGATGGTCTTTATTGGAGATTTATAAATAAGAACAGATCTTTTTTTTTGAAAAATCCAAGATTATCAATGATGGTAAGAATATATGACAAAATGAATGCCCCAAGAAAAAAAGTTATATTAGCTGCGGCTGATAAGTTTATAAAGGAAAACACTAATGCCAGTTAAAGTTTTTTTTAATAATTCTTGCAATATTTGTAAACTCGAAATTGATCACTACAAAAAAAATTCTGATGAAAATTTAGAATGGGTTGATATTACAAACAATCAACAAGCAGTCGACTTAACATCAAAATCTAAAGAAGAACTTCTAAGAAGATTACATGTGATAGACAATGGACAAGTTATCGGAGGAGCTAAAGCATTTATAATTATCTGGTCAAAAATACCAAAATATAATTTTTTAGCAAAAATTTTAAGTTTTAAACCTTTGTTTATCTTATTTCATTACGCTTATGAATTTGTAGCTTATTTTTTATTTTTAAAAAACAAACACCAACTTAATGAAAAAACAAAACCTACCAACTAAGTTGTGCCCAGTTTGTGAAAGGCCCTTTAAATGGAGAAAAAAATGGAAGCTAAACTGGGAAAAAGTTAAATATTGTTCTAAAAGATGTTCATCAAAAAGGTAAATTATTTATATAAATTTTTAATAATTTTTTTTTTAATATTACCAATTAATATTTCTCGTGCAGAATTTTTTAAAGATATTTCAAATATAATAACGATTAATGAAAACAGGCTTAGTTATGGGGTTTCGGTTACGGATATCAATTCAGATGGAAATAATGAGTTTATAGTCACAGGTTTTGGTTATCCAAATTTAGCTTTAAGTTACGTTGATGGAAAATTAAAAAACATAATCAAAGAGGACATTTTTTTAGATCGAGATAGAAAAACTATTGGTGTTGCAGCCTGTGATTTAGATAAAGATGGTTTTGAGGAAATTTATTTTTTAAATACGGATACCTATAGTGGAACAAAAAAATATTCTGATAGACTAATTGATAAAAACAATAATAATTTTTTTGACTTATTTGAATTAAAAAAAAATAGAGAAAATCTAAACTTAACAGCAGGTAGATCTGTAGTTTGTGTTGATAGAAAAGGTGACGGTGAATACGGAATTTATGTAGCTAATTATGGCGGACCAACTAGATTTTATGAAATCGAAAATAACAAAATAGTAGATAAAGCAGAAAATTTAAATTTAGATAAAGTTACTGGTGGAAGAGCAGTAGTATCAGGGCATATATTGACAGATAGAGCTGATATATTTGCAGCAAATGAAAGAGGTGCCAATTTTCTATTAAAAAATAATGACGGTAAATTTTATGATGTTGCATTCGAATATAGAGTTGATGATGTAATACAGAATGGAAGGGGAACAGCATTATCTGATATTTACTATAGAGGAAGATTAGATATTTTGAGCGGTAATTGGCTTGGTTATCATAGAGCGTATGTTTTAGAAAAAAATGAATTTAAGGATATAGGAAACAAAGCTTTCGATAAACCATCTAGAATAAGAACAATTATCTCTGCTGATTTTGACAATGATGGATATGATGAAGTTTTTATGAACAATATCGCAGAACCAAACAAATTATTTAAAATAAATGAAGATGGAAAATTTGAGGAAATAAAATTAAAAACGGCGCTTGAGATTGAAGGATATGGTACTGGAGCAGCTGTAGCAGATATTGATAATGATGGAATTTTAGAATTATTAGTTTCTCACGGGGAGAGCAAAGCTCAGCCTTTGACATTGTATAAAGCAAAAGTAAAAAAAAATAGTAAATATTTAAGGATCAAGCCCATCAATAAATTTGGAGCACCTGCTAGGGGAGCAACAGTAACGCTAATGTCGAATCAAAGAAAGCACTCAAAAACAATAGATGCTGGGTCTGGTTATTTATGCCAAATGGAACCTGTGGCACATTATGGAATTAGAAAAAATGAAAAAGATTTTAGAGTAGAAGTTAAATGGACCAATGGAAAAAAAGTTTTTATAGATAAAATTAAACTTAATCAAACGGTAACAATAAAACAAAAATGAAAAATATTTTATTAAAATTTGTTTTAATTTTTGTAGTTTTTTTTCAAATCGAATTAGTTGCAGATGAAAAAAATTACCACAAAGAATTAATAACTGACTGGTCTAGGATATTTCCTGACAAAAACAGGAATGCTGCTGGACCTAAATTTTTTAAATATATCATAGATAAAAAAATTACTTATAAAGATTTTATTGAGTTTAATAAATTATATTGTGCAGTTTCTGGATCATTAATTGATCCGGGGAGTGATTCAGAATTTTTATTTGTAAAAGAAAATAAAACAAACAATAAAATTTGCGGTAATTATTATAGGTGCTGTGTACCTTGTTCTTGCGATATCATGAAGTATTCAGAGGTTCAAAAAATGAAATATAAATTTATAGATGGCTCAAGAGAATTTTACGTTATAACAATTAAAAACCCTTGTAACAAAAGTGACTTTCCAAATAGAGTAAATAAAGAATATTTTTGTGATGGCAAAAAAATCAATAGTGATCAAGTGTATAATCTTAATGATAGAATAGTTATAGGATTATTACATAATGGAAGAAGATGTAAAAATGATGATATTGATTTAGTCAAAAATCATCAAATTACTGGTCGATACTGTGAACTAAGAAATAATACGCCGCTAGAGGAACTAGATGCTGGTATGGGAGACATCTTCATAAAACTTGCAAGATAAACTTAACAAAAATTATGTAAAGTTTGAAATAATTTTTGGAATATAATTTTTAAAATTAAAAAAACCTTTATTGCAATATTGCCAAGAATATTGATCGAGTTTTCTATATAAAAAATTTATTTTTAAATTATTTAAATTTAGATAATCTAGGTTTTCTCCAACAGTTGGATACAATCCGATGTTTTTTTTATCAATTTTTTTAATTTGGCTTATATCAATTATTTCACAATCAATTGATTGTTCTTTTAATCTTTTTTCTTGATCTTCAAAAAGAAGGTACTTAAATTTTGATACTTTTTCATTGAGTTTGATTGATCTGTTTTCATTTTTGTTAGAGACTAAATATATTTTTTTAAATTTACTATCTTTAAAGTCTGAGATTTCGAAAGAAAGATTATTATCAAAAATTAATAAATTAACTGGTTCAATATTTTCAGAATTTTTAAAATCTTGTTTTATTATTGAATAAGTTCTTTGTGAAATTTTTGGAGGAGCATTTTCATTTAATTTAATATTTTTAAATCTATTATTTGTGAATTTTTTAATATTCCATTCACTTGCTAGATAATGCTTTCCTTGTGTTTGAACCCCCGCAACCCATCTCCATCCAAGAGTATTTGATGCAGCATCTCCATCAAGTAGGTGTTGCATAAAAAATTCAGCGCCAAGTTGCCAAGGTAAATTAAGTGTAAAAATCCAAATACTGGCAAACCACATTCTAGTGTGATTATGGAGGTAGTTATTATTTTTTAACTCTTTAACCCATTCATTAAAACAATCAATATTTGTTTTACCTTCCATTGCATTTCGATAATTTTTATCATCTTTATATTTTTCTTTAATATTTCTTAAATCAATTAAATAGTCACTCCAAACATTAGGTCTTAACTCTAACCATCCTTTCCAGTACGTTCTCCAAAGTACTTCCTGTATAAACTTTTCATTTTTTGAAAAAGAAAACTTCTCAAGTGATTTTTTTATAATTTCAATTTCATTAAGAACGCCATGTGTAACATAAGGTGATAAACACGATACATTATCTCGTTTATCAGGACCAAAATCAAAATTTCTTAGCTTTGAATAATCAGAAAGATTTTTCTCAACAAAATGATTTAATCTATATATAGCTTTCGCTCTTGAGGCTTCAAAATTCATATTTCTTTATTTTAATTTTTTTTTGTGGAAATTGATAAATCTTTCAACATTGGATTTATTAAAAGTTTTATTTTCTTCAAAAGAAACTTTTTTCATTGAATAAGCACTACTAGTAGTCATTCTTGACTGAATTGAAACATTTCCTTTATAAAGTTTTAACTTAATATTCCCATTTACCTTGTTTCTTTTTAGATCCACAATTTTTTGTAATTTGAATCTTTCTTTTGAAAACCAATAACCATTGTAAATTAATTCTGCATATCTTGGCATTATTGAATCTTTTTTATGCATAGTTTCTTTATCTAGTGTTACAGACTCTATTGCTCTATGAGCGATTAAAAGCAATGTTCCTCCAGGAGTTTCATAAACCCCTCTCGATTTAATTCCGATAAATCTATTTTCAACCAGATCAACTCTTCCAATTCCATTTTTTCCACCGAGCTGGTTCAATTTTTCTAACAGTTTTTCTGGAGTTAATCTCTTACCATTAACAATAATTGGATCACCGTTTTTAAATCCAATAGAAACGTATGTTGGTTTATTAGGTGCTTTTTCGGGCGAAGTTGTTCTTTGAAATATAAATTCAGGAGCTGAATTTTTTGGATTTTCTAAAACTTTACCTTCAGTTGATGTATGAAATAGGTTGTCATCTACTGAAAAAGGTGGTGCTCCTTTTTTGTCCTTTGGAATTGAAATTTGATGTTTTTTTGCATATTTGATTAAATCAGTTCTTGATTTTAACTTCCAAATTCTCCATGGAGCTATAACTTTTATTTTTGGACCAAAATAATGATATCCTAATTCAAATCTTACTTGATCATTTCCTTTCCCCGTTGCGCCATGCGAAACAGCAAATGCTTTGAATTTCTTTGCAACTTGAATTTGATCTCTTGCAATTAATGGTCTAGCAATAGATGTACCAAGCAAATAAACTCCCTCATAAATCGCATGACCTCTAATCATTGGAAATACGTAATCTTTTACAAAAATATTTTTAAGATTTTTAATTATTATTTTTTTAACACCTAATTTTTTTGCGTTTCTAATGATCTTTTTTTTATCCATTTCCTGGCCAATATCAGCTGTATAAGCAATCACTTCAGCTTTATAGTTTTCTTGTAACCATTTAAGAATAATAGATGTATCTAAACCACCAGAGTAAGCTAAGACTATTTTTTTCATTAGGTTGTTATTTGGTGTTCATTAGCTACAATTTTTTTTTGCGCTATTGTATGCTTTGGTAAAACCCATTAGTGAGTAGTGATCAATTGTTTGAGAACCAGATTTATTATAACCTGTTATCATAATTCGTGAGCCTTTTTTCATTACACTAATCATTTTTTTTTCAATTTTATTATTAGCTATCCAAGCAAAATTATCTTTGGATATATCGAACTTAATTTTATTTTTTCCAGATTTCGCTAGTATTGCATTTTGCACATTGTATTCGTACCCTGAAGTAATACTTACCTCGTCAGAAATTTTTTCAGAAGGTCTAAAACTTATAAAAAGTCTTGCTTCTCTCACATTATTTTTCGGGGACTGCAAAACTGGCTTAGACTGAGCAAAACATAATTTTGCAGTTTCATCTGTCACAACTATTGTTTCCCAATCTTTAAATTTACCAATTTTTTTTATTTCTTGTGCATTCAATGATGTAAAACTTAGAATAAGAATTGACAGAAAAATAGTTTTTTTAATTATGGACATGGATTTGGATACAGTTTTTGTACTTCATTAATTTCATCAATTATCTCGTTATTAAGATTTATATTTACACTTTCTATATCAGTTTTCAACTGCTCCATAGTTGTTGCTCCGATTATTACACTAGTTATGAACGGCTGAAGTTCGCAGAATTTCAAACTCATTTGAGATAAGTCTAAATTGTATTTTTTTGAAATACTAAAGTATTTTTCAATGGCTAATTGGCCATTTTCAGTTTTATATCTTGAAAATTTGTCTCCAAATAAGTGCATCCTAGAATTTTTTGGCAATTCTCCATTTCTATATTTCCCAGTTAAATAACCAAACGCAAGGGGTGAATAAGCTAAAAGACCACTTCTTTCTCGTACTGAAATTTCCGCTAATCCTACTTCATAAGATCTATTCAAAAGACTATAAGGATTTTGAACAGACATCATTCGAGGAAGTTTCTTTAACTTTGAAATTTCTAAAAATTTTGACAATCCCCATGCTGTTTCATTTGAAAGGCCGATATATCTAATTTTACCGCTTTTAATTATTTTATCTAAAGAGTTAAGAATATCTTCAAATTTATTCCAATCATTATCATCTTTATGTTCATAACCTAGTCTTCCAAAAAAATTTGTTTTTCTTTCAGGCCAATGTAATTGATATAAGTCAATATAATCAGTTTTTAATCTTTTAAGACTATTATCAACAGCTTCATTTAAATTTTTTTCATCATATTGATTTCCGCCGCCTCTAATCCAACCTGGTCCAGGACCAGATACTTTAGTTGCAAGTACTATTCTGTTTCTTTTTTTTGTTTTCGTAAACCAATTACCTATTATTTCCTCTGTTTTGCCGTAAGTGCTTTCTTTAGGAGGTATTGCGTATATTTCAGCAGTATCCCAAAAATTTACATTTTGTTCAAAAGCATAATCCATTTGCTCAAATGCATCTTTTTCCGAATTTTGCTCCCCCCATGTCATAGTACCGAGACAAATTGTACTAACATCAATATCTGTATTACCTAGTTTTTTAAAATTCATAAATTTTTTAATAATCTCAGTCAGTTTTGACCATTGAATATAAGTTTAAAATAATTATATTATATTTATGGATTTTAATAGACAAAACATTTTTGAAGCAACAAGTGTTAAAAAGAACGTAGTTTGGGACGCAGGTTTAAGATCTTACATGTTGAAGGTCTATAACTACATGGCAACTGGAGTTCTTTTGACAGGTATAATCTCACTTTTATCATTTAAAATGTCAGTAGTTACAGACAGCACTGGTATGATCACAGGGCTTACAAGTTTTGGGAATGCTATATTTAATTCAGGTTTGAAATGGTTAATTATGCTAGCTCCACTAGGTATTGTTTTTTATATGAGTTTTGGAATTAATAAAATGAGTTCAGCTAAGGCACAAACTGTATTTTGGATATTTGCTTCATTAATGGGATTATCTTTGTCTTGGATACTTTTAGTTTACACAGGAGTAAGTGTAGCAAGAGTATTCTTCATCACCTCAGCAACATTCGGAGCAATGAGTATTTACGGATACACAACTAAAAGAGACTTAACAAAATTAGGTTCTTTTTTAATGATGGGTCTAATTGGAATAATTATCGCTTCATTAGTTAATATATTTTTAAAATCTGCGATGATGTATTTTGTTGTATCAATATTGGGTGTTCTAATATTTGTAGGTTTAACTGCCTATGACACTCAGAAAATTAAGAATATGTATTCGGCAAGTGATACAATTGAAATTTCTGGCAAAAAAGCAATAATGGGAGCTTTAACGCTTTATCTTGATTTCATTAACCTGTTTATAATGTTATTGAGACTTTTCGGTCAAAGAAGATAAACTAAATTTTTTTCCAATCTATATCCTTTAATAATTTATCCAAGTTATCAGAGTTTTTTATTATACGGTTTCTACTATCTGTAATTAAATATTTAAGATTTTTATTAGAAGGCTTGAAGTTTTTGCTAATATTATAAACAGCGTTTTCAGCAGCATTCTTAAACACACTAAAACTTACTCTCTTAGAGGAAATTTGAAGACCATAATCTTTCCAAGATCCCTTCGAAACCATTTTAGCGTATAAATCCAAAATATTTTTTAACTCTTTTTTTTCAAAAAAAAGTTTATTTTCTTTTTTTTTGAAGGAATTATCGACTACAAGTTTTAAGTTTCTATTCATTTAGTTTATATTTATTTATTAAAGGGATTTGAAATGCTGTAAATATTATTGTAATTGGCAACATTCCCCATACTTTAAAGTTTACCCAAAATTCCTCTGATTGCGTTCTCCAAATATACTCATTTAATATCGCTAAAAAAATGAAAAAAAACATCCACCTAGTATTAAGTTTTCCCCACCCCTCATCGTTTAACGGCATGGTTTTACCTAAAATTTTTTTTAGAATTGGTTCTTGAGTAAAATATTTTCCAAAGTACAGAACGAGAGCAAATATTATATTTATTATTGTAGGCTTCATATATATAAAGATGGGGTCTTTGAAATAAATTGTGAGACCACCAAAAAATGTTATTAACGCTCCACCTAAAAGGGGAACAAAAGGTATTTTTTTTTCCAATATCCAAACTATAAACACAGAGATTATTGTAGCAATAATCAAAGGTGGTATAGCTACTTGCAGATTTTTTCCACTTTTATAATAAAAACCAAAAAATATTACTAAGGGCCCGAAATCAGTAATGAATTTTATTAAAGACTTATTCACAGTTACATCCTACCAGATATGTATAAATTTAATATTTTTTTTATTGATTTTTTTTTAAGAATACACATATTTAAGTAGTGACTATTCAAAAAGCAAAATTCTCAATAGGCGACGTTGTCAAACATAAACACTTTGATTTCAGAGGCGTTATTTATGACGTCGATTTTGAATTTAATAATTCTGAGGAATGGTACGAATCTATACCTAAAAATGTAAGACCTAGAAAAGATCAGCCTTTTTATCATCTACTTGCTGAAAATGATGATATTACTTATGAGGCCTATGTATCAGAACAGAACCTCATTAAAGACGACTCAGGTGAGCCAATTAAACATCCCTTAATCAATGAGATCTTCTCAGGAAAAAAAGGCTCAACTTACTTCAAGCCGTCAAATTAATAGTCATTTTTTCAACACATTTCTCTCAAAACTTAGACAAATGATTATTCTATAAATATTCAAACTGATCAAGGGTGTTAACGTTTCCCTTCAATTATCTCCCTCAACATTCTTGATCAGTTTATTTTCACGTTATATAAATAAAAAATGTTATCTATAATCACTGAGAAAACTAAAAAAGTATTAATTTCCTCTAAATTTAGAAATTTAATATTTATATTATTTATAATTTTTCTGTCAGTAGGTCTATTTGAGGCGTTAATATTGTCTCCCCAAGATTATCTACAAAGTGACTCTGTAAGAATTATGTATGTACATGTTCCATCAGCGTGGATTTCACTTGGGATTTTTTCAATGATAGCTTTTTTATCTCTTGGAGTTATAATTTTTAAAAATAAAAACTTTGTACTAATATCAAAAAGTTTAGCTCCATCAGGATTTATTTTTAACTTAATAGCCTTGGTTACAGGCTCAATTTGGGGCAAGCCAACATGGGGTACTTGGTGGGCTTGGGATCCTAGAATAACTTCTATGTTGGTATTATTTTTATTCTATTTTTTATACTTATTATCGTGGAAACTTTTTGAAAAGAACAAAGCAGTTAAAATCTCGTCATATATTTCAATTATAGGTGTGATTAATGTTCCAATTATCAAATATTCTGTAGATTGGTGGGCAACTTTACATCAGCCCTCATCGATTAATGTTTTATCAGAAAGCACTATACATTCTTCTATGTTAATACCATTATTTTTGATGACTGCGGCATTTGCACTATTTTCTGTGCTAATTTTTTTAATGAAATATAATGTGGAGTTGATAAAAGTTAAAAACAAAGGTTTAAATAGGATATGAACTTAGATTTATTTATTATGAACGGATACGGACTTTATGTTTGGTCAGCATTCTCATTCACACTATTCAATTTCCTAATTTTATATAAAGTAACAAGTAAGCAATTAATTAAAGAAAAAGCTAAATTTGCAAAAAAATATGAATCTTTAAATTCAGACCAAGTTATTTTAGCTCACAAACAATCAACAAATAGAACATTTGTAAGAACAGTTGCTCACAAAATCTAATTTAGATTAATGTATGGTAAAAAAGTTAGATTAAGAATTGTATTTATAATTTCTGTACTAACTACGATCATTTTAAGTATTTATATAATTCTAAAACTATTAGAGGATGATGTTGTATATTTTAAGTCACCAACTGAAATCAAGCAATCTTCGGAGAATATAACAAAAAAAATTAGAGTAGGAGGGATGGTTAAAAAAAATTCTGTAACTCTAGATAATGAAAAAATTTTATTTGTAATCACAGATTTTAAAAGTGAAATTAATGTTATTTTTGCCGGATCCGTTCCAAATTTATTTCAAGAAGAAAAGGGAGTAGTAGCAGAAGGTTTTTTAGAGGATAAAAACTTATTTATTGCTCATAAAATTTTAGCAAAACACGATGAAAATTATATGCCCCCTGAAGTTAAAAAAAGTCTGGAGCAAAAATGATATTATCCAATGCAGGATTTCTCTCTTTATTTTTAGGACTTATATCTTCTTTTGCTGTTTTCTTATGTACAGTTTTAAATATTAAAAAAAATTTATTAAATCTAGAAAAAAAAATATATAAGTTTCTTACTCTTCAATTTTTTTTCGTTGTTATAGGTTTTTTTATTTTATTATACACTTTTATAATATCTGATTTTAGTAATGAAACAGTTTATAATAATTCTCATTCAACAAAACCTTTATTTTATAAAATAACAGGTTTATGGGGCAATCATGAAGGAAGCTTGTTATTATGGTTATTAGTTCTGACAAGTTTTATATTTTTTTTCTTCTTTAGCTCTAAAGATGAGCCAAAAAATTTCAGACTTTATACTGTAATATTTCATCAAATAATCGTTATTGGTTTTTTTATATTTGTTCTAAAAACTTCTAACCCATTTGATATTCTTTTTCCGGTACCATCCGAAGGACTTGGATTAAACCCAATACTTCAAGATCCTGCACTAGCAATACATCCACCAATTTTATATGTTGGATATGTTGGTACATCAATTATATTTGCGTCTGCTTTAGCAGCAATGGTAACTGGGTATGTGAACAATCTTTGGGCAAAAAATTTAAAAAAATGGGTTTTGATATCTTGGACCTTTTTAACAGGGGGTATCCTTTTAGGTTCGATCTGGGCGTATTATGAATTAGGGTGGGGAGGTTTTTGGTTCTGGGATCCAGTTGAAAATATTTCTTTAATGCCATGGTTGAGTTTAACTGCTCTTTTACATTGTATTTTAACTCTTGAGAAAAGAGACCTTTTTAAAAATTGGTCAATTATATTAAGTATAGTGACCTTTATGCTAAGTGTTACTGGAACATTTTTAGTTAGATCTGGTATTCTCAACTCAGTTCACACTTTTGCAAATGATCCATCTAGAGGAATTTATATACTAATTTTTTTGTTTGTTTTAGTTTTCATATCTTTTGTAATCTTTTTATTCTTTGAAAATAAAAATTTGGAAAATAAAAAGGAAATTTTTTTTCTAAGCAAAGAAACTTCAGTTTTAATAAATAACTGGTTTATGATTTATTTTTTAAGCGTAGTTTTAATAGGAACTGTATATCCAATATTTTTAGATGTAATTACATCAGAGAAAATTTCAGTTGGACCCCCATTTTATAATAAACTTTTAATACCTTTCTTAATTCCATTTTTTTTGTTTATGTCTGTTGGCCCAAGTATGAATTGGATTAAAACAAATTTAAAATTTAAAGCAAATTATATTTACTACTTTTTACTAACTTTAGCTACCACAATAATAACTATATATTTTTTAAATCAAAAAGATTTTTTATTAATAATTTTAATTTTTTCTTTAGTTTTTTTAAGTATCAAAACCCTTACTAATTTTTTTAAAAATAATACTAATCATGCACAGAACTTGTCACATTTAGGTTTTGCTATGTTGATGTTATCAATATTATTTAATAGTGTTAGCTCCACAGAGATCATAAAGAATATTAAAGTTGGCGAGAGTTTTATCTCTAAAAATGAAAAAATAACTTTTGAAGAGATTAAAACTAATAAAAAAAAAAATTATTCTTCAATAATTGGTACCTTTGAAGTAAAGAATAAAAATAATAAAATAATTAAACTATATCCAGAGATCAGAATTTATAACCAGCCAATTATTGCAACAAGTGAAGCAGCAATTAAAACAACTTTATTTAAAGATAGATTTATAACAATTAATTTAATTAAGGATGAGCAATTATTTAATATTAGATACCAGAATAAACCATTTATGATATGGATATGGATCTCTACATTAATAATAATTTTTGGAGGTACTTTTGCGATTTTTAGTAAAAAAAAAAATTACTCTTAGTTTTCTAGTACTAGTTTTTTTTATATCTTGCTTTATAGTTTTTAATAAAGCGTTGTTTAAGAATAAATTATATTCTCCAGAATTTAAAGATGGGAAAACAACTTACCTAGTAGACTTTAGTTTACCTGAGTTAAATTCATCTAATGAAATAAAATTAAGCGAGGTTATTGAAAACAAGGATTTTTCCATAATTAACATCTGGGCATCATGGTGTGTACCGTGTAGAGAGGAAAATGATTTTCTTAAGAGCTTAAACAGTCTAAGCTCACTGCAAATTATTGGCATAAATTATAAAGATAGAAAAAAAAATTCTATAAAATTTTTAAATGATTATGGAAACCCATTTAAATATAATTTAGTAGATAAAGATGGAACAGAGTCAATAAACTTAGGTGCTTATGGTGTTCCAGAAACTTTCTTAGTTAATAAAAATAGAAAAATTTTAATAAAGATCATAGGGCCAATAAATAATGATCACGTTAAAAAAATTAGGGAGATTGTAAATGGTTAAAAAAAAATTTATGATTTTTTTATTTTTATTTATTAACTTTTTTGGAAACTGTTATTCTGAGACAGAATCTTATTCTAAACTTGAAAATGATATAGCAAAAAATTTAAGATGTCTGATTTGTCAAGGCCAGTCTATATACGACTCTAACTCTGAATTTGCATTAAGTATGAGAATCTATATTAAAGATCAAATAGACAGAGGTCACTCAAAAGATCAAATTTATAATATGTTAGTCAAAAAATATGGTCAATGGATTGTTTATGATCCTGGATATTCGAAAAAAACCTTTTTATTGTGGTTTATACCAATATTGTTTTTTTTATTAGGTGGTGCAATAATATATTTAAGAATATATAAGAGTAAAAAAATATGAAAAATTTTTTTAAAATTTTATTATTAATCTTTTGCGCTTTTATAACTTCTGAAAAGTTATACGCTGAAGAAAAACAAAAAATGGATACTGGTCATAAATACAATATTTATACCGGGATGTTTGATTTCAGTGACAATGGAAAAAAATCTCAGATTATTGGAATTCAACACTTAAATGATAATCTTTTCAGAGATAGCCCAATAGGTACAATTAAACCTGTTACTGGTTTTATGTTAACTGCTGACTCAGCCTCATATCTTTATACAGGAATTCAAGCTGAGTATAATATTGGAAGATTAAATTTAACACCAAGTTTTACACCAGGTTTATATCATGAGGGAGATGGAAAAGACCTCGGTCATTTGGTAGAATTTAAAAGTGAGCTTCAATTATCCTTAGATTTATCACCAAGTACAGAATTTGGTTTTTCATATAATCATATATCTAACGCAAGTTTAGGAGAAAAAAATCCTGGGGCAAATAGTTATATGTTTAATTTCTTTAAAAGCTTTTAAATTATCAGTATGAATTTAAAAGATTGCCACAATTTCAGTGACTTTAGAGTTTTAGCCAAAAAAAAACTACCGTCACCAATTTTCCATTACATTGATGGTGCTGCAGATGATGAGATTACTTATAACCGAAATACATCTGCGTTTAATGACGTAGATCTTGTACCCAATGTATTGAGAGGTGTTGAAAACGTAGATTTGTCTACAACAATTTTTGGAAAAAAAATTGATTTACCTTTTTACTGTTCCCCTACAGCTTTACAAAGATTATTTCATTACGATGGAGAAAGAGCAGTAGGAAAAGCAGCTCAAAAATTTAATACAATGTTTGGTGTTTCAGCTTTAGCTACTGTAAGTGTCGAAGAAATCTCGTCTTTAATTGATACACCAAAAATGTTTCAATTCTATTTTCACAAAGATAGAGGATTGAATGACTCTTGCTTAGAAAGAGCGAAAGCAGCTAAATTTGATGTGATGGCTTTAACTGTCGATACTATTACAGGAGGAAACCGTGAGAGAGACTTAAGAACAGGTTTCACATCACCACCTAAGCTTACTATATCAAGTTTATTTAGTTTCGCGACCAAACCAATGTGGGGGATAAATTATCTTACAAAAGGAAAATTTGAATTACCACATTTACAGGATTTTGTAAAAGAGGGTACAAGCACTAACTCTTCAATTGGTAATTATTTTTCTACAATGTTGGATCAATCCATGAATTGGAATGATGCTGAGAAGTTATGTTCCAAGTGGGGTGGTCATTTTGCACTTAAAGGAATTATGAGCGTCGAAGATGCAAAGAAAGCTGTTGATATTGGATGCACTGGTATAATGGTTTCTAATCATGGAGGTAGACAGCTTGATGGATCAAGGTCACCATTTGATCAACTAGCAGAAATAGTTGATGCTGTAGGTGACAAAATTGATGTTATTTGTGAAGGTGGGTTTCAGAGAGGAACACATATGCTTAAAGCTTTATCTCTAGGTGCAAAGGCTTGCGCTGGAGGAAGATTGTATCTCTATGCTTTAGCCGCGGCGGGACAAGCAGGAGTAGAGAGAGCATTAGGGCAATACAAAGCTGAATTAGAACGAGATATGAAATTAATGGGATGTACTAAGATTAGCGACCTCAATAGAAATAATTTAAGATTTAGATATACTTAAAAAAATTCTATGAGTCTTAAAGACTGTTATAATTTTGAGGACTTCAGGAAATTAGCAAAAAAAAAATTACCTTCTCCAATTTTCCATTATATTGATGGTGGCTCAGATGATGAAACTACTCTTAAAAGAAATACAGAGGCCTTTAACGATTGTGATCTAATTCCAAATGTTTTGGCTAGCGTAGGTAAGCCAGACTTATCTACAAACATATTTGGAAGAAAAATTGATATGCCAATTTTCTTATCCCCATGTGCTATGCAAAGATTATATCACCACGATGGTGACAAAGCTTCTGCAAAAGCCGCTAATAAATTTGGAACATTTTATAGTATGTCTACAATGGCAAACAATACAATTGAGGAAATTTCTAATTTATCTAGTGGTCCTAAATTATTTCAGCTTTATGTCCATAAAGATCAATCTATAACAAATGATTTGATTGACCGTTGTAAAAGGTCAGGTTTTGACGGAATGTGTTTAACTGTAGACACTCTTGTTGCAGGGAATAGAGAAAGAGACCATAGAACCGGTTTTACTACACCACCAAAATTAACTTTAAAAAGCCTTTTGAGTTTTGTTATGCATCCAGGCTGGGTTTTTAATTATTTAACTCATGAAAAATTTAAATTAGCTAATGTTGCAACGAAAACTGACAAAGGAACTAATATTGCTAAATCAGTTATAGACTACATTAATGAGCAGTATGATCCAGCTATGAATTGGAAAGACGCAGAGTATTGTATAAAAAAATGGAATGGTCCTTTTGCTCTAAAAGGAGTCATGTCAGTTGAGGATGCAAAAAGAGCGATTGATATTGGGTGCTCAGCTATAATGATATCTAATCATGGTGGTCGACAATTAGATGGTTCAAGATCACCGTTTGACCAAATTAAAGCGATATCCGATGCTGTTGGTGATAAACTGGAAATTATTTTGGATGGCGGGATTAGAAGAGGTTCTCATGTCTTAAAAGCAATAGCCGCTGGAGCTAAAGCTTGTAGTTTTGGTAAAATGTTTTTGTTCTCTTTAGCCGCAGGTGGTCAGCAAGGAGTTGAGCATTTATTGAAGACAATACATGACGAAATTAATAGAAATATGGTTTTAATGGGTTGTAAAAATTTAAAAGAGTTGAATAGTTCAAAATTAATTTATAGAAATATTAGATAATTACAAAAATTTATGAAACTAGCAAAAAGTTTAAACAGATTAGGAACTGAGACTGCATTCTCAGTTTTAGCAGAAGCAAAAAAACTAGAGGCATCAGGAAAACCAATGATCCACCTTGGATTAGGTCAACCTGATTTTAAAACTCCAAAGCATGTAGTTGATGCTGCAAAAAAAGCTTTAGACGATGGCCATCATGGTTATGTTTTATCAAATGGAATTCTAGAATGCAGACAAGCAGTTTCAAGAAAAATTAAAACACTTTATAATCAAGATGTTGATCCAGAAAGAATTATCATAATGCCAGGGGGTAAACCAACAATGCACTATGCGATCCAATGTTTTGGAGAACCAGGTGTAGAAATAATTCATCCAACACCAGCTTTTCCTATTTATGAGTCTATGATTAACTATACTGGATCTACTCCTGTTCCATATGATCTTACTAAAGATAAAGATCTAAAGTTTAATGCTGAGGAAATATTGTCTTTAATAACTGACAAAACAAGATTATTAATTTTGATTAATCCCAATAACCCAACAGGAAGTTTTGTAGAAAAATCTGAAATCGATAAACTTGCCAAAGGTTTAGAGCAACACCCACATGTTACAATTCTGAGTGATGAGATTTATAGTAGACAAATTTTTGATGGTAAAGAGATGCCAACTTTTTTTAATTATCCTAAATTAAGAGAGAGACTCATTGTATTAGAAGGATGGAGTAAAGCCTATTCTATGACTGGATGGAGATTAGGTTGGAGTTTTTGGCCAGAGCATCTAGTTGAACATGTCAATAAACTATTAATAAATAGTGTTTCTTGTGTAAATGCTGCTGCTCAATATGCTGGTATTGCTGCATTAGACGGACCAGACGATTCTATACATGAAATGATGGAAAAATTTACGGCAAGAAGAGATCTTATTCACAAAGGTTTAAATGATCTGCCAGGTGTGGAATGTAGTTTACCTGGTGGTGCATTTTATGCTTTTCCAAAAGTAAAAGAGACTGGAATGAATGGAAGAGAATTTTGTAAAAAAGCTATGCACGAAGCTGGTGTTGCAATCGTACCAGGAACAGCATTTGGTCAAACTTGTCAGGATTATGTGAGATTTAGTTTCGCAGCATCAAGAGATAACATTTCTCAAGCATTAGAAAACATAAAAAAAATGCTTAAATAATTTAAGTATTTTTTTTGTAAGATTTATATAGTATCATTAACATATGAATAGCGAACTTCAGTCCGAATTAAAAAAAATACTAAATTCTAGGTTTTCTGAGTCAGAATCAACAAGATTGAATTATGCAAGAGGAGAAGACACTTATGATCCAATTTTATCTAAGGCTGTAGTATTTCCAGAAACTAATGAAGAAGTTTCCAAAATATTAAAATTATGCAACCAACATAAGATACCTGTTGTTCCTTTTGGAACAGGGACTTCTTTAGAAGGAAATGTTGTTGGGAACGATCAAGGGATTACAATTTCTCTTGAAAAAATGAACAAAGTACTAAGTGTAAACGTAGAAGATTTTGATTGCAAAGTTCAGGCATGTGTAACTAGAGAACAATTGAATGACTATTTAAGGGAAGATGGGGTATTTTTTCCAATCGATCCAGGTGCAAATGCAGCAATAGGTGGAATGGCCTCTACTTCAGCGTCAGGAACAATGGCAGTTAAATATGGAACTATGAAAACTGTTATAACCGGATTAACAGTTGTTTTACCAAATGGAGATATAATAAAAACTGGGAGTAGAACAAAAAAAACTTCAGCTGGATATAATTTAACCAATTTATTTATTGGTTCAGAAGGTACTCTCGGAGTTATTACGGAGATCCAGCTAAGATTGTCACCAATCCCAGAAAGTATTATGAGTGCTGTATGTCACTTTAAAACTCTAGAGGATGCAGTTAAAACTGCACAAGAGGTAATTCAGTATGGTATTCCAATTGCAAGAATTGAAATGCTTAATAAAGATCAAATGGAAATTAGTATAGAATACTCTAAATTAAAAGACGTAGAAGCTACACCGACTTTATTTTTTGAATTCCATGGATCAGAAACTTCTAATAAAGAGTCAATCGATATTGTCGAAGAAATATCAAAAAATAACAATGGAAGCTCCTTTAAATGGGCAAAAGATTTAACGGATAGAAATAAGCTATGGAAAGCAAGACATGATGTCTATTATTCTGTCAAAGCGCAAATAAATAATGGCAGAGTGTATTCAACTGATGTTTGTTTACCAATTTCTAAAATAACGGAATGTGTTAACTTTGCAGATGCTGAGGCTAAAAAATTTGGTTTAAGAGCCCCAATGGTTGGTCACCTTGGTGATGGTAATTTCCATGTTTTACTACCTTATGATCCAGAAAAAAAAGAGACCTATCAAAAAATACGAAAATTTAGTGATATTCTTATAGAAAAAACATTGGAATTAGAAGGCACAATTACTGGAGAACATGGAGTTGGGCTTCATAAAAAAGATTATCTTCTTAAAGAACATGGTGATAATTTACCTGTTATGAAATCTATCAAAAGAACCATTGATCCAAACAATATAATGAATCCTGGTAAAATTTTTGACTTAAACTAATAAGTTGAATGAAAAAAATTTTAATTACCAGAAAACTTCTAAGATCAAATGAGGAAAAAGCCTCAAAGTTGTGGGAGGCTAAACTTAATTTAAATGATGAACTTTATTCTCAATCTAAATTAGTGGAATTAAGCCAAGGTTGTGATGGTATATTAACATCGCTAACTGATAAAATGGATGAGGCAACTATCAATAAATTACCAGAGAGCATAAAAATTTTATCAAATTTTGCAGTAGGATTTGGTAATATTGATTTAGTAGCTGCTAAAAAAAGAAATATAGCAGTGACAAACACACCAGATGTCTTAACAGATGCAACAGCCGAAATAGGAATATTGTTAATTCTAGGAGCTTGCAGAAGAGCAAGTGAAGGTATTCAAGCCGCAAAAGAGTCTAATTGGAAATGGTCAGCAGACTATTTAATTGGCAAACAATTAACTGGCTCAAGGTTAGGTATTTTAGGGATGGGACGTATTGGTCAAAAAATTGCTAAGATAGCAAAGTCGCTTGGAATGATAATACATTATCACAATAGATCTAAATTGAGCTCTGATAAAGAACAAGGGGCTACTTATCATGATAATCTAAAAAGTTTAATGGAAGTGTCAGATGTATTATCTGTATGTTGCCCAGCCTCAAAAGAAACAATTAATCTTATAAATAAAGAAACTTTAGAGTATTTACCAAAGGGTGCAGTAGTAACTAATGTAGCTAGAGGAGATATAGTAGACGATGAAGCTTTACTGGATGCATTAGATAGAAGAAAAGTTTATGCAGCTGGTTTAGATGTTTATAAAAACGAACCTAATTTAAACCCAGGATATCTTAAACATAAAAGTGTTTTCATACTACCTCATCTTGGAAGTGCCACTAAAGAAACTAGAACAGCCATGGCTAATCTTGCTATCGATAACATTGAGGAATTTTTCAAAACGGGTAACTGCAAAAATAAGGTAAATTGATAAACTTATACTACCAATAGTTGTAAATAATTAAGTTTAGAACAATTTTAACTTAAGACTCCAAGTTCATTTTGTGCTTTAATATTATCAAGTTAATTAACTAATAGAGGAGAAATAAATGATTAAAGAAAAAAAATCATTGAAGGGAAAAATTCCTTCAAGACGTAAGTTCTTTAAGGCAGCGGCAGCAACTGGTGCAGCAGCAACAGCAGCAGTAGCAATGCCAAACATTGCATTCGGAGCTCCACAAACTCTAAAAATGCAAGCTGCATGGCCAAGTGGTGCTAACATCTTTTTTGAAATGGCAGGAGACTATTGCAAAATGGTTAGCGACATGTCTGGCGGTTCTTTAAAAATCGATCTTCAACCAGTTGGAGCAGTTGTGAAGACTAGTGAGATCGGTCAAGCGGTAAGTTCAGGTGCTGTAGATATGGGACACTGGGTAACTGCTTATTGGTATGGTAAAAATCCAGCAGCATCATTATTTGGTACTGGACCATCATACGGTATGTCATCTCAAGAAGTAATGGGATGGATGGAGTACGGTGGCGGAAGAAAACTGTATGAAGAAACACTTGCAAAAGTTGGTTTCGATTACACAGGTGTATTCCACATGCCTATGCCAGCACAACCTTTTGGTTGGTTTAAAAAGAACGTAACAAAAGTATCTGACGTTAAAGGTATGAAGTACAGAACAGTTGGTCTTGCTACTAACGTTCTTACTGCAATGGGAATGGTCGTAAGACAGTTACCAGGTGGTGAAATTCAACCAGCTATGAAAACTGGTTTGATTGAAGCAGCTGAGTTTAACAACCCAACTTCAGACTCTCAGTTTGGTATGCAAGATGTTTCTAAGCATTATCACTTAGGAAGCTTCCACCAATCTCAAGAGATGTTTGAGATACCAATTAACAATAAAACATTTAATGGTCTGTCACCAGCTAACCAAGCAATATTGAAAAATGCTGCTTACGCTGCAAACACAGATAACTACTTTAAAGCATTAGTTAGATATTCAGCTGATTTATCTAAATTAATGAATCAACATAAAGTAAATGTTTACCAAACTTCAGATGAAATTTTAGCTCAACAATTAAAAGGTTGGGATAAAGTTATCGGTGATTTCAATAAGAAAGATCCTTTCTTTAAGAAAATCGTCGATTCTCAAAAAGCATACGCTAAGAGAGTAATGAAATACTTGCTGATGAATCAGCCTAATTACAAGCTAGCTTATGAAAATGAGTTTGGACCAATTGCTAAAGTAAAAATATAATCAAGATATAATATTAATTAAGGGGGCCAATGGCCCCCTTTTTTTTGTTTGATTAATAGATAGAATTTAACGTAAAGTGATATTATGAAATCTTTCATAAAATTTGCTGACACATTAAGCGCATCAATGGGTAAAGCCTTCTCATGGTGCATAGTTATACTTATGGGTGGAACATGCTATGAAGTAATAATGGCTTACGCTTTTAACAGCCCTACACTTTGGAATTTTGACTTTAGTTTACAAATGTATGGAGCAATTTTTATGATGGCAGGTGCTTATTGTTTGTCAACAGAGGCACATGTTAGAGGAGATGTTATTTACAGACTATTTCCTACAAGAGTTCAGGGCTGGATTGATTTAATTTTATATTTTATTTTTTTCTTCCCTGGAATTTTAGCTCTAGTATTTTATGGATATGAATATGCAGCGTTAGCATGGAAAATTAAAGAAACTAGTTGGAACAGTCCGGCACAAATACAAATTTATATGGCAAAATCTATAATACCTCTGTCAGGAATTTTATTAACAATCCAAGGAATTAGTGAAGTGTGTAGAGCGATCATTTGTATTAAAACAGGTCATTGGCCAGAGAGAATGTCAGCAGGTGCTGAAGAAACCGAAAAAATATTAATGAGAACATCTCAGAAAGACGAAAAAGCTGATGTTATTTGAATTAACAAATCCAGAAATTGCAATATTAATGATGAGCTTATTTTTATTTGCAGTTCTGTTAGGTTTTCCAATTGCATTCACTCTACTAGCTATGGGTGTAGGGTTTGGATATTACGCTTATTTTGATCCAACTAGGATGGATCATCTGCTTGATAATCGGATATTTTCTTTATTAGTCCAAAATACTTACACCATAATGGATAATACAGTTTTAACTGCAGTGCCTTTATTTTTATTTATGGGTTACTTAGTTGAAAGAGCTGGGATAGTAGCAAAATTGTTTTTTGCTATAAGACTTGCTTCCCATAGATTGCCAGCCTCAATGGCTGTCGCAGCACTTGTAACATGTGCATTATTTTCTACAGCAACTGGAATTATTGGAGCAGTTGTAACTTTAATGGGTCTTTTAGCTTGGCCAGCAATGATAAGAGCTGGATATGATAAAAAATTTGCTTCCGGAGTTATATGTTCAGGAGGATGTCTGGGAATTTTAATACCTCCAAGCATTATGTTAATTGTATATGCAGTAATAGCTCAATTATCCCCACTAAGACTTTTTGCTGCCGCTATATTTCCTGGCTTAATGTTAGCAGGTCTTTATATTTTATATGTAATTATAAGAGCATATTTCAATCCGTCTTTAGCACCTAAGCCTGCAGCAGAAGAAATTCCGCCAAGGTCAGTAATTTTAAAAGAGGTTCTAGTTTCTTTTGTTCCATTGTTCTCATTAATAATTTTGGTTTTAGGTACAATTTTAGGAGGACTAGCTACTCCAGCAGAGGCGGCTGCAGTAGGAGCATTTGGAGCTTTAATTTTATCT
>CACIJY010000002.1 GCA_902587095.1 uncultured Pelagibacteraceae bacterium
AAATCATTATTAGGAAGAACTGCAAATTTAACATTTAGATTTGTAACTCAAAATACTGATGCCTCATTTGGTTCTGAAAAATTAAAAGATCTTGATACAGGTGAAGAACTTAACGTTAGTAAAAGAATTATTATAAGCGGTGACAATTTAATAGATGCTAAACCTCAGATGGACAATATTAATAATGAAACGGTTGTAAGTTTTACTTTAGATAGGTTAGGTGCAAGAAAATTTGGAAGAGCTACAAAAAACGGAATTGGTAAACAATTAGCAATAGTATTAGATAATCAGATTATTAGTGCACCTGTAATTAGAGATGTAATTGCAAGCGGATCAGGTCAAATTTCAGGCGGATTTACATTCCAGTCAGCAACTGACCTTGCATTATTACTTAGGTCAGGTGCTTTGCCAGCGCCTTTAGATATAATTGAAGAGCGTACTGTTGGACCAGATTTAGGAGAGGACTCTATTAAAGCTGGAGTTTTATCTCTAATAATTGGATTTATTTTAGTGATTTTATATATGATTTATAAGTATAGGTTATTTGGCTTAATTTCAAATTTCGCTCTAATAATAAATTTATTCATGTTACTTGGTTTCTTAACCATATTTGAAGCTACATTAACATTACCTGGCATAGCTGGTATTATTCTTACAGTTGGTATGGCTGTTGATGCTAACGTTTTGATTTTTGAAAGAATTAAGGAAGAATTAAAAAAAGAAAAAAATAAAGTAATTGCATTTGATAATGGATACACCTTATCAAGAACCGCCATCTTAGATGCAAATATAACAACAATAATTGCAGCATTAATTCTATTTGTTTTTGGTTCTGGTCCTGTAAAGGGCTTTTCAGTAACACTATCAATTGGAATTTTAACAACATTATTCTCCGTTTATTACATTGCGCGATTGCTTACATCTCTTTATGTGATTAAAAATAAAAATAATGAGGTGACTATCAAATGACTGGAAAATACTTGTTTAACAAATATTATAATCTATCAAATATAATTTCATTAATATTATTCATAATGTCTATTTTCTTTCTAACATTTAAAGGTTTAAATTATGGTGTAGATTTTAAAGGTGGAACTTTAATTGAATTAAGATCTGATAATACTAATTATAAAACTGAAGATATTAGAGGTGCTTTTAATAAACTTAATTTGGATGATCTTTCTGTTAAAAAATTTGGTGCTGAAGGAGATTATGTAATTAAATTTAAAAGATCAGATCTTAATGAACCTGACTTTATTAAAAATTTAAAAAATGATTTGGATAATTACCTCGAGGATTACAGTTTTAGACGTGTTGAAAATGTTGGACCAAAAGTAAGTGCAGAATTATTGCAAGATGGTGTAACAGCGATAGCAATAGCATTGGCTGCTATAAGTATTTCTGCTCTATCGTTTTCTATAATTCTTTCTACTGTACCAACTATACCACCTGAAGTAATTACTTTGTCACCACGTTTTAAACCTTCGACCATGACCTTATGTTCTTTTACTTTTTTTTGCTGTGGCCTAATTAAAAAGAAATAAAAAATAATAAAAATTAGTATTAAAGGTATTAGTTGTGCTATTCCAGACTCTGACATAAATTAAATTTTGTTAAAGTACCTATTATACCATTAATATTATTTTAACAACTCTAAATCTTAGAAATAACTTCCAAATTGTTCATATATGGTCTTAGAATATCAGGAATTAGAATAGACCCATCCTCTTGCTGATAGTTTTCTAATATTGCAATCAAAGTTCTCCCTACTGCAAGACCGCTACCATTTAGAGTGCCCAAGAATTCTTTTTCATTATTAGATTTTTTAAATCTAGCTTTCATTCTTCTAGCCTGAAAAGTTCCACATGTAGAGCAGCTAGAAATTTCTCTATAAATATTTTCTGATGGTAGCCATACTTCTATATCATAAGTTTTTTGGGCGCTAAAACCCATATCTCCTGTACAAAGTGTTATTACTCTGTAAGGTAATTTAAGTTTTTCTAATATTTTGCAAGCTGAACTAGTCATCCTTTCAAGTTCATCTTTGCAATTAACTGGGTCAACAATACTAACTAACTCAACTTTATAAAATTGATGCTGCCTTATCATGCCTTTGGTGTCTTTTCCGTAACTCCCAGCTTCTTTTCTAAAACATGGCGTTGATGCAACAAATCTTAAAGGTAAATCAGAATGATTTAGTATAGTATCATTAACCATATTAGTTAATATTACTTCAGCTGTTGGTATTAGAAATTTTCTTCCAGATTTATTATCAAGTTTTATTTCAAACTGATCATCCTCAAATTTTGGCATTTGTCCTGTACCAAACATACTATTTTCACTTGCAAATAATGGTGGGGAAATTTCTTTATAACCATTTTCATTTATATGTGTATCAATCATAAAATTTGATATAGCTCTTTCCAATTGAGCCAATTTATCTTTAACAAATACAAATCTTGATCCAGTTGTCTTGGTAGCTAGTTCAAAATCAAGCATGTCTAAATTCTCTCCTAATTCGTAATGTGATTTAGGTTTAAATTTAAAATTAGGAATGTTGCCATTTTTCTTTATTTCTTTATTAGATTTTTCATCTTTGCCAACAGGTACATCTTCAAGAGCTATATTAGGAATTTGAGATAAAATTTGATTTAGCTTTTTACTTTCATTTACTTGATCCTCACTAATTTTATCTATTTTTTTGGATAAATCTTTCGATTTTGCAAATAAACTTTTGTCATTTTGTTTTGAAAGGGTTTTTTTTTCTGACTCAAGTTTTTCTTTTTCTTGTATCAAAGATCTATTTTTAGTATCTAATTCTAAAATTTTATCAAGATTAACTTCTGTATTCCTATTATTTACTTGTTTTTTAAATTCAGAAAAATTATTTCTAATATATTTAATGTCATGCATCTTTTTTTTCTGCCTTTTTTTCTATAACTTTTACAGATATTATTGATAATTCATACAATAATAACAATGGAACCGCTAATCCAATTTGAGTGACAGGATCTGGCGGAGTCAGTACAGCTGCAACGGCAAAAATAATAATCACAACATATTTACGTCTCTCTCTTAAAAAAATCGAATCAATAAATCCAATTCTTGCTAATAAAGATAGAATAACTGGAAGCTGAAAGCTTATACCAAAAGCAAATATTAACTTCATAACTAATGATAAGTATTCATTAACTTTAGCTTCAAGCTGTATAGGTAGGGCTGTTGTTAAACCAGTGCTTTCAAAAGAAAGAAAAAATTTAATAGCAAGAGGCATTATTAAATAATAAACAAGCATTCCACCTAATAAAAAAAGAATTGGTGTAAGAACTAGATAAGGCATTAAAGCAGATTTTTCATGCTCATACAGACCCGGTGCAATGAATTTCCATATTTGTATTAAAATATATGGACAAGTTAAAAAGAATGCTGCAAAAAAAGCAACCTTGATATAAGTTAAAAAAGTTTCTTGTAAGGCGGTAAATATTAATCTTCTTTCTATTTGACTATCTTTAACAGCTTCTGCATAAGGTGAAACTAGAAAACCATAAATCTCTTCAGAAAAAATGTAACATACAACAAATAAAATAGTTAAAAATATAAAGGAGTGAATTAATCTTTTTCTTAATTCAGTTAAATGACTTATGAATCCCTCTTCTTTATTTTCCTTCATTTTTATCTACTTTTTTTTCCTCATTTTCACTCGGATTATTTATGTCAAAGGTTTGATTATTAATCTCAATACTGTTTTCTTCCAAATTTGTCATTTCGTTTTGCAAGTTACTTACATATCTTTTTACAGAACCAAACCAAGATCCAATTTTTTTCAAAACGACAGGAAAATCTTTAGGCCCAATTATTACAATTGAAAGACCGATTATTATAATAAGTTCTAGCCAGCCAATTTGTGGCATTTTTATTCTTTATTTGGAGAATCTTGATTGTTGTTGTCTTCAGTATTTTCTGAAATATTTTTTGGTTTTTCATCGCCAGGATCAGTAGCCATCCCTTTTTTAAAACTCTTAATGCCTTTTGCAACATCTCCCATTAAGCTTGAAATTTTTCCTCTTCCAAAAAGAAGAACTACTAAGATAACTACAATTGCAATTTGCCAAAAACCTATACTCATAAAATATATATAACCTCTTTGTAGCTGATTTTAAAGTAGAATTTTACTCTTTAGCGTCGTCATTTAAGGTGCTATTGAGCATTTCATCAATATTAGAATAAATATTTTCTTTTTTCTCATCTTGTTTCTCTTTATAAAATTTTCCAGTTCCAAATATAGATGAGTCAATAGTTGAGCTGTCAATCAATCCTGCTGATCCTAGTTCATCTACAGTTGGTAAATCAGATAATTTTTGCAAATTAAAATGGCTCAAAAAATCCTCTGTAGTTCCATACTGTATTGGTTTGCCAGGAATTTCTTTTCTGCCCATTGGTTTTACCCAATTAAGTTCCATTAGAATATCAAGAGTATTTGTACCAAAAGCAACACCTCTAATTTCTTCTATTTCAGCTCTAGTTACCGGCTGGTGATATACAATAATTGATAGTGTTTCAATGGCAGCCTTGGAAAGTTTTTTCTCAACTGTTTTTTGTTTGGACATTAAAGACGACAAATTTGATGCTGTTCTAAATGACCATTTATTTGAGATGCAAACTAAATTAATTCCCCTATTTTTATAAACATCTTCTAATTTTTTTAAAATTTTCTTAACATCAATTTTTTTTGAAATTCTATCTTCTATGGTTTCTATTTCTAAAGGTTCTGCCGCAGCAAATAAAATAGCTTCAACTTCCCTCTCTCCAGTAGATAATTGGCCTGGAAATGAAATTACGTTATTTTTTTTCTTTTCGTTCTTCATTTTTGCTTAATATAAATTTCATCAAATAATTTGTCTTGTTTTAAAATAACAGTCCCCTCTTTTACTAATTCTAATGATCCAGCAAAAATACTAGCACGTCCAGTTTTTTTTAAATTTGATTTTTTAAAGGCTTTCGGAATAATATCCTCAAGGTTTTTCCAATCTTGTAGTTTTTTTATAATACTTTTAATTAATTTTATACCTTCTTCTGTTGTACAGACTGGTAATTTGGGAATATTCATTCTTTGAAAATCCTTTTGCATGACAATTGCAGAATAAGTTTTTAGAAGTTCGTATAAAGATAATTTATATGTAGAACTATAAATAGAACGAATTCTACCTTTAATACCTCTTACAAAGATATCTTTTCCAAGTCTTTTTCTCTTAAGCATTTGATCAGAGAGTAATCTTATTAATTCTAATTTTTTTAATTGTAATTTTAATCTTTCAGCAACTTCATGAACTTTAAACTCTTCTTCATCTGTTATTGGAAGTAGTAATTTTGATTTTAAATACGCAAGCCAGGTTGCCATGACTAAATATTCTGATGCAATATCTAAATTAATATCTTTAACCTTATTAATATATTCTAAAAATTGATCGGCCAATAAGGTAATTGATATATTTTCTAAATTAACTTTTTGTGATTTTGCTAAATCTAAAAGTAAATCTAAAGGACCATTAAATTGATCTAAATTTACCTGAAAACTGTTAGTTGAATCTTGATTCTCCATTGCACACTAGCTTATAATATTTATTTGTAATTTTTATTATAAATTTACTTAATTTTGGTGAATTTTCTGCAACTATATGCATTTCTTTTAGATTAGCATTACAATGTAAAACTAAATCACAACCTGCGGTAAATGCTTTAATAACATTGGTTTTAATATCATAAGGTAGAGCTTTCATTGATATATCATCTGACATTATTAAATTTTTGAAATTTATTTTGTTTCTTATTAATTTAATTATTTTTTTTGAATGAGTTACAGAATTTAGATTATCAATCTTTTTAAAAAGTAAATGGCCAGTCATAGCAAAAAGAGAGTTTTTATTTTTAAACGTCAAAAAATCATTTTTTAGTAAATATTGATTGCTATTGTTTACAATTGGTAGTTTATAATGTGAGTCAACTTTGCCTAGGCCATGACCTGGTATATGTTTAATTACAGTTGCTATATTATTCTTATGAAATTGATCAATCGTAAAATTGCCAAAAATATTAACTATTTTTTTATTTTTCGAAAATGATCTGTCGCCTATTACTTTCGAAGTTTTTTCTCGAGCTATATCCAAAACAGGAACAGTATTAATATTTATACCTAAGTTGTTCAATAAATAGCTTATTTGATCAATATAAATTTTATAATAAAGAAGCGATTTTTTTTTATCTTTTTTATACATATCACCAAAAAATTTTGAGGAATGTAATTTAGTGTCTATTATTTTTTTTAGCCTATTAACTCTTCCACCTTCTTCATCAATAAGAATGGGATAGTTTTGATCTTTAAATATCTTTTTAATTGATTGGACCAGCTTTTTGGTCTGATCTAAATTTTTAATATTTCTCTCAAATAATATTATTCCCCATGGTTTATATTTTTTAAGAAATAAAATTTCTTTATTTGATAAATTTGTAGATTTCAAACCAGATATAAATGCCCTCTTTTGACTAATCTTCATTTTTGATCAGGTCCCAAAATGATAATTTTTTTTCCTTGTTTTCTTTTTCGTCAATATATTCAATAATATTATCCGTATCACTATCCAACTTTATTAAACTATTTTTTTTTAAATCTAATTTAGAGTCTAGATTGTTAATTGATTTATAATACTTTTTTTCAAACTCATCAGATATGTAGTATTTAACAGTAAAAAAAATAAATAAAGAAATTATAAATACGAAAAAAATATATTTAATTTCTTTAATCATTACATGGTTTCCGGCGTCTCTACATCTAATATTTTCATTCCAGTGCCAATAGTTTTTAAAACACTATTTAATAGAACCGCTTTATTTTTATTTAATTTTTTACTCTTATCTAAAAACCTCATAGACTCATTATCTTTTCCCATGTTCCAATATGAATGAAATAAAGCTGACAGTTGATATAAATAGATAGGTATTCTGTGTGGTTCTAGTTTTTGTGAGGATACCTCTACACATTTAGGCCATTCAGAAATTTTATTTATTATTTTTATTTCCTCATCGTTAAATTCATAATTTTTTTCAACTTCAGTTAGGTCATTTTCTATTTTTTCATCAGCATTTTTAAAAACAGAACATATCCTTGCATAACAATATTGAACATAATAGAGTGGGTTATCTTTTGATTTCTCTTTAACTTTCTCAAAATCAAACTCTAATTGAACATCATTACTTCTGCTCAACATTATAAAACGAGTTGCATCCTTACCTACCTCGTTAACCAAATCATCAACAATTATATAATCACCTTTTCTTTTTGACATTTTGAAGGGTTTACCGTCTTTAATCAATTTTACAAGCTGAGTAACTTTACAAATTAGATTTTTCTTTTTATTAGAGAGAGCATCTACGACAGAATTAATTCTTTTAATATAACCTGCATGGTCTGCACCAAGTATATTTATGTATTCATCAAAATTTCTTTTTAATTTGTTGCTGTGATAAGCAATGTCACCAGCAAAATATGTCCAAGAATTATCGCTTTTTGTTAAAGCTCTATCTTTATCGTCACCATAATTTGTAGATTTAAATAGTAGTTGCTCTCTTTCAACCCATTTAGACTTATCTTCACCTTCAGGGGCCTCTATCTTGCCTTTAAATACTAAATTGTTCTTTTTTAAATTATCTATAGCTTCATCAACTTCTTTTGAATTAATAATATTATTTTCACTTACAAAATTATCGTGAACAACACCTAAAGAATTTAGATTTTTTTTTATTATTTCTAAAGAAGCAACGACACTCAATTTAGAGAGTTCATCTGAAATTTTTTCATAATTTTCATAATTCTTAATAGAATTTTTACTAATAATTTGTTCTGCTATTTCAATTATGTAATCTCCTGGATATAAATTTTCATCATTAGGGTATTCTTCGTTAAATAATTTTTCCTTAATTCTAAAGTATACAGATAAAGAAAAGTTTTTGATCTGATTACCATGATCGTTAACATAATATTCTTTAGTAACTTTATGATCACAAAATTTTAAAAGATTGCACAAAGCATCTCCATATATAGCACCACGACAATGACCTACATGTAAGGGGCCAGTTGGATTAGCAGAAACAAATTCCAGTAAATAATTTTTTTTATCATTTTTAAGACTTGCTCCGTATTTTTGATCATTGAGCATTTTTGTTAAAAAAGTATTCCAAAATTTCTTAACAAATTTTATATTAACAAAACCTGGTTTAACAAACTCAATATTTTCAATATCTTTATCATTTTTTAAATCATCTAAATTAAGTTGTTTATAAATCTCAGTTGGGGGCAATTTATTTAACGAGGAAAGAACCATACAGACATTTGTTGATATATCAGCTTTAAATTTTGCAGGAGCTGTATCCACGTTAATACCCGATAAATTTTGAGGAATTTTTAAATTAGCAGAATTATCGGTAACTATTTTTTTAATTTTGTTAAGATAAATATCGAAAATGTTCATTTTAAATTATTGTAAAGGTTTATAGCATATCTGTCTGTCATTCCTGAAATAAAATCAGAAACAGATCTAAACTTATCCTTATTTATTTTTTGGTTTTTAATAAACTTTTTTGGATTTTTACAGATATAAGCAAATAAATATTTTATAATTTTTTGGCCTTTAGTATTTTTAGATAATACTTTTTTGTTATTATACATTTTGCTTCTTAAAAATTTTTTAATTTCACTATCGATTTGTTGAAAATTTTCAGAAAAATTTATTATTTTAGAATTATTTTTTTTAATATCTCTTAAATTTTTAATTTTATGTTTCTTAAGGTTCTTTTTACTGTTAGAAATAATATCTTTTACCATTAAATCTATTGAATCTCTTATTATTTGATAAATCAAAATTTTATTTTTTTTAACATTTTTATATCTTTTAAAAATTTCTTTAAAAAAATTTATCTCTAAAATTTCCTCTAGTTTAAATAGATTTGCATTTAATCCGTCTTGAATATCATGATTATTATAAGCTATATCGTCAGAGATATTTGAAATTTGTGACTCTAAAGAGGAATATTGTTTAAAATTAAATTTATTTTTTAAATTTTTAATACCTATTATATTATTTACTCTACTGACATTTAATATAGGTCCATTATGTTTTAATAAGCCATCTAAAGTTTCAAATGTTAAATTAAGACCTTTAAATTTTAAATATTTATTCTCAAGAAACATTACAATTCTTAAAGTTTGTAAGTTATGATCAAAACCTCCGTGATTAATCATGCATTCTTTTAGGCTATTTTCTCCAGCATGACCAAATGGTGTATGACCAAGATCATGAGCAAGACTTAGTGTTTCGGCAAGATCATCATTTAATTTCAAATACTTTGCAATTGATCTTGCTATCTGTGAAACCTCAATTGAATGAGTGATTCTGGTTCTAAAGTGATCACCTTCTGTATTAACAAAAACCTGTGTCTTATGCTTAAGTCTTCGAAAGGAGGCAGAGTGAATTATTCTATCTCTGTCTCTTTGAAATGGCGTTCTGTATGAGCTGTTTTTTTCATTAAAAAATCTTCCAGATGACTTAAATTGTCCGAGTTTTTTGAAATTATTCATACTTTAAAAAAGGTAAATTATAATTATATTACTATTATCAGCCTTACGAGATGATTAAAGAAATTAAATTTACTGATAATGCGATAAAACAAATAAACCATTTGTTATCAAAAAAGGAAAAAGGATCTTTTTTTAGAATCGCTATCAAGGGTGGTGGGTGTTCTGGTTTTCAATACAATTTTTCTGTTGATACTGAAAAAGAGGATGATGATATTCAATATAACAATATTCTAATTGATAAAACTTCAGCTGATTTATTAAAAGGATCTGAGGTTGACTTTGTTAAAGAATTAATTGGTGAACAATTTAAAATTAGCAATCCACAAAGTAAATCATCTTGTGGTTGTGGTGTCTCTTTTTCTCTATAATGATAATAAGCTCGTGGAATGTTAATTCTGTAAGAGCTAGAATAAATAACATTAAAGAATATCTTAAAAAATCTTCTCCTGACATTGTAATGATGCAAGAAATAAAAACTGAAGAAAAAAATTATCCTTTTGATGAATTTAAAAGCCTTAAATATGAAAGTTATGTTTTTGGACAAAAAAGTTACAATGGTGTTGCCTTTATATCAAAGGGTAAATTAAACAATATAAAACAAAATATCTTTAAAGATAAAATGAAACAATCGAGAATAATTTCAGGCGAATTAAGTCATAAAAAGAAAAAAATTAATTTAATAAATATTTATACTCCAAATGGAAATCCAGTAGATACAGAAAAGTATGATTATAAATTATATTGGTTAGATAGTTTTATAAAAACAATAAAAAAAAATTTAAAAGAAAATAGTAATATTATTATAGGTGGAGATTTTAATATTATTCCTGCTGCTGAGGACGTTCATAATCCAAAATCATATGAAAATGATGCTCTGTTTAGATTAGAAATAAGAAAAAGATTTAGAGAGATTATTAATTTAGGTTTCTTTGATACTTATAGGTACATTTATCCTGACAAAGAAGGTTATACTTTTTGGGATTATATGAGTGGAGCATGGCAGAAAAATAACGGTATGAGAATTGATCATTTTTTAGTCTCAAGTTCTTTAATAGATAGTATTAAAGATGTTAAGATAAATAAATATCCAAGAGGTAGAGAAAAACCTTCAGACCATACACCTATAGAAATAATAATTGATTAAATTTAATTAAGAACAATCCTTTAATGCGTTGGACATATCCTCAATTAAATTAAAATACATATTTTTACTTTTATTTATAGTCGCACCTAACGGATCAAGAACACCAGTTTTAACACCTGTGTCACTTGCAATAGATTTAATTATTGCAGGATTAAATTGAGGTTCTGAAAATATACATTTTACTTTTTTTTCTCCAATGACTTCTCTTATTTCAGATAATTGTTCAGCACCTGGCATTACATCTGGATTAACAGTTAAAGCACCTACTACACTTAAACCAAATCTTTTTTCAAAATATTGATAAGCATCGTGAAAAACTACAAAACTTGCATTTTTATTTAAGTCTTTTTTTATTGTTTTTGTTAAAGCATCTAAATCTTTTAATAAATTTTTTGAATTTGATTTATAAGTTGAACTATTGGCGCTATCAATTTTTACCAATTGATTAGTAATTTTTTTTACTATTACTTTTGCATTTAAAGGGTCCAACCAAATATGTGGGTCGTATTCACCATGAGCATGACCATGTTCATCATGTCCGTGGTCATCATGACCTTCCTCTTTTTTTGCTTGTTCTTCATCTCCGTGATCATCATGATCGTCTTCTTTTTTACCATGTTCATCATGTCCGTGATCATCGTGGCCCTCAAAGATATTCTTTTCTCTAAATTTTAATTTTTTCAATCCACTTTGATCTAAAAGTTCAAGAACTACTGAATTTTTTGGAATTGATTTAAGCGCTGTTGGTAAAAAACTTTCAAGGTCCTCACCTACCCATATAACTAAGTCAGCTTTTTGTAGCATTTTAGCATGTGAAGGTTTAATTTGGAAATTATGGGGAGAAGCAACGCCATCAATAATTAAACCAGGCTCTCCAACGCCGTCCATAATATAACTAGTTAATGAATGGAGAGGTTTAATTGAAGTTACGACATTAACTTCTGCTTTTAGTGGGGTAAAAATTAAAAAAAAGCTTATGATTGGTGCAAATAATTTATTTCTGATAATATTTTTCATGTTTGAATACCTTTATAATTAATTGTTATAATATAACTTTGTAATAATATAACGTAAGAAAAACAAGAGATATTTTATTAAATGACGCAACAAAATCAGACACTGGTAAAATTAGAAAATGCTGGAGTACTAGTTAATGAAAAATGGCTGGTTAGAGGCGTTTCTCTAGAAATCAAAAAAGGAAAGATAATAACTTTAATAGGTCCAAATGGTTCGGGGAAATCAACTACAGCAAAAATCACTTTAGGATTGTATAAAAATATAGAAGGCAGGGTCGAAAAATTCACTAACAAAATAGCCTATGTGCCTCAAAAAATTAATATTGATTGGACTTTGCCTATAAGAGTTAATGAAAAATATCAGGAGTTATTTGGTAAAGATATTTCTAAAATATTATCTGTCTACGAACATTCACATGATCATATTCACAAAATTGACGGAACAATAGAAAAAAAAGAAAACTAATGTTAGACGATTTTTTTGTAAGGGCTTTGTTAGTTGGCATTGGAATGGCTTTAGTTACAGGGCCTCTTGGATGTTTTGTAGTTTGGAGAAGATTATCATTTTTTGGAGATACATTAGCTCATTCAGCATTGTTAGGAGTAACTTTATCTTATACGACTGAAATTAATATGGCTCTTTCTGTTTTTGTTATTTCATCTATTGTTGCTTTAATATTACTAAAGTTACAAAAAAAAACAAATTTACCTGCAGATGCTTTACTTGGTCTGTTGGCCCATTCATCTTTAGCAATAGGATTGGTGGTTATTGGTCTTTTAGCTACCATCAGATTTGATTTAATGGGACTTTTATTTGGGGATATACTTGCTGTTAATGTCAACGATATAGCTGTTGTTTGGATAGGTGGTGCCATAATTTTAATGGTATTAAAAATAATATGGAAACCTTTGTTTGCATCAACTGTAAATTATGAATTAGCTGAGGCAGAGGGAATGAAACCTGAAAAATATAATGCAATCTTTACAATACTGTTAGCGGCAATAATTGCGATATCCATTAAGATGGTAGGTTTATTATTAATTACCGGAATGCTCATTATACCAGCAGCGATGGCAAGAAATTTATCGGATAATCCAAATCAAATGGTAATATTTTCAATTATTGGTGGTTTGTTATCAGTTTTTATAGGATTATTTGCATCATTGGAGATAAATACTCCATCGGGTCCATCGATAATAACCACAGGTTTAATATTGTTTATATTATCATTAACTAAAATAAAAAAAAAATCACAATTGAATAACTAAATATAAATTGATAAAAAAGAATATGGCACAAAAACAACAAAATTTATCAAAAAATCAAAAAATAGTTTTAGATATTATTGAAAAATCTGTTCAACCTATGAAAGCATATTCAATATTGTTTAATGTTCAAAAAAAAGGTTTAAAAGCACCTCCTCAGGTTTATAGAGCATTAGATAAATTGGTAGAAATAGGAAAAATCCATAAAATTGAAAGTAGAAATGCATTTATTGCCTGTAGAAATTCGGCTTGTACAATTGCAAATGCTACAGCATTTTCTATTTGTGAGTCATGCGAGGATGTAAAAGAAATTAGTAGCTCAAAGTTATCTAAATACCTATCAAATTTTCAAGATAAAGAAGGTATGAAATACAACAAATACAATCTTGAGTTTTTTGGTATTTGTAAAAAGTGTAAATAATCCTTTATTTTAATAAATTCTTAACATAACTGAAATAATAATAATGAAAGGAAATTTTATGTTTATAAAAAAATACCTAAAATGGATTAGTACGTTTTTAGTTTTAGTAGGAATACTGCTAACAAATTTAAATATATATCCATTAAATATATATTTTCATGGTTTGGGAGTTGTTGGATGGACTATAGCTGGATTTATAAGTAAGGATAAGGCAATTTTAACTAACTTTGGACTGCAAATACCGCTATTCGTAATTGGTATTTATAAAGTTATTTTTTAAATGAAGAATATATTGTTCGTATGCACAGGTAATTCTGCAAGAAGTATTATTGCTGAAAGTATTATAAATAATGAGTATGACGATTTGTATAAAGGTTTTAGTGCTGGGAGTAATCCAACAGGAAAAATTAACGAAGATGTGAAGAATTATTTATTATCAAAACATTATGATCTTTCAAATTATAAATCTAAAAATTTTAATGAATTTATAAATAGTCAAGTTAAAATGGATTACGTAATTACAGTTTGTAATAATGCCAACAACGAAGTCTGCCCTATTTGGCCAAATAAAGATAAGATAATTCATTGGGATATAGAGGATCCTGTTAAAATACTTAATGAAACAAATGACTTAAATAAAAAAGATGAAATAATAGAAAAAGTTTACAATAATATTCATAAAAGAATAAAGGAACTTATAAATGAAAAATAAAAATCGTTATTTTCTTGCTGAACTGTTAGGCAGTTGTTTTTTAGTAATGATTATTGTTGGCTCAGGTTTAATGGCTGAAAACTTAACTAATGACGTTGCTGTGATGTTAATAGCGAATACTATAGCAACAGGTGCAGGTTTATTTGTGCTTATTACAGTATTTGCTGATGTATCAGGAGCTCATTTTAATCCATTTGTAAGTATAGCTATGACAATAACAGGTAAATTAAAAAAGAAACTGTTACCCTACTATATCATTGCTCAATTGATTGGTTGCTTGATTGGTGTTGGTTTAGCTAATTTCTTTTTTGAAAATGAAATTTATGAATTATCTACTAAGTCAAGAGATGGAATTTATATTTTAACCTCAGAGACAATAGCTACATTAGGACTTATAGTGATAATTTTTGGTTCAATGAGTTCAGGTAAAATTGCTGTTGCTGCTAGTGTTGGTCTTTATATTACCGCCGGTTATTGGTTTACTTCTTCAACTTCCTTTGCAAATCCAGCTGTTGCAATTGCTAGAACATTTACAGAGTCTTTTACAGGTATTAGTTATCTAAACACTCCTTATTATATCTTGGCTGAACTTTTAGGAATGTTAATTGCTGTATTTATTGTTAAAAAGTTATTTTTAGAGAAAAATTGAAAGACATAAAGCTTACCAATCAAATAAGTTTAATTAACAAAAAATTTAAGAAAAAAGAATTTTATCATTATTTTAAAACTTCTAATCTTTCATTAGTAATAGCAAAGATAAAAAACAAATATATATTAGTTTCTCAAAAAAGAGTTCCGATTAATAAAATTAATTATGAGTTTCCTTCCGGTATAGTAGAAAAAAATGAAACAACCCTGCGATCAGCTCAAAAAGAATTAACAGAAGAAACAGGATACAAATCAAGATCAAAATTGATTAAAATGATAACATTTTATACTGAGCCTGGACGATTAACTACTAAAATTACTGGTTATTATACAAAAAACTTGATTAAAATTTCAAAGCCAGAAAAAGGTATTAAAGTTCATCTGTTAAGTCAAAACGATATATTTAAATTAATATTAAAACAAAAGTTTAATAATAGTTCTCATATAGCCATGTTTTTATATTTAATCAGAAATCATAAAAATTTTTAAACTTAAAGTTGTATTAAAATAACTTTTAGATCTATGAATTTTATGGTTAAATAATTTAAATTAAATTTTTGGGGGTGTAATGAAAAAAAAATTGAAAAAAAGAGAAAAGAAAAGACTGAAGATTTTAAAAACAATAGATGGATTGAAAAATAAAATAACTGCTAAAGAAAAAAAACTATCTAATATTAATGTTAAAATTGCTGATTTAGAAAAAAAGGTTGCAGAAAAAAAAGCAAGAAAAATGGCAAAAAAACAAGCTAGTGAAAGCACTGCATCTTTAAACAATTAACAACTTGTATGGGGTCTTTCTTCCCCATCGACAAAGACAAGGAAGAAAGAAGGAAGTTAACAAAATTAAATCTTTAGAGGAAGAATAAATATAAATTAAAGAATAATTTTGTAGATAAACCTTAAGATATTTTTGTTACAAAAATATTTACCTATTATTACAATTTGATTAATATAAATTCATTTTGAATTATTTGAATAAATAACTCTTGGTTCTAAAAATAATTCTCTAGCAAGAGCCTTAAATCTTTTTGTTACCTGTTTGGAAATAATTTCTTGATGTTGAGATGGAATTTTTAGAAAAATTGAATTACCTCTTTTATACAATTTAAATTCCTCAAGAAAAATTGTTGATATAGATGTTAAAGATTGTGAGAATCTCAAAGCAGCACCAACTTGTTTACTTGAAAATATTTCGTTATTATTTAAAAAAGTAAGATATTCAAATTTTGGATTGTATTTAATACTACAGTATCTCCAATAACAAGAGAGAGCTAGTTGTATCCTTTCTTTATGTGTAAGTCTTAGCAAAGGCGTATTAAGGGTTTCTTGAAACACTAGTTCTGCTTTTTGAAAAGCACCAAGACCCCAATCCATATGACTTAAAACACAAGCTAGATATAATAATTTTTTGTTATAGTGCTCATTACCATCAAATACAGGTAGTATAAATTTAAAATATTTTTGGTAGGTAGATCCTAAATCCCCCCTTTTTGATGCAATATATTCAATTGATTTATTAAAAATTTCTGTCTCTTTTGTATTTTTTAAATGATCAATTGATAAAGAACCTTCCCTCAAACCACTTATTGAACATAATATTTTTTTTGGATTTGTTATAGTCATTATCTCATTTAAAATAATAGAACTATACGGTAAATATTGTGTTCTAGATTTTGAAATATATTCCACAGTTTTAAGTTTTGATTTGTTAAAGTTTGAAATTTTTTCAACAAATTTTGTCAATATAGATCTATTTACAGAATATTGATGAATAATATGAACAGGATGGTTATTTTGGAAAAGATGTAGTTTAAATAAAGATCTCCATGTTCCTCCCACTAGATATAAATTATTAAATTTTTTTTTAGATAACCATTTTTCCTCTCTTAATAATTTCTTTACATACTTAGGTAAATTTCTTTTTTTAACAATTGGATTATTTATTAATCTAAGAACACCAATTGGCAAAGAAGTTTTGTTCGTAACAACATTATTTTCAACTCTAGCTAATTCTAAACTTCCACCACCAAGATCTGCTACTAATCCATCAACATTATCAAAACCAATTTTTACACCTTCTGCAGAACAATTTGCTTCTTCTTCACCACTCAGAATATTAATTTTTGTTTTAAAAAGTGTTTCTACTTCGCTGATAAATTGTTTTGCATCTGTAGCCTCTCGCAAAACAGCAGTCGCAATTATTTTCAAATTTGTAATTTTTGATACATTCAAAATTTCTGAAAATCTTTTTAAAACTTTTAATGCATATTCTGATCCAGATTTATGAAGCTTTCTTGATTTGTCTAAATTTTTTCCAAGTTCACATACTGCTTTTTCATTAAATGACGGGACTCTTGTTGAGCTAAAATCATCATAAATCAACATTCTTATAGAATTTGAACCAATATCAATAATGGCTAATTTTAAATATTTTGAAGCAGATTGTTGTTTTGTATTAATTACTTCCACTTTTAATTAGTTTTAGATGCAATTTTTTAGGTTGCATAGTTAGTTTAGCTTTACCTCTTCCAGATAAGCTCGGATTATTCATAAAATATTCATGAGCTGAAAAGGAATCGTATTTACTATATTTAATTTTTTTATAATTACCATCAGCTTTAAGTTCCCAACTCTGATTAGTATCAAGATAATTTGCTAACATTATTTGATCTAAAATCTGTTCATGAACAGTTTCATTTTCAATTGGAACTAGAAGTTCTACTCTTCTATTTAAATTTCTCGGCATTAAATCAGCTGAAGAAATATATACTTTTGCATTTCTATTAGGCATTTTTTTTGTACCGTTACTAAAACAATAAATTCTAGAATGCTCTAAAAATCTTCCTATTATACTTTTTACAACTATGTTTTCAGATCTATCTTTAACTCCTGGTCTTAAACAACAAACACCCCTTACAAATAAATGAATTTTTACACCAGCATTCGAAGCTTCATAAAATTTATCAATAATTTCTGGATCTACTAATGAATTCATTTTTGCCCAAATAGCTGCAAATTTACCATTTTTAGAATTCTTAATTTCAGCATCAATATTTTCATTTAAGGTTTGCCTCATATTTATTGGCGAAATAGAAATTTTATTTAAATTTTTTGGTTTTGCGTATCCTGTTACATAATTGAAAAACTTTTCAACATCTGATGCCATTTTCTTATCACAACTAAATAAAGATAGATCAGTATAAATTTTAGCATTTACAGGATGATAATTACCAGTTCCTAAATGAAAATAAGTTTGTATTTTTCCTTGTTCTCTTCTTAAAACTAATGATGATTTTGCATGAGTTTTATATTTAGCAAAACCATAAACAATTTGAACACCTACTTTTTCTAAACTTCTTGATAGTTGAATATTAGCCTCCTCATCAAATCTAGCTTTAATTTCAATTAAAGCGGTAACTGTTTTTCCGTTTTCTGCTGCTGTTATTAAAGCTTTAACAATAGGTGAGTCTAGAGTTGTTCTATATAAAGTTTGTTTAATAGCTATAACTTTTTTATCATTTGCTGCTTGGTTTAAAAATTCAATTACAGCATCAAATGTTTCAAAAGGGTGATGCACAACTAAATCTTTCTTTTTGATAGTTTCAAAAAAATTATCATTATATTCTTTTAATCTTTCAACTTCTCTAGGTATAAAATGTTTGAATCTTAATTTTGGATTTTTTACTTTACATATTTGATCTATATCTTGAATTCCAACAAGGCCAGCTACATTATAAATATAGTCAGGATTTATATCTAATTTATTTGTAATAAATCTTATCAATTCATTATCACTATTTTCAAGGACCTCTAAACGAACAATATCACCCGTTCTACGTCTTTTTAAAGCCAATTCAAAAGATCTAACTAAATCTTCTGCTTCCTCTTGAATCTCTACATCGCTATCTCTTATTACTCTAAAAATCATTTTCTTTTCTAAATCATGATCTGGAAAAATTTCATTAGCAAAAAAACTTATTACGTCATCTAAAATAACAAACTTCTTATGATTTTTGGAAGACTCTATTTCAATAAATCTAGATAATGCTTTTGGTATTACAATTATCGAGTTTAAAATCCTCTTTCTATTTTTCTTCCTTAGCTTCATTACAAGTGCTCTTCCCTGGTTGATTATAAACGGAAATGGGTGGGCAGGATCAATAGCTGATGGTGTTAATAAAGGATAAATCTCTTCTATAAATATTTCTAGAAGTTTTTTTTTATCCTTAGTATTTAAATTAACTGGTTTTACTAAACTGATATTATTTTTTTTTAATTCCATAATCAGTTGAATAAAAATTTTATTCTGTTTTTTTAATAGACTCTTAGTTTCAAGAACTACTTCATCCATTTGTTCATCAGGTGTCAAGCCATCAGAACTTAATGAGTCAACTTCTTGTTTTATTTGACTATATAGACCAGCTACACGAACCATAAAAAATTCATCAAGATTAGAACCCGCAATTGATAAAAATTTTACCCTTTCATATAAGGGATTTTCAATATTTTGTGATTCAAAAAGTACTCTATCATTAAATTTTAACCACGAAAGTTCTCTATTGATATATTTATTCTTAAGTTCTTCTTTTTGTTGTTTTTTTAAAGCAGTCATGTATTTAGAATTTATGTTTGAATTATACGTCATGAGACACGCAAAATCCAGTTGGGAAGATTTGAATATTAATGATTTTGAGAGACCGCTGAATAAAAGAGGTAAAAAAAGTGCAAAAAAAATTTGTGAATTTTTTGTTAAAAGAAAATACAGATTTGAATTTGCTTTGATATCATCAGCTAAAAGAACCCGAAGTACTTTTGAAATTTTGTCAAAAGGAATTCCTGAGCCAAAAACAACAGAATATTCAAAGAGTTTATACTTAGCAAATGAATTTACAATTATAAATAAAATTAAAAAAATATCGAGTAACTACAAATCAATTTTATTAATAAATCATGAACCCGCAGTTAAAAATTTAGTAAGGTATCTAACCAAAAATCATGAAACCAATAATTTCAAATTAATGAATTATAAATTTCCTACAGCGGCATTCGCTAAAATTAAGTTTGATATTAAAGGTTGGGACGAAATAGAAAAAAAAGGAATGTTAAAAAAATTTATAAGACCCAAAGATCTTCAAGACTCTAAAGAATAACCTGCAGATCTAACCGTTCTAATTAAAGGTTTTACGTTTTCAATATTTATAGCTTGTCTTAATCTTCTAATATGGACATCTACTGTTCTAGACTCAACGTATATATTCTCTCCCCATACATTGTTTAAAAGCTGTTCTCGTGAATAAACTCTTTTAGGATTTTTGATAAAAAAATCTAAAAGTTTAAATTCAGTTGGGCCTAAAGTAATTTCTTTATCTTTTCTATAAACTCTTTTTGTAATCCGGTCTATTTTTAAATCAGTAAATTCTACAATATCTGATGATGATTGAGGTTTAGATCTTCTCAATAAAGATTTAATTCGAGCATTCAATTCTTTTTGACTAAAAGGTTTAGTCACATAATCATCTGCACCAGTATCAAATGCTTTTAATTTGTCCTCTTCCTCCCCTTTTGCAGTTAACATAATGATAGGAATATCATTAAACTTATTATTTTTTTTTAAATTTTTACAAATTTCAACACCAGATAATTCAGGTAACATCCAATCCATTAATATTAAATCTGGGTATTTTAATTTTATTTGTTTAAGAGCATCTTCTCCATTTTCTGAATGACTAACTTTATAACCTTCTTTTTCAAGATTATACTTTAACAAACTAACAATTGATGCTTCATCTTCAGCTATAAAAACATGAGCTGACATAAATCATTTTTCTCCAGTTACAATTGGCTCTGTGCCCTTAGGTCTTTCACCTTCTAAATATTCACCTTTAACTAAATAATAAATTTGTTCTGCAACATTTGTAGTATGATCACCAATACGCTCAACGTTTTTGGTCACAAACAACAAGTGAGTTCCATCCTCTAAATTTTTTTCATCTTCTTTAAGATATTTTATAACTTCTTGCATACAAAGATTTGTTAGATCATCTATTTGCTCGTCACTTTCCCAAACATTTACTGCCATTGACGCAGATCTTTCTAGATAAGCGTCTAATGTTGATTTTAATTGTTTTTGAACACTAGTAGATACTCTATTTAATGCATCTACCAAATTCTTTGGAAGATTTTCATTAAGCAAAAGTGTTCTCTTGGATATATTTTTTGCTAAATCACCTATTCTCTCTAAATCCGAAGACATTTTCAGAGCCGTTACAGTCTCTCTTAAATCAATTGCCATAGGTTGTCTCAATGCAATTAAATTTACAACTTGCTGTTCAACTAAAGTCTCAAATTTATCTATTTTTTCATCGTCTTGAATTACAGTTTCTGCAATATCGCTATTTCTTGTTGTAATGGCTTGAATAGCTTTACCTAAAGAATCCTCACACGCACTTCCCATTTTAATTATATTCGCATTAAGATTTTTGAGTTCTTCTTCGTAAGATTTAACTGTATGTGGCGCTTCACCCATTATCCAAACCTCCCGGTTATATAATCCTGTGTTTTTGTGTTATCAGGATTCTTAAATATCTTATCAGTTGATCCATGTTCAATCAAATGTCCTAGGTGAAAAAAACCTGTATTTTGAGAGACACGTGCAGCTTGAGCCATAGAATGAGTTACAATTATTATTGTATGCTCCTTTTTTAACTCATCAATCAATTCTTCAATTTGTGCTGTTGCTATTGGATCTAATGCTGAACAAGGCTCATCCATTAATATAACTTCTGGTCTTACGGAAATTGCTCTAGCAATACAAAGTCTTTGTTGTTGTCCTCCAGATAAACCAGTTCCAGGTTCATGTAACCTATCTTTTACCTCTTCCCATAGTGCAGCCTTTTTTAAGCTAGTTTCAACAATTTCATCCATTTCTTGCTTTGATTGAGCCATACCGTGAATTGTTGGGCCGTATGATATATTTTCATATACAGTTTTTGGGAAAGGATTAGGTTTTTGAAAAACCATACCAATTTTTTCTCTAAGTCTTACTACATCGCAACTTTTATCATTTATATTAAAGTCATTAATTAAAATTTCTCCTTTAACACTACAGATATCAATTACATCATTCATTCTATTAAGACATCTAAGAAAAGTTGATTTACCACAACCAGATGGACCAATTAATGCAGTTACTTGGTTTTCTTCAATATCTAAACCTATATTATAGAGGGCCTGTTTTTTTCCATAAAAAACATCTACATTTTTTGCTTTAATCTTTATCATTTTAACTCCATTTTTTTTCAAACTTATGTCTAATTATTTGGGCAAATAAATTCATTATTATTAAAAAACCAAGTAAAACCATTATACATGCCGAGACTTTTTCAACAAATCCTCTCTCAGCACTTTCAGCCCAAATATAGATTTGAACTGGTAAACTTGCTGCAGGATCCATTGGTGACCCAGGTATCGTGTTAACAAAAGCAACCATTCCAATTAAAATTAGGGGTGCAGTTTCTCCTAAAGCTTGAGCTAAACCAATTATTGTACCTGATAAAGTCCCAGGCATTGAAAGAGGAACGGTATGATGCATTGTGGTTTGCATTCGACTTGCGCCCATAGCAAGTGCTGCCTCTCTTATACTTGGAGGAACCGCTTTTAAAGATGCCCTCGCAGCTATAATTATTGTTGGTAAAGTCATCAATGATAAAGTGATACCTCCAACTAAAGGGGTAGACCTAGGAAGGTGAAATATAGCCAATAAAACACCTAATCCGAGTAACCCAAAGACAATAGACGGTACTGCAGCCAAGTTATTTATATTTACTTCAATAAAATCAGTAAATCTATTTTTAGGTGCAAACTCTTCAAGATAAATTGCTGCAAGCACCGCCACAGGAAAAGCTATCATTAAGCATACAAGTATAGAAAAAATTGAGCCCATAAATGAACTAGCTATACCAGCAAGTTCTGGTTCTCTAGAGTCAGCATATGTAAAAAAACTGATATTAAATTTACTTTCAACTTTGCCTTTTGCAACAAGTTGATCGAAAATTTTTAATTGATAATCGCTTACCCTTCTTTGATCTTCCGGTAAATCTCTTGGATAATTTCCTTTAAAGACTTGATCTAAATCATCTGAAGCGGTTAGATAAACTTCTTTTGTTTTTCCTATTAAACCAGGGTTATTTAGAAGTTCATTTTTAATTTCTTTTTCAAAAAAATAAGACACCATTCTCTTCAATTCATTTTCTTGATCTTCATTGGCATTTGGATCTAGGTCAGCCATTGATTTTAATGCTATATCGTAATAATCAGCATCCTGTAAATCCTCATTAGAAGGATTTTGTTCTAACATCATTAATTCAGCATCAAAAGTTACTGGAACAATGAGCCACGTTTTTTGAAAAGCAGAATAGCCAGTTGAAAAAATTTTAAAAATAAAGATTGTTAAAAATAAAAGTGCCATAAAAATTGCACTCAGACCGTATAAGCGAAATCTCTGTTCAGCTTTGTATCTTTTATTTAATAATTGTTCCTTACTTTTATTCATATTTCTCTCTATATTTTTTAACTACTCTTAAGGCCACGATATTTAAACAAAGCGTTACTAGAAATAATGACATACCTAAAGCAAAAGCGGCTTGCGTTTTTGGGTCGCCAAAAGCTTGGTCTCCAATTAAAATTACCACAATTTGCGCTGTAATTGTTGAAGTAGATTCTAATGGATTTAAAGTTAAGTTAGCAGCTAAACCCGAGGCCATAACAACTATCATTGTTTCTCCAATAGCTCTTGAAACGCCAAGTAAAATAGATCCAACTATCCCGGGCAAAGCTGCGGGAAAAATAACTCTCTTAATTGTTTCTGATTTAGTCGCTCCCATAGCGTAACTTCCATCTCTTAAACTTTGAGGCACACTTGTAATTACATCGTCACTTAAACTTGAAATAAATGGTATGATCATAATACCCATTACCCCTCCTGCTGCTAAAGCACTTTCAGCTGAAACTTCAAGACCCATTGAGGTTCCTAATTCTTTCAAAAATGGTCCAACTGTTAGGGCAGCAAAAAAACCATAAACAACTGTTGGTATACCAGCTAAAATTTCAATTAAAGGTTTTGCATATTGTCTAACTTTGCTAGATGCATATTCAGCTAAATAAATTCCACTCATTAATCCAATTGGGATAGCAACGCACATAGCAATAAATGCAATAAAAAAAGTACCTGCAAAAATAGGGACCGCTCCAAAAGTATCTGAATACATTGATGGATCTAAAGCCTCAGAAGAATCTCTTACAAAAGCTTTTGCTGGATACCAATGAGTTCCAAAGACAAAATCAAATAATGGAATTACTTTAAAAAAATCTATAGTTTGAAATATAAGTGAGAAAACTATTCCAACAGTAGTTAATATTGCAGCTAAAGAGGCTGTAAATAAAACTGCATTCAAAAATTTTTCAACTGGTTCTCTTGTTCTAGAATTAGATGAAATTCTTTTATACGCATAAGCAACTGAAGCAATGATTATAGATAATACTATAACAGCTTTTGAACTTTGAGCTATTGATCGAAGACTTAAATATTTTTCTGCTGAAGCCTCAATAAAAGGTGTAATTTCTCCGGTAAATTGTCCTCGCGACAATGATTTTGTTTTTTCGTATATTAAATTTAATTCATCATCAAGATAACCTTGATTTGAATAATCGCTTAAGACTAATAACTTTACAATTGTAGGCTCAAAAATTGCCCATAAAGAAAAAATTATAAAGGCTGGTATTGCGCACCAAATTGCAAGATAATAACCATAAAATTGTGGTAATGCAGTTAATCTTTTATTTGAAGATTGAATTGTATATGCTTTTTTGCGTCCAAAATAATAGCTTGTGAAACCTAGAAGAACAATAAATGTAAACAATATTAAGTTCAAAAGAATCTCCTTTATTGGGACTTTACTATTATTTGAAAAAAAAGGGGTCTAAAAAGACCCCCTTTTTAATCATTTGTTAACTGAGAAACAGTTAATTACCCATAGCAACTAGCTTCGTAGCATTAGTTCTAGTTGTTTTATACAACTTAGAGTCTAATGGCACCAAACCAATGTCTGCTAGATAACCACCTTTTCCTATAGCTTTCTTAGTTGTGAATTCTTTCACAAACTCATGTAAGCCTGGAATTACTCCAACGTGAGCTTTTTTCACGTAAAAGAATAAAGGTCTGGCAACAGCATAACTGTAGTCTTGAATAGACTTCAATGATGGTTGTCCACCATCAATACTTGCTGCTTGTAATTTATCTTTTGCAGCTAGGAAATAACTGAAGCCAAAGAAACCAAACATTTCTTTATCTTGAGTTAACTTTTGGATGATTAAACTATCGTTTTCTCCAACTTCAATAGCAGCACCATCTTCTCTGTAAAGTTTTTGAGGTTTTTTGTATTTTTTATTTCCAGCTTCAAAACCTGCTTTATAAAGAGCTTTAGCTTCTTTAGTCATACCTTTTTTCATTACTAAAGAATTCCAAGCATCTCTAGTTCCTGATGTTCCTGGTGGGATCATCACTGAAATTTTTTGTTTTGGTAAGCTAGGGTCAATTTGATCCCAAGTTTTATAAATATTTGGAACTAATTTACCATCAACAACTGTATGAGCGGCTAGCGCTAAGTATAATTGTTCTTTTGTAAAGTTTACTGGTTTTGCATCTTTACTGTAAGCTAATGTAATACCGTCGTTTCCAATTACGATTTCAACGATATCATTAACACCATTTTTCTTACATAGTGCTTTTTCTTTATCTTTCATAGCTCTTGATGCATTTGTAATATCTGGATGTTGTTCACCTACACCAGCGCAAAATAGTTTAGCTCCACCACCAGTACCAGTAGACTCAATAACAGGAGTTTTAAATCCTGAACCACCAAATCTTTCAGCAACAACAGTCGCATAAGGGAATACCGTAGAAGAACCAACTATCTTAATTTGATCTCTTGCTTGAGCAACAGTTGCTATTGATAAAGCAACTAATGAAGCAATTATTATAGTTAGTTTTTTCATTATCTTTAATCCTTTCATTATTTATTAATTAAAAGATGACAGACTCGTATAAATTTATTGAATCTTTAATATTACAGAATTGTTACACTTTTGTTAAAAATGTAACTTTATAGTTGAAACTTAAGAAAACTTTTAGTTGTATTTTTTTGATATAATTATCTTTTCAACATCAGTTTCTAGGCCTCCACTACATGACACGGGGTTTACCTTTTCACTAAGAGCTAGTTCATTGCTTGGACGTAAAGTTACTTCAAGTTTTACCAAGTTTACTAATTCTTCTCTAATATCTTCATCATATCTCCAGCTAGGCCATGAACTTGGTGTTGAAAATATAGAGGTTAAATAACTTGTAGCCATAGTATATCTGTAATTACTCAAGTTTTCATTCCTTAATAAAAAATCTCTTACAGAACTAAAAATATTTCTACATCTAAAAGAATCCGAAAAGTAATTTTCCTCCTTAAGATTTTTACTCATAGGAACAGAAACAATTAAATCAATTGAGTTTTTAGAATATGAGGTAACTACGTCAGTATAAAATTCAGATTCAGCAATCTCTAAATGATCTTTTATAGAAGGATATGAAGTTTTTAAATCTGCTTCTAGTCTAAAAATCCCAATATCAAAAACTGTAAGTTGCTGATTTCTTAATAATGTTGTTATATCTTTGGAAAAAACACTTGTTGTTAAAGAGCTTAACAAAAAAGCAAAAATTAAAATATTTTTAAGTATTCTAATCATGCTTAAAAATAATAAAAAGACTAAAATTAATCAAGTAAAGAAATGTTATAAAAATGTTCTAAAATTATTATAAAACAATACTTTTTAAATCTAAGTTTTTGTTGGTAAATAAATTTGAACTTCAGTTCCTTTATTTTCCTCACTTAGAATCTCATAATGTCCACGATGTTGAGTAACAATATGTTTAACAATAGCTAATCCTAAACCAGTTCCACCAACCCTATTACTTTGTTCAAGATCTACCCTAAAAAATCTTTCTGTAATTCTAGAAATATATCTTTGAGGAATACCAACACCTTCATCTTTAATACTGATCATAAAATTTTTTTCTAACAATTTACCAACACTAATTTTGCTTGATATAAAAATAGACTTGTTTTCATTTGAATACTTAATTGCATTATCTAAAAGATTAGAAAAAACAGTTTGTAATTTTTTTTCATCTCCAATAACAATCGTTGGATTAGCGAGAGATAAATTAATATTTAATTTCTTTCTTTTTAAAATAATCTCAAAATTACTGATGATTGTTTTGAAAAGATCATTTATATCTACTAAAGAGTTTGGCCTTATGTGTTCTTCTAATTCAATTCTTGTGAGTATTAAAAGATCATTAATTAAATTTTCCATTCTATTTGATTGATCAGTCATTATTTTCATAAATTTTTTTTTAGCCTTTTCATCATCAGACGCTGGGCCCTCAATTGTTTCTAATGATCCTTTGATTGCCATTAAAGGTGTTCTTAATTCATGGCTTACATTAGCGACAAAATCAGTTTTAAATTTTTGTGCTTTTGTAATTTCAGTAAAATCTTTTAAAAATAACACAACAGAATCTGGTTCAGTAAATAAATGAGTTGGACCAGGAATAATATAAATTTTATAAAATTGATATGATGGGAGGTCTATTTCAATGTCAATATTTTTTGTTTTATTTTCAACAATAGCTTTTTCAATATTTTCTATTAATTCTGGTTTTCGAATTACAGAGGATATGTTTTTATCAATTAAATTACTTCCAAATCTTTTTAATGCACTTGGATTAGCATATTTAATTATATTAAATTTATTTAATGCGAAAAACTGATCTTCAAGCTCGTCTATAATTACTCTTTTTGTTTTTTCCTCTCTTTTATTAACTATTATGGCAGTATTTATTGGTTTGTTTTTTTTTTGATTAAGTAAATATAGGAGATAAATTATAACAATTACAAGTAGGATGACTAAATATTCCATAAATTAGATAGTTTAATTTTGCAATATTACACTTTTTAATGCAAACAAATTAAGAAAAATTAACTAATGGTTAGGTGAAATATTGTTAAAAAATATTTTTGCTGTTTCTTCCCAAGTGAATTTTTTTGCAAATTCAAGACAATCATTTCTATCAACTTTTAAAGCTTTTTGGGCTGAAACTTTAAGATTATTGTCTAAACAATTTATTTTGGATCCTTCAAATATATCTTTAGGACCTGGAACAGGATACGCTGCAACAGGTGTTCCACAATTTAAAGCCTCGGTAACCACAATTCCAAATGTATCTGTTTTACTAGGGAATACAAAAACATCGGAGGATGCAAAATGTGATGCTAATTCACCGTTGGTTTTTTCTCCTAAAAAAATATCTTTAGGGAATTCTTTTTTTAATTTTTTTAAATCAGGTCCTTTTCCTATTATTATTTTTGTACCTTCTAAATCACATTCTAAAAAAGCTCTTATATTTTTCTCAACTGCAACTCTTCCAACATAAATCCAAATTGGTCTTTTGTGGGGTAAATCAATTTTTTTAGGGTTCTTAAATGCTCCGTGATTTCCACCTCTGGTCCAAGTAATCATTTTATTATCATCTATACCTATATTAATTAATTCTCTTCTCATAGACTCTGTTGTTACTAAAATTCTCTCAGCCTTATTATGAAAATTTGCTAAAAATTTTTCAGCCCATTTTGCAGGTATAATTGGAAAATATAATTTAAGATATTTATCAAACCTTGTATGAAAACTTGTAGTAAACTTTAGATTATTCTTTAAACAATATCTTCTTGCCATAGTTCCTATAGGACCTTCAGTAGCGATATGAATTGCATCAGGTTTTATTTTTTTTATCAAACTACCAACTCTTGGCCAAACATTAATAGATAATCTAATTTCATTATATTTGGGCATCGGAAAAGTTAAAAATAAGTCTGGAGTGATATATTCTACTAAATGACCCTGTTTTTTTAAAACTTGCCCTGTTTCATGAAGAGTTCTTACTACACCATTAACTTGAGGGAAATATGCATCTGTCGCAATTAAGATTTTCATTTTTTAAGATGCTTTTTTAAGATTTTTTGTTTTTAAAGTTTGTGAAATTTCCTCATTATTGAAATATTTATCTCTTATTTTATCCCAATAAATAATTTCGAATTTTCCATTGTAATTTTCTACTAATGCGGTGCATGACTCAACCCAATCACCACAATTAAGATAATTTATTCCATTGAACTCTTGATCTTCCGCATGATGAATATGACCACAAATTATTCCATCATATTTTTTGTTTTTTGCATAATCTGAAAGTGTTTTTTCATATTCGCCAATATATTTTACTGCATTTTTAACTTTATATTTTAAGAATTTAGCAAGTGACCAGTAATCTTTGCCTCTTAATTTTCTAAAGAAATTTATAACCACATTAATTCTTAGTAATAAATTATAAGCGACAGATCCAATTTTAGATAACCATTTAGCGTGTTTCATTACCCCGTCCCACGCATCACCATGTACAATTAAATATTTTTTTCCTAAATTAGTTTCGTGAACAATTCTATTTAACATGTGTATGTCGCCAAAATTCATAGGAATAAATTTTCTAAATAATTCATCATGATTGCCTACTATGTAGAAAACTTTAGTACCATGTCTTGCTTTTCTTAATATTTTTTGAATTACGTCATTATGTTCTTGAGGCCAATAAAAATTTTTTTGCATCGCCCAAACATCAACAATATCTCCAACAAGATAAAGATTTTCTGATCTAGAGTTTTTAAAAAATTCTAAAATCTTACTTGCCTGACACCCCTTTGTTCCAAGATGTAAATCTGAAATAAATATACTTCTATACTTTAATAAAGGTGATTTATTTGTCATATAAACTTGTTTTATTTTTTGATTCGCTTATAAGTAGAAACATAACTACCTTGTACATAATAATGTTACAGAATTATTAAATTATGAAATTTTGTTTGATATATAATAAAAAATCTGCCGGTGGAAGAAAGACTAATTTTATTAAAAAGATTCTTTATGAAATTCGAAAACAATACAAGGTTGATTTTTTTGAGACAAAAAGTGAGAACCAAGCATCAGAAATAATAAAAAATATCCCAAAAAATCAATATAACAGATTATTATTAGCTGGTGGAGATGGGTCAGTTTCATTTGCTATTAACGAACTTATAAAAAATAATTTTAATTTTAATAAGGATTTTGCAATTGGATATATTCCAGCAGGAACAGCTAACATTCTACAAGCTGAATTGGGTATGTCTAAAAACATTAAACAAATTGCAAAAACATTAACCTCAAATAATTTTAATAAATCTAATTTAATGAAAATAAATGAAAAACATTTTGTTTTGATGGCAGGATTAGGATGGGATGCTCAAATAGTTCAATCAATTAATTCCTCGATTAAAAAAATAATGGGAAAATTAATATTTGGTATCAAAGGTTTACAAAAATTTTTATTTATGAAGAATAATAAAATCAAGATATTTATCGATAATGAAACTATTTATGCAGATTGGGTTCTATGTACAAATAGCAAATATTATGCAGGTCATCATTCAATAGCAAAAACAAATATCTTTGATGATAAAGTTGTTACATACATCTTTGAAAACTTAAATCGATTAAAATTATTATATTACATATATTTAGTAGCTATTTATGGTAATTTAGAAAAATCAAAATCAGTGATTACAAAATATGATGATAATATTAAATTTGAAGGTGTGAATAGTAAAATACCAGTGCAAATTGATGGTGACAATTTTGGTAATTTCAAAGAAGTTTTAATTTCAAAATCAGAAAAAAAAATAAATATATTAAAGTCTGCTTAATACTATTTTACCCTACCATATACATCCTGATATCTAACAATATCTGTTTCTTTAAGGATTGAGCCTATTTGTGCTTCTACAATTTTAACCGGTTTTTTAAATGGATTTTCAATTCTGTGAATAGCTCCTAATGGAATATAAATAGTTTCACCAGGTTTCTTTAAGAATTTACTTTTATTTAGAGTAATCTTTGGAATTCCATGAGTAACTACCCAATGTTCTGCTCTATGTAAATGTTTTTGAAGACTTAAAATGCCTTTAGGTTTAACAAATAATTCTTTAATTAAAAATTCTTTGCCTTTAAATAAGTTTGTATAGCTGCCCCATGGTCTATGAAATACGTTTTTCTTTTTAAAATATCTATTTTTAATTTTTCCATACATTTTGCAGATTTCTTTCCAGCTCCCTAGATCCGACCATGGAATATCAAGCTTGATCGCATTGATATTTTTTGTTTTCTCAAGTATTGCGTAATCAAACGATTTTGCTGTAGCTTTAGAAAACGATTGTTTATTTAAATAATACACATTGCTTTTATATTTAGCTTTTATTACAGCTTTTTTACAGTTTCGAAAAATATTAGGCTGATATTTTTTAAAATTATTAATAATTGAGTCTTTTCTCAAAAAAAACATACCAGAGTTCCAGTATCCTTTTTGTCTAATTACTTGTTTTGCTCTTGATGTTTTAGGTTTTTCAATAAATTTGGTGACTTTATTAATACTCTTTTTTTTCTTAGTAATGAAATATCCATACTCACTAGATGGACTTGTTGGCTTTATGCCAAATATAAATATATTTTTTTCATCTAAATTTGACTTATTTTTATTAATAGCTGTAATTAATTTGTTAGGCTTTTCAATTAAATGATCTGCAGTAAAATACATTAATGGCTGATTATACGGTACATCTTTAATTAATGCTGATGCTAAAATTGCAGGAGCAGTATTCTTTTTTGCTGGTTCTAAAATAATCTTATACTTTTTAATTTTACTTTTCTTTAAAGCTTTTTTTACATCTTTAATATACTTTGAATTAGTACTTATAATTGGGTAATCAAAAACTTTACTTTTAATTCTTTCAAAAGTTTTATTAATTAAAGTCCAACCGCCAAAATCTATGAATTGTTTTGCTTGATGATTAGATTTTTTGGGCCAAAGTCTTGTTCCAGCCCCACCGCATAAAATAACCGGTCTAATTTTCATTAAATATCAGCGTATACTTTAACCTCGTTTTTACCACCAGGATGTGTTGGTGCTCCTAAATATGCTGGTCCAACTGTTTGTGCATACTTCCATAGAGTTCCATTGCCAAAGTTAATCTTTTTAGGTCTCCATTTTTTACGTCTTTTTTGCAATTCTTTTTTGGACAATCTAACATTAATAGTTCCTTTTTTAGCATCAATGTCTATTACATCTCCGTTTCTAAGTAATGCAATTGGTCCTCCAACAGATGCTTCTGGACCAACGTGACCAATACAAAAGCCTCTTGTTGCACCTGAAAATCTACCATCAGTAATAAGTGCTACCTTCTCTCCTTTTCCTTGACCGTAAATTGCTCCAGTTGTCTGTAACATTTCTCTCATACCAGGACCACCTTTTGGACCTTCGTATCTAATAATAATTATATCTCCATCTTTATATTTTTTATTCTTAACAGCTTTATAAGCAGACTCTTCAGTGTCAAAACATCTTGCTGTCCCTGTAAATTGTAATTTTTTTAATCCAGCAACTTTTACAATTGCTCCTTCTGGTGCAAGATTTCCTTTTAAACCTACAACACCGCCATCATTTGAAAGTGGATTGTTATATTTTCTCATAACTTTTTGTTTTGGATTAAATTTGATATTTTTAAGATTTTGTCTCATAGTTTTCCCTGTAACAGTCATACAGTCACCATGGATATATCCACCATCTAACAAAGTTCTTAATAACATTGGTACACCACCTGCTAGCCACATATCTTTTGCAACATATCTTCCACCTGGTTTTAAATCTGCAAGATAAGGAGTTCTTTTAAAAATTTTAGCAACATCCATTAAATCAAATTTAATTCCTATTTCATTTGCTATAGCTGGTAAATGTAATGCAGCATTTGTTGAGCCTCCAGTTGCTGCAACAATCGTTGCTGCATTTTCTAAAGCTTTTCTTGTAACAATATCTCTTGGCCTAATATTTTTTGCTAATAAATTCATTACAGCTTTTCCACTTTGTAATGCAAATTTATCTCTTTGTTCGTAGGGTGCTGGAGTTCCAGCTGAATAAGGTAATGCTAATCCCATTGCTTCTGAGACACATGCCATAGTGTTTGCTGTAAATTGACCTCCACAAGCACCAGCACTTGGACAAGCTTTTAATTCTAATTTTCTTAAAGCATGTGCATTCATTTGCCCTGAAGAATATTTTCCTACACCTTCAAAAACATCTACAACGGTTACATCCTTACCGTTAAATCTTCCAGGAAGTATAGAGCCTCCATAAATAAATACACTAGGCACGTTTAATCTAACCATCGCCATCATCAAACCAGGTAAAGATTTATCACAACCTGCAACGCCAACTAAAGCATCGTAACAATGACCTCGTACAGTAAGCTCAGTTGAATCCGCAATAACATCTCTTGAAACTAATGAAGATTTCATTCCCTCGTGTCCCATTGCAATACCATCAGTGACAGTAATTGTACAAAATTCTCTTGGTGTTCCTCCCGATGATTTAACACCTTTTTTAACTGACTGTGCTTGTCTCATTAAAGCAATATTACAAGGTGCAGCCTCATTCCATGTTGAAACTACTCCAACAAAGGGTTTTGCAACATCTTTTTCGGTTAATTTCATTGCATAATAAAAAGATCTTTGAGGGGCCTTATCTGGTCCTAGCGAAGTGTGTCTACTTGGTAGTTTTTTCTTATTAAATTTCATTACAAACCTTTAACTGTGATTGATATTTTATCAATATTTTTTTGTAATTCATTATAGTTATTTTTCTCTTGATCAACAATATTTTTTGGTGCCCTATCGACAAAACTTTTGTTGGATAGTCTTTTTGATATTACATCTAATTCTGCCTCATATTTGCTCTGCCTTTTAAGTAAATTCTCTTTAATTAATGACAGATCAACTGACTGGTCAAAGTAAATTTTAAATATATCGCCTGCAATCACAAGATTTGCAGATGGTTTGTTTTTTTCACTATCAAAGAAGTTATTAATTCTACCTAATCTTTTTAGTACAATTTCGTTTTTAATAATAAAATCCTGATCTTTTTTTGGTAAATTAGCTAATGACATATCAACAAAAGAGCCAGGACTTACATTTAGTTCATTTTTAAAAGATCTTAGTTGGCTTATGAGATCAATTATTTTTTGTACTTCTTTAATATTCTTGTCACTTTTTATTTTATTTAAAGTCCAATTTGTGTGCATTAAATAACTACTATTCAATTTATCGAGTTTATTCTTTAGCCAGAGTTCCTCTGTTATAAACGGGATAAACGGGTGTAATAAAACTAAGATTTCTTTAAAAACGTAAGAGGTCGTTAATTTTACCTCATTTATAGATTTTTTGTCTTTAGAATTTAAAATAGTTTTTGAAAGCTCTAAGTACCAATCACAATAAGAATGCCATACAAACTGATAGATATTTCTAGCAGCTTCATCAAATCTGTATTCTTTGATGTTTTTTTCTATCTCCTTTGTTGTTTGATTTAACTCTGAAATTATCCATTTATTTATATTAAGTTTAATTTTTGGTGATTTTTTTGACTTTTTAAAATCACATTTATTCATGGATAAAAAGTTATTAGCATTCCACAACTTATTTAAAAAATTTCTATAACCTTTAACTCTATCCTCAGAAAGTTTCACATCACGACCAGGTGAAGCCATTGATAATAAAGTAAATCTTAATGCATCAGCGCTATACTTTTCTATTAATACTAAGGGATCAATAACATTGCCTTTAGATTTTGACATTTTTTGACCTTTTTCATCTCTAACTAAAGCATGAACATAAATATCTTTAAAAGGTTCTTTATTTAAAAATTCCATTCCAAACATCATCATTCTTGCAACCCAAAAGAAGATAATATCAAAGCCGGTAACTAATACAGATGTTGGATAAAACTTTTTTAAATATTCATTTTTTTTTGGCCATCCCAAAGTTGCAAATGCCCATAAACCTGATGAGAACCATGTATCTAATACATCTTCATCTCTAACTAATTCAACGTCTTTTTTATATTTTTTCTTAGCAAGTTTTTTTGCTTCATTTAAATTATTTGCAACAAATATCTTTTTATCTGGACCATACCAAGCAGGTATTTGATGGCCCCACCATAACTGTCTTGATATGCACCACGGTTCTATATTGTTCATCCATTGAAAATATGTTTTAGACCAATTTTTTGGAAAGAAACTTGTTTTTTTATTCTTAACTATTTTCTTTGCTTTTATAGATAATTTTTTTGCATCTGCAAACCATTGTTCAGTTAAATAAGGCTCTATAATAGAGTTTGATCTATCACCATAGGGAACTTTATTTTTTATTTTTTCCTCTTTAATTAATTTGTCACCTAATTCATTAAGTATTTTTTTTCGAGCCTCAAATCTATCTAATCCGACATATTCATTTGGTGCATTATTATTAATTTTACCATCTTCAGTGAAAATATTTATAATTTCCAGTTTATTTCTTTTACCAACATCATAGTCATTAAAGTCATGTGCGGGTGTAATTTTAACAGCTCCAGAACCTTGCTCTGGATCTGCGTAATCATCAGCTATTATTTTAATCTTTCTGTTAGTAATTGGTAAAATTACATTTTTTCCAACTAAACTTTGATATCTTTCATCTTTAGGGTTTACAGCTATCGCTGTATCACCGAGCATAGTTTCGGGCCTAGTTGTTGCAATTGTTATAAAATTTGATGAATTTTCTATTTGGTAATTTATATAATATAGTTTTGAATTGACCTCTCTTTGATCAACCTCTAAATCTGATATAGCTGTTTTTAGAACCGTATCCCAATTTACTAATTTTTTTGACTTATAAATTAAACCTTTATTATATAAATCTATGAAAACTTTGATTACAGATGATGATAAATTTTTATCCATAGTAAAAGCATTTCTCGACCAATCACAAGAACATCCAAGTTTTTTTAATTGATTGATAATTATTCCCCCATATTCTTTTTTCCACTCCCAAACTTTTTTAATAAATTTATCTCTACCAATAGTTTTTTTATTAATATTTTGACTTTCTAATTTTTTCTCTACTAATGCTTGTGTTGCAATACCTGCATGGTCAGTTCCAGGTTGCCACAAAGTTTCAAAATTATTCATTCTATGATACCTGATTAATAAATCTTGGATCGTATTATTTAATGCATGTCCCATATGTAAACTTCCAGTCACATTAGGGGGCGGTATTACAATTGAATATTTTCTTTTATTTTTTTTTGGTTTAAATAATTTTTTTTTCTCCCAATAAGAATAAATTCTATTTTCTACTTTTTTATGTATATATTTTTCTGAACTCATGAATGTTTAATAGTTTATAATTCAATAAACACATTAAACAACAATCAAAATTAGATTGAATTTGATGGAGTATTTCATATATAAACATTAAATAGATTGTTTTGATAATCATTTTAACGGTAACGTGGCGGAATGGTTACGCAGAGGATTGCAAATCCTTGTATCCCGGTTCGATTCCGGGCGTTACCTCCAAAAAAAGAGTTGTTTTAACTAAAAAAAAAAGTAAGTTTTGATTGATTTCTACATTCCTCGGTAGCTCAGTTGGTAGAGCAGTTGACTGTTAATCAATTGGTCGCAGGTTCGAGTCCTGCCCGAGGAGCCAGTAGCATAAAAATTAAATATAATATTATTTAAATTTCTATAATTAAAAAGAAAGTAACTTTTTATCAACGATATATTCAACTAAGCAATTTTTAAAATATGTGTGAGCCGTCCTATTTGGATGATAATCACCTTGTATGATATATTTCTCATTTGATGGTAAAGCGCAATTAACAAATTTTATATTATTTTTTTTAAAAAAATTATCATAATTTTCTTTTTTAAAACTGCCTAACCAATCAAGATTAACCAAAATAAAATTAGAACCAGATTGTTCTGAAAGTTTTTTCATTTTTAAAATCGTTTTTTTTGTAACAATAATTTGTTGTTTAGTTTTTTTTCCAGCTTTTGATTTAATATAAACTCTATTTCTAGAATTTAATTTCATATATACTTTCTCAATTAAAGTAATAATAGAAGATATCTCTCTAAAAGGTAAATCTAAATAACCTATCGGTTTATGGATAATCAGCTCATCATTCTTTCCAATTACGCCATAGGGCGTGTAAACATGTCCACGACTAGAGTATTGAGATAGCATTCTTAACCATCCAGAATGAGCTATATTGCGATACTCATGATGTTGGATTATTCCATAAATTATCAAATGTGGTTTTATATTTTTTGAAATTAGGTCTTTCAAAAGTAAATAAGATTGTATACTTCCGTATCCTCCTTGTCCAAAATTATATACTTTGTAACTATTATATTTTTTTTGTAATTCATATGAGAACGTTTCATTATCATTAACGCCCCATCCCTGAGCAAACGAACCGCCTATTATTAAAATCTCTTTTTTTGAATTATTTTTAATATCACTATTTTTTCTGTTGCCATTTTCATTGAAACTCATAGTAAAATTCTTACCATTAATATCTACTGGTAGAAATTTGTATGTTCCTTCTTTAGCAATCCAGCCTAGTTTAGGATCTGATTTAAAAATTGAAGGGTCGTTAATACTAATATTTTTCCATGGCTTAATTACAAAAACTCTTAAAAATATTTCAACAAATATTAGTGATATAAATAATGAAATTAATATGATTGATATTTTTTTGTACAGACTAACCTTCATAGTTTCGTTGCTTTAAATGCTAACGAGTACTTAATTACCCTGTTTTTTCGACTTTATTTACTACGTTATCTAGACTTTTTGTAAATTTAATTTTTTGATCATTAGAAAGTTCAGAATATACTTTTAACAAAAAATTATAATTTATGCTTAAATGTCCTTCTTTAATTTTTTCAGCATTTATCAGATATTCTGAAAAATCCTCAAAAAAATAACTTATTGGAACCTTTAAATAGTTAGAAAGTTGCAACAATCTCATTGAACTAACACCATTTGTTCCTTTTTCGTATTTTTGAATTTGTTGAAATGTAACGTTGATTGCTTTAGCTACTTTAGTTTGAGTTAAACCTAATGCTAAGCGTCTTAACTTAAGCTTGCTACCTAAGTGTTTATTAAAATTATCTTCCATTAAGACCCCTCGTAAAAAGGATAATTGAACTCTATCCTGAGAGTTTATGCAAGCACAAAAAAAATTATTTTTATGGTAATTTGTAGCTTGACAATCTGAAAATTCTAAAAAATTGCTCTGAAAAATAAGGTATTTTTGGTAACTAAAATTATAAAATTTGACTTAAAAATAGCTTTGTACGATCACTTTTTGGGTTTGCAAAAAATTCTTTAGTGGTATTTTTTTCAACAATCATACCTTCATCCATAAAAATTACTTCATCTGCAACTTCTTTAGCAAATCCCATCTCATGTGTTACTACAATCATTGTCATTCCACCTTTTGCAAGGTTTACCATTGCATCTAAAACCTCTTTAATCATCTCTGGATCAAGTGCAGATGTCGGTTCATCAAATAACATTATTTTTGGCTCCATACATAATGCTCTTGCAATAGCAGATCTTTGTTGTTGTCCACCAGATAGTTGACCTGGAAATTTATAAGCTTGATCAGCTATCTGAACTTGCTCTAATTGTTTTAAAGCTAACTCTTCGGCCTTCTTTTTTGGCATTTTTTTTACCCATATTGGTGCTAATGTGCAGTTATCTAATATTGATAAATGTGGAAATAAGTTAAATTGTTGAAAAACCATACCAACTTCAGCTCTAATTTCCTCAATATTCTTTGTATTTTCACTTAATTCATTACCATCAACAATTATTGTGCCCTCTTGATGTTCCTCAAGTCTATTTATACATCTTATTAAAGTTGATTTGCCTGATCCTGATGGACCACAAACTACAATTTTTTGCTTTGGTTTAACGTCTAAATTAATATTTTTTAAAACTTGAAAATCGCCAAACCACTTATTTACATCATTTATTTTAATTATTGATTCAGACATTTATCTCTCAGTTTTATATTTTTGTTCAAGATTATAACTATATTTACTCATTGCATAGCAAATTATCCAAAAAATTATAGCTGCAAAAATATAGCCCTCCATTGCAAATCCAAGCCATTTAGGATTGGTTTTTGCAAGAGCAAGCATTCCTGCGATTTCAGCTAAGCCAACAACAAATATTAAAGGCGTATCTTTAACTAAAGCTAAAAATGTATTTGCTATACCTGGAATTACTAATTTTAAAGCCTGAGGAAGAATAACAAAAATATGCATTTTCCAATAACCCATTCCTAATGATTTAGCTGCATCGTATTGGCCTCTTGGTAATGCTTGCAAACCTCCTCTTATAACTTCCGCACAATAAGCCGCTTCAAATAAAGTAATTGCAATAATTACTCTAACAAGTTTATCCATAAAAAAGTCCTCAGGTAAAAACATAGGAAACATAACTGAAGACATAAATAACACTGTTATTAAAGGCACACCTCTCCAAAATTCGATATAACAAATAGAAACATATTTAACTGCTGGTAAGTTTGACCTTCTTCCTAAAGCAAGAATCATGCCTAGTGGAAAACAGAAAATTAAACAGAAAAATGAGACAATGAAAGTTAAAGACAGTCCTCCCCAAGCACCTGTCTCAACCCAGACTAAACCAAAAGAACCGCCAGAAATTAAATAATAAATTATCAAAAAAGCTATTATTGGATAAATAACAACATAATAAAGAGCTAAATATTTTTTTAAATTTTCTTTAAAAAAATAACCAACAAAGCCTAAAGCAATAACTAAAATAAATGCCGAATTAATTCTCCAATGAAGCTCATTTGGATACATTCCGTACATAAATCTTTTAAACCAAACTTTTATATAAGTCCAACAAGCGCCAGTTCCAGTACATGCTGCTTTAGTATCACCAGAAATATTTGCATCAAGTACCATCCAACTTAATGCAGGAGGAATTGCTTTTAGGATAGTAAAAATGATTAATAATGTTAGTAAAGCATTAAAATTAGACGGGTTAATATGTTTATTAATTTTATCTACTAATTTAATACCGCTATATTCCATTCTTATAAATGAAAGACCTATAAATCCGATAATTAATGGAAAAAATAAGTTTAAATTTCCTGGTAAAAAAGAAGTAATATTTAAATCAAAAAAAGAATAAACAAAAACATCAAATATGGCCAATGAAAATAAAAATGAGCCTATGTAAATATTTGTTATAGGGTTGCTGGTTTTAATCTTTGATAAACTTATGTTCATTTTATTTTTCTTTAATTTCTATTCTTTTGTTGTACCAGTTCATCAAAGCTGCAATTGACAAGCTTATTGTTAAATAAGTTAACATTGTAATTCCTACAATCTCGATAGCTTTTCCAGTTTGCATTAATGCTGTTCCTGCAAAAACTAATACTAAGTCTGGATATGCAATAGCAGCTGCTAAAGATGAGTTTTTTGTTAAATTTAAATATTGGTTAGTAGTTGGTGGTATTATTATTCTTAAAGCTTGAGGCATGATTACTAATTTTAAAATTTGATTTGGGTTCAATCCTACAGATGCAGCGGCTTCTTTTTGTCCTTTGCTTATGCCTTGAATTCCTGCTCTTACACATTCAGCAACAAATGTTGATGTATATAAAGACAAGGCAACTACTAATGCAATTAATTCAGGTGGTAATGCAATTCCACCTTCAAATATAAAAGATGTTTGAGCTAATTGTTTTAAAACAGGTAACTCAAAATCAAGTTTAACACCTCCTATTAAAAATGATAGTAAAGGCAAAATAATCAATAATCCTATTGAAATATAGATAACAGGTAATTGTTTGCCTTCTCTTTCTTGAAGTTTTCTCGCATAAATTCTTATAAAGATTATTGAAACTATTGCAGCTATCAAACACGATAAAAATACGTTTAAATTTTCCCATATCATTGATGGTATGTAATAACCCTTTATAGTCATATAAGTTACACCAAACCACGGCTCTGCAGTTTCTGGTAAAGGTAATGCCCTTAAAGCAGCATAATACCAAAAGAAAATTTGTAATAATAACGGTATGTTTCTAAAAAACTCTACGTACCATGCAGCAGAATTTCTAATCAGAAAATTTTGAGATAGCCTTGCAACACCAATTATAACGCCTAAAATTGTACAAAATATTATTCCTAAAAAAGATACTAAAAGTGTGTTTAATAAAGCTACCACATAAGCCCATGCATAAGAGTCTTGACCATCATAGTCGAGCAATGTGAACTGCATGTCAAATGATGCTTCTTGAGAAAGGAAACCAAAACCAAAATCTATTCCTCTATTATCCATGTTGACTTGAGCATTCATGGTAAAAAAGCCAAATATTAGGACTACAAAAAGTATCGTTAAAATTTGCGGTATGAGTTTTTTAATTTTGTTGTTCATTAACTCTATATATAAAAAAAGGGCTAGAAAAATCTAGCCCTTTTTGAAGATTTTAAAAGAAATTATCTTGCTGGTGGAACGTATAAAATTCCGCCTTTTGTCCAAAGTTGATTTGGACCTCTGTCTGGTAAAATACCAGTGTCAGCTATATTTCTTTTATAACTTTCACCGTAATTACCAACTTGCTTGATAATTCTTAGGTTCCACTCGTTATCTAAACCGAATGCTGCACCCATTTCACCTTCAGCTCCAACTAATCTTTTGATTGCTGGGTTATCTGAAGTTTTCATAGAATCAGCGTTTGCAGAAGTAATTCCATACTCCTCAGCTTCGATCATAGTATTCAAAGACCATCTTACAATGTCTTCCCATACAGCATCACCTTGTCTTACAACTGGTCCTAAAGGCTCTTTAGAAATAGTTTCTGGTAACACAATGTGCTCATTTGGGTTTTTCATTTTAGTTCTTTGAGCTGCTAAACCTGATTTGTCAGTTGTGTAAGTATCACATCTTCCAGCATCATATGCAGCAACAACCTCGTCAGCCTTTTCAAAAGCTACTGGCTCATATTTAATTCCTTTTGAATTAAAGAAATCTCTCATATTTAGCTCAGTTGTTGTACCAATGTTAGTACAAGCTGAAATACCATCTTTAAATTGGCTTGTTGAAGTTATTCCAGAGCTTTTTCTGACCATGAAACCTTGACCATCATAGAAGTTTACTCCTACGAAAGTAAGTCCAATATCAGCATCTCTAGATAATGTCCAAGTAGTGTTTCTTGATAAAATATCAATTTCACCTGACGTTAAAGCTGTAAATCTTTCTTTAGCACTTAGTGGAGTGAATTTTACTTTATTCGCATCACCAAGAACTGCAGCAGCAACAGCTCTGCAAACATCAACATCTATTCCAGTCCAATTTCCAGATGCATCTGCATTTGAAAATCCTGGTAGACCTTGTGAAACACCACATCTAACAAAACCCTTTTTTTGAGTGTTTTTTAGAGTTTTTGACTTTTTAGCCATAGCCTCTGTTGTAAATGCAAACACAACAGCGATCATTGCTACTAAAGAAGTCAATTGTTTTAAGTGTTTAAACATATATTTCCTCTTAAGTTGTTTATTTGTTAACAAATAATTCAAAATAAATTTTTGAATTAACTAAGTTAATCATTTAAATAAAATTTGATCAACGTAAATCAAATATACAACATGATCAAAATGTCACTAAATATTAATGAAAAAAAAGGTTAAAACAACCTAAGGTAGAATATGGCGCGCCCTGAAGGATTCGAACCTCCGACCCACGGTTTAGAAAACCGTTGCTCTATCCAGCTGAGCTAAGGGCGCAATGTTAAAATTATTTATATTACTTAATTAAGATTTAAAAAAGAACTTTTTACAAATAATTAGTATTGATATTAATTCAACTCTTCCGATTATCATAAACAACATTAATGATATTTTTGAAAAAAGAGTTATATCGTAAAATGTAAAATCACTTAAATTTGACATAGAGGAGTTAACAGTATTCATTAGAGTTAATATTGACAATTTAAATGATTCTTCGCTGTTTATTCCTGAAACACTAAGTAATAAAGATAAAATAGATAGAGAAAGGATAAAAATTATTACCGAAACAAAATATTTATAAAAATCATCATTTGAAAAATTAAATCCAAAAAAAGGTAATTTATTTATAAATAAACTTTTTGGTTTAGAGTGAGAAACTAGTTCGTTAATTGAAAATTTAAATAATAAAAATAGCTTAAAAAATCTAATACCTGAACTTGTAGAAAAAAAAGATCCTCCTATTATTATCAAAATTAAAAAAATAAATGATAAGTTTTTTGGAGTTTCGTTTGAGAAACCAATATTTGAAATTGAACTACAAATGGCTAAAAAAATTGACGAAAAATTATCATTAATATTTAAAAATATAAAAAAAAAACTGATTAAAAATATTAGATAAAAACCCAAGTATAAATCTTCGGAAAAAAAATTTATGTTTCTTTTATGAAAAAAAATCAAGTTATATGTAAAAAAAAGACTAAAAAAAGATAATAGCATTGTTAAAGATATAATAATTTCTTTTGTTTTAGAGTTAATAATTAAATCTAAACTATTCACTGGTAAAAAACCGCCTGATGAGATTATTGTTAGCGAGAGATTAAATGAATTAAAAGATCTAATTTCAAATACATATAATGTAAAAAAAATTATTATTGTTAAAAAGGAATAAATAATTGTTAATTTAAAACATTGTTTAATAGTTTCGTTTGAATTGAAATTTATAAAATTAGTTAATGATTTTTTTAAATTATTATCAAAAATATCTATTAAAAGTATAATTGATATTAAGAAATAAAGACCTCCTAGCCATTGAGTCGAGGATCTCCATAAAATTATACTTTCATCCAAATGTTTAATATTTTTGAATATAGAAAAACCGGTTGAAGTAAATCCAGATATTGCCTCAAAATAAGAGTCTATAAAGCTTATGTTATTTATGACCAAGTAGTACGGTATTGACAATAAAATAGGTATACTAATATAACCTAAAATTACAGTTAATATTTTTTCATAAATTGTTATTTTTTTTGATATATTTTTTTTTAAAAAAACGATTGATCCCAGCAAAAGACTTATAATAAATATAAAGAGAAAATTATTTATATTTAAATACAAATCAAAATAGTAACAGTATAAAATATTAAAAAAAGATAATATTGATATTAAAATTGAGAATACTCCTAAATATAACTGGGTAAAGTTCACCATCTATATTGAGCTAATTTGAAATAGTCTCTCGACTAATGTAAGTTGATCTCTTTTGGCTAAGAATACAACTATATCTTTTTTTTCAAAAATAAACTTAGATGTAGGTATAATAATGTCGTCTTTTCTTAAAATTGCACCTATACGTATATCCTCTGGAAGGTTTGAATTTTTTAATTCTTTATTAATTAGTTCAGAAGAGTCTATTATTTCAGCTTCAATAACTTCAAATTCACCGTTTAAGATTGTGTATGCTGTTTCAATTGTGCCTTTATGGACATGTTTTAAAATACTGGAAACAGTATTCATTCTTGGATCAATTAAATCATCTATTTTTAAGGAATTTTGTAAAAGCGAATAGTTTGGTTTATTTATAAGTGCCATAGTTCTTTTATCTTTTGAAAATTTTTCTACAAGCACACTGACCATTAGGTTATCTTCATCATCATTGGTTAGTGCTAAAACTGTTTCAGCATCTTCTATATTTGCCTCTTTTAAAATATCTTCATCTAAACCATTACCATTAATAACAAGTGAATTATTAAGGTTATTAGCAATATGCTCAGCCCTCTCCTTGTTTTTTTCTACTATCTTTATTCTTGCTGAGTCCATTGTCTCCTCAAGGTTTTTAGCTAAATTAAACCCAATGTTTCCACCTCCAATTATTAAAAATTTATTTGATATTTTTTCACTATGTCCGAATGCATCTAAGGTCAATTGCATCTGAGATGAATTAATAATTACATATGCTTTATCTTGTTTTTTTAAAATATCTTTTTTTTTTAAAAATATAAATTTTTCATTTCTTATTACACCTAATATATTGGCCTCAAGTTTTGAAAATTTTTTAGTTATATCCTCTAATTTAATTCCAACAAGTGGGCATTTGTCATCAACATCAATTTCTAAAAGTCTTATTTTATTATTAGCAAATGGAACGTTATCTAAAGCTCCAGGTGCTTCAAGCTTACGTTGTATAGATTTTGCTATTTCTACCTCTGGTGAAATTATTACATCTATGGGCAAGTTTTCTATACTGTAAACTTTAGAAAATTTAGAGTCTAAATATTCGTGAGATCGTATCCTTGCAATTTTTTTAGATATTTTAAAAACTGAAAAAGCTATCTGGCAAATTAGCATATTTATCTCATCGCTCCTTGTAACAGCAATAATCATATCTGCTTCCTCAGCATTTGCTTTTTCCAACACTGTCGGGAATGTAGCTTTTCCAACTATAGATTTGACATCTAAATCATCATTTATCTTTTGAATATCCTCACTTGACTGATCAATTACAGTAATTGAATGGTCTTGTTCTGATAAAAGCTTTGCAATTGTATAGCCTACCCTACCTGCTCCACATATTATTATATTCATTAATTTAAGTCTTTCACTCCCAAATCTTTTAATTTTCTATGTAAAGCAGATCTTTCCATGCCAACAAATTTTGCTGTTTTAGAAACATTGCCACCAAATTTTTTTAGTTGAGTCGTTAAGTAATCTTTTTCAAAATTTTCTCTTGCTTCTTTTAATGGAATAGAAAAATTACTTTCACTATAAACTTCGTTTACTTCTTGTTTTATAGACTCTTTTATAATTGTTGAAATTTTATCGGAATTATTATTAGCTAATATAGCAATACGTTCAATTAAATTTCTTAACTCCCTTACATTTCCAGGCCAACTATGATTAATTAAATATGTATTATCACCACTAATATCTAATTTTTTTAAATTATAAGAATTTGATATTTTACGTGAAAAGTAATCAACTAATAATGGTATATCTTCAACTCTTTTTGATAATGGATCTATAATTATTTGAAATACATTAAGTCTATAAAATAAATCTTCATGAAAATTTCCAAGTTTAATTTCATTTATTATGTTTTTACTGGATGTACATATAATACGAACATTAACTTTTACGTCGTGATTTCCATTGATTCTTTTAAATTTTTGATCTGTTAGCACTCTTAATATTTTTGATTGGGTTTCCAGGGGTATCTCAGAAATCTCATCAATTAATAATGTGCCTCCACTTGCTTTTTCTAATGATCCATAGGATATTGATCCATTATCTTTTTCTTCACCAAAAAGTTCAAGTTCATATTTTTTTACATCTAATAAAGCACCATTTAAAACTACAAATGGCGCTTTGCTTCTTTTGGATAATTTGTGGATTTTTCTTGCAACTAGTTCTTTGCCCGAACCAGTTGGTCCTAATATAAATACTCTACTATCTGAATTAGATAATTTCTCAATTTGTTCTTTAATTTTTATTGTATTTTGACTTTTGCCAATCAGTTCAAATGAATGGAACAGTTTTGTTTCTAATTCTTTGTTCTGATTTTTTAAATTAAAGTTTTCAACAGCCCTCCTTACAAAATTCATTAGTCTATCCTGATCAAAGGGTTTTTCTATAAACTCAAAAGCACCATTTTTTAAAGATTTGATAGCCATTTCAATATTTGCGTGTCCAGAAATTATAATTACAGGGATATCTTTATTTTTTTTTTTTATATGTGTTAATAGTTCTATACCATCGTTATCACCTTTATCTAATTTTACATCAATGATAGCAACATCTGGTAATTTTTTATCTATTTCAGTTAGGGCTTGGTTATAATTTGCTGCAATTCTAGTCTTATAACCAGATTCATTAATTAAATCTCTAATAATATTTCTAATATCAGGATTATCATCTATAATTAATATTTCAGCTGACATTTAATTTTGGAAAAATAATCTTAATTTTTGCACCTTCTTTATAATTTAAAAATTCAATTGTTCCGTTATGATCATTTATTATTTTGGCTACTATCGATAGACCTAAACCACTGCCATTTTTTTTTGTAGTAAAATATGGTTTAGATATCTCAGATAAATTTATGTTATTAAAACCTGTGCCATTATCAATAATCAAGATTTCTATATAATCATTAATTTCATTAATTTCTATAATGATTTTTTTGATAAAATCATTGTTTTTTTGATATTTTTCATTCAAACTTTCTATTGAATTCTTAATTAAGTTAATAAACACACGACTTATTTGCTCGTTGTCAGCTTTTATTAATATTTTGTCTTTGCAATTAAAGTCTATTTTAATAGAATCATCATTAGTCTTCATAAGTTTTAAACTTTCATCTACAATTTTTTTTAAATTTGTTTTTTTAAAGATTGGCTTTGGCATTCTAGCAAAATCAGAAAATTCATTTACTAATTTTTCAATCAATTTTACTTGTTTATTTATAGTTTTAACTTTATCATTAAATGATTGTCTGTTATTTTCATCTAGTAGATCAGCGTATTTTTTTTTTAAACTATCTATTATTAATTGAATTGGTGTTAGTGGATTTTTAATTTCGTGTGCTATCTTTCTTGCAACATTTTCCCATACTTCATGCCTTTCATTAGCAAGTAACTTATTTTGTTGAGTTTTTAGCCTATCTATCATCAAGTTAAAATTTTTGTTTAATTTTTCTAATTCTTTATCTGTTTTAATTTCTGGAACTTTTGAATTTAGATTTCCTTTTCCAATATTATTTGAGGCAGAGATTAAATTATTAATTGACACAAAAAATCTTGATGAAAAACGTATCGCTATAGAGATAGATAAAAAAAGCAGTAACGTTACAACAATCATATAAATTATTGCAAAGGATATTTTGATACCTGTTCTTTTTTCTTGAACTGTATAATAAAAACTTAAAGCATCGACAGACTGTGTGAGGTATTGAGATATTTCAGGATCTAAAAATTTTACAACATATACAAAGGTGTTATCATAATTTGTTAACCTCATTAAGGCCGCAGAGGTATTTTCATAAGCATTAAGTATTTTAAGAGGTCTATCATCGTTTTGGACCATTTTGAGTGCTTCTTTTGGTGGTGGTTGATATATCTCTTTTTTTGTAGAGTTTGATAAAATTAGTTTACCCTTATTATTTACTAAAAATATACCATCAACATCTCTAATTATTTTCTGAGTATTTAAAAAATTAGCAAATTGTTTTTTATTATTTTCAAAAATATTAATATTTTTATTTAAATCAAAAGCTACCAATATTATGTCTGACTCTATTTTGTTTCTCAAGTCACTTACATAATTTTGTGCAATCTGATAGGAATTATCCACTACCGTATTAATTTTTTTATCAAAATATTTTTCGACAGCGAATGAAAATAAAAAAAGAGAAAATGCTGATATCAGAATAGATGGTATAAGTGTAAACAAAGAAAAAAAGGTAATATACTTTCTATTAGCCCTAGAACCCTCGACCACTATTTCACTTTTAATTGAATTTTTGACCTCTAAAAAAATAAATAAAAAAAAAATTATTAATAAAACAATATTTGATAATAAGAGATATTGTAAATTTTGATCATTTAGTTTGATAAAACTCTTATCTAAAAAAGTTAAAAAGGTTACAAAACCTAATAATAATGTGATAAAAAAAATTATAACAATAAATAAGTTTTTTTTAATGAAATTAAGCATTATGTTTAAAAATAATATTCATAAATTTAAATGAACAATTGCTTTATAATATTAGCTGCTGGAAAAAGTAATAGATTTAAATCTAAAATACCTAAACCATTTGTTCAATATAATGGTGATATACTAATTAAACACTCTATAAATAAGGCAATTTTATCAAAAAAATTCTCAAAAATAGTGGTTGCAATTAATAAAAATCACAAAAAATACCTTAAAAAACTCAAATTAAATAAAGTGCTTTTTGTTAACGGTGGAAAAACTAGAGCAGATTCTGCAAAAAATTGTTTAAATTATGTAAAAAAATATAAACCAAAAAATGTATTTATCCATGATGCTGCGCGACCAAATTTTTCATTAAATTTGATATTTAAACTATTAAAAGCATTAAAATTTAATGATGGAGTTGTACCTGTTATTCAGAGCATTGACACTTTAAAACTAAAAAATGATAAAAAATTACAGAACCTAGATAGAAAAAAAATTTTTTTTTCTCAAACGCCTCAAGCATTTAATTACAAAGTTCTAATGGAATTGCAAAATAAAATTAACAAAGAAACTACAGATGATTCAAGTCTTTTAATCAACGCAAATAAAAAAATTAAATTAATTAAAGGTGAAGAGAAAAATCATAAAATAACTACCTTAAAAGATATAAAAGAAAATAAAGTGTTTTATGGAATTGGTTTTGATGTACATAGATTAGTTCCTGGAAAAAAAATGTATCTTGGTGGAATTAAAATAAAGTCAAAATTAGGTACATTAGGCCACTCAGATGGTGATCCTATTCTTCATGCTATAACAGACGCAATTCTTGGTGCATGTAGAATGGGAGATATTGGAGAAAAATTCTCAGATAAAAGTAGAAAATATAAAGATATAAGGTCTACTATATTGTTAAACAAAGTCATGAAAGATATTAAGTTAAAAAATTTTGATATAAATAATATTGATATAAATGTAATTACTGAAACCCCTAAATTAAAAAAGTTTAAAAAAAAAATAATTTTATCAATTTCAAAATTATGCAAGATAAATAAAAATAAGATAAATTTAAAAGGTAAAACTGCCGAAAAACTAGGTGTTATTGGAAAAGAAAAAGCAATTGCTTGTGAGGTGATAGCATCAATACAAAAAAAATATGATTAGAATATTTGGTAAATTAATTTTAACCATGTTTAATATTGGTAAGCTAGGAGATTTTCCAGGTACTATTGCTTCGGCGATTACCTCATTACTTTATATTTTTTTTTTTTATTTTAAAATCCATTATCTAACTTTATTTTTGATATTCTTATTCCTTTTGTTGATATCTATTTATCTAATAAATTTTTTAAAAGATGAATTTGAAGAAGTAGATTCAAAAGAAATAGTAATCGACGAATTTTTAGGGCAATCTATACCAATACTTTTCTTTTATATGATTTTATTTGAAGCATCGGTATCAATTAATTTTTTTATGATAATAGTATTAGTCTCATTCATTGGATTTAGATTTTTTGATATTCTTAAGCCCTATCCTATAAATTATATTGACAATAATTATAAAAATGGTTTTGGTGTTATTTTTGATGATATAGTAGCAGGAATTTTTACAACTATTGTATTGTATATATTCATAATTATTTATGACAAATTCTAAAAAGTTAATAAAATTATTAAAACGAAAAAAATTAAGAATTAGTTTTGCTGAGTCATGCACTGGCGGTCTCATGTCTAGTATTATTACGTCAAATGCTGGTTCATCAAATGTTTTCAACCTAGGTCTTGTCACATATTCGAATAAAGCCAAGCAAAAAATACTTAAAGTACCAAGTAAAGTTATTAAAAAATATGGTGCTGTTAGTGTTCAATGTTGTTTATCAATGGTTAATAATTTAAGTAAAATAAGTAATAGTCACATTAACATTTCTATAACAGGCATTGCAGGACCAAAAGGTGGTACAAAAAATAAGCCTGTTGGTCTAGTATTTATTGGATTAAAATTTAAGAGGAAAATACTTGTTAATAAATATTTATTTGAGAATAAATCGAGAAAAAATTTTCAAAAAATAACAGTAAACACAGTTATAAAAACAGTTTTATCTATTATTAAATAGTTCCTCTGCTCTTCTTTGAAAAGCATCAGCTATTTTGTCTAAACCATATTTAAAAGATTTTGTTATTAAAATATTAAGGAATTTATTTTTTAATTCAAAATCAACATCAAATGAAACTTCAGTCAATCTACCTGTTTGTTTAAATTGCCATTTATTATCAAGATATTTTAAGGGACCATCTATATTTTTGACAAATATAACACCATCTTTTTTGATGTACTTTACATCACTTTTATATGTATCTTTTAAAGGACCTTTTCCAATTGTTAAATCTGCTATGATTAATTGATTATCATTGTCAAAGTTTTTTTCGTAAATTTTCGCACTCAAACAGTAAGGAATAAATTTTGGATAATCCTCAATATTTAAGACAAGATTTATTAGATCTTCTTTTGCACAATTAATGGTTCTCTTTACTGATGCTTTTGGCATTAATTAGTTTTCTATTTTTCTTTAAAAGAGCAAAATCTTCATCAGCATGATATGAAGATCTAGTTAATGGTGATGACGAAACTAACAAAAATCCCTTTGCTTTGGCAATGGTTTCTAAGTCTTTAAATTCAATCGGATCATAGTACCTTTGCAAAGGAAAATGTTTTACTGATGGTTGCAAGTATTGTCCAATGGTTAAAAAATCAACATTAGCAGATCTTAAGTCATCCATGACTTGAATAATTTCTTCTTTGGTTTCACCCATTCCAACCATAATTCCAGACTTTGTAAAAATATTCTCATCAAATAATTTAGCATTTTTTAGTAACTCGAGTGACGCAAAATATCTAGAGCCGGGTCTAACTTTTAAGTATAAGCTTGGGACAGTTTCAATATTGTGGTTAAACACATCCGGTTTTGCATCTAAAACTTTTTTATAAGCGTCACCTTTTCTAAGAAAATCAGGAGTTAAAACTTCAATAGTTGTTTTAGGATTTTCCTTTCTTGTCTCTATAATCGTTTCATAAAAATGGTTTGACCCTCCATCGTCTAAATCATCTCTATCAACTGAAGTTATAACAACATGTCTTAAATTAAGTTTTTTGACAGCAAGAGATATTTTTTTTGGTTCTAAAAGATCTAATTTATTTGGTCTGCCTGTTTTTACATCACAAAAAGCACAGGCTCTAGTGCAAGTGTCACCCATAATCATAAATGTGGCATGCCTTTTGCTCCAACATTCTGTAATATTCGGGCAATTTGCTTCTTGGCAAACTGTTACAAGGTTATTTTGATTTACTACACTTTTTGTTAAAAAAAATTCACGACTGTTAGAAAGTTTTGATCTAATCCATTCTGGTTTTTTTTTTATTGGATTAATAGGGTTTTTTTGTTTTTCAGGATGTCTAAATTTACTCATTTTCAATTATATAAACTGTTTCACCTTTTTTACCTAATAAAAATTTGTCACGTAACAATATCTCAATATAATCAGCGTCTAAATTGCCACTTAAAAGACTATTTGATTTTTCTAATACTTCAATTTCTTGTCTAATTAATTTCTCCTCAGTTTTAAGGTTATCTAAATAATTTCTTTTTTCAAAATATGAAAACAAACCTCTATTTCCACCTAGAAGATTTAAAATGAAGTACAAGATTAATAATATAGGAATAGTAAATAGTAGTTTGTTCTTAATGTTTTTTATCATTTTAATCTCGCCATGTTATTTTTATTAGATAATTCTTGTTCTATTCTTAACAATTGATTGTATTTTGCAACTCTTTCTGATCTGCATAAAGAGCCTGTTTTTATTTGAGAGGAATTTGTTCCAACTGCTAAATCAGATATAAATGTATCTTCAGAATCACCCGATCTATGAGAAATAATTGTTTGATATCCAATTTGTTGAGCAAATTTAATTACATCAAGTGTTTCTGTCACAGTTCCTATTTGATTAAGTTTTATTAAAATTGAATTTGAGGATTGACTTAAAAAACCTTTTTTCAATCTTTGTAAGTTTGTAACATACAGGTCGTCTCCAACAATCTGAATAGCTTTTTCTCTTTTTGTTAATTCAGACCATGCTTTCCAATCATTTTCAGCAAATGGATCTTCAATTGATTTTATCTTAAATTTCTTGATAATTTTCATATAACCATCTATAGATTTTTTAATTGAAATATATTTTTTTGAATGTATAGAATAACAACCACCTTTATATAGTTCATTAGCGGCAACATCTAAACATATAGAAACATCCTTTCCGTTGACATAGCCTGACTTTTTAATTGACTTAATTATTAAATTTAGGGCGTCTTCATTCTTGGTAATCATTGGTGCAAATCCGCCCTCATCACCAACTGCTGTAGAGAGATTTTTATTTTTAATTAATTTTTTTAGATTTTGAATTACCAAAAAACAGATATTCATTGCTTCAGAAAAAGTTTTAGCCTTATCTGGTCTAATCATAAATTCCTGAATTCTAAGACCATTATTAGCATGAGCGCCACCATTAATTATGTTCATTAATGGAAATGGTAGTTTAAAATTTTTTTTAATAAAAAAATTTTTATATAAAGGAATATTTTTGATTTTTGCTGATAATTTTTTAACGGCGATAGATACTGAAAGTATAGAGTTTGCACCCAGTTTGGTTTTTTGTTTTGTTCCATCTAATTTTATTAAAATTGAGTCTATTAGTTCTTGATTATGAACGTTTTTTTTCAAAATTTTTTTTGAAATTATTTTATTAACAAAATAGACAGCTTTAAAAACACTTTTTCCTAAATATTTTTTGTTATTTTTGTCCCTTTTTTCATGTGCTTCATAAGTTCCTGTTGATGCACCAGATGGACATATTGCTTTGGAAGAAATATTTCTACAAAAAACTTCAGTCTCAATTGTCGGAAATCCACGGCTATCGAAAACTTGTCTTGCTATAACTTTCGTGATTTTAGACATAATTTTTTTTAATTTTTTATTAGTTTATCTATTTGAACTAATTTATCTAATAAAGTATCTAATTCATTTAAGGGAATCATATTTGGTCCATCTGATGGCGCGTTATCTGGATCTTGGTGCGTCTCTATAAACACAGCAGCAACTCCTACTGCAACTGCAGCTCTTGATAAATGTGAAACAAACTCTCGTTCACCACCGCTTTTATTTCCTAAACCACCGGGCTGTTGTACTGAATGAGTCGCATCAAAAACTATAGGATAACCTAGTTTTGACATTATAGGCAAAGATCTCATGTCTGATACTAAAGTGTTATAACCAAAGCTTGCACCTCTTTCTGTTATTAAAATATTATTATTGCCTGAGTCAGAAATTTTTTTCGTGACATTAATCATATCCCATGGAGCTAAAAATTGTCCTTTTTTAACATTTATAATTTTATTTGTTTTAGCTGCAGCTACTAACAAATCAGTTTGTCTGCATAAAAAAGCTGGAATTTGAATTATATCAACATGCTTAGCCACAGCTGAACATTGTTCAGCACTATGAACATCTGTTAAAATTGGCACTCCTAATTCTTGTTTAATTTTATCAAAAATTGGTAATGAGTTTTCTAAACCTGCGCCTCTTTTACCTTTTAAACTGGTCCTATTAGCCTTATCAAAAGAAGTTTTATAAACAAAACCTACATTGTATTTTTTTGCAATCTCCCCAATTTTGCCAGCCATATCCAATGCATGTTGCTCAGTTTCTAATTGGCAAGGACCTGCAATAAGACATATTTGTTTATCGTTTGATATTTGAATATCGTTACAGTTAATTGTTAGATTTTTCATTATTTTTTTTTGCAGCACTGATAAAAGATGAGAATAATGGATGTGGATCTAAAGGTCTAGATTTAAATTCAGGATGAAATTGAACACCAATAAACCAAGGATGATTTTTTAATTCAATTATTTCCGGTAAATTATTATCCGGTGACAAGCCTGAAAATAACATACCTTTTTTTTCAAATTTCTTTTTCATCTTAATATTTACCTCGTATCGGTGTCTATGTCTCTCATGAATAATTTTAGATTTATAAATATCTTTTATTTGTGAATTGTGTTGTAATTTTGCTGTATATAAACCTAGACGCATAGTTCCACCTAATTTAGTAGAAGTGCCTTTAACAATTTTGCCATTTTTGTTCCACTCTTCGATTAAGCCAACAACTGAAAAACATTTTTTATCTAATTCACTAGATCCCGCTTTTTTTATTTTTAAAACATTTCTAGCAAACTCTACTACAGCCATTTGCATCCCAAAACATATGCCAAGAAAAGGTATATTATTTTTTCTTGCGTAATTTATACACGCTATTTTACCTTCAGTGCCTCTTTTACCAAAGCCACCAGGTATCAAAATTCCAGATGCATCAATTAGTCTCTTTCTAATTTCCGATATTTTAAGTTTGTCAGAATCTATTCTTATTATTTTTATTTTTAAGTTATTTTTTATTCCACCATGAACTAAGGCTTCATCTAAGGATTTATATGCATCTTTTAATTCTACGTATTTACCAACAATTGCAATATTTATTACTTTTAAATTTTTATCAGTTACAATTTTTGTTACATTTTTCCATGGAGAGAGATTAATTTTTTTTTTAGGTTTTAGTTTAAAGTATTTTAAAACTTGTTTATCCAAGCCTTCATTAAAAAAACTTATTGGTGCTTCATAAATAGTTTTTACATCAACAGTCTCTATAACTCTCTCTATTGGAATATTGCAAAATAAAGATATTTTTTTTCTTTGATCTAATGGTATTGATTGTTGTGATCTACAAATGATAATATCTGGTTGTATACCTATGCTTCTTAATTCTTTTACAGAATGTTGAGTTGGTTTTGTTTTAATTTCATCTGAAGATTTTAAAAAGGGTACTAGCGTTAAATGAACAAACAAAGTTTTCTCTTTTCCAATATCGTTAGAAAATTGTCTAATAGCCTCTAAAAAAGGTAAACTCTCGATATCACCTACAGTTCCACCTATTTCACAAATAACAAAATCCTCATTTTTAATATCTTTTTTAATAAACTTTTTAATTCTTTCTGTAACATGCGGTATAACCTGAACAGTTTTTCCTAAATAGTCCCCCTTACGCTCTTTAGAGATTATATCACTATAAATTTTTCCTGTAGTAATATTATCACTTTTTTTTGCAGATATATTTGTAAACCTTTCATAGTGCCCAAGATCTAAATCGGTTTCAGCTCCATCGTCAGTAACAAAAACTTCGCCATGCTGAAATGGACTCATTGTACCAGGGTCAACATTTAAATAAGGATCCATTTTTCTAATTCTTACTTTGTAGCCTTGAGATTTGAGTAAATATCCTAGTGAGGCAGAAGATAATCCTTTTCCAAGAGAAGAGACCACGCCGCCAGTGACAAAAATGAATCGCGCCATGGAATTATGTTATAGCTCTTATTAGTAAAAATTAAAAGTATTAATTAATTATTTTGGGGAATTTTAGGAGCGTCACTATCAGTATTTTGCTCAATTTTATCCAATAAAGATTTCTCAGGTTCTAATTCTTTATTTGAGAGAATAGTTAGATACAAACTACAGATTATAAATAAAGTTGCTACTATAGCAGTTGCTTTAGTGAAAAAATTACTGCTTGATCTTGAAAACATATAATTTTCTTGACTAACTCCAATACCTAATGCTCCACCCTCTGATTGTTGGAATAAGACAAGTATAACCAATATTATAGCAAGTATTATATTTATTGTGAGTAATATATTTTCCATGACGTTTAATTAATTGTTTTTTTAATTATATCAATAAATTTTTTAGAATTTTGCGACGCTCCTCCTATCAAAAAACCATTTATTTCCTTAATTTGTTTTAAATTATTTATGTTTTGGTTGTTTACTGATCCTCCATAAATAATTTTTGTTTTTTGGTTTTTAAATTTATTCTTTATAATTTTTTTAATAATGATTACCTGTTTTGTTAATTCTTTATTTGTTAAAACTTTTCCAGTGCCAATAGACCAAACAGGCTCATATGCAAAAATAATTTTATCGATTTTTTTAATTTTTTTTAATCCCAAATCGATTTGCTGTTTTAAAATTTTATTAGTTTTCTTATTTTTTTTTTCAAATAAATTTTCTCCAATGCAAAAAATTACATTTAAGTTATTCAAAATTGCACTATGAATTTTTTTATTGATTTGAGTATTAGTTTCTCCATTAGATCTGTTTTCAGAGTGACCAATTATGACATACTTAGCACCTAATTTTTTTATCATAGTAGAGCTAATTGATCCTGTGTAAGGTCCAGTATTTATTTCGTAATGACAATTCTGAGCACCAACATCTAAATTGGTTTTTCTAGTTTTAATCACAAAGTAGTTTAAAAGGGTATATGGAGGACAATAAATAATTTTTGCATTTTTATAATTCTTTTTTTTGCTCAAATTTATGACACTTTGTATAGATTTTACTGAATTTAAATCTCCAAACATTTTCCAGTTTGCAATGAATAATATTTTGTTTGTCATAATATTAATTATAATTTATAGATTTGTTTTTATAGTTCAATATTTTATCATATGTTATGTTAAATAAACTGAGAAATTTCACTAAAACTAAACTGGCTACAGTATTAATAGGTATAATAATAATTCCTTTTGTCTTTTGGGGTATGGGGGGAGTTTTTCAAGGTGGTAATACGAACAATATAGCAAAAATTAAAAACGTAAATATTTCAACTGAAGATTTTTTTGATCACATAAGATCTCTTGGAATTAATGAGGAAATCATTAGTAAAAACATTGAAAATGGTGTTCTTACTGAAATTTTAAATGATCTTTTGGCAAAAAAATTTATTGAATTAGAAATTAAAAAACTTGGTATTAATATAAATGATGAAAGTTTACTTTTGATTATTAAAAATAATAAAAACTTTTTAGATGAAAATAAAAAATTCACTAGAATTAAATATGAAAAATTTCTATTAGAAAATAATATTACCGCTTCAGAATTTGAAAAAAGATTAAGAAAAAGAGAATTAGAAAAAAAACTTTTTAGTTATTATAGCTCAGGGTTATATATTCCAGAATATCTGGTAAATTATTTTAATTTCAGCAAAAATAGAAGTATTGATGTTAAATATGTTTCTTTAGAAAGTAATTATAAAAAAAAAGAAGAATTCAATGAAACAGATATTAAAAATTATATTGAAACAAATAAAGATAATTTAAAAATAGATTTTGTTGATATTAAATACGTAAAATTGACACCTGAAGTTTTAACAGGCTCATCTGATTATAACGAAAGTTACTATGAAATAATAGACAAGATAGAGAATGAAATATTTAATAAAAATAGTTTGGAAGAACTGCTTAGTGAATATGAAGGAATTAAAATAAATGAAATAAAAGAGTTAAGTAAAAGAAATGTAGACACAGATTTAGAAGATATTTTTAATTATAAAGAAAGTGACCAAATACAAATTTTGGATAAAGAGGATTATTTTTTAATCTTTAAAAATGAAAATTATAGGCAAAAAATACCTAGAGTAGACAAAGATTTTTCAACTGAAATAAAAGAAATCTTATACAAGGAAAATAAATACAATTATAATCAGAAATTATTTTCAAAAATTAGCAATAATCAGTTTAAAGACGATGATTTTAATAATTCAGTTAAGAATAAAAACGAATATAAAAAAGCTCAAATTAAATCTATAAAAGATAACAATACTTTTGAGATAAATTCAGTAGAATTAATTTATTCAATGCCAATTAATAGTTTTATGCTAGTGACTGATGATAAAGAAAAAGTATATCTTTTAAAAATTTTAGGAATAAAAAACAATGATTTTAAGAGTGGTGATAAAGAGATATTTTTAAAAACTAAGGACAAAATTAAAGATGAGATATATTCATCTTATGATCAGTTTTTAAATCAAAATTATAAAGTTGAAATAAATTATAATACTTTAGAAAGAACAGAAAATTATTTTAAATAATGCTTAATATATGTTTTAAAAAGTTTAAAAAAACTCATAAAAAAAAAATTAACCAGGTTTTATATTATGAGTTAAAGTCAAACAATTCCAAGGAGGTTGAAAACTTAATAAATAATTTTTTACAAGATAAAAATAGCTTTGTCTTTGAGTCAGTAGAAAAAGGAGTAATAAAAGGCAGATATACAATATTTGGAAAAAATCCGGATAAAATATGGGAATTTAACAATGAAAATATTTATTACTTAAACAAAAATAAAAAAAAAAAAATTAATGGTGATCCTGTTAAAGTAATTAATAATATTATTAAAAATTTTAACTTCAAAACTCCCAAAAAATTGCCGCCTTTATGTAGTTTATTAGCAGGTTATTTTTCCTATGATACAATAAGATATTTTGAAAAAATCAAAGATACTTGTATTGATGATCTTAAAATACCAGATATTAGAATTATGCGACCAACTACTCTAGTAATACACGATAATCTACAAAAAAAAATTTTTTTTATTAAAAATTGTTTTTCAGATAAAAAAATTTCAAATTACGAAAAAAAATATACAGATATCCAGGATGAGCTTAATAATATAATTATTCAATCTAAAATTTCTGCAAGTTATAATGATAAAAAATTGGTAAAAAAAACCATTAAGTCAAATATTTCAAAAAAAAAGTTTTTGGAAAATGTTAAAAAAGCAAAAAAATACATTCAAATTGGTGACATATTTCAAGTTGTTTTAAGTCAACGTTTTGAAACAAAATTGACAAAAAAACCCCTTAGCATTTATAAAAGTTTAAGATTGACAAATCCGTCCCCTTTTATGTTTTACTTTAACTTTAACGATTTTCAAATTATTGGTGCGAGTCCTGAGATCTTGGTTAGACTAAGAGATAATAAAGTTACAATTAGGCCGATAGCGGGAACAAGGCCTCGTGGAAAAAATCTTAGTGAAGATAATTTTTATAAAAAGGACCTTTTATCAGATAAAAAAGAAATTTCTGAACACCTTATGCTGTTAGATTTAGGGAGAAATGATATTGGAAAAATTTCTAAAATAAATACGGTAAAAGTAACTGAACAATTTAAAATTGAGAAATATTCCCATGTGATGCATATTGTTTCGAATGTAACAGGTGAATTTGATAAAAAAAAATCTAAATATGACACACTGATGGCAGGGTTTCCGGCAGGTACTGTATCAGGTGCGCCAAAAATAAGGGCTATGGAAATCATTGATGAATTAGAAAAAAATAAAAGAAAGATTTATGCTGGAGGAATTGGTTATTTTTCTGCTAATGGTGACTTTGATACTTGTATTGCTTTAAGAACAGCTCTAGCTAAAAATGGAAAATATTATGTACAAGCTGGCGCAGGTATTGTTGCTGACAGTATTCCAGAAAAAGAATTTCAGGAAACTGTGAATAAATCTAAAGCTTTAATTAAGGCTCTCGATTAAATGAAGATTGTATTAATAGATAATTACGATAGTTTTACTTATAATCTTTACCATTATATTTCTCAATTAAAGTGTAAAGTTGAGGTTTACAGAAACGATAAAATTGATGCAAAAACAATTTTAAGAAAAAAATTTAAAAAAATCGTTATATCACCTGGACCTGGTAATCCAAGTCAATCAGGTAACTGTCTAAAGATAGTTAAATCAATTTATAAAAAAATACCCATATTAGGTGTTTGTTTAGGTCACCAGATAATTGGTCAGGTTTTCGGTTCAAAAATAGTACAGGCAAGAAAACTTATGCATGGTAAGACAAGTCTTATAGTTTCAAAACAAAAAGGAATTTTGAAAAATTTACCCAAGAATTTTGAAGCCACAAGATATCATAGTTTAATTGTAGATAAAAAGACCTTGTCAAACGAGCTTGAAATCACAGCGGAAACAAAGGATGGTTTAATAATGGGTATTCAACATAAAAAATTTAATATACATGGTGTACAATTTCATCCTGAAAGTATTAAAACAAAATTAGGTATTAAAATATTGAAAAATTTTATTAATTTAAAAAATTTATGAAACATTTTATAGAAAAAATAAAGAATAACGAAAATTTATCTTTTGAAGAAAGCAAAGCAGCATTTAATCTATTAATGGAAGGTAAAGTAAATGAACAAGATATTTTTGATTTTTTAACATTTTTATCAGTAAAAGGTGAGTCTTCAGATGAGATTGCTGGTGGTGTTTACGTTCTTAGAGATAAGTCCAAAAGAGTTAATATTGGTAATTGTGTTGATACTTGCGGAACTGGTGGTGATGGTATGAATACGCTAAATATATCAACAGCATCTGCATTATTACTTGCAAGTATGGGAATTAAAGTTGCAAAACATGGTAATAAAGCTGTATCCTCTAAATGTGGTTCAGGAGATGTTTTAGAAGCATTAAATATAAACATTGATTTTGAACCAAAAGATATTGAACGTCAAATAAATGAAAACAATTTTGGTTTTATGTTCGCGCCTAATTATCATAGTGCAATGAAGTTTGTAGGTCCTACTAGGAAAAAAATAGGCAAAAGAACTATATTTAATATGATTGGTCCTTTAAGCAGCCCTGCTTTAGTAAAAAGACAAGTAGTTGGAGTTTTTGAAAAAAAGCTTCTAAAAATTTTTGCAAATGCTTTAAATAATTTAGATATTAAATTTGCATGGATTGTAAATAGTGAAGACGGTTTGGATGAGATTTCACCATACACAAAAACAAATGTCGTTCAATTAAAAGATAACAAAATTTCTGAAATTACTATTGATCCAAGAGAATTAAATATAAAAGCAGATAAGTTTGAAAACCTTATTGGAGATGATGCAAAATTTAATGCAGATAAATTAGTCAATATATTTAAAGGCGAAGACAATGATTTTTCTAAGGCCGTGTGTCTAAATGCGGCTGCAGGTTTAATTGTATCAGAAAAATATGATGATTTTAAATTGGCCTATAACTACGCCAGAGATTTTATAAGGTCAGGAAAGTCTTATAAACATTTAATGAAAATTCAAAATGGCTGAAAATATTCTTGAAAAAATAATTAAAAAGAAAGTCGAGAAAATTGAAAATCTAAAAAAAACTACAAAATTAGATACTTTAAATGAACTTATAGATAAAAATAAATCTTTTATAGACTTTAAAGATAAAATTAAAAAAAATATAAATAATAGAAAATTATCTATTATTGCTGAAATAAAGAAAGCAAGCCCGTCTGCTGGTATAATTATTAAAGATTATAATCCAGTAGAAATAGCTAATAGTTACAATCAAAATAAAGTAACCTGTTTGTCTGTTTTAACTGAAGAAGAATTTTTTTTAGGAAACCTAATACATATTAGTAAAATTAAAGAAAAAATTAAATTACCAATTCTCTGTAAAGATTTCTTCGTTGACAAATTTCAAGTTCCTTTAGCTAAAAGTTATGGAGCTGATGCAATACTAATTATAATGGCTGGGGTTAGTGAAACTTTAGCAAATGAGTTATATGAAGAAGCAATAAAATTAAATATGACTGTAATTGTTGAGGTTCATACTGTTGAGGAAGCTAAAAAAGCACTTAAGTTTAAAAGCGCTCTTATAGGAATTAACAATAGAAACCTAAAAACTTTGAAAACTGACATAAATACAACTTTTGATATTCATGATGTTTTGAAAAATCATACTGGGCCACTAATATCTGAGAGTGGTATAAAAACAAAAGAAGAGCTGTTAGAACTATCTAACAAAACATCGATTAAAACTTTTTTAATTGGTGAATCACTTTTAAAAAATTTAAATAATAATTCTATTTTTTCAGTTCTCTAGGTAAATAATCCCTAATTTTCTTAATTTTTTTACTATTGTTAATTGTAGAGAACTTTTATAGAACATTATTTGTACGATATTTGTTCTTATGCTAACAAAAAAACAAAAAAATTTATTAATGTTTATCAACAAGAAGTTGAGAAGTTCTGGTGTATCTCCTTCTTATGAGGAGATGAAAGAATCGTTAAATTTGAAGTCAAAATCTGGAATTCATCGTTTAATAAGCGCATTAGAAGAAAGAGGTTTTATAAAAAGATTGGCACATAAAGCTAGAGCATTAGAGGTTGTTAAGCTACCTGAAACCGCTTCTGCAAATGATATTTATAACTCTTTTTCACCTAGTGTAATAAAAGGTGGTTTAGATGAAGATGGTATAGAAAAAAATGAAGTTCCTGTCCTAGGTAAAATTGCTGCAGGAACGCCAGTTGAAGCAATACAAAATGAAGTATCGAGAGTTCCTTTACCTAATAATATTGAAAAAAATGGAGAGTACTTTGGTTTGAAAGTTCAAGGCGACTCAATGATTGAAGCGGGTATTAGCGAGGGTGACACGGTAATTGTTAAAAAAACAGATACAGCAGAAAATGGAAAAATTGTTGTTGCTTTAATTGATGACCATGAAGCTATGCTTAAAAGAATAAGAAGAAAAGGAAAAACAATAGCACTTGAGAGTGCAAACAAAAATTACGAGACCAAAATCTTTGGTCCAGATAGAGTAAAAGTCCAGGGTGTTTTAGTATCTTTGTATAGAAACTTCTAAAAAAATAGTTTAATAATATTAAATGTCAAAAGTAGCAACTAGATTTGCTCCATCGCCAACTGGACCATTACATATAGGTGGAGTTCGAACAGCTTTATTTAACTGGCTATATTCAAAAAATCAAAATGGTAATTTTTTTTTAAGAATTGAAGATACTGATAAAGAAAGATCCAAAGAGGAATATAGAAAACAAATTATTAATTCACTAGAATGGATAGGTATAAACTTTGATGGTGAGGAATATGTACAATCAAAAAAAATAGATGATCATATTAAAGTTGTCCATGAATTATTAAAAAATGGTAATGCTTATAAATGTTATTGTTCATCTGAGGAAATTGAGGAGCAAAAAAAGAGAGCTAAACAAAAAAAAATTCCATATATTTACGATAGAAAGTGGAGAGATAAAAAGGAAACTGATGCTCCTAAAAATATAAAACCCGTAATAAGATTTAAAAGTAAAATAGATGGAACATCTATATTAAAAGATTTGGTCCAAGGTGATGTTGAAATTGAAAATAATACAATAGAAGATTTTGTAATCTTAAGAAATGATGGTACTCCAACATATAATTTATCAGCAGCAGTGGATGACCATCAAATGAATATGTCACACATAATTAGGGGGGATGATCATAAGATAAATACTTTTAAACAAATTCAAATTTACCGAGCCATGGAATGGGAAATACCTTCTTTTGCTCATATACCCTTAATACATACAATTGATGGAAAAAAACTATCTAAACGAGACAAGGCCTCAACTTTAGATGATTATTCTAAGATTGGTATTATGCCTGATGCTCTTAGAAATTATCTCTTAAGATTAGGATGGTCTTACAAAGATAAGGAAATATTTACAATAGAAGAGAGTATTAAATATTTTAACCTTAAAGGTATAGGTAAATCTCCGTCTAAGCTGGATATGAGTAGAATTTTATCTATGAACGAACACTACATTAAGAACATGAATGAAAATGACTTATTCGATAAGCTGATTGAATACTGTAATAAATTTAAGAAAGAAATAAAAACTGATAAAGAAGATAAAATAAGAAAATCTCTATCGTTTTTAAAAAATAAAGCCAAAACTTTAGAAGATATATTTATCAATTGTCAGTATATAATCACTGATGAAGTAATATTTAATCAAGATGATATTAAATTAATTGATGAAAAGGCAAAAAAGGTAATTACTGACTTTAAAGCTCAATTTGAGAAGATAGATCAACCTAGCAGAGAAATTTTAGAACCAGTTATTAATGGTCTTATAAAATCTAATAACACAAATTTTAAAGGTGTTGGCCAGCCTTTAAGAATAGTATTAACTGGTTCGAAATTTGGACCCGGAATATATGATATTATATTGTCTTTAGGAAAAAAAGAGGTTCAAAAAAGATTAGACACCAAGATAGCTTGAAACTACAGCAGCAGCTTCAGCAGAGGAAGATGTTTTAGATTTGATTTCATCTAATGTATTACTAACATCATGAATTTGTTTTTTCATAAGTTCTGGATTTTTTAAAAAATAAACGACAGATCTAAAGATTTCTTTTGAATTACACTCATTTTGAATTAATTCAGGTATTATTTCTTTTTGATTAACAATATTAATTATATTAGCAAATTTTACTTTGACTAAAAATTTTACAATAAAAAAATTTATTAAATTCATTTTATAGATAATAATTGATGGTACCTTTAAATTACAAATCTCTAAAGAAACAGTACCAGATTTTGCGACTGCAAATACAGATTTTGATAATATTTGAGATTTAATACCTTCGTCCGATATAACATCAACATTAATTAAAATTTTTTTTTTTATTTCATCTTTTATTAAATCTTTATTTTGATCGGTTGCATGAAAAATAAAATAATATTGATTAAATTTTTCATTCATTAGTTTGATAAAATTTAATAGTATTGGTAATAATATATTTGTTTCAGAAGTTCGGCTTCCTGCAAATAAGGATATTATTTTTTTATCATTTTTTATTAAATTAGATAAATCAGTCTTAATATTTTCTTTATTTTCGAGCAATGGATGGCCCACAAAAGTGTTTTTGATGTTTTCTTTGTCAAAGTATTTTTTTTCAAAATTGAATAGTAAAAGAATATGGTCTAAAAATTTTTTAAATTTTTTAACCCTTCCCTCTCTCCAAACCCATACTTGAGGAGCAACATAGTGAATAGTTTTTATCTTAGGATTATTTTTTTTAACTTTTTCAGCAACTCTTAAAGTAAAATCTGGACTATCCACACTTAGTAATATGTCAGGATTAAATTCAATTATTTTTTTAACCGTTGTATTAATCTTTTTTCTGATTTTTAATATATTTAAAATAACACTAGTAAAACCAATATAAGTTATTTCTTTAAGATCATATATAGATTTGACACCTTGTGAATTTAAATGAAAACCACCAACACTTAAATATTCTATATCGGAATGATTTAGCTTAAGTTTAGCAACTACTGTTGATGCTAATTTATCTCCCGAGGGTTCGCCAGTTAAGATAAAAATTTTTTTCATTTTACGGAGATAAACATCCTATTTTTATTGGCAAAGCTAATACATTTGTTTTTATCTAAAAAAATGTGTTGCTTGTTTTTTACAACAATTCCTTTTAACCCAGCAGCTTTGCTTTGTTTCATTGTTTTTAAACCAACTGTAGGTAGATCAATTCTAAGGTCTTGTTTTTTCTTTGGAAATTTAACCATAACTCCATGATTTTTGAATTTTTTGTTTCTGCTTTTTTCTAACATTTTTTTAGTGCCACCTTTGCTCTCTATTGAAACAACTTTATTGTTTCTAACTACAACACCTTGACTAAAATTATATTGTTTTAAACTATCTAATGTTTTAATTGCTTTTTTGATGTCCAATTTATCTTGTTTACCTGGTTTAATTTTTGAATAATTACCTCTTTTAAGTGTTAACTCTGGATTAAATTTAAGTGAATTTTCAGTTTTAATTTTATTTTGTACTAATATTTTTATAATTTCTTTAAGAACCGCAGCATCACCAATTTTGGATGCTTTTATTATTCTTGGAATATAATAAACACCTTTGAGATCTAACCTTAATTTAGAAAGATTTGGTTTATTGACTTTTCCAGCAAATAACACATTTTTGCAATTATTTTTCTTCAGAATATTAATAATTTTACCAAATTGACCTATGGAAACTGAATAAGATTTTCTATCTTGTTTAAATTTCTTTGATTTTGACAGATCAATTATCAAATATTTTATTTTTCTTTTTTTAACAGTTTTAAGAATTTCCTTTGGAAAATCAGTATCACCAAAAATTAATCCTATCATTTTATGAAAAAGGTGTACAAATAGATCTTTTTTTGTCTTTAGTAATAAATTCAATCACATCTTTTACCAAAGGATTTTCTTTAAAGACGCCATTTAGTTTATCGATATTTTCATTAATGTTTTTTGATGCAAATATTTTTTTATAAGCCTCCGACAGTTCGATTATTGTTTTATTTTCAAATTTTGCTCTTCTTAAACCAATTAAGTTTAGACCTTGTAAAATATTCCTATTTCCAGTCGAAAGTCCATAAGGAATAACATCATTTAGAACTCCTGTCATACCTCCTATCATTGCCATTTTACCAATTCTTGTGAATTGTTGGACTGCGGAATTTCCTCCTATAACGACATTGTCATCAATGATAACATGTCCTCCTAATGGTACATTGTTTGCTATGATAACATTATTACCTACCATACAGTCGTGAGCAACATGAGAAGAGATCATAAAAAGACAATTATCTCCAATTTTTGTTGAACCTCCTCCACCAACTGTACCTGGATTTACGGTTACATATTCTCTAAATTTATTATTATTTCCAATAATTAACTTGGTATCTTCACCATTATATTTTAAATCTTGTGGATCATTACCTATAGATGCAAAAGGATAGAATTTATTTCCACTACCAATTTTAGTATTTCCAGCAATGTTTACATGAGAGTAAATAACAACATTCACACCTATCTCAACGTTTGGACCAATGACACTGTAAGGACCAATTTTCACGCTTGAATGAACTTTAGCATTTTTATTAACTATTGCAGTTTTATGTATCATTTATTTTCTCTTAAAAAATTTTTTAAGTTTTTTGCTGGATACCCCATTACTTTAGTATTGTCAGGAATATCTTTTATTACTCCGCTACCCCCACCAATTTGAACATTGTTACCTATTTTAAGATGACCTGAAATTCCAGCTTGACCACCTATCATAACATTATTCCCTATAACTGAACTCCCGGCAAATCCTACTTGACCAGCTATTATACAATTTTCACCTATTTTTACATTGTGAGCTATATGGATTTGGTTGTCTAAAAAAGTATTTTTTCCAATCACGGTATTCGACAGTGATCCACGGTCAATTGTTGAGCTACAACCTATTTCAACGTTATCCTCTATAATAACTACACCAATTTGTGGGTATCTAAAATTAACTTTTTTGTCAGGAAAAAAACCAAAACCTTTTTTTCCTATTATGCACCCATCTAAGATATGAACATTATTTTTAATTAATGAGTTTCTAATTATAACATTTGAACCGATTGTACAGTTATCACCAATTGATACATTAGTTTCAATAATAGAGTTATGTCCAATCAAACAATTAGATCCGATTTTAACATTTTTACCTATTAAGACATTTGTTCCAAATTTTACTTTATCTTTAAATTGTGTACTTTCAATTTTTTCAGCATTATCATCGAAATCATCTGTAACAGAATTCGGGTAAAATTTTTTAGTTATTTTAGCAACATCCAATAAAATTTTATCTGAAATTATTATTTTACAAGTAGTTGGTAATAATGATTTTAAATTTTCACTGGTTACACAAAATGATGCATTTGTAGATTTAGCAAGTTCACCATACTTTTTTGAATGTAAAAAAGTTATGTCACCTTTTTTTGATGAGCCTAAATCTTTTATATCATTTATCTTTTCGTTTGAAATAGGCTGGTTTTTTACAGATGTTAATTTTAATAAATCATTAATTTCATAAGGTCCAGTGTTTTTAAAAAAAGGATTTGTCATCAATAAGTTTAATATCAAAACTTACTTTAAATGCTTATCAAGATTTATTGCTAATTATTTCCTATCAACAATTGTTGCAGACCATACAGCATCAGCCATTTTTTTATTGTTAACTGAAGCCTCACCTTTATATTTCCAAACACGTCCATGTGATCTCACGGCTTCAATATAAAGTTCAAGTTTACAATCAGGCAATACAGGATTTCTAAATCTTGCTTTTTCAACATTCATTAAATAAACAAGTTTATTTTCATATGTTTCTTTATCTAATCCATGCGCTGTCAAAGCAGCCGCAGCTTGACCAAATGCTTCAACAATTAAAACGCCTGGCATTACAGGTTGACCTGGAAAATGACCTTGAACAAAAAAACTATCTTTTTTAACATTGACTATTGCTGTAGCTGAAAAAAGTTTTTTTATATTTATTAACTCATCAATTAATAACATAGGTTCTCTATGCGGCAATAAATTTTCTATATCTTTTTTTGTTAAATTGTTCATTGATTAATTTATTTTAATATTCTTTATTTCCTTATTTGTTATTTCAAGTATTTCATCAGTAATTTCAATTTCTTTTTTACCCATTATAATATTTTTTTTTTGTAATATTAAACTTACAGAATTTTTTTTTGCATATTCCTGCAAAATTGGGGATAATTGTGAAATCAATTTATTAGTAGCACCAATCCTTAATTTGTTAATATTGTCTCTTGCTTTAACTTGTTCTTTTTGAAAATTTATTATTTCTTTCCTTAGACTAGTAAGCTCTTTTTGAAACTCTTCTTGGCTTAAGATATTTTTTTGGGCAATAAGTTTTTTTTCTTTATTTTTAAGAATCTCGTCATTTTTTTTAAATTTTTCCAAATTTTTGTTATATAAATTTTCAAGTTGTTTTATAATAGATTTGCCTGCAATAGATTGTTGCATTATCTTATCAACATTTAGATATACGATTTTTTGTTCCTCTGCGTAAGATAGTGCAGAAATCAATGTAATAGATAAGATAAATAAAATCTTTTTTAACATTAAAAAGTTGTACCAATATTAAATTGAAAACCTTCAAATTCATCTGTAGTTCTTTTTTGTACTGCATGTGAAAATGTCAAAGACAATGGCCCAACTGGTGTCCACCATTCAATCCCTGCTCCAGTTGAAACTCTAAGATAGTTTGAGTCATCAAAATTAGAAGATCTATAATCAGCACCCCAAACATTTCCAAAATCTAAAAAATAATTAAATTCAAAATTTTGCAATGATGGAGCAATCATTGGTAAATTGGTTGTAATACTTAAAGCGGCAGCATAATTGCCTCCCACGTGATCATCTCCTTGATCAACAGGACCTATTCTTCCAGATTTAAAGCCTCGCAATCTATTTCTTGGTAAACCCAGTCTTTCTGAAATTCTTACATCATCAGATAATCCAACAGCGTTTTTTAAATAAAGTCCCATACTTGTGGTAAGTTCTTCGAAGCTTAGATATTGGTCATAAATAAAACCAGTAGTTATTGTATTACTATCTGAAATAACTGGTAATGTTTGAGTAAATTTAGACCTAAATCCATCTGTAGTTTGAAATTTCTGATTTCTAAGATCATAATCAAAAGCATAACCGATTGTTGAGGTAAAATAGCTACCTTCTTGTTTTTTTATTGAATTGCTGGCCAATGAGTTAGTCTCTAATTTTTCTGCAACAGTTTTAAAGGATGGGTTAAAAAACAAATTATCGTATTGTTCAAACCCTGTTCCAAAACTAAAACCAATTTCACTAGAATCATATCCACTTTCTTCCATCTTGTCAGTATTTATTGCAAAGACACTAGTTGCTAGAGATTTTTCAGTATAATTAAAATTTGGATTGTTTACTGTAAATTCTCCTTTAATTTTTTCCTCACTTAAATTTAGAGAAGTTACTAACCCAATTCCTCTACCCATAAAATTTTTCTCAGATACTGAAAAGCCAACTGTTCCACCGTCATTTCCAACTCCAGCTGATGCTAATATTTCTCCAGTTGGTTTTTCCTGTACAGTTATATTTATATTTTTTTGTTGAGAATTTTCTATAGACACAACCTCGTCTTTTATATCTTCAAATATTCTTAAAGCTTTTAAATTATTAATAGATTTCGCGTGCAACAACTTATTAAATGGATCACCTTCGTCTACTTCAAGTTGATTTCTAATAACTTTTTCCTCTGTAATATTGTTTCCAAAAATATTTACTTTATTCACAAAGAATTTATCGCTCTCTATTACAGCAAATTTTAAATTTAAATTATTTTCTCCAACTTCATCAATTTCAATAGTGGCATCTATAAAATCGTATAGCCTTGCTACTGATATTTTATCAATTTCTTTTATGACCTTATTAATTTTATTAAATGAATATTTTGCATTTTTTAGTTTTTCTATTGACTTTTGAACATCTTTAAAATCTTTAGGATTATAGTCAATTGGTATGTCTAATTTGACTTCTTTTATAAAATATTTATTACCAGCATTAATGTTGTAGATTAGTTCAAAAAAATTATCATTAAAAACTGCAGAGGAGCTTTCTATCTCTACATTATAGAAGCCTTTATTTAGATAAAAATTCTTTAATAATCTTTTATCTAATTCAATTCTATCAATATCTAGATATTTTTTTTTACTAATAAATTTCCAAAACTTATTTTCCTCACTTACAATTGCATTTCTAAGTTTTCTGTCTTTATAATATTTATCACCTGTAAATTTTATATTTTTTATCAAAGCCTTTTCACCGGTTTCGATTGTATAAATTATGTCTAATGTATCATTGTTATTTTCGATTATTTTAGCATCTACTGTGGCAAAATAATAACCAGACCTATTTAAAGCATTCTTAATTTTATTAATATCTTGTTCAGCTGTAAATTTGTCAAATGGGCTTTTGTCTTTTAGTTTGAGTTGTTTCAAGATTTTTGTTGTATTTTCTTTTGACTTAATGCCCTCAATTAAAATTGATTGTATAATTTTTTTTTCTTTGACATCAACTATTAATATTCCATTTTCAACTTTTAGCTTAATATCAGAAAAAAAGTTAGTGTTGTATAGTTCAATTAATATATTATTTATATCACCTTCATTATAGTCAGATCCCAATTCAATATTACCAAATGCAATGATGCTTTCTTTACTTACTCTTTTATTATTTTCAACTTTAACATCTTTTATAATCTCAGCATTAACTGAGCCATATAAGAAAAAAATAATTAGCAAAATTATTTTAATATTTTTCATTTGATGTCGGATATTACACTTAAAGATTTTGTTTTCAATCTTACAAACTCATTTAATTTTTCAATTTGCGCTAAATTATTTACTTTTTTAAGCCTGTATTTTCTAAATAATTTAGAATTTATTATCTGATTCATTTTTGTTGATATTTCATCAAAACTTATTCTATTTTTTAGAAACATTTCTACTAATTCATCATTTATTGAAACTAATAAAGTTTCAAATAATGTATTTTTGTTTGGGATATATTTTAAAATTTTTATTGTTGGGTATTTTTTTGGATCAACTTTATTGAAATTTAAATTATTTAAAATATTTATATTAATTTTTTTACATCTATAATTTTTATTAAGTTTATAATAAATTGAATTAAATATTGGTATTTTCATATCCGTTTCATGCGCAACAATTTTAATTAATCCATTATTAAATCTAATAATAGAATGAATGTAAGATTTAGGATGTATTAATATATTGAATTTTTTAAAATCAAGATTAAAGATTTTTTTTGCTTCTATTACTTCAAAAACTTTATTCATTAATGTTGCAGAGTCGATTGATATTTTTTTGCCCATTTTCCAATTTGGATGATTAATTGCTAGCTTGGGTGTTTTTTTAATTTTATTATTTTTTAAATTAAAAAAGGGACCCCCAGAAGCAGTAATTATTATTTCTTTTATTTCTCTTGGGCTATTGTTCTTTATAACAGACCAAATAGAAAAGTGCTCAGAGTCTACTGGAATAAATTTAGTTTTATATTTATCTATTTCTTTTTTGATTAAATTCCATCCGCATATTATTGACTCTTTGTTAGCTATAGCAATAATTTTTGTCTTCTTAATTATTTTAATTGTTGGTTTCAAACCTTCAAAACCAGAAATTGAACTCATAGTATAATCTAGCTTAAATTTTAATATTTTATCAATATTTTCTAGACTATTTATAATATTAATTTTTTTGAATTTTTTTTTTAAGATTAAAAAACTTTTTTTGTTTGTAACAATTACATTTTTTACATTAAATTCCTTTATTTGCTTTGATAATAAAAAATGGTTTTTATTTGCAGTAAGAAGTATTACTTTAAAATTTTTCTTATCATTTCTAATAATTTCTAATGTTTGTTTTCCAATTGAGCCTGTTGAACCAAGTATGGCTATTTTTTTTTTCATTTTTTATATCTAGAATTTTATATAATTTAAAATTACATAAGAGACAGGTATCGTAAAAATTATACCATCTATCCTGTCTAATAATCCTCCATGACCTGGTAAAATTTTTCCTGTATTTTTTATTTTTGCCTTGCGTTTAAAAAAAGAAATAATCAAATCTCCAATTTGGTTTATCAAGGATATAACAAAAATAAAAATAAAAACTGGAATGTAATGTTCTACTCTTAATTGAAAATTCATCATGTAAAAATTATAAAACATAATGCCTCCAATTATTGGTAAAATAAAACCGCCTAATACCCCTGAGTAAGTCTTATTTGGACTAATTTTCGTTAGCTTGGGTCCTCTTAAAGTTTTGCCAAAAATATATCCTCCCAAATCTGTAAGGACAGAGATTAAAATAATAAAAATAAAAGTATTAGCGCCCTGATTTTCTCTTATAAGGTAAGCAGAGTAGATTGAAAGTATAATTAATATTGTACCTGCAATATTAAAAACCTTTAAATTTTTTGTTATATTAAACCACTCATAAACTGAAATAAAAGAAATTAAAGATAAAAAAAATATAAAAAAAATTGACCCTTTAAATATAAAAAATAAAGTTAATGGTATGATCCATAGAGATGTTAATAATCTTTTTTTAAATTCACTTATCATCAAATATTTCCAAAGTTTCTTTTTATTTTTTTATAATTATTAATTATTCTATTATAGTCTTTTTTATTAAAATCTGGCCATAACTTCTTTTCAAAAAAAATTTCTGAATAAGCTATTTGCCATAACAAAAAATTACTTAATCTGTTTGTATTGCCAGTTCTTATAAGAATATCGGGATCTGGAATATTTGCGGTATATAAGTTTTTATTAATAGTTTTTTCGCTAATTTTTAAACCTTTCTTTTTAATTATGTTAAAAGTGTCAACAATTTCACTTTTGGACCCATAATTTAATGCTAAATTAATTTGTAATTTGTTATTTCTAGATGTTAATTTTTCAGATTTATAAATAAGATTATTCAATTTATTTGAAAAATTTTTTTTACCTATTACTGATAATTTTATTTTTTGCCTATGAAAATCTTTAATTTTTTTTTTTAAAAAACTTTCCAGTAAAGAAAATAAAAATTTAATTTCGTTTTTTGGCCTTTTCCAATTTTCAGTTGAAAAAGCAAATAATGTGAGAAATTTAATATTCTTTTTTAGACTTTCAACAATAATTTTTTCTACGGTTTTAAGACCTTGTTTATGTCCATAATTCCTAGATTTTCTTTTTTTTATACCCCACCTTCCATTACCATCCATGATAATGGCAACATGTTTTACTGGGTTCATATGGTCATTATTTCTTTTTCTTTAGATGAAATTTTTTCATCAATTAATTTTATATGTTTATCAGTTAAATCTTGTATCTCTTTCTCGCTTTTTTTTTCGTCATCTTCTGAGATTTCTTTTTTCTTTAATAAATTTTTTAAGTTATCGTTAGCTTCTCTTCTTATATTTCTAATTGAAACTTTACATTTTTCTCCCATTGTTTTTACCAACTTCTTCATTTCACCTCTTCTCTCTTCGCTTAAATCAGGAATTGGAAGTCTAATTAATTGTCCATCTATTTGAGGATTCAATCCTAATTCTGATTTTTTTATTGATGAGTCTATTAAAATAACATTATTCAAATCCCATACCTGGATGTTAATCATTCTTGGTTCAGGTGTAGTTATGGTGCCTAATTGATTGATTGGCATTTTCTGTCCGTATACATCAACTTTTACTAAATCCAGCATATTGGCATTAGCTCTTCCTGTTCTTAAAGAACTAAGTTCTTTATCAAATACGTCAATTGTTTTATTCATTTTTTGATTATATGTTTGGGTATCAAACATTTATTCTCCAATTTTAATTCTTGAAAAATCTTTAATAATTAATTTTTCTAATTTTAAATCTTTAATTACATCTTTAACCTTTTTTTTAGGCTCCATAACCCATTGTTGATTTAATAATGAATTATCCTCTTTAAATTTATTAATTTTACCTAGGCTTATTTTTTCTATAATTTCTAAGGGTTTCCCTGAATTTTTTAATTCTTCTCTTACTAATTCTTGTTCCTTCCTTATATCTTCTGGGTTTATACCATCTATATCAATTGCTAACGGATTTGATGCTGCAATATGCATGCTAAGCTGTTTACCAAAAATATTAATTTGCTCTGAATTATCACTTGTATCGATTGAAACTATGACGCCTAACTTAGACAAATTTTCTTTTATTACTGTATGATGATATTTAAAAACTTTAGAATTTGAGTTATTTAAAGTCTTTGATCTCCCAATAGTAATTTTTTCGCCTATTTTTGAAATTAATGCTAGTAAGTTTTCATCAACTGTTTTTCCATTTTTCATATTAAATAATAATAATTTTTTCTTATCAGATGAAACTGAATTATTTATTTCACTCAATTCTTTAGCAAAATTTATAAAATCTTCATTTTTAGCTACAAAATCAGTTTCACAATTTAATTCTATAATTGAAGTTTTTTCATTATTTTCAGTAATTATCACAACGCCCTCATTTGCTACTCTTGACATTTTTTTTGAAGCTTTCGAAATTCCTTTTATTCTTAAAATTTCAATCGCTTTATCTATATTTCCGCTTGATTCATCTAATGCTGAACTGCAATCTTTAAAACCAGCACCACTTAAAGATCTTAGTTTTTTGATTTTTTCAATGTCAGCCATCAGTGAAAATTTAGTTTATTTTTTTCTTTGCGGCAGAAGTGTCTAATTTTTTTGACTTATCTTCAATTTTGTTATCTTCTATCTTTGGAGCTTCTTTTTTTGCATTATCAATAGTCTCTTTTATTAAACTACAATATAAATCAATAGATCTTCTTGCATCATCATTACCTGGTATAGGATAATCAATACCGTCAGGATCAGAATTAGTGTCTAAAATTGCTATAATTGGTATATTTAATTTAATAGACTCCTTTATTGCCAAAGACTCATAATTTGTATCAATAATAAAAACTAAATCTGGTATTTTTTTCATCTCTGAAATACCACCTAGAGATCTCTGAAGCTTGTCTCTTTGTATACCCATTTTTAGAAGCTCTTTTTTAGTGAAACCTCTATTTTCTGCTTTAAGATCTGTTTCTATTTTTTGCAGTTTCTTAATTGAATTAGATATTGTTCCCCAATTAGTTAGCATTCCGCCTAGCCACCTATAATTCACAAAATATTGTCCAGTAGATTTTGCTAACTCGGCTATGGACTCTGAAGCTTGTTTTTTTGTTGAGATCAATAAAATTTTTCCATTATTAGAGATAGTTTCATATATTTTTTCCAGAGCTTTATTTGTTAATTCCAATGTTTGAGTAAGATCTATAATATGAACTGCGTCTCTTTTTCCAAAGATATATTTTTTCATTTTTGGATTCCATCTTAAAGTTTTGTGTCCTAAATGAACACCCGCTTCTAAAAGTTGTTGGATTGATAGATTTGGTATTTTCATATTTTTTCCCGGTTATTCCGCCATAGTCATTTCCACTTAAGGACCGGAGGTATAAAACCACTAACTATGTGAGTTTTTTTAATTTTGTTTATTTATTAATTTTATTCATTAAAGGCAAGTAATTATTTAAAAAATTAAAGCTGAAATTCCTTGGTTTTTTATAGAATTTAAAATGTTTTTGTCCACAAATCGTTTATTTTTTAATTTTAAAGTATATTTTTTGTTATTTTCTGTGACTTCAAACGTAATTTCTGAATCTCCCCTTGTGTCTAAAATCTCTGATAAAATATCAAATTCTTTAAAATTATTAATTTTAATTACTAAATTGTTGATAGGTTTATTTAAAATTTCGTCTAAAGGAATAATTTTTTTAACATTTACTCTTATTTTTTTGTCTGTTTCATTTATATTTTTAAAAATCGTAATTATTACTGATTTACCTTCCTTTATATTTTCTCTATTTAACTCTAAAATATCAGAAAATATAAATAGTTCAAAAACACCCCCTAAGTCAGAAAATTTAATAATCGCATAGGAGGTGCCCTTGTGAGTTTTTTTTTCTAGAATCTTTAAAATAGTTGCGGCTACCATACTTTCTGAATTATTTTTATCACCAATAAAATCAGAGTATTTGGTAACGTTATATTCATTAAATATATCTTTATATTGATTTAAAGGATGATCTGATAGATAAAATCCAATAGTTTCAAATTCTTTCAACATTTTTTCTTGAAATTCCCATTCCGGAAGATCTTGTATAACACTTTTTTGTTCTGAGTTTTCTTCAGAATTAAATAATTCGATTTGATTTTGTAATTTGTTATCAAATAAGTTTTTTGAATGTAAAATTATGTTTGGAATAGAGTCGTAAAAAGCCCTTCTATTAGAAAAAATATTATCGAAAGCACCTGCTTTAGCAAGACCTTCTAATTGTAATTTATTTATATCTTTTGGGTTTATTCTATTAAGAAAATCTGAAACTGACTTAAATATTCCATTTTTTTCTCTTTCTTTAATTATATTAGATATAGATTCGTACCCTACATTTTTAATAGCACCTAGCGCATAATAAAAATTATTCTCATCTGAGTAAAAATCTGCAAAACATTTATTTATATCTGGTCTAACAATGTTAACTTTTAATCTTTTTATTTCCTCACAAAATTCACCTAATTTTTTTTGATTAGATAATTCCATAGACATAGAAGCTGCAAAAAATTCTTCCATAAAATATGTTTTTAAATATGCTGTTTGATAAGCAATTATTGCGTAGGCTGCTGCATGACTTTTATTAAAACCATATTCAGCAAATGGCTCAATTTTTAAGAAAATTCCTGCCGCAATGTCTTTACTTATTCCATTTTTAAAAGCACCTTCAACAAATCTTGTTTTTTGTCTTTCTAATTCAGCTCTTTTTTTTTTTCCCATTGCTCTTCTGAGCAAGTCTGCTTCTCCGGCCGAAAAACCTGACAAGGTTTGTGCAATTTGCATAACTTGTTCTTGATATATAATTACTCCATAGGTAGGTTTTAATATTTTTTCTAATTTTGGATGTAAATATTCAGGTTTTCTTAAACCATGTTTGCAATCATTATAAATAGAAATATTGCTCATTGGGCCTGGTCTATATAACGCAACAAGAGCTATAATGTCTTCAAGTTGATTTGGTCTCATTTGCATTAATGCTTCTCGCATTCCTGAACTCTCTAATTGAAATAAGCCAACTGTTTTACCACTAGATAAAAGATCAAATACTTTTTTATCATCATACTTAATATTTTTAATATTAAAATCTTTTTCCTTATCTTTTATTAAATTTTGTGTTTTGTTTATAACTGTTAAAGTTTTTAAACCTAAAAAGTCGAATTTAATTAGTCCAGCATTTTCTGCAGAGTACATATCAAACTGGGTAGAAGGTAATAATAAATTGGATGACGGATCTTTATAAAGTGGTACTGTTTCAGATAGATTTTTATCAGCAATTACCACTCCTGCAGCATGTGTAGCAAAGTTTCGATTTAATCCCTCTAATTTAAGTGATAAATTAACTAAACGTTCTACTCTTTTGTCTTCCTTGATAAGTTTTTGCAATTTAGGTTCGGAATTAATACATTGGTTCAGACTCATTGGTCTTGATGGATCAAATGGTATCATCTTACAAATACTATCAACAAAACCATAAGATAAACCCATCACACGACCAACATCTCTAATAACCATTCTTGCTTTTAGTTTTCCAAAAGTAATTATGTGTGCAACAGAACCTGGGTATTTTTCGTTAAGATATTCAAATACTAAATCTCGTTTTTCTTCACAAAAGTCTATATCAAAGTCAGGCATTGAAATTCTATCTGGGTTAAGAAATCTCTCAAAGATTAAATCAAACTTTAATGGGTCAACATCTGTGATAAATAAACACCATGCAACTAACGAGCCTGCGCCTGATCCTCTACCTGGTCCTACTGGGATATTTTTATCTTTAGCCCATTTTATATAATCAGAAACTATTAAAAAATAACTAGCATATTTCATCTTGCAAATTATATTAATTTCGTGATTTAGCCTTTTTTGATATTCAATTAAGTTATAATTGGAATTTTCATCAACAATATTTTTAAGTCTATATTTTAAACCATTCTCAGCCTCTTTTTTAAGAATTTCGTCGGCTGTAAAGTTTTTTTCAGATCCAATGTTGGGTAATAAGGGTTTGGATGAGGTAGGTCTGTAGCTACATCTTAGGGGTAAATTAAAATTATTTTCTAATGCTTCAGGAAGATCAGAAAACAGTTTACACATTTCATGGTCATTTTTAAAATAATGATTCTTTGAAAGCTTAGATCTATTTTTATCATTTATATAACTTTTTGATCCGATGCACATTAATGCATCATGTGCTTCGTGTAAATCTTGCTCTAAATAATAAACTTCATGTGACGCAATAATTGGTATATCTAATTCTTTTGATAAACTAAGATTATAAATTTCTAAATTTTTTTCATTAATATCATTATGTCGTTGAATTTCTATATAAAAATTATTTTTTAATAAATCTTTTAAGAAAATATAGATTTGTTTTATCTCATCAAGTCTATCTTTTTTAAACAACTCTCCTACTAAACTATTTAGGCCACCAAGAGTAACTATAAGCCCATCTTTGTATTCTATGAAATCTTTAAATTCACAAAATGGTTCATTAAAATCCTTATGTTTTAAATAAGAAATTGATGATAATTTTACTATATTTTTGTAACCTAAGTCATTTTTTGCAATTATCGGGATTAATCCTATTAAACCTTTATATTTGAATTTAATTTGAGATCCTATAATCGCTTGAGTTTTTGATTTTGATACTGTCTCTGAAAACTGTAACACGCCACATAAATTAGAAGTATCAGAAATGCCAATAGATTTTATTTTATTATTTTTACAAAATTTTTCCAAATTTTCAATTTTGATTGCACCTTCACAAATAGAGTATTGGGTGTGTAGTTTAAAATGATTGAAAGATTTTTTAATTTCTTGCATTAACGGTTGATATATTACCATTAATCAGACTTAATTTACAATCTGACATATCTGCAAAATGTCTATTGTGAGTTGCAAAAATAATTATTCTTTTTTTATTTTTGAGACTAAACAATAATTTAAAAATATCTCTAGCATTTTTGTGATCCAAATTTCCAGTCGGTTCATCTGCCAAAACAATATCGGGGGAATTTATTAAAGCTCTAGATATTGCCACCCTTTGTGATTCGCCACCTGACAATTCACTTGGAAAATGACTTAATCTATTACCTAAACCAACTTTTTTAATCATGTTTTTTGCATCTAAAACAGCTTTTTTTTTATCATTATCTAAAGATAATCTTGCCATATAAACATTTTCAAGAGTTGTAAAATCAGATAACAAATTTTTATCCTGATAAATTATACCAATCTTTTTTGATCTAATGTTATCTCTCTCGTTATTATTTTTGTCATCGATTTTATGTTTATCTAATTTTATATAACCACTGGATGGTTTATCAATCAATGAAATTAAGTTAAGTAACGTAGATTTTCCTGAGCCAGAGGGACCAATTAAAGAATATATTTTTCCTGGCTTAAAAATAAAGTTTATATTTTTTAAAACCTCAATTTTTTTTGTTGAAAAATAGTTTTTACATATATTTTTTAATTCTATCATATTATTCGTATTTAAGTGATTTAATAGTATCCAATTTTGATGCTTTAATTGCTGGAAAAAGAGAGACTAAACAAGTTGAAATAATAGAGCAAATTGAGATAAAAAGAATTGATTTAAAATCTAATTCATAAGGCATTGAGCTTAAAAAATAAATTTCCTCAGGAAATAAAGCAATATTAAAAAAATTACTTAAAAATTGTCTAATATTTTCTATATAAATCGAAAATACGATTCCTAAAATTACACCAAAAAGGGTGGCACTAAAACCAATAATAAATCCAACTAAAAAGAAAATTTTTCTAATTGAATTATTTTTAACCCCAATAGATTTTAAAATTGCAATTTCTCTAGTTTTATTTTTTACTAGAATTGTTAATCCAGAAATTATATTAAATGCAGCTACAATAATTATTAAAGATAAAATAATAAACATAACATTTCTCTCAACTTTTAATGCTGAAAAAAGTGGTTTGTTTAGGTCTGACCAAGTATAAATCACTTCATTTGGAAAAAAATTTAACAAATCTTTTTTTAATTCTTCTATATTTGTTGGGTCTTTAAAGTATATTTCCAAAAATCTACTACCTAGTTCTAAATTTAACTGATTTTCTAAATCTTCAATATTTACAAATACAATATTTTTATCAAAGTCATTGAATCCACTACTATAAAAAGATTTAATATTAAATATTTTTTGCCTTGGAAAAGAACCAATAAGTGTTTCTTCAGAAGATGAAAATACTATACTTAAGTTGTCGCCAATTTCTAAATTCAAGTCAAATCCCATTTCTCGGCTAATTGAAATTTCATTTTTATCTAATATTTTGGAACCTGAAAAGTTTTGATTTTTTACTATATTAAGATTTTTAAAATCTCCTTTTTTGTATCCTCTTAATAAAACTCCTTTGGTAACTTTTTCTTTGATTATAATGCCTTCACCATTATTACTAATGATGATTTCTTCAATTTTAGTTTTTAAGTTAGACTCGTTTATTTTATTTAAATTAAATTGACCATTATAGCTTTGTATTGTTGCATGAGAATTAAATCCGTTAATTTTTTTTATAAGATCAGATCTAAAACCATTCATTACGGACATTACAATAATTAAAACCGCAACACCTAAGCTAATACCAATAAATGAAAATATTGTAATAATATTTAAAAAACCGTCCTTTTTTCTGGTTTTTAAATATCTAAATGTTATTTCTTTTTCTAAGTTTGAAATCAATTTTCTTTTTTTGAATTTATTACATTTATAATGTCGTCTATTTTTAATTTAATTGACTCTTCGCCAATTTTTTTAAATTCAAACATTTCATCATCAGATTTTTTTCCTAAAAGTATTTGATAAGGAACACCAATAAGATTAAACTTTTTCATTTTTGATGAAAAGTTTTCATCTGTATCATCAATTATTGCATCAATATTTCTATCTTTGAGTTTTTTAAATATATTAATAGATTTTTCTAAATTTGTTTTATCATTCTTAGAAACTAATGGCAAAATCGCACATTCATATGGTGCTACATTTATTGGCCAATTCATGTTTTCATTTTTCTCATCAAATTTAGCCTCTATTATGGCACCAACTAATCTTGAAACTCCGACACCATAAGATCCCATTTTTACGAAGACTTTTTTACCATTGTAGTCTACAGATGCATTCATTGGTTTTGAATATTTATCGCCAAAATAAAATATATGGCCAACTTCTATTCCTTTTGTCTCTAATTGATTTTCTTTTGTAACTAATTTGTCAAATACAGCTTTATTGAATTTTTCATCCGTGACTGCATAATAATTTTCAAATTTTTTTCTTAAATTTGTTAATGAGTTTTTTTCTAAAGTACAATCTGAATGATCCACCTCAAATATATTTTTATCAGTATAAATTTTACTTTCGCCTGTTTCAGCTAAAATAATAAATTCATGTGATAAATTACCTCCTATAGGACCTGTGTCTGCTGCCATTGGGATTGCCTTTAAGTCTAGCCTTTTGAAAGTTTTAAGATATGATAAATAAAATTTATTATAAGAATGTTCGCCTAATTCGTCATTAAGATCAAAAGAATAGGCATCCTTCATATAAAATTCTCTACATCGCATAATCCCAAATCTTGGTCGCAATTCATCTCTGAACTTCCATTGAATATGATACAAAAGTTGTGGTAAAGATTTATATGATTTTATACTGTTTCTAAAAATATCAGTTATTAATTCTTCGTTAGTTGGCCCATATAATATTTCTCTTTTTTGTCTATCTGTAATTCTTAACATTTCTTCACCATAATCTTCATATCTACCACTCTCTTTCCAAATTTCACTGGATTGTATGGTTGGCATTAATATTTCTTGTGCAAAAATTTTATTTTGTTCCTCTCTTACAATATTTTCTATTTTTTTCATCACTTTGAAACCCAAAGGTAACCAAGAATATATACCTGCAGAAGATTGTTTTATCATTCCTGTTCTTAACATTAATTTGTGTGATTTAATTTTTGCCTCAGAGGGATAATTTTTTAAAATAGGAATTAATAAAGTAGAAAAAAACATTACGAAATAAACCTTCTTAAATTAAGGTAATCATACTTCACTAACATAAATATACCTATAAAAATAATTGAGGTTATTATGGTTGTATAAATTATTTTTTTGATAATTTTAGGATTTTCAGGCGATCCTTTATCTACACCTTCAACCATTTCCTTGTGTTTTCTATCAACATCTATTGGTAATAATGAAAAAAAAATGATCCACCAAATTAAAACAAAAATTATGAGTGAACCAGTAATACTCATATTAAATATTAACTAAATTTATATTAGTAAATGGTCTTTTTCCTACTTGCTCTTTAGTAAACTTTCTGCAAACTGTTTTTAGTGCATTAATCGCATTTTCCTCTTGTTTTATATTATTCAATGCGAATGATCTTGCTGTTTTATTTATTTCTTTTTCCAGTCCAAATTTAAATTCCTCTAAATTTTCTATTGGTAGTCCCTTTGCTGATATAACAGGTGAGTCGTATATATTCCCTTTGTTATTCACTAAAATTGTTACCTCAAGACTACCGTTAATAGATAAATTTTTTCTCTCTTTTATTGATCTGGAGTCCTCAAAAACACTTATATCACCGTCAACATAAAGTTTGCCTGATGGTGCTTTATCAAATACTTCAGGTTTTTCACATGGCGCAATTTTAATTATATCTCCGTTTTTTACTTTTATCGGGTATGGAACATTCATTTCTTGAGCAAACGAAAGGTGTTCAAGAATATGTCTATGTTCTCCGTGAACTGGTATTACAGATTTCGGTTTAATCCAATTGTACATATCTTTAAGATCATCTCTATTTGGGTGGCCTGATACATGTACAAACTCATTTTCTTCATTAATAACTTCTACGCCTTCTAAAACTAAAGCATTGTGTAATTTTGAAAGTTTTTTTTCATTACCAGGTATTATTTTTGAGGAAAATATTACAGTATCGTCTTTTTCAATAAATACATCTGGATGAGTATAATTTGATATTCTATTCATAGCTCCCATAGGCTCACCTTGGCTACCTGTGCAAAGATAAATTATTTTGTCTCTTGATATTTTTTTCGCATCTCTTGGATCAATTGGATCAATCACATTTTTTAAATATCCACATTGTCTTGCTGCTTTATAAATACGGTGCATTGATCTCCCAACTAATGAAATTTGTCTACCAGTTTTTTCTGCACAATAAAATATTGTTTCCATCCTTGCTACATTAGATGCAAAAGAGGTGACAATGACTCTTTTTTTAAGTCTTCCAATTATTTTTAATAAACTTTTTCTTACACTTAACTCTGATCCTGATCTACCAATGCTAAAGACGTTTGTAGAGTCACAAATCATTGTTAATACACCTTCTTTTCCAATTAATTTTAGCTTGTCTGAGTCTATTTTTTTTCCTATCAAAGGATCTGGGTCACACTTCCAATCGCCAGTATGTAGAACATTTCCTAAAGGTGTTTTTATTCTTAATCCATTTGGTTCAAGAATTGAATGTGTTAATGTTATAAAGTCGATTTCAAAATTCTCTAAATTAATTTTTCCATTAAGTTGGACAATGTTAAGATAAGTTGTAATATCAATATTTTTTTCTCTAAATTTTTCTACTACGAGAGCAGCAGTAAATGGAGTTGCAAAAATTTTACAATTTAACTTTGGCCATATTTGAGTAATGGCACCTATATGATCTTCGTGAGCATGTGTTAGAACTATAGCTAGTAAAGACTCTTTTTTATCAATAATAAATCCAGGATCTGGATATATTAAATCTATACCTGGAATACTCTCATCTGCAAAAGTGACACCAATGTCAACTATAATCCATTTGTGTTCTCCAGGTTTACCAAAGCCAAACAAATTCATATTCATGCCTATTTCACCTGATCCACCAAGAGGACAAAAAATTAATTCATCTTTCATAAATTAAAATGTTTTGAAACTTTAATTAAACCATTAATTGTTAGATTTTTATCTATAGTTACTTTATCTTTTATATCTTTATTAAATAAGTGCGCAAGACCACCTGTAAAAATTATTTTGTATTTTTGATTAGTTTTTTTTTTAATTTTTGAAATTATGCCATTAATTAAACCATTATATCCCCAAAGAAAACCAGACAGGACCGCTTGCTCTGTATTTTTTCCAATTATAGATTTTGATTTATGTAATTTAATATTTGGTATTAAACTTGCTTTTTTAATCAAATTATCTAGTGACAAGGTTACACCTGGAGCAATTACTCCCCCTAAATAATTATTTTTCTTAATTACATCAAAAGTAGTAGCGGTTCCAAAATCAACAACGATAAAATTTTTTTTTTTACTCATTACACTTATTGCGTTGGCTAAACGATCAGATCCAATTTCTTTCTTGTTGACTTTAATGTTTATTAGTCTTGTTAAATTTAATTTCTTTAATTCGACACAATTAACTTTATACAAATTAAAAAAAATCTTTTTAATTTGACTAAAGGTTTTTGGTACTACACTGCTTATAATCGCATTCTTAAGATAAATTTTTTTGCGCAAAAAATTAAACTTATTTCTTATAATTTTTTGGTTAAGCGAGTCTGTTTTGAATAAATATTTTTTTTTTAAACCATTATAAAAAAAACATATTTTTACTTCTGTATTTCCTATATCGCCAACAATAATCATTTTATTTTTATATCAAAAGCCTTTATAATTTTATTTAATAATTTAGTTTTACTAACTCTTCTGTTGGTTAACTCATTTAAATTAGTAGTTGGATAATCTCTTATATTTGGTGAACTAACTATATTAATTCCAATTCCAATAACTAAAAATTTTAAATCTTTATAAAATAGAATCTCATTTAAAATCCCACAAATCTTTTTTTTATTTACTATAATATCATTGGGCCTTTTAATTTTTATTTTTAATTTTATATAATTGGATAATATTTTTTTTATTATTCTTAAATTGCTAATAACTAAGCTTGAGGTTTGTAATTTTTTGTTAATAATAAAAAATATACTAAAAAATAAATTTCCTTTGTTAGAAACCCATTTTTTACCATGTTGACCCCTGCCACGTGTCTGTTGATCAGAAATAATAACACCTGATTTATAACCTTGTCTAATTTTTTGCATCGCAATATCATTTGTACTTGAAACTTTTTTATATTTAAATTTTTTTAAAACCATCAAATAACTAAAATATTTGTTATATATTTGTTTAAGAAATTTGGATTTAAAAAATACATTAATATTACAGATGTTGTTAAAATTAATGTAAGCTTTAATCCTAAGCTCATAGAAGTGTCAAATTTTTCTTGTTCTGGGTCAAAGTAAATTATTTTTATAACTCTTAAATAATAAAAAGCAGCTATTACGGTTGCCAGCAATCCTACAATAGCTAAAAAATACATTTCTTTTTGTATTACTGCCATAAAAATATAAAATTTTGCAAAGAATCCTGCGAGCGGTGGTATTCCAGCAAGTGAAAATAATATTATTAAAAAACTTAATGCTAGAATAGGATGTTTTTTTGAAAGACCTGATAAATCTTCAATGTTTTCATAAAATTTGTCTTTTCTTTTCAACATAAAAAGACAGCTAAAGAATGCAAGATTCATAATTAAATAAATAATTAAATAAATTATTGAACTTTGAATACCCTGGTTAGTACCAGTAGTTAAGCCTGCTAATGCATAACCCATATGACTGATTGAGCTATAAGCTATAAGTCTTTTAAGATTTTTCTGACCAATAGCTGCAACTGCACCTAAAATCATCGATGCAATTGATAAAAATATAATTATGGCCTGCCACTCCTCGAAGAGATTTATAAATGGACCATATAAAAATTTTATAAAAACCGTAAGAGCAGCTATTTTTGGTAAAATTGCAAATAACACAGTTACAGAGGTTGGTGAACCTTGATAAACATCAGGAGCCCACATATGAAAAGGGACGGCGGAAATTTTAAATGCTAAACCAACAATTACAAAAACCATACCAAAAATAACTCCGTATTCAAAATTAAAATTCTGAGATATTTCATTAAAATTAGTCGAATTAGAAAAACCATAAATTAATGAGCAACCATATAAAAGTAAGCCTGATGATAAAGCACTTAAAACAAAGTATTTTAATCCTGACTCTGAGGATAAGATATTATCTCTATTAAAAGATGCTAACACATATAATGCGAGAGATTGTAATTCTAAACCTATATAAAATACTATGAGATCGTTCGAGCTTATCATTACCAGCATACCAAGTAACGAACATAAAATTAATATTGGGTATTCAATTTTAAGTATATTGTTAACTCTAACATAATTATATGAACAAAACATTACAAAGAAAGCTGAAATCAAAATTATTGATTTTATAAATAAAGACAACTGATCTACCAAATAACTATTATTAAAAAGAAAGATTGTTTGCGTTATATTAATGTTTAAATTAATCGCGAGAGATACCAAGATAATTAAGCAAGAGAAGTAAAAAATAATTTTAGAACTATTGTTTTTGAAAACTCCTAAAACTAAAAGAACCATCACGCTTAATGAAATAAATAGCTCAGGCATTATAAAATATAAATTATTCATTTGATTTTTTCTGTTAAACTTAATTCTGTGGGTATATTAAGAGTATTTATAAAATTATCTATTGATGTGGCATATGTTTTGATTAAAGGCTCTGGATAAAAACCAAAAACTATTATTAAAATAGCTAGCGAAGACAAAATTGCTGTTTCATATTTATTTATATCTACCATTTTTTTTACATCAATTGTTTTTAATAAACTCCCAAAAACAACTCTTTTGTATAGCCATAACATATAAGCAGCACCAAGTATTACTCCAATACTTGCAATAGCAGCTGTTATAATACTTTTTTTAAACGTTCCCATTAAAACTAAAAATTCTCCGATAAATCCACTTGTTCCAGGTAAACCCAAGGCTCCAAGAGTAAATATCATCATCACTATTGCGTATTTAGGCATTATATTTACAAGCCCAGAGAAATCTTTAATTTGTCTAGTTTTTAATCTGTCATAAACAACACCAACAGACAAAAATAAAGCAGCTGAAATTAAACCATGGCTAATCATCTGAAAAATACTTCCCTCAATCCCTTGTTGTGTAAATGTAAAAATACCAAGTGTTACAAAACCCATATGTGCAACTGATGAATACGCAATAAGCTTTTTCATATCTTCTTGCATTAAGGCAACCAACGAGGTGTAAATTATTGCTATTAAACTTAATGAGTAGACCAATGGTACAAAATAAATTGATGCTAAAGGAAATAAACCCACAGAAAACCTTATAAAACCATAACCAGCCATTTTTAGTAGGATAGCAGCAAGTAAAACCGAACCAGCAGTAGGTGCCTCTACGTGCGCATCAGGTAACCAAGTGTGTACAGGCCACATCGGAGTTTTCACTGCAAAAGATGAAAAAAATGCCAGCCATAATAATTTTTGATATTCTTCCTGAATTCCTAATTCATATAATTTTTCAACATCAGTTGTTCCGCTTATCCAATAAATCGCAATAATTGCTACTAACATTAAAACAGATCCAACTAATGTAAAAAGGAAAAATTTAAATGCAGAGTAAACTCTTCTATTTCCACCCCATATTCCAATAATTAAAAACATTGGAATAAGACCGCCTTCAAAGAATAAATAAAAAATTACCAAGTCTAATGAACAAAATACTCCAATCATTAACGTCTCCATGATTAAAATTGCTATTAAAAACTCCTTTAATCTATAAGTTATTGTAGAATTAACTGATATTATACAAAGTGGAGTTATAAAGGTTGTGAGAATTACAAATAAGATAGATATACCGTCTATACCAACTTTATAATTTATAAATCCTTCAATCCAAATTCTATTTTCTACAAATTGAAATGTTGATATTGATGGATCAAAAATTTTCCAAAGATAAAGTGACAAGAAAAAATTTGCAAAAGTAATAAATAAAGCAACATATTTAAGACTGGTATTTTTTTCTGAAGATCTAATAAATATTAAAAATAAAGAACCAATAAGTGGTAAAATTATTAAAGATGAAAGAATCGGAAACATGTTTATTTAATAATTAAAAATGTTAATAAAATTGAAAAACCCAACAACATTATGAAGGCATATTGATAAATAAATCCACTTTGGAATTTTACTGCATACAAGGAAAATTTTTTTATAATATTTGAGATGCCATCAGGGCCAAATCTATCAATAATTAAATTGTCAATTTTTCTCCAAAAAAAGTTACCTAAATTCTTAAATGATTTAACAAATATAAAATCATAGAGTTCATCGAAGTACCATTTTTTCTTCAAGAAAACATATAGTGGGTAATTAATTTTTACAATTTGCTCAATAATTAATTTTTTCTTTAAAAATAAATAATAAGAAAAAGGAATAGAAATAATTACAAATGATGGAGTAAGTAATAAAAACCATAAAGGCGGATGGTCTTTGCTCAATGGTTCTAAAAACATTATTGAGTCTTTCCAAAATAATTGACTACTTTCAGTACCAATAAATATTTCTTTAAAAAACATTCCAGAAAATAAAGCTCCAACAGATAATAAAAATAGTGGTATCAACATAATTAAAGGTGACTCATGTAAATCTTTTATATTTAGTTTGTTATTATTAAAACTACCGTGGAAAGTTAAAAATATTAATCTCCATGAATAAATTGAAGTAAAAATTGCAGTGATTACACCTATCGCTGCTGCATAATTACTTAAACTTCCTTTCTCAAGATAAGCGAATTCTATAATTGCATCCTTTGAATAAAAGCCTGACAAAAAGGGGAAGCCAGTTAATGCTAGTGTACCTATAATCATCATTAAATATGTAAAAGGTAATTTTCTCCAAACGCCACCCATATTTGTAATATCTTGTTCATTTTGAAATGAGTGTATAACGGAACCAGCTCCTAAGAATAATAAAGCTTTAAAAAATGCGTGAGTAAATAAATGAAACATTGCAACATTGTATGCGCCAACTCCTGCTGCAAAAAACATGTATCCTAGTTGACTACATGTTGAATAGGCAATTATTTTTTTAATATCATTTTGTACTAAGGCTACAGTCGCTGCAAAAAATGCAGTTGACATTCCAATTAATGTAACAATTTCTAACCCTAGTGGAGATAATTCATAGATTGGTGAACATCTCACAACTAAAAAAACTCCAGCTGTCACCATAGTTGCTGCATGAATCAAAGCAGAAACTGGAGTTGGGCCTTCCATTGCATCTGGTAACCACGTATGAAGGAAGATTTGAGCTGATTTGCCCATTGCTCCAATAAACAATAGTATACAAATTAAATCTATAGCAACTAAATTAAACCCAAGAAAATTAATTTTTTCGGATACCAGAGTTGGTATTAAATTGAATACCTCTATATAATTGATGGTACCAAAATAATAAAATATCAAAAAAATACCTAAAGCTAGCCCAAAGTCTCCTACTCTATTAACAAGAAAAGCTTTTATTGCTGCATTATTTGCGCTTTGTTTTTTAAACCAAAAACCAATCAAAAAATAAGAGCACACACCAACTCCCTCCCAACCAAAAAAGAGTTGTAAAAAATTGTCTGACGTTACCAAAATTAACATTGAAAAAGTAAATAAAGATAAATATGACATAAATCTTGATTTATGGGGATCGTGATGCATATATCCAATTGAATAGATATGCACGAGTGAAGATATAAAGGTAACAACTACTAACATTACAGATGATAATGGATCAATTTTAATTGACCAATTAACCTCTAGTGTTCCAGAACTAATCCACGACGAAATAATTATATTTGAATTATAATCATTGATCATCACATTGTAAAAAATATAGATTGAAAAAATCGCAGAAATAGAAACAAATAGACTTGTTAAAATTTCAGAAAATCTGTTACCTAATTTATTTCCAAAAAAACCAGAGATAATTGCTGCTAACAGTGGAAGAAAAACTATTAAAATTTCCATTTTACCCTTTAAGATTATCTATTTCTTCAACTCTGATCGTGCCTGAATTTCTATAATAAACAACTATTATAGCTAAACCTATTGCAGCCTCTGCCGCAGCAACTGTTAATATAAATAAAGTAAAAATTTGACCACTTAAATCGTTCAAAAAAATAGAAAATGATACTAAATTTATATTTACAGCTAATAAGATTAATTCAATACTCATTAGTATTACTATTACATTTTTTCTATTTAGAAAAATACCAACTACTCCAATCGTGAAAATAACTGCACCAAGTGTCAGGTAATGTCCAATTCCAATATCAAACATCTATTTTGACCCCCACTTTATTCTTAACATTTACAAGTTCTACTCCATTATCTTTTTCTCTTGAAATTTGGCTGATATAACTCTGTCTTTTTAAACCAGTTCGTTGTCTAAATGTTAAAACTATTGCCCCAATCATTGCAACTAATAAAATCATTCCAGAAAGTTGAAATAAGTGTATATAATCTGTGTATAGTACATTACCTATTGAGTGAGTATTTGTAGCACCACTTGTTGAAAGATTTATAAAGTCATTTGTTAAATCAGGCTTTAATTTCCATCCACCAATTACAATTAATAATTCAAAGAAAATTATTAAACTCACAATCATTCCTACTGGAATATGTTTGCTTCCAGAAGTAGCACCAAACCATTGATTTTTTTGCTGGGCAACATTCAACATCATAACTACAAATAAAAATAAAACAGCAACCGCACCTACATAGACAATCAACATTATCATTCCAAGAAATTCTGCACCTATTAAAATAAATAAGCAAGAAATACTAATAAAATCTAAAATTAAAAAAAAAACTGAGTGAACTGTGTTTTTTGAAGCCGTTACCATTATTGCTGATACAATTGCAATTAATGAAAATACATAAAAAAAAAATGCGTGAGCTGGCATGTAAATAATTATCTGTGTGGATTATCTGCTTTAATATTTGCAGCTAATACACTTTCCCACCTATCTCCATTTTCAAGAAGTTTTTCTTTTGTGTAATATAATTCTTCTCTAGTTTCTGTTGCGAACTCAAAATTTGGACCTTGTACAATTGCATCAACAGGACAAGATTCTTCACATAAACCACAGTATATACATTTTAACATATCAATATCATATCTTGTGGTCTTTCTGCTGCCATCTTCTCTTTCACTGGACTCTATAGTAATAGCTTGAGCAGGGCAAACAGCCTCGCATAACTTACACGCGATACATCTTTCCTCTCCGTTGGGATATCTTCTTAGTGCGTGCTCTCCTCTAAATCTCGGGCTTATTTTACCTTTTTCAAATGGGTAGTTAATAGTTTTTTTCGGTTTAAACATTTCCTTTATCGCGATGATTAAACCTCTCAAAAAGTCTAACATAAAAACAGTTTTTATAAATCTTGATATTTTCATAATTAGTTTTTTGGTAATAAATCAAAATACATCAAATAACCTGAAGTTAAAACAACCCAAATTAATGAAATTGGCAAAAATACTTTCCATCCTAGTCTCATAAGTTGATCATATCTATATCTTGGCACAATAGCTTTAACTAAAGCAAATAAAACAAATAAAAAAAGTATTTTTATAATCAGCCACAGTGGATCTGGTACCATTGTAAAAGGAAAAATATCTAAAGGTGAAAGCCAACCACCTAAAAATAGTATAGAGCCTAACGCACACATTAATAAAATGTTTGCATACTCGCCTAACCAAAACATTGCATACATCATTCCTGAATATTCTGTTTGGTAACCAGAAACTAATTCAGCTTCTGCTTCAGGTAAATCAAATGGTGGTCGATTTGTTTCTGCAAGTGCGGAAATAAAAAAAATTACAAACATAGGAAAAAGAGGGACCACAAACCATATTTTCTCTTGAGCTAATACAATATCACCTAAATTTAAGGAACCTACACATAATAAAACATTTATTATAATGACCCCAATAGATACTTCATAAGAAACCATTTGTGCTGCAGATCTAATCGAACCTAAAAAAGGATATTTTGAATTTGATGCCCAACCACCCATTATAATTCCATACACGCCTAGCGATGAAATTGCAAAAATATATAATATTCCAACATTAATATCTGCTAATACAAAATCTTCACTAAACGGAATTACTGCCCAAGCAACTAAGGCTAGGGTCATTGTGACCACAGGTGCAAGTATAAAAATAATCTTATTTGAACTTGCAGGAATTATTATTTCTTTAAATATATATTTTAAAGCATCAGCTAAAGATTGAAGTAGACC
>CACIJY010000003.1 GCA_902587095.1 uncultured Pelagibacteraceae bacterium
AATGGTTAAGAAGGAACAACAGTAGGGGAAATTTAACTAATCAAAATATTAAATTTCAATTTAATAATGAAATTTTAAACTCTTTATCAAAAACGTTGCTACCAGTTTATTTATCTAATTATAATTCTTCAAAAACTGATAATGAAAATTCTAGTTGGTCTCTATGGAGCGAAGGAACAATTAGCGTAGGTCGAATAGGTGATACCTCTGTTTCATCCTCAAAAAAAATAAATACTTCAGCAATCACAATAGGTGCAGACAAAAGAGGAAAAGATAACATAATGAGAGGTATTGCATTAAGATTTGGAAGTGATGACGTTGATGTGGGGGACCTTGGAAGTGCATTAAATATGAGTACATTTGGCCTGACTTTTTATGAGACTAAACCTAAAGGAGAAGAAAGATTTACTGATCACTTGTTAGGTTTAAGTTTTATAAATTCTGATTTAATTAATAATAGTGGTTCAACTTCAACTAATGGTGAGAGATCAGGGGAGCAAATGTATGGCTCTTTTAGTTTAAGAGATACTCTTTCAAAAAATAACTTAAATTTTACACCCAAAATTAAAATAGACTACGGTGTAACACATTTTGCAGAATATACGGAAACAGGTGCTGCAGGTTTAAATTTAAAATTTAAAGATCAGTACATTGGAAATTTTATTACCTCAGTTGGTGCTAATATTGATAAAAAATTTGACTTAAAAAATAAGACCTTTTTACCTTATTTTGATTTTAATTACTCAGCTGATATGAGCCCGTCAACAAAACAAAAATTTTCATATTCATCAAGTGGAGATAAATACACTTTAGATAACATTAATAATGCCACCCACAGTGTACATACTGGAATAGGTTTCGATTTAAATACAGATAGTGGTTTCAATTTAATGACAAAGTATACTAGAGACCAAACTACAGGAGGCAGTTACAATGATAATTTTGTAATTGCAGGAGATTATAGATCATCATACAATTCATCTTACACTCTTTCTATTCATGAAACTTCAACTGAAATCTCTTATAAAAGTAAGCGTGATAATTTAAATATTGATGTGACTAGTAATTTAGATTTTTTTGCTGAAGACCCTGAGTATGGTATTTATTTAAAAGTCTATACTTTAAAATAACACTAATTTTCAATAAAAGAAGATTTGATCTTTTTTGCAATATCTAAATAGATTTTAGAAATCTCATTGTCTGGGTTGCTCTCAACAATTGGCTTTCCTTGATCACCCGACCTACCAACCTCAGGATCAATTGGAATTTCACATAAAAATTCTTTACTAAATTCTTCTGCAGTTCTTTTAACTCCACCCTCGCCAAAAATAGGATATTTTTTTCCATCTTCTCCTTTAAAAAAAGACATATTATCTACTAGTCCAATAATCTTTACCCCCAATTTATCAAACATTCTAATTCCTCTTTTAACATCCTGAAGTGCAAGCTCTTGTGGAGTTGAAACTATTATCGCACCATCCATTTCTATTTCTTGTGCAAATGTAAGTTGAGTATCACCTGTTCCTGGAGGCATATCTACAATTATAAAATCTAAATTATTCCAACTTACTTTTTGCGCAAAAGTTTTGATAGTACTGGTTACCATAGGACCTCTCCAAATCATTGGTGTTTGTTCATCAGTTAGAAAACCAATTGACATACATTGAATATCGTATTTAAGAATAGGTTTTAAATTTGAACCATCACTGTCTGGTTTTTGATTAATTGAAAAAAGTTTTGGTAATGATGGACCATAGATATCAGCATCTAACAATCCTACTTTGCAACCTAGATTTTTTAATGCTAAAGCAAGATTTGTTGCAAATGTAGATTTACCAACACCTCCTTTGGCACTTGAAATCGCAATTGTAAACTTAGTGCCCGAAATTGGGTTTTTGACAAAGGTTTTTTTATAAGGTTTTCCTATCATTGCTACATTAAGTCCGAATTTTTAAGGGTTCTTTTAACATACTAAACTTGTTTTTCCCAACAAAGACACTATATAAAGTGCATGGTTGACGATTTTAGAAGTAGAGGTGGTAGCCCATGGGGATCTCCCCCAGGAGGCGGAGGCAATGGTTCAGGAAGAAGAGGCCCGACACCTCCAAACATCGATGAGATAATAAAAAATTTACAAGATAAGATTAATAAATTTTTACCAGGTGGCGCATCTAAAGGTGGAAAGCCATTAGTATTTGGAATTTCAATTTTATTGATAATTTATGCTTTAAGCGGTTTATATCGTGTTTTACCAGATGAGCAGGGAGTTGTTTTAAGATTCGGAAAATTTGTTTCTACTACTCAACCAGGTTTAAATTATCACATACCTTTCCCAATTGAAAGCGTACTTACTCCAAAGGTAACAAAGGTAAACAGAATCGATATTGGTTTTAGATCAGAAAGAGATTCAGGATTTAGCTCGGGTGTGGTGGCAGACGTCCCAGAGGAAAGCTTAATGTTAACCGGTGATGAGAATATTGTTAATATAGATTTTTCTGTCTTCTGGGTAATTAAAGATGCAGGTAAATTTTTATTTAAAATTCAAGATCCAGAAGGAACAGTAAAAGCTGCTGCAGAAACTGCTATGAGAGAAGTTATTGCTAAAAGTGATATTCAGCCGATTTTAACAGAAGGAAGATCAGTTATTGAGCAAGAAACAGAAACTATTATTCAACAAATTTTAGATGAGTATCAGAGTGGTATTCAAGTAACACAAGTTCAAACGCAAAAAGCAGACCCACCGGATCAAGTAATTGATGCATTTAGAGATGTTCAAGCAGCAAGAGCAGATATGGAGAGATCAAAAAATGAAGCCGAAGCTTACGCGAATGATGTAATACCAAGAGCAAGAGGTGAAGCAGCAAAGATATTACAAGCCGCAGAGGCATATCAAAAGGAAGTTGTTGCAAAAGCTGAAGGTGAAGCAAGCAGATTTTTATCTATATTTAACGAATATAGAAAAGCTAAAGAGGTAACACAGGAAAGAATGTATTTAGAAACAATGGAAAAAGTTTTAGCTGATATTGATAAAGTTATAATAGATAAAGACTCAGGATCAGGAGTTGTTCCATATCTTCCGTTACCTGAACTTAAAAAGAAAACTAATTAAAATGAAAAAATTTGCGTTACCAATAATTCTTGTTTTAGCTTTTACGGCTTTCTTTTCAATTTTTATTGTAAAAGAAGTTAATCAAGCTATCGTTTTACAGTTTGGTGATCCAAAAAAAATTATTTTAAAACCAGGAATAAATTTTAAATTACCTTTTATCCAAAATGTAGTTTATTTAGACAAAAGAATTTTAAATTTAGATACACCACCTGAAGAAGTAATTGCATCAGATCAAAAAAGATTAATAGTTGATGCTTTCGCAAGATTCCAGATTATTGATCCATTAAAATTCTATATATCGGTTGGAAATGAAAGAGTTGCTAGATCAAGATTATCTACAATTATAAATTCAAGAATCAGAAACGTTTTAGGTCAGCAAGAATTACAAACACTACTATCACAAGATAGAACGAAACAAATGTCTTTGATACAAGAAGGTGTAAACAATGAAGCTGAAAACTTTGGTATAAAAATAGTTGATGTAAGAATAAAGAGAGCAGATCTTCCCCAAGCGAATAGTGATGCAATTTATAGAAGAATGCAAACTGAAAGGGAAAGAGAAGCAAAAGAATTCAGAGCCAAAGGAGCAGAAATGGCAGTTACAATTACGTCTACTGCAGATAAAGAAGTTACAGTAATACTCGCGGATGCAGAAAAAAAATCCCAAATTATGAAGGGTGAAGGAGATGGAAAAAGAAATAAAATTTTTGCGGATGCATTTGGACAAGACCCACAATTCTTTGCTTTTTATAGAGCAATGCAAGCTTATGAAAAAGCTTTAATAGGTGGTGAAACTTCTTTAATCCTTTCGCCAGATAGTGAATTTTTCAAATTCTTTGGGGATATAAAAGCTAAACAATTAAATCAGTAAAAAATGAGAGAAATAATAGTCGCTTTTGGACTATTCTTATTTATAGAAGGCGCTTTATATGCCTTATTTCCCTCAAAAATGAGAAATATGTTAGAAAAATTAAAACTGATGAAAGATACCCAGTTAAGGTTTGGAGGAATAATATTTGCGTTAGTTGGCTTTTTAATCATTTGGTATATGAAAGTTTTATGAAAGTAATACTTAAAAAATATTTTACTTTGATCTTGTTGTTTTCAATAACAACTATTTTACCAACAAACTCGCAAGATAGACCAGCTTCTTTTGCTGATTTAGCAGAGGAATTAATGCCATCTGTAGTAAATATTTCAACAACAACTACTATCGTACAAAATACAAACCCTTTTCCGTTTGAATTTCCTCCAGGATCTCCTTTTGGAGATATGTTTAAAGAATTTGGTTCACCACAAAAAAGGAAAGCCAGCGCCTTAGGTTCAGGTTTTGTAATAGATAGCAATGGAACAGTTATAACAAATAACCATGTAATCAAAGGTGCCGAAGATATAGTCGTTAGATTTAGCAATGATAAAGAATATAAAGCAGAAATAGTTGGTGCAGATCCATTGTCAGATGTTGCTGTATTAAAAATTAAATCTAATGATAAGTTTCAGCCTGTAAAATTTGGAAATTCTGATAAGGCTAGAATTGGTGACTGGGTTATAGCAATTGGAAATCCATTTGGTTTAGGAGGCACAGTTACCTCAGGAATAATTTCAGCAAGAAATAGAAATATTGGATTATCAAGATATGAAGATTTCATTCAAACAGATGCATCTATTAATACAGGAAATTCTGGTGGACCTTTATTTAATATGAATGGAGATGTAATAGGAATAAATACAGCGATACTTGGTCAACAAGGGTCAATTGGAATTGGTTTTGCAATTCCATCTAATAGCGCAAAACAAGTAATAGATCAATTAATTGAGTTTGGTGAAACAAAAAGAGGTTGGTTAGGTGTCAGAATTCAAAATGTTTCAAAAGAAATAGCAGAAATTGAAAAATTAGATAAAGCTAGAGGTGCATTGGTTGCAAGTGTTGCGCCAGGAAGTCCTTCAGACAAAGGAGGAATTAAAGACGGGGATATCATATTAGAATTTGATGGAAAAAAAATAAACGAAATGCAAGAGTTACCACTAATTGTTGCTCAAACAAAAGTTGGTAAGGTTGTTAAACTTAAAGTTTGGAGAAATAAAAAAGAAATAACAAAAACCATTACTCTTGGCAGACTTGAAACCTCAGAAGATTTTAAAGCTGAAACTCCAAACATTCCAAAGATTGAAGTTATAAATGCTTTAAAAATCGAAGTTAGACCAACAACAAAAGAAGATATAATTCAAAGACAACTACCACCAAATGTATCAGGTTTAATAATAACTAAAATAGAGCCAGATAGCCCTATAAATTATTTAAAAGTAAATGACATAATTGTAGAGGCGGGTAAAAGAAGAATTAAGTCTGCTAATCAATTAAATAATTTAGTTAACACAGCATTAAAGTCACAAAATAAAACTATACTAATTGCAATATTTAATAATCAAAATCAAAAAAGATATATTGGTGTAAAATTGGATTAGTATGGACCTGAAGTCCAAAATAATATTAATTTCAGGACCCACAGCATCTGGCAAATCTAAATTTGCACTCAAGCTTGCAAAAAAAATTGATGGGGAAATTATCAATGCTGATAGCATGCAAATATTTAAAGAAATAAAAATTTTAAATGCAAGACCGAGCACAAAAGATAAATCAAATATTAAACATCACTTATACGGCTTTCTAAGTGTAAAAAAAAATTTTTCAGTAGGTGATTGGTTAAAAAAATGTCTTACAAAAATTTCAGAAATTAAAAATAGAAGGAAAGTACCAATAATTGTTGGTGGTACCGGCCTTTATTTCAAATCTTTAGTAGATGGTTTAGCAAAAATACCAAAAATAAGTAAAAGAAATAGGGATAAAGTAAGAAATTTACAAAAAAAAATAGGTCAAAAAAGTTTTTACAAAAGGTTAATTAAATTAGACCCTTTATGTAAAAATAATATTAACATTAACGATCAAAATAGATCTCTTAGAGCTTATGAAGTTTATATTCAAACCAATAAATCTTTGTATACTTGGTTTAAGAATACAAAAATTCATTTTCAAGATAAGGACTTCGAGAAAATATTTATTGATATTTCTAGAGATGAAGTTTTAAAAAGTTTATCAAATAGGTTAGAAAGAATGATCAAAGCAGGAGCCATCCAAGAAGTAAAGAGATTTAATAAATTAAAAGTAAAAAAAGCGAATAACTCATTTAAGATAATAGGGATAAGAGAAATTAATGAACTGAAACCTGATAAGACCAATTTAAGTCTTATCAAAGAAAAAATTACCATAAAAACCAGGCAATACGCCAAAAGGCAGATGACTTGGGCAAGAGGCCATATGAAAGACTGGTATAGAATTGCTCCGAACAATCTAAATTCTTATCTAAATAAGATTAGTTAAACTTGACCAATTAGCACAACTTCAGCTAGATTGGCTAAATGTCAAAATTATATACAGGTGCAGAAATAGTTTTTAAATGTATGGAGGATCAAAAAGTTGAATTCATTTTTGGTTATCCTGGTGGCGCCGTATTACCAATTTACGACGAATTAAAAAATCATGATAGCATTAAACATATACTTGCACGACACGAGCAAGGAGCAGGACATGCTGCTGAAGGTTATGCAAGATCATGTGGAAAACCTGGTGTAGTTTTAGTTACATCTGGTCCTGGTGCAACAAATGTTGTTACAGCTTTAACAGATGCATATATGGATTCGATTCCATTAGTTTGTATTTCAGGACAAGTTCCAACACATTTAATAGGTACAGACGCTTTTCAGGAATGTGACACTACAGGAATAACAAGACCATGCACTAAACATAATTGGTTAGTAAAAGATGTTAAGGATTTAGCAAAAACAATTCACAAAGCTTTTGAAGTTGCAACAACAGGAAGACCTGGTCCAGTTTTGGTTGATATACCAAAAGATATTCAATTTCAAAAAGCCAAATATACAAATTTTAAAAAACAAAAAAAACTTAATGGAAAATCAAATAATAGATTTTCGCAAAAAGATATCGACAAACTTATTGAAATGATGAGTAAAGCAAAACAACCAATATTTTATACAGGTGGTGGTGTGATTAATTCTGGTCCTACTGCGAGTGAGCAATTAAGAGATTTAGTTTCAATCACTGGTTTTCCAATAACATCAACCCTACAAGGTCTTGGTTCATTCCCAGGAGATGACAATCAGTTTTTAGGTATGCTCGGTATGCATGGTACATACGAAGCTAATAATGCTATGCACGATTGTGATCTTATGATTAACATTGGTGCAAGATTTGATGATAGGATTACTGGAAAAATAGATGAATTCTCTCCTAAATCCAAAAAGGTTCACATAGATATAGATCCATCTTCAATAAATAAAAATGTTAAGGTAGATCTTCCAATTGTAGGCGATGTCTCAGAAGTAATTTCGTTACTAATAAAGACAATTAAAAAACATAAACCAAATTTTTTGAAGTCTAACAAAGAAAATATTTCAAAATGGTGGGAACAGATTGGAAAATGGAGATCTGTTAATTCCTTAAACTTTATAAATAGTGACAAAACGATAAAACCACAATTTGCAATTCAAAGACTTTATGAGTTAACCAAGAATAAAGATACATTTATCACAACTGAAGTTGGTCAGCATCAAATGTGGGCAGCTCAACATTATAAATTTGATAAACCTAATAGATGGATGACATCAGGTGGTCTTGGTACAATGGGTTATGGTTTACCAGCAGCGGTTGGTGTTCAAATAGCTCATCCTGATAAACTAGTAGTTGATATTGCAGGAGAGGCCTCAGTTCTTATGACAATGCAGGAAATGTCCACAGCTGTTCAATATAATTTACCAATAAAGATATTTATTTTAAACAATGAATACATGGGAATGGTAAGACAATGGCAAGAATTACTTCACGAAAAAAATTATTCTGAAAGTTATACAGCAGCTCTACCTGACTTTGTTAAACTAGCAGAGGCTTATGGATGTGTTGGAATAAGAGCGAAAACTCCTAATGAATTAGATCAAAAAATCCAAGAAATGATTGATGTAAAAAAACCTGTAATATTTGATTGTTTAGTTGATAAAGAAGAAAATTGTTTCCCAATGATTCCATCAGGAAAACCTCACAATCAAATGTTATTAGGCCCTAATGATCAAAAAGAAAATAAAATTACAGGAAAAGGAAAAACTTTAGTTTAATGGCTAAATCTAAATCAGCTTATAGCGATCCAGGCAAAAAAGGAAAACTAGATACGCATATAATAGTAGTTTGGGTAGATAATGAGGCTGGAGTTTTAGCTAGAGTAGTGGGTCTATTCTCTGGCAGAGGATATAATATAGAGTCCTTAGCTGTTGCAGAGGTTGATCCCAAAAGAGGTATATCAAGAATAACTATTGTAACTACTGGAACACCTCAGGTAATTGAACAGATTAAATTACAATTAGGCAAACTAGTGCCAGTTCACAAAGTTGCGGATTTTATGAGAGGTGACAAAAAAATTATATTTAAGGAGATGGCTTTATTAAAACTTGTTGGCAATACTTCTAAAAGAAATAAAGCATTAAAAGTTTGCAAAAAATTTAATCCAGTAGTATTAGACAAAACTCAAAAATCAGTTGTACTTCAAATAACTGCATTAAGAAGAGAAATAGATACTGTGATGGGAGATTTAAAAAAATTTGGATTAGTTAGTGTGTCTAGAACCGGTGCAGTTGCAATGACAAGAGGATCAGAAATTTTTAAATAAAGGAGAGTTAAAATGAAAATGTTTTATGAAAAAGATACTAATGTAAATTTAATAAAAGAAAAAAAAATAGCTATATTCGGATATGGGAGCCAAGGTCATGCTCATGCATTAAATTTGAAAGATAGTGGAGTGAAAGAGGTAGTAGTAGCTTTAAGAGATGGATCTGCTAGCAAAGAAAAAGCAGAGTCAAAAGGTTTAAAAGTAATGAACTTATCAGACGCAGCAGAGTGGGCTGATGTCATAATGATATTAACTCCAGATGAACTTCAAGCAACAATATATAAAAATCACATTGAGCAAAGAGTTAAAGAAGGAACTTCGATTGCATTTGCTCATGGTTTAAATGTTCATTACGATTTAATTAAAGCTAGAAAAGATTTGGATGTTTTTATGGTTGCTCCAAAAGGACCAGGTCATTTAGTAAGAAGTGAATATGAAAAAGGTGGAGGAGTTCCATGTTTATTTGCTGTACACCAAAATGGATCTGGTAAAGCAAGAGATTTAGCAATGTCCTATGCATCTGCAATAGGCGGTGGAAGATCTGGTATAATTGAAACAACTTTTAAAGATGAAGTAGAAACTGATCTTTTTGGCGAACAAACTGTTTTATGTGGTGGATTAGTTGAATTAATTAAAAACGGATACGAAACTTTAGTAGAAGCTGGATATGAACCTGAAATGGCATATTTTGAAACCGTTCATGAGGTCAAACTTATCGTTGATCTGATTTATGAAGGTGGAATAGCAAATATGAATTATTCTATCTCAAATACTGCTGAGTATGGAGAGTATATGTCAGGACCTAGAATTATTAATAAAGAAGAAACTAAAAAAAGAATGAAAGAAGTTTTAGACGATATTCAGTCTGGCAAGTTTACTAAACAGTGGATGGATGAGTGTAAAAATGGACAAAAAAACTTTCTTAAAATAAGAGAAAAGTTAGCTGAGCATCCAGTTGAAAGAGTTGGAAAAAATCTTAGAGCAATGATGCCGTGGATTTCTAAAAAGAAATTGGTTGATAGCGATAAGAGTTAAAAAATAACATATAAAACCCATAATTGACTGTTTTGTTTTGCAATCTCTGCTAGAGATTGTATTATCCAAAAAAATAATTTACAAAAATTATGAGCGATAAAGATAAAGTTTTTATATTTGATACGACTATGCGTGATGGAGAACAATCTCCAGGCGCTTCAATGAGTGTTGAAGAAAAAATTCAAATTTCTAGAGTATTTGATGAAATGGGAATAGATATAATTGAGGCTGGCTTTCCTATATCATCTCCAGGAGATTTTGAAGCAGTATCTGAAATTAGTAAAGAAATTAAAAATTCTATACCCTGTGGTTTAGCAAGAGCTTTAAGAAAAGATATTGATGCTTGTCATGAATCGTTAAGACACTCAAAAAGATTTAGAATTCATACTTTTATTTCAACAAGCCCTGTTCATATGAAACACAAATTAGATATGTCCAATGATCAAGTTCTAGATGCTATAAAAGATAGCGTAACTTACGCAAGAAAATTTACAAATGACGTAGAATGGTCATGTGAAGATGGAACTAGAACAGATTTAGATTTTATGTGTAAAACAATTGAATTAGCAATTAAATGTGGAGCTACAACGATAAATATACCAGATACAGTTGGCTACTCAGTACCTGAAGAATTTGCAAAAACAATAACACATATTAAAAATAAAGTACCAAACATTGATAAAGCTATTATATCTGCTCATTGTCACAATGATTTAGGGCTTGCTGTTGCGAATGCTTTAGCTGGGCTATCAGCAGGTGTAAGACAAATTGAATGCACAATTAATGGCATTGGTGAAAGAGCTGGAAATGCGGCACTTGAAGAAATTGTAATGGCAATTAAAACAAGAAATGATTTAATGCCATATGAAACAGGTATTAAAACTGAACTTATAAGCAAAGCATCTAAAATTGTATCTAATGCAACTGGTTTTCCCGTGCAATTTAATAAAGCAATTGTTGGAAAAAATGCTTTTGCGCACGAGTCCGGAATTCACCAAGATGGTATGTTAAAAAATAGAGAGACATATGAAATTATGACACCAGAGAGTGTTGGAGTTAAGAAAACTTCTTTAGTAATGGGCAAACATTCTGGCAGACATGCATTTAAGGACAAATTAAGCGACCTTGGTTATACAGACTTAACTGATGATGTTATTCAAAATGCATTTGGGAAATTTAAAATTTTAGCAGATAAGAAAAAACATGTTTACGATGAAGATATACTTGCCTTAGTGGATGATAGTCTAATTGTTGATAATAAAATTAATGCAATAAATTTAAAATCTTTAAAGGTTTTTGCTGGGACAGGGGAGCCTCAAAAAGCAGAAATGACTTTAGATGTTTTTGGTGAAATTAAAAAGACTTCTCAAACTGGAGATGGTCCAGTTGATGCTACATTTAAGTGCATAAAAGCGTTGTATCCTCACGAAATGAAACTTTTGTTATATCAGGTTCATGCGGTAACAGAAGGTACAGATGCTCAAGCAACAGTAAGTGTTAAAATTGAGGAAAATGACAGAACTACTGTTGGTCAATCTGCAGACACAGATACTTTAGTTGCATCAGCAAACGCATACTTGAATGCGTTAAACAAGATGCTTATTAAACGAGAGAAGAAATCTATGAATGAAAGCATTAAACATCAAAAAGTGAAAGGAATATAAAATGTCGGTATTTGGAAAAATTACAAGTATATGGAGTCAAGATATGGCAATTGACCTTGGAACAGCTAATACTCTAGTCGTTTTAAAAGGACAAGGTGTAGTATTAAATGAACCATCAGTTGTTGCAGTAGTAGATAACAAAGGAAAAAAATCAGTTTTAGCTGTCGGTGACGAAGCAAAAACAATGCTAGGTAGAACACCTGGAAATATTCAAGCTATTAGACCATTAAGAGATGGGGTAATTGCAGATTTTGTAGTCACAGAAGAAATGATCAAACACTTTATCAAAAAGGTTCATAAAAGAAGTACATTTGCAAATCCTAGAATTTTAATTTGTGTACCAACTGGATCTACTCCAGTTGAGAGAAAAGCTATTCAAGACAGCGCTCTTGCTGCAGGGGCAAGAAGAGTTCAATTAATTGAGGAACCAATAGCAGCAGCGATTGGTGCGGGATTACCAATTTCTGAAGCAACAGGTTCTATGGTCATAGATATTGGAGGTGGTACAACTGAAATTGCGGTAATGTCTTTAGGCGGTGTAGTTTACTCTAATTCATTAAGAGTTGCCGGAGATGCAATGGATGGTGCTTTAGCTAATTACATGAGAAAAGAATATAACTTAATGATTGGAGATAGTACTGCAGAAAAAATAAAAAAAGAAATTGGTACTGCAATTGCAACAAACAACAACACTTACGCTGTTAAGGGGAGAGACTTAAGATCGGGAACTCCTAAAGAAGTAAATATAACTGAAGAAGATACTGTTGAAGCCCTAAATCCAATACTTAAAGAAATGATTAATGGTATCAAAGATGCTCTTGAAAATACTCCTCCAGAACTATCAGCTGATTTAGTTGATATGGGACTCACTCTTACAGGTGGCGGTGCGTTATTGAAAAATATTGATAAAAGATTATCAAAAGAAACTGGTCTGCCTGTACATATTGCAGAAGATCCATTAGCTTGTGTAGCTGTTGGAACTGGTAAAGCTTTAGAACAAGAGGAGATCTTTTCAACAGTACTATCTGAATATTAGGATAAAATGGAAACAAGCAGAGATGATTTCATAATTGCAATCAGATCTGCTTTTCTAAAAAAAGGAACAAAGCAAAGATTTTCATTAATAGTATTATTATTTTTCTCAATAACTATTTTAACATTAAGCAAATATAATTTTAAAGGGATAAGTCTTTTAAAAATAGGTTTAAACGAAATTGTTTATCGAGCTTCTTTTATAATTTCAGCACCAGAAAATTTTATTATAAATACTTACAGATTAACAATGTCACATATTAATTTGTATGATGATCATAAAGAACTTAAGAAAAAGTATAAAGCATTGAAAGCTGAAAACTTAAGCAATAATTTTATAGTATCTGAAAATATAATGCTTAAATCTAAAATAGAGGATATTGTAGATGTCTCATCAGAAATTTTGGCAAAGGTATTGGTAGATAAACAAAGCCCGTTTCTTAAATCTATTATTGTAAATAGAGGAAGTAAAGACAAAATAAAATTAGGGATGGCTGTTTTAGATGGAGATTTTTTAATTGGAAAAGTTGTAGAAGTTAATTATTTAACTTCAAGAGTATTGCTATTATCAGACTTAAACAGCAAGGTACCAGTATCTGTTGAACCTAATAGTGTCCAATCTATTTTGACAGGGACTGGTGAAAAATTTGGAAAACTACAATATACGCAATTAGAAAGTTTTGATCTAAATAATGGTGATCAAGTCTACACTTCAGGCTCTGGTGGAATATTTAAATCAGGTATACCGGTTGGTCAAATTAATATAATTGATGAGAGCAAAGAAAGTTATGTTTTGTTCCACTCAAATTTTTCACAATTGAGATTGGTTAAAATTGTTTTATATGAAAATATAAATTAAATTTATGAGTTTGAGCAAACTACCATTTTCAAGAAAACTTCTATCATTAGGTCCGATTATATTACTTTATATCTCAGTACTAAATGAGTTTGATTTTAATTATTTAAATTTAAAATATTTTTCTTTTAATTTTCCTTATATTTTAATTTTTTATTGGAGCTTAAAAGGAGAAGGAAGGTTGAGTTATGTATTGGTTTTTTTCGCTGGTCTAATAAATGATGTTGTTATTGGATTGCCATTGGGAATTAGTAGCGTTACCTATTTATTTATTTGTGTTTTTGCAGTTTATTTAAGAAATATCACGTTAAGAGTTAGTCTGATTAAAGATTGGTTTTTCTTTCTTTTTACTATTTTAGTCATAAATTCAATCTTTTATTCAATTCTAGTAGTTTTTTTCAATGTTGACATTGATTATTACAATTTACTTTTTAATGTCTTGTATACTTTCTTGTTCTACTATTTTTTTTCGTATATTTTTGGTTATTATTTAAATTTACTTAGAAGAACAAATGATTAGTGGTGGCTCAGATACTAGTTACAGAAAACAAAGCGTGGTTGGTAGAAGAATGTTTATTCTATCTGCTGCTAAACTAATTGTATTTGGTGGAATAATCGCACAACTATTTTCACTTCAAATAAATCAAAATAAAAAATACTTAACACTTTCAGACAAAAATCGATTGAGGGAGTGGAAACTTCCACCAATAAGAGGAGATTTCCAAGACTTTTTTGGAAATATAATCGCTGGTAATTTAAAAGTTTATCAACTTCACATTATTCCAGAACAAGTTGAAAATTTTAATAGTTTAATAATTAGAGTAAAAGATATCTTAGAACTAGACCAAAAGACTTTTAACAAAATTATAAAAAAGAAAAACTCTCAAAAGCCGTGGGAAACATTGATAATTTCAGAGAATTTATCCTGGGATCAATTTGTTAAAATAAATTTTTATTTACATGAACTGTCAGGTGTCAAACCAGTTTTATCTGTAGCAAGAAGCTATCCTTACAATGAAAATTATACTCATCTTTTAGGATACGTTGCACAGGCAAGTCAAAATGATCTTACAAATAATGATGAAATTAAAAAGAAACATGTTCCTGGATTGAGAGTTGGAAAAATTGGATTAGAGAGATCCTTAGAAAACGATTTAATAGGCATGAATGGAGTTCAAAGATATGAAGTTAACGCATATGGCAAAAGAATAAATCAAATAGATCATATAGAGGGCCAAAAAGGTAAATCAATAAGATTAACAGTTGATACGAAAATTCAAGAGAAGTGCAATGAGCTTTTAAAAGATAGAGCAGGATCGATAAGTGTTATGGACATATACACTGGAGATATACTTGCAATGCACTCATCACCTTCCTTTGATCCAAATTTATTTTTATATGGAATAAGTTATGAGAATTGGGAATCAATCAGAAGTAATCCAAAAAAACCCCTTATAAATAGATCAATTACAGGATTATATCCTCCTGGTTCAACAATAAAACCAATTGTTGCACTGTCAGCGTTAGAAAATAATGTTATTTCACCAAATTTTAAAGTTAATTGTTCAGGAAAAATCGAGATGTATGGGCAAACATATAACTGTTGGAAAAAGAAAGGGCACGGCGTAGTTAATCTTAGAGATGCTCTAAAAGTTTCATGTGATACTTTTTTCTATGAAATGTCCAGAAGATTGGGAGTTGATCGTCTAAATGAAACTGCAAAAAAATTTGGTTTAGGTAACAAAGTCTTTAAAAATATTTTTAACGAAGAGAAAATTGGTTTAGTTCCCTCAACGGAATGGAAAAAGAATGCTCTTGGAAGAGGTTGGGTCCTTGGTGAGACACTTATAACAGGAATTGGCCAAGGCTATATTCAAACTACTCCGTTACAACTATGTTTAATGACAGCTCAATTAGCGAATGGTGGTTTTAAAATAAGCCCAAAACTGATTGTAAATAAAGATGATTTAACTTTTGAAGATGTTAAATCTAAAATGGATAAAAATTTAGAAAAAAAAATACAAGGCCCAGATTTTGATGATGCATTAGTGGACCTCGGGATTTCATCTAGTAAAGATGATGATTTGTATAGCCCTCTTTTTAGAAATCAAGAAAATGTAAAATTTGTTTTGGAAGCAATGTTTGCCTCTACCAATGAAGTTAGAGGGACTTCTTTTTCATCAAGAATTGAAGATAAGAAATATCAGTTTGCGGGAAAAACAGGAACTTCACAGGTAAAAAGAATAACTGAAGCTCAAAGAGAACTTGATTTAGATATCTCTCAAATTCCTTATGAAGACAGAGACCACGCTCTTTATATCGCATTTGGACCTTATAAAAATCCAAGATATGCAATGAGCGTTTTTATAGAACATGGTGGATCTGGTGGTTCAACTGCTGCTCCGATGGCTAAAAAACTTTTTAAAGTTGTAATCGATAGGCACGAAGAGAGAGAAAAATTCAAACAAAAAAATATTAATTTTGTAGCATAATGTTTCAAGAAACAGCACTAAGTGGACAAATCACATTCTTTCAAAAACTTAGATCTTTAGACTATATCTTGCTTTTTTGCCTATTAATCCTCGGCTTTGTAAGTTCCTTATCAATGTATTCAACAGAGGGAGGTGAAGTTCTTTATCACACAAAAAGTCATGTAATTCGATTTATAGTTTTTTTTTCTATGATGTTGATATTTTCCTTTGTGAATTTAAAACTTTGGCATTCAATCGGATATATTTTTTACTTTGTAGTTTTATGCTTATTAATTTGGGCTTCTTTGTACGGAGTAAAAGCTTCTGGATCTCAAAGGTGGGTAGACTTGTACTTTATTAATCTTCAACCTTCCGAATTAATGAAAGTTGCAATAATTATGTGTTTCGCTAAATTTTATCACCGAACACAGATCCACTTAGTTAATAGTTTTAAAAATATAATAATTCCAATGGTAGTATTAATTGTGCCGATTCTATTAGTTGTAAGCCAACCAGATTTAGGCACCTCAATTTTAATTGGTTTGAGTGGTTTAGTTGTTTTATGGTTATCTGGAGTTAATGCAAAATATTTCATCTATTCTTCTTTAATTCTATTAATCTCTTTACCGTTTGTAATATCTTTTTTAAAACCATACCAAAAACTTAGAATATTAACTTTTTTTAATCCAGATAGAGATCCACTTGGTGCAGGTTATCAAATAATACAATCAAAAATTGCCGTAGGTTCAGGTGGATTATCAGGAAAAGGTTTCCTAAAAGGGACACAAAGCTATTTGGACTTCTTACCTGAAAAGCATACAGATTTTATATTTACATTATTTTCAGAAGAACATGGATTTATTGGCTCTGTTTTATTACTTTTTCTTTACGCAATTATAATTTATAGAACTGCAAAAATTGGTGGGTCCGCCAGAAGTTTTTTTGGAAAATTATTTTGTTACGGATACGCATCCTCTATATTTATTTATGTTACAGTTAATATGAGCATGGTTTTAGGACTACTTCCAATTGTAGGATCGCCCTTACCTATCATGTCATACGGAGGTTCTTCAATGCTAGCTACAATGATAGGTTTTAGTGTTGTAATGAGCACAAAAATTTATCAAAAACAGATTATTGCATAATTTGTCGCGATAATTTTTTTTTCTCATGATGTAGATTATTTTAATGTCAAAAAGTGAAGTAGCTATAATTGGTGCTGGTATTCAAGGCGTCTGCAATGCTTTATTTTTACAAAAAAAAGGAATTGATGTAACTTTATTTGATAAAGATGAACCGGGTTGCGCAGCTTCTTATGGAAATGCAGGTCATTTTTCACCATATGCCTCCTTACAGTTAAACAGATCAGATGTGCTATCAGATGTACCTGCTATGCTGTTAAGCAGTAGAGGACCGCTAGCTTTAAAATGGAATTACTTTGTTAAAATGCTTCCTTGGTTTTCAAAATATATTATGAGTTGCTCAGAAAAAAAAATGATGCATACCGCAAAATATATGCATCAAATTTTGGATATTTCATTAGATGCATATGATGAACTGTTTGCAGATATTAATTTAGACGGTCTAGTCGAAAAAAAAGGAATTATGTATGTGTGGGAAAAAAAAGGAATTAAAAGTAGAAAGATAGAAATTGATATTCGAGACAAATTGGGCGTAAAACAAAAAATTTTAAACCCAAAAGAAGTTCATGATTTGGAACCAAATTTAAAACCATTTTATGACGGAGGTGTATTTTATGAATACGCCAGACATGCAAGAAATCCAAAAAAAATTATTGAAAAGCTATTTGCAGATTTTATTAAAAAAGGAGGGAAATTTAAAAAAACAAATATTAACAATATAAATTTTAAAGACCAGAAACCCATTTTAATAACAGAAAATAACAAATTATTGTTTGATAAAGTTGTAATAGCTTGTGGTGCTTTTTCAAAAAAGCTGACTGACAAATTAGATGAAAAAATTCCACTAGACACTGAAAGAGGCTATCATATTCATTTTAAAAATTACTCAAATCTATTATCCAGACCAGTTGTTTGGGCTGATAGAGGTTTCGGTATAACGCCTATGGAACAGGGTCTTAGAGTTGTTGGAACAGTTGAATTTGGAGGTTTGGAAAACCCTCTATCTAAGTCGAGAATTAAAAATTTAATATTAAATGCAAAAGATATGTTAAATGGTTTGCCAGAAAATGAGGATCATGAAGATGAATGGCTAGGTTTTAGACCAACATTACCTGATTTTCTTCCAGTGATTGGTAAATCAAAGAATTATAATAATGTTTACTATTCTTTTGGCCATCATCATTTGGGATGGACATTAGGTGCAATTTCAGGGAAAATAGTATCTAAAATGATTATTGGTGAAAAAACTAATTTAGACTTAACTCCTTACAGTTCATCAAGATTTAATTAAGGGTTCATTTGTCAAAAAATTACTTAGCTTATACTTTGCTTGTATTTGCTACATTCTGTTGGTCAGGGAATTTTATAGTAGGTAAATATGCATATCTATATGAAGTACCACCACTAACTTTAAATTTTTTTAGATGGATTTCAGTCTGGTTGATTTTAATACCGTTCACATACAAAGAAATTTTCAACAATTGGAATTATATTAAAAAAAATTTGATTGTAATAAGTTTTATGGGGATAATGACAATAAGCACATTTAACTCAGTAGTGTATTTTGCATTGAACTACACACAAGTAATAAATGTAGCTTTAGTTTTAGCAGCTATTCCGGCAGTAACAATAATTGTCTCATCGTTTATGAAAGTAGATAGAACAAATGTTTTTCAACTGATTGGGTTATTGATGTCAGTAATAGGAATTAGTTCAATTATTTCAAATGCAGATGTAAATAAAATTCTATCTTTAAATTTTAATAAAGGCGATCTTTGGATGTTAGTCTGTGTTATTTGTTGGTCGCTTTATTCAACACTACTTAAAAAGCATAGTTTTAAGTTTTCACAATTTACATTAATTCAATTAATGGTATCGGTTGGAATTTTATTCTTAATACCACAATTTTTTTATGAAAAGTCAATTGGTCTAGAAACAAATTTTAATATACCATTTTTTATAATCCTTTTTTATGTTGTAATGTTCCCTGCTCTAGCTGCTTATTACTGTTGGCAGAAAGGCGTTGAGATAGTAGGGCCAAATCGTGCTACAATGTTCATCCAATTAATGCCACTACTGAGCGCAGTCCTAGCAATTATGATATTTCAAGAAACATTTGAACTATACCATTTTATAGGAGCATCATTTATTCTTTCAGGAATTTACTTATCTAATAAAAAAACTGTAAAATGAAACTACCAGTAGTCAACCACCAGGATTATGTCGCAAAGATAAACGATGACAATAAGTTCCCAATAAGAAAGTTTGGTGAACTTGCAAACTATTTAATAAACCAAAAAGTAGTAGATAGATTTTATAAACCTGACTATTGTTCTGAAGAGACTTTGAGTAGAGCGCACTCTTTAGAGTATATTGCTAGTATAAAAAAAAAAACTATAGACACCAAATCCCAAAAAAAAATTGGTTTTCCAATAAATGATAGTGTGGTGAATAGATCCTTTAGAGCGACTGGTGGAACTGTCTTAGCGAGTAAACTTGCTATTGATCACCGTGTTGCATGTAATACAGCAGGAGGAAGCCATCACGCAACCTATAATGAAGGAGCAGGTTACTGCGTTTTTAATGATGTGGCAGTTGCAACTAGATATTTACAATCTAAAGGCTATGCAAAAAATGTTTTAATAGTTGATCTTGATGTTCATCAAGGAAATGGAACTTCAGATATTTTCAAAAACGATAAATCTGTTTTTACCTTTAGTATGCATTGCAAATCTAATTATCCTGCAAAAAAAAACAAGGGTGATTTAGATGTAAGTTTAGATGATAATATTGAAGATGAGGAATATCTTAAAAAGCTAAAGGAAAATATTTTATTACTAAATAAAGAAAAGTATGATTTTGTATTTTATGTTGCAGGAGTTGATATACATTTAAATGATAGGTTAGGTAAACTAAAAATCTCAGAGGATGGAATAAAGAGAAGAGACGAAATGATAATAAACAATTTTTTTGAAAAAAATGTTCCTATTTGTGGAGTTTTAGGAGGCGGTTATAACAAAGATTTTGAAACTTTAGTAAGACTACATGCTATATTACATAAAACTTGTGCATCTGTTATATGAAAAAAAATCCAAATTTATCCTCAGAACAAAAATTAATTTTATTTGAAGAGGGAACAGAAAGACCTGGATCTAGTGAATTAAATTTTGAAAAAAGAGAAGGCAATTATCATTGTGCAAATTGCGATGTAAAACTTTTTGAATCAAAAAAAAAATATGAAAGTGGTTCTGGTTGGCCATCATTCTTTGAATCTTTGCCTGATGTATTTGAAACAAAAACTGACCACCATGTTGGTTACGCAAGAACCGAGTATCATTGTAAGAGTTGTGGCGGGCATCATGGACATATATTTGATGATGGTCCTAAACCAACAGGTAAAAGATATTGTAATAATGGTTTATGTTTAGTATTTAAACCTAAAAAATTAGAATGATTATAAAATATTTTACTTTTTTAATCGGGATTATTTGGTCTTACTCTATAATTAAAACTCAATCTATTTTTAGTAAAAAGGCTGGTCTTTTATTTAAAATATTTATCTCCAAGGTATCTTGGTTTACCTTTATTGCAGCAATTTATTTTGGTTACAAAAACTTCCAAATTAAATTTGTTTTAATAGGATTAATTATTGGATTGATAATTGTCAATTTAGGATTTTATTTTTTAAAAAAGATAATAAATCAGAAGTTTAATGAAAAACAAATTTTAAGTTTTAAAAGGTTTTTTGAATATACACTTATATTTTTGATTATTTATTACGTTTTATTTTAAAAGATCTTGTAACTTATTATCTTTTTCTAAAGCTCTGATTTCTTCATAACCACCGATGTGCTGATCATCAAAAAATATTTGTGGAATAGTTCTTTTACCGTTTGCCCTTTTAAGCATTTCATCTAATGCTCCATCAACTTCCGCAATATTAATTTCAGAATATGATGCATTATTTCTCTTTAATAATCTTTTTGCAGCATCGCAATAATTACAAACCGGACCAGTATAAATGGTAATTTTTTTCATTGATTATATATAATCATTTTTTTTAATTTTTCTTCTTATTTCTTTTCTTGTTTCTTCAAATTTTTTTCTGTGTTTAATACTTTGACCTTTGGCCCTCTTTCTCCAAAGCCTAAATGAAGAAGGTTTAAGTGATCTTCTCATTATTTTTATAACATCACCTTCTGATAAACCTGTTTTTGACTTGATGTCTTCGAATGTTATTCGATCTGCCCAAGCAGCCCATACCACCCAGCTCTGACTGCCCACTTTGGGTTCAGGATTTTTAACCTTTGTGACAGGTCTGCGACTTTTTTTCATAAATTCTTAATAAATATTAAAAAAATGATTAATGCAATTTTTACTGACTATGTTATTATAGGATAGATAGTCCTATCTAGCCATCTTTAGCTCCCGGTTTTTTAGGACTATCCCATAATGCTTCCCTTAGATTATTTTCTCTTTTTACAAATTATACTTTTTTTATTTATAACCCCAGGCACACCAAGAATTGTAATTATTTCATATGCAATGAATTATGGAACAAAAAATTGTATTTGGATTGCATTAGGCGATATTACAGCAAATCTAATACAAGCTACTTTAGTAATATTTTTTATAGGATCCTTCATTGCTAATAATAGTGAAACATTAAATATTTTAAAATGGTTTGGTATCGCTTATTTGTTTTATCTTTCTTACGATATCTATAAGTCTAAGCCGGCAAATTTTAACAAAGCATCAACAAAATCAAAAAAATTATTATCTTTTTTTAAAGATGGATTTATTGTTGCTGGAACAAGTCCAAAAGCTTGGATATTTTTTCCGTTAATCTTTCCACAGTTTATAAATTTTAATGAAAATTATATTTTCCAATTTGTCATTCTTATAATTACATACATGGTGTTAGATTTTCTTTCACTTATTGGCTATGCAATTTTAGCTAAAAAACTTTTGACATGGATCAAGGCAAATCCAAGAGTAATAAACACAATTTCGGCGTGTGTATTGATCTTAATTGCAATATTTATTGGATTTACACAAAATTATTAACATCTATATTATTTTATTATGAAAATAGGTTTTATAGGAACGGGACAGATAACAAAAGCAGTTGTAACAGGTGTAATTAAATCAAAATTAAAAATTTCAAAAATATTTTTATCTGAAAGAAATAAAAAAATTTCAAGAATTTTAAAATTTAAAAGTAAAAAAATTACAATAATTAAGAAAAATCAAGACATCATTAATAAATCTGACTGGGTATTTCTTGCAGTAACACCAACTGTAGGAAATAAAATTTTAAGCAACCTAAAATTTAATAAAAATAAGATGATTATTAGTTTCATTTCAACAATCAATTTAAATCAATTAAAAGAAATTACAGGATTAAAATCAAATATTATTAGAGCCATACCATTACCACCAATTGCCTTATGTAAAGGCCCTGTGCCAATTTATCCACCAAATATTAAGGTTAAAAGGTTTTTTGATAAATTAGGATCTACAGTTGAAATCAACAATGAGAAGTTATCATTAAATTTTTGGACAACTTCTGCCATGATGGCTCCTTTTTATGAAATCTTATACTCGCTATCAAATTGGTTAATTAAGAGAGGAATAAAAAAAGAAAATGCACAAAAATATATATCATCTCTTTTCCTTGCATTATCAGAAGACGCTTTTAATCATAACAAAAATCTAAAAAAACTTGTTAGAGATTCGCAAACACCCGGTGGCTTGAATGAGCAAGCAGTTAAAGATTTGCGAAAAGCCGGTTTTTATAAATTACTTGAAAAAACATCTAATAGAATAATAAAAAGGTTAAAAAAGTCACAATCTAATTAATATAATTTAGTTTATAAATTAAAAAAAAATGACTAAAAAAAAACCATTAAAAAGAAAAATAAAAGTCGCTTTAAAAAGAAAAAGCAAAATATTTAAACGTTCAATCACAAAAAAAAAGGATCTAATATCTAAAAAATTTAACACTTCCATAAAAGGTAAAAAAATAGATTTTGGAAAATCTGTAAAAAATTTTTTTGACTGGGTTAAAGGCGCTGAAATTGTTGAGTTGCCAGACTGCAATACTACTGAGGACCCAGTAAGACCAGAATTAGATAATGAGTTTAGAACAAGCTTTGGAAGAAAAATATATGGTGTTAAGTATCAAGATGAAATACATGCGGTAATGTGTTTTGCATTTACAAATAGCATTCCTAAAACTGTAGAAGAGCTAGATATGATGAGTAAAGATGCTTATCTTCAGAGTATCAATAGAGACTTTAAAGTAGGTCAAATTGCTATTGCATATACTGTTTGGTCAAAAAAAAAAGGTGGCGGAAGATTAATTGTAAAAGAAGTTTTTAAAAAAATAAAAAAAACAAATCATTTAAATAGATTAGTAACACTATCACCGCTTACTGATATGGCTAGGAAATTTCATTTAAGTAACGGCGCTATAGAGATTGGAGTTAATGAAACCACTCAAAATTTTGAGTATAAAATGTGATTATTGGTATTCATTTTCTAAATAGTAGTCAAAGTAATTTGATAAAAGTTTATCTATTTTATAAAAATTTGGCACTAGGAATGGCCTTCTAGCATGCACTCTATCATTTACCCAATGCTTTGACCATTCAGTGGTTGTTTCTACGCATTGTTTTGGAAATTGATTAATTTTATATCTCTCCTTAATCTGAAAACAACCACCTATAAATAAATCTACATATGATTGAACAATTGGGTGACTGTTAGCTGGTTTTTTTATTTTCTCAGGATTAGCCGCATAAACCCAAAAGTTTTTATTTTTAGTTTTAATTTTTTTTCCATAGAAACTTAAGTCTTTACCATCAACTTTTACTCTACAATAGCCACTCTCTCTTTTATCTGTCTTATTCAAGTCATTTATTGAAACTGGGTAATAAACTGCATTAACAGCCGAGTCTTCTTTTTTAATGATTGTTAAAAAAGTAATTTTGTACATTCCCCCACGAAGGCCCCAAGTTCTTTCAAATCCTTTGATTAAAATAGGTTTTACAACAAAAGCTGATTTATTTGTACGAATTCTAGACTCTTTATCCATTAAAGATCCATAGCCAATTATATAATTTTTACTCCCTCGCTCTGGATTTAAATTACATTCCTGACTTTGTGCTAACTGTGTTGAAAAAATTAATACTATAATTATAAATAACTTTTTCATATTTAATATTTAAAAATATTTTTTAAATTCCTCATTCACTCGTAAAATTTCTAAATCCACTAATCCACCTATAATTAATTGAATAGCAACAAGTAAAATAAATGCTAAACCCACATAAGCAATCCATAAATGTTTTTGAATATAGTTTGCAAGATAAGTTGCAAGTGCTCCAGTTAAAATAACTGACAAAACTAAACCAAAAATCATGAAACCAAAATAACCTTTGGAAGCTCCAACAACGCCAATAACATTGTCAAAACTGATTGTTATATCTGCAAATAATACTTTATATACACTTTGGATATATGAGGGCTCTTTAGAAACTTTTGTTGGTGATTTTATTTTTTTAATTTCAAACAAATCTTTTCTTAAATCATAAACTATCCAAATTAATAGTAGCCCACCTAAAATTTTAATAAAATAAAACTTAAATAAATAAGTAGCAAAAATTGCAAAAATAACTTTAAAAATTAAAGCACCTGCTACGCCCCAAAGTATAATTTGTCTTCTATGTTTTGGCACAAAGTTTGCAGCTATTAAGCCGATTATTATTGCGTTATCTGCAGCCAAAATAATATCAATGAATATTATTTGTAGAAGAATTAATGATTGTTCAAAAAATAGTGATTGCTCCATTGGAATTCTCAGATAATAAATGAATATTAGGATTTTTCAATTAAAAGTAGACAATTTTTTTATTGATTTAATATTAAATTAATAATCAAATATATTTTTATAAAGAGGAGGTGAAATGAGAATAATTAAATACTTTATTTCAATATTAACATCACTACTTTTACTTTCAAATGTATCATATGCAGAAAAATGGGACATGGCCTTAGCTTATGGTGCGGGTAATTTTCATTCTGCAAATGCAACTGAATTTGCAAAAAATGTAACTGAAAAAAGTGGTGGTAAATTAACTATAGTCACACACCCAGGTGGATCATTATTCAAAGGTGGAGAAATTTTTAGAGCAGTAAGAACAGGACAAGCTCCGATTGGTGAAAGATTTATGTCGGCATTAGGTAAAGAAGATCCTTTACTTGAAATCGACTCTTTACCTTTTTTAGCCACATCCTACACAGATGCTATGAAATTATATAAAGCATCAAAAGCTGAAATAGCAAAAAGTTTAGATGCTAAAGGTTTAGTATTTTTATATGCAGTGCCTTGGCCTGCTCAAGGTTTATATTCTAAAAAAGAGATAAATAGTGTTGCAGATCTAAAAGGATTAAAGTTTAGAGCTTATAATGGTGCTACAATTAGAATTGCTGAGCTGACTGGTATGGCTCCAACTAAAATTGAAGCAGCAGAAATATCTCAGGCATTTTCTACAGGAGCTGTTGAAAGTATGATTACTTCACCAACAACTGGAAAGAATAGTAAGATTTGGGAAAACGGAGTTAAATATTTTTATGATATAGCTGCTTGGTTTCCAAAAAATATGATAATTGCAAATAAAAAAGCTTGGAACAAATTAGATAAAGAAACTCAAGACTTAATTATGAAAGAAGCGGCTCTTGCTGAAAGAAAAGGGTGGCAACTTTCAAAAATGGGAAATAAAAATGACAAGAAGGCTTTAGCTGATGCTGGAATGAGTGTTGGTAAAGTTAATTCTGCATTGAAGCAACATTTTGAAAAAGTTGGATCTCAAATGGCATCTGAATGGACAAAGAAAGCTGGTGCTAGAGGTCAATCTGTTTTATCAGCTTATTAAATAATCTTTTCAAAAGGCCGTTAATATTTTAACGGCCTTTTATCATATGCTTAATAAAATCAATTTTTATCTAGAAAAAATCTATAAATTTTCAGGTTACATCGCTGCTATATTTTTAATTTTTATAGCTATTTTTATATTGCTAGGCATCTCTTCTAGAATATTTGGTTTCTATATTCGTGGATTATCTGAATACTCAGGTTATTGTATGGCCGCCTCTACGTTCTTCGCTTTGGCTTATACATTCGCTGAGGGAGGACATATAAGAATTACATTATTCATTGAGAAACTAAATAAGAAATTTAGAAAGTTTTTTGAAATATGGTGCCTAACAGTAGCCTCGATATTTTCAGGCTATTTATCTTTTTATTTTGTAAAAATGCTCATTATTTCTTTCAAATTTAAAGAGCGAAGTGAGGGCGCTGATGAAATATTAATATGGATTCCACAATCACCTCTAGCTCTAGGTTCGATTGTTCTTTTTATATGTATTTCACATCAATTATTAAAATACTTTTATAAAAATGATTGAAATATTACTAAGTGTATTTTTTATTTCAGTTCTTTTGTTGTTCTTAAGCACCGGCGTTTGGGTTGCTTTAAGCATGATAGGTGTTTCCACAATTGCAATGACTTTATTTACTTCAAGACCAGTTGGAGATGCTATGGCAACAACTATTTGGGGGACATCGTCTTCATGGACTTTAACAGCCTTACCACTCTTTGTTTGGATGGGAGAGATTTTATTTAGAACGAAATTGTCAGAGAATTTGTTTGAGGGATTATCACCTTGGATGCAAAAATTACCTGGTGGATTAATCCATGTTAATGTAGTTGGGTGCGCTCTATTCGCTGCTATATCAGGGTCTTCAGCTGCTACTGTTGCTACTGTTGGAAAAATGTCAATTCCAGAGCTTAGAAAAAGAAATTATCCCGAAAAAATTTTATTAGGAAGTCTTGCGGGATCTGGGACCTTAGGATTATTAATTCCTCCTTCTATAATTTTGATTATTTATGGTGTTACGGTCCAGGAGTCTATTGCAAAACTATTTGTTGCTGGAATTGTACCTGGGATAATGATTGCATTAATTTTTATGAGCTACGTGATTTTATGGTCTATGTTTAATAAAAAACAAATGCCAAACATTGTTAATCAATATAGTTTTATTGATAAAATTAAAAGATCTGGTCAATTAATTCCTGTAATAATTTTAATCCTTTCAGTCATTGGCTCTATTTATACAGGAATTGCAACCGCAACAGAGGCCGCATCATTAGGAGTTGTAGGTGCATTAATTCTTTCCTATTTTCAAAAAAGTTTAAATTGGAACACTTTTAAAAACTCATTATTAGGTGCTACAAAAACATCCTGCATGATTTCCTTTATATTAGCTGGGTCTGCTTTTTTATCCCTTGCGATGGGATTTACAGGTTTACCAAGAAATTTAGCGTTATGGATAAATAGTCTTGAACTTTCTCCTTACTTATTAATTTTTGTATTGATGATATTTTATATAATTCTTGGAATGTTTTTAGACGGAATATCAGCTGTAGTTTTAACAATGGCAATTATAGAACCTATGATAAGGCAAGCAGGTTTTGACATGATTTGGTTCGGTATATTTCTTGTAGTTGTAGTTGAGATGGCACAAATTACACCACCTGTAGGATTTAATTTATTTGTGCTCCAAGGAATGGCTGGAAAGGATATGGGTTTTATAGCGAGAAGTGCTTTTCCATTATTTTTGTTAATGGTTCTTGCTACAATTATAATAATTATTTTTCCTGAGATTGTAATGTGGTTACCAGATCAAATGATTAAAAAAATTAATTAGTATTTTGATTGTTTAGTTCCATCGATTACTTGTTTTAGCTCATTGTATTCTTTACAATTACAACTTTCTAAAACAGCCAATCTTTTTCTTGCTTCATCCATTCTATTTGTCGCTACAAAAAGCTCTCCCATGTACTCATTAATTCCCACATGTTTTGGGTCAATTTCTAAACCCATTGAATAATAAATTTCTGCATTTTCGAAATCACCTATTTTTCTGTGAGAAAAACCTAAAAGATTCAAAGTATCAGGATTACTTGGATCTTGTTTGTTTGATTCTAACAGCTTTTTAATTGCTTTTTTATATGCATTTTCAGCTTTAGATTGTTTATTCTTTTTCTCAAACTTTTTTGCTTTAGATACCCATTTTTTCCCAATATCAAATTTTGTTGCTGCTTTTACACCAGTACTAGCTGTGGTTTTGGTTTCACCTCCACCTGAACCTGCAGCAAATAATAGCGAACTATAAAATGTAATAAAAACTATAAATATTATTTTTTTCATAAGGTTATAAAAATTTTTTTAGATTATTTAATGGTTTAAGGTAAATATTATTTTCTTCAAGCACTTTTTTAATTTGCCTCGCAGTTTCTAGAGACTCTACGTTATCGCCGTGAATACAAATAGAATCTATACTGCATTTTATTTTCTTGCCAGACATGCAATTAATAGACTGACTTTCAACCATGTCGAGAACATGTTGTTTGCATTTCTTTGGGTCAGTTATGACTGCATTTATATTACTTCTTGAGACAAGATTTCCATCATCTTCGTAATTTCTGTCTGCAAATATTTCGCAAGCTACTTTCATATCAAATTTTTTAGCGGCCTCCTCCATTTTTGACCCGGTTGGAACTAAATAAATTAAATTTTTATCTATACTGTAAATAGTTTCTGCTAATATTTTTGCTAAACTTAAATCTTCACAGGCCATGTTATTTAATGCTCCATGAGGCTTAATATGCGTAACTTTTGCACCACAATTCTCCGCTACATTTTGTAAAATTTCATATTGATCAATTATTAGTTTTTTTAACACATGCTCAGGCAAGTGGTGTCTTTTTCTTCCAAAGTTTTCAGGATCATTAAATGAAGGATGTGCACCAATGCTAACATTATTAACTTTTGAAATTTCTATTGTATTTATCATCGTTTGTTCGTCACCAGCATGGAAACCACAAGCGATATTTGCTGAATTTACAATCTTGAGTAAATCAGGATCATGCTTTGTAGAATGATGTTTAGATTTTTCACCTAAATCACAGTTAATATTAATTTCCATAAAATTTGACATGAAGTATAACATTGTATGATTAAAAATATAGTCAATCTTGGTGATGCAGCAATTTATTGTGATTTTGGAGAGGAAGTTACTAAAGATGTTAATTCAAAAGTTATAAAATATTTTAGAACTTTAAAAAATAAAAACCTAAAAGGAATTACTAACTTAGCTCCTTCTTATAATAAATTAATAATTACTTTTGATTTAAATGAGACTACTTTTATTGAACTTAAAAATAATATATTAAACTTAAAGCTAGACGATGAAACAAAAAATGAAAGTTCTAAAATTAGTATACCAATATGCTGTGATAAAGAATACTCACTAGATATCGATAGGTTAGAGGAAAAATTAAATAAATCTAAAAGTGATATAATAAAAATTTTTATTAATAAAACCTATTTTTGTTACATGACAGGGTTTGTTGCGGGTATGCCTTTTCTGGGGGACATAGATGATAAAATTCAGCTGAATAGATTAGAAACCCCTAGAGTAAAAGTTCCGAAAGGTTCAGTCGGTATAACAGAACAATTCTGCAATGTTTATACTTTTGAGAGTCCAGGTGGATGGAATATAATTGGAAATACTCCGAAAAGTATATTCGATTCAACTCACAAAAAAAAACCAAATTTAATAAATCCAGGTGATGAAATAACATTTTATGAAATTAGTAAAAAAGATTATATAAAATTTTATGATAAGTGATTATTTTAAGGTAATTAGAGGAGGTTTAAACTCAACTTTTCAAGATCAGGGAAGAGAAAACTTATATCACATTGGTATTCCTTTCAGTGGAGTAATGGATAAAAGAAATTATTTGATCACTAACAGACTTATAAATAATGGAAAAGATGAACCAGTTTTAGAGTTTGCTTTTCAAGGCCCTTGTTTAAAATACTTTGGAAATAAAAGAAATATTGTAGTCACTGGTGAGATAAATTTTATGCTGGCTAGAAATAATAGCGAAAAAGAAAAGGGCGAGTGTTACAAAACAATTGAAATTAACAACGGTGATGTCATAGATATTATTTCTACAAATAAATCTGTTTACGGGTATTTTTCTGTGAGTGGAGGATTTAAAATAGATAAAGTCTGGAATAGTTATTCTACGACTGCTAGAGCCAATGTAGGTCCTAATAATGGATGCAAATTAGTTAATGGTCAAAAAATTCTTCTTAATGAAAAGAAACCAATTTTTAACAGACAATTAAATTTTGTTAATAGAAAAATAGAATTTATAAGGGTATTAAAAGGAACAAATTTTGATTATTTCTCACAAAATTCTATTAATAATTTTTTCTCTACAGATTTTGAGGTAACTAAACTTACAGATAGGATGGGTATGAGGTTAAAAGGGGTGAAATTAAACAATCTCAAAAAAACCAATATTAAGTCTGAGGGTTTAGTCAAAGGTACCATTCAAGTTCCAGCTGATGGTAACCCAATTATTTTACTATCAGATCATGGTACTATTGGAGGCTATCCAAAGTTTGGAGTTATCATAAGTGCTGACTATGATAAACTGGTACAAATACCACCTGGCACAAAAATAAAATTTAAAAAAATTGAGTTAAAGGATGCTGAAAATTTATATAAATTATATAATATGGAGACAAATAATATTCTTAATAAAATCTTATGAATATAAAAATTAAAAAAATATTAAAAAAAAAAAATAAATCTAAAATTATTTGTTTAACCTCCTATTCAAAAAATATTTCTGAAATTTTAGATAAGCATACTGATATAATTTTAGTTGGCGACTCACTTGGTTCAGTTTTATATTCCTTCGATACGACCAAAAAAGTTAGTCTAAACATGATAATCGAGCATTCTAAAAGCGTTAGGCAAGGAGTAAAAAAAAGCTTAATGGTTGTTGATATGCCATTTAATACTTACAGAAACAAAAGGGAAGCTTTAATAAATGCAAAAAAAATAATTAAATATTCAAAAGCAGATGCTGTTAAATTAGAGGGAGGAAAAAAAATAATAGATATAGTCAAATACTTAAAAAAAAATAAAATAAATGTGATGGGCCATTTGGGAATTTTACCACAAAGTCATAAGGGCAAATTTAGATATAAAGGAAAAACATCTTTAGAAAGAAAAAATATCCTAGCGGATGCGATTTTACTTCAAAAAAATGGAGTATTTTCAATTGTATTAGAATGTATTGAAACAACCCTAGCCAAAGAAATTACAAAACAATTAAAGATACCAACAATTGGAATAGGGTCATCTGTCAATTGTGATGGCCAAGTTTTAGTTACTGACGATTTAATTGGTTTAAATTTGACATCTATCAAATTTGTAAAACGTTTTTATGACATACGAAAACATATAGGTATAGCTACTAAGAAATTTAAGGATGAGGTAAAAAAACAAAAATATCCATCTAGTAAATTTAGTTATTAAATTTTACCTAAGTTTTTTACTTTTTAATTTGCCTTTATTAAAATCCACCTCTACAAATGATCCAAGAGTATCACCAATTTTGTCAAATTCTACACCAGTGACTCCCTCGTAATTAATTGATTTTCCCTCGCCTAGAATATTAATAGCTTTTTTTAAATCCCCTGGAAAAATCTTAATTCCTGGCTTATTCGCTATAGAATAAATGTTTTTATTAATAGAGTCTTCTTTTGAATAAAATTTTGCAAAATTTGATAGTATAATTAGAGCCGCAGCATCATATGACTCACCGGTATAAGGACTGGAAGGGTCAATACCTGATTTTTGTGCTAAGTTTATAAATTTTTCTGAACCCAAATTTGAAAGACCCTGAACATAACCAAATGATTGTCTCAAATCTTTGTCTTTAAATTTATTAATTATTTTTGGATCTATCATATTATCTGGCAGGATAAATGATTTAAACATACCTGCGTCTAACATTGAGCTTATAATTTGATCACCTCCTAAATCAATATCACTTATGATTGCTAAAGCATCTCCTCCTGCAGCTGTTAACGCTGATATATGTTTTGAATAATCATTAATATTTTTGTTGTGGGATATCATGATTGTAGTTTTTACTTTATTTTTATTTAGTGCATCACTGTAAGTTTTTGCAAATTTTTCATAGTCTTTATTATCACTGTAAGAAATTGCTACTTTTTTTATCCCTCTATCTGAGGTTATATCTGCCAAAATTTGGCTACCTCTTATTTTTGGAGGTGTTGTTCTGAATACATAGCCATTATCCTTTAATTTAATTAATTCATTGGAGGTATCCGCCGGTGAAATCGTTAATATTTTTTTAGGTATCAGAACTTTTTTTGCAATTTCTATTGTTAGATCTGGACAAGCTGCTCCTATGATTGCTGTAATACCATCTTCAATTAATTGGGTTGCAGAGTCTCTTGCTAAATTTTTATTGCTACAACTTGTATCTGCTCTTTGGATTTTAAATTTAATTTTATTTGAAAGATCTACGTCATTTGATATCTCATTAAATGCTAACTCAGCAGAGTCTGCCATAGATGGTGTCAAACTTTCTACTACACCGGAAAATCCAAGTAAAATACCTACTTTGACCTCATTGTGATTTTCAGCATGAGATTTTGATATGAACACACAAATATATATTAATGTAAATAATAATATTTTTAAACAAGCTTTGATTTTTTTGTGATAATAAGCACTAAACATGGTATCTTTATATTAATAGTATAACTTATTATTATGGAATCCAAAAAAATTAAACCCCATTTTAAAAAAAAAACAAACCCCAGAGTAGGACTAATTGTTTTAGCAACCGATGTGATGATTGAAAAAGATTTTCTAAAAGTTTTTAGTAGAATCTCTGCTGATCTTTATGTTAATAGAATAGCTAATTATAATCCTGTTACAGCTAACAACTTAAAAAAAATGACAAATAAAATTACATCTGTAACAGAAAATATTCTCCCAGGAGAAAAAGTAGATTGTATAGTTTATGGTTGTACCTCAGGAACAATTGTTTCAGGTTACGATAATATTAAAAAGAAAATTAATATTGCAAAACCAGATGCTTTAGTAACAGCCCCAAGCACAGCAGCCCTAAACGCATTAAAAAAAAAAAGTATTAATAAGATTTCAATAGTAACCCCCTATATTAAAAGCGTAAATGACGATGTAGTTAACTTTTTTAAAAAAAATAATTTTGAAGTTACCTCAAACACCTATTTTGATATTCAGTCTGATGTCGATATTGGGAGAGTAGATCAAGATCAATTGTTTAAAATTTTGTCTAACATCAATCACAAAAACGCTGAAGCTCTGTTTGTATCCTGCACATCATTACCAGTTTTAAATATAATCGAAAAGTTAGAAAAAAAATTAAACATGACTGTCTTGTCAAGTAATCAAGCTTTAATTTGGGAAACTTTAGAAAATATAAATAGAAATAACTCTATAAAAGGTTATGGAAGTTTATTTTCTTAATTTAAAATATGAGCTTTTCTAAAAATGAATACAAAGACCGACTAAAAAAAGTTCAATCAGCAATGCAAAAAAAAGGTATTGAACTTTTAATATCTCAAGATACTGCAAATATAAATTATTTAACTGGTTATGATGCGTGGTCATTTTATTATGCTCAATGTGTAATTGTGCATATTAATTCTGATGAACCTATTTGTTTTATTAGAGCTCAAGATGCAGGTGGGGCATTTATAAAAACATATCTTAAAAAAGAAAATATAGTAATTTACGATGAAAAATATATTCATACTTGGCCTTCTCACCCATACGATGCATTAGTAAATTTATTAAAAAAAAATAAATGGGATAAACTGCAAATTGGTGTAGAGATGGACGCACATTATTTTACAGCATACTGCTATGAAAAGCTTAAACATGGATTACCCAACGCTAAAATAAAAGATACAGAGAGATTAGTAAATTGGGTGAGGGTAGTTAAATCGAATGCTGAAATAGATTTTATGAAAAAGGCTGCAATTATCTCAGAAAATGCAATGAAGACAGCGATGGATATAATTAATCCAGGTGTAAGACAATGTGATGCTGTTGCTGAGATTCAAAAAACGTTATTCAAAGGAACAAATGATTTTGGTGGTGAATATGCAAGTATCGCAACTCTTTTGCCTACCGGTAAAGGCACGTCTGCATCTCATCTTACAGCAAGTGATGAAAAGTTTGTGTCTGGGGAGTCTACTGTCGTAGAGTTATCTGGCACTTATAAAAGATATCATGCTCCAATGGCAAGAACTGTTAATCTAGGAAAACCAGAGCAAAAAAAAATCGACGCGATGAATGCTACTAACGAAGCGTTAGAAGCTGGAATAAATGCAAGCAAACCTGGAAACACTGCAAATGATGTTGCTGAAAAATTTTGGGCAATATTAGATAAATACAAAATTAAAAAAGAATCTAGAACCGGCTATTCAATTGGAATAGGATATCCACCAGATTGGGGCGAACATACTCTTAATATTTCTAAAGGTGATATGACAATTTTAAAACCGAATGTTTGTTTTCATATGATAGCTGTGATGCAATTTGGTGATTGGGGAGTTGAAGCTTCTGAGTCTATAAGGATTACTGAAGGTGGAAATGAGTTATTATGCAACTTTTCAAGAGATTTACACATAAAATAAAAACTTGAAATATTAGCCTACAAATGTTTTAAACCTTATCCAATGTCAAAGAACCAAGAATTCGTAAAATTTGATAAAGTAGATAAAAGTTATGACGGCAAGGTCCTTGTTGTAAAAGATTTAAATCTAGATATTGCCGAAGGAGAGTTTATTACGATGCTTGGACCATCCGGCTCAGGTAAGACTACTTGTTTAATGATGTTAGCTGGCTTTGAAACGCCAACAAATGGTGAAATCTTTTTAGATAAAAATCCTATATCAAATATACCACCTCACAAAAGGGGTATAGGAATGGTTTTTCAAAATTATGCATTGTTTCCACACATGACAGTTTATGAAAACTTAGCCTTTCCTCTTAAAGTAAGAAAAATAAATAAAGATGAAATAGATAAGAAAGTTGATAAGGCATTATCAATGGTATCATTGTCTGGTTTTGAAAATAGAATGCCAGGGCAATTATCTGGTGGACAACAACAAAGGGTCGCTGTTGCTAGAGCTTTGGTATTTGATCCACAAGTAGTTTTAATGGATGAACCTCTAGGTGCCTTAGACAAAAATCTGAGAGAGAGCATGCAATATGAAATTAAACATATACATGAGAGCATAGGCGTCACTGTTGTCTACGTTACACATGATCAGAGCGAGGCTCTCACAATGTCCAATCGGATTGCCGTGTTTAATGATGGAAAAGTTCAACAACTGTCTTCTCCAGACAAGTTATACGAAGAACCTGTTAATTCTTTCGTAGCAGAGTTTATTGGAGAAAATAACACTTTTGCAGGCGAGGTAACAAACTTTCAAAAAGACCAATGTAAAGTAAAACTATCAAATGGTTCAGAGATAATTGCCAATCCAATATCTGTAAGTTCAAACGGTGACAGAACCACTGTATCATTAAGACCTGAAAGAGCTCTTATAAACACAAAAAACAAGATGGATAATAATTTTAAAGGTAAAATTGAAGAAGTTATTTACCATGGGGATCACACCAGAGTGAGAATAGATCTGCTAGGAAACAAAGAATTTATTTTAAAAGTCCCAAACAGTTCTGCTAACATGGATATTAAAATGGGAAATGAGATAAATGTAAGTTGGAATAGTCATGATGCTCGAGCACTAGACCCAAAATAAACCCCAGGTTTAAATAAATTTATCTTAATAAATTAGGCATATTTTAATGAAATGCGCTGTTGACTCCTCACTCATATATTGTTGTAATTAGCTTTTAAAAAACGTTTAAACGGAGGAATAATGAAAAAACTAAGTAAATTGTTACTAGTTCTATCTTTTGCACTTTCTATAAGCTCATCAGCATTTGCAGTTACTGTTGCATCTTGGGGTGGAGCATATACAGAGTCACAAAAGCTAGGATATGGTGACCCTACTGCTAAGAAACTTGGTGTACCTATCAATTGGGTCGACTACTCAGGTGGATTATCAGAGATTAAAGCACAAAAAGAGGCAGGCAAAATTACGTGGGATATTATCGACGTATTTGCTATGGACACTATCACTGGATGTGACGAAGGTTTATTTGTAGAATTTGATTTCGACAAAGACTTCCCGCCAGCACCAGATGGTACTGTAGCGAGTAAAGATTTCTTTGCTCCAATGCCAAGTAAGTGTGCTGTAGGAAACATTTTATATTCTTGGAATTATGCTTACAACACGAACAATGTTAAAGGCACACCAAAGACTATAAAAGATTTCTTTAACACAAAAAAATTCCCTGGAAAAAGAGCTATCTACAAAAGCGCTCTAACAAACTTAGAGATCGCTTTAGCAGCTGATGGTATTAAACCAGGAAAAGGTGGAGCAAAAATCTACAAAGCTCTTGAAACTGAAAAAGGTGTAAACAGAGCAATGAACAAGATCAAAGAACTTTGCACAGACCCTAACGGTGGATGTGTATTTTGGTCAGCAGGTGCTCAACCGCCAGAACTATTAGTATCTGGTGAAGTTGTTATGGCAACTGGTTGGAATGGTAGATTCTTCAACGCAGAAATCGGTGAAGGCGCTCCAATCAAACAAGTTTGGGATGGTCAAGGACTTGACTACGAATATTTCGTACTAGTTAAAGGTGGACCAAACGAAGCTGATGCTAAAAAAGCACTAGCGATGATGACAAGTACAGAAGGTTTAGCAGGAAGTGCAAAATATATTGCATATGCACCTTGGAGAAAATCATCACTTAAAGTTATGGCAGCAGGTGAGCCATGGTATAAAGATGGTAAGACTAACATGGTACCACAAATGCCAACTGCACCAGCAAACACTAAAAATTACTTCTTAGTAGATCCAATATTCTGGGCTGATAACGGTACAGAGCTTGGTGAAAAATGGGAAGCAATGAAGTCTGGTCTATAATTTTAAGTTTTAAAGACTAAGATTATATATTATATTAAGGGCGGTTATTTATAACCGCCCTTTTTTATTTTATGAGCAGCGAAACTGAAAAAATTTTAACAACAGATGGAATACCTCTCGAGGTAAGTTTAAAAAAAGCTGAAAGAAAAAATAAAATTAAAGCATTTCTTTTAGTTGCACCTTTATTATTTTTTTTACTAATCACTTATATCTTTCCAATTGGCGACATGCTCATGAGAAGTGTCGATGATAAAATGGTTACTGAAATGTTACCAAAAACATTTAAATCGATGGAAAAGTGGGATGGAAATGAAATGCCACCTGAGGAAGTATTTGAAGCTTTCTATTTAGATTTTCAAAAATTAGTAGAGGAAAAACGTGATGGAAAACTTTCTACTCAATTAAATTACACCAAGAATGGTTTTAAAAGTATTTTAAAAAAATTACGAAGAAAAGCCAAAAATTTCGAAGAAGGAAATTACAAAGATCAAATAATGGCTGTTCACAAAAGATGGGCTGATGTTGAATATTGGAGAGCTATAAAAAGACGAGCACCTGCATTTACAAGTGCAAAATACCTGAAGGGCATGGATATGTATAAAAATGAAGAAGGTGAAATTGTAAGCGTAGAGGAAGATCGTAGAATACATAGAGTACTTTGGCTTAGAACTTTAGAGATAGCTTTCTTTGTAACTCTATTATGTTTCTTAATGGCTTATCCAATTGCACATTTACTTGCAACACTACCAATGAAGTATAGCAACCTTTTAATGATCTGTGTGCTACTTCCATTTTGGACATCCTTATTAGTTAGAACCGCAAGTTGGATGATACTTCTTCAACAGCAAGGAGTAGTTAATGATTTCTTTGTCATGATTGGCTTAGTAGCAGACGATAACCGGCCTGAAATGATGTACAATAAAACTGGAACTTACGTTGCAATGACACAAATTTTATTACCTTTTATGGTTTTGCCTTTATATAGTGTAATGAAAACCATATCTCCAAGCTTAATGAGAGCTGGAAAATCACTTGGAGGCACACCATTTGTTACTTTTTGGAAGGTGTATTTTCCATTAACTATTCCAGGTATTGGTGCAGGTTGCTTGTTAGTTTTTATATTAGCGATTGGATATTACATTACGCCAGCGCTAGTAGGTGGTGCATCTGGCACCTTGATCAGTAACCAAATTGCATTTCATATGAAGAGCACACTAGATTGGAGTTTTGCATCAGCAATGGGACTAATGTTATTAGCTGGAGTACTAGCAATATATTGGGTTTATAACAAATTAGTTGGAATTGATAACATAAAACTTGGATAATTATGGCGTTACCAAAATATACAGAACCACATTACAGGATTTGGCATTACACATATATTTTTATTTGCACATGTGTATTTTTCTTTTTGATTGCACCTTTGTTCGTAATTTTCCCTTTGTCATTCAATGCAGAGGAATTTTTAAGTTTTTCTGAAGGAATGAAAAACCTTGATCCAGATGCGTTTTCTTTGAGATGGTATAAAGACATGATTTATGGAACAAAAAATCCTTGGGGTCTTGCAGCTAAAAATAGTTTTATCATCGCAATCTTTGCAACATTAGGTTCAGTTCTTTTAGGAACTGTTGCAGCATTAGGGTTAAGTAGCAGACACATGCCGTATAAAGGATTGATTATGGCAACACTAATTTCTCCAATGATCGTTCCTTTAATTATCTCTGGTGTAGCTATTTTCTTCTTCATGGCAAAAGCTGGTTTAGCAGCTACACATACTGGTATAGTTTTAGCTCATATAATTTTGGGTACACCGTTTGTTGTAATAACAGTGACAGCTACTTTATCCGGCTTTGATCATAGTGTAACCAGAGCTGCATCAAGTCTTGGAAGCGATCCGGTTAATACTTTCATGAAAATTACATTACCTTTAATTTTACCTGGTGTAATCTCAGGTGGCTTATTTGCCTTTGTAACTTCTTTTGATGAAGTTGTTGTCGTATTATTTTTAGCAGGTTTAGAGAATACAACTATTCCAATTCAAATGTGGACTGGTTTAAGAGAACAGCTAAGTCCAACAATTCTTGCAGTTGCGACATGTTTGATTATTTTATCTACACTTATTCTTGTTACAGCTGAGTTATTAAGAAGAAGATCTGAAAGACTCAGAGGGATTAATAGATAAAAAATAAATGCAAATAAAAAGTGTTGTCATCATTGGATCTGGTACTATGGGTAGCGGAATAGCTGCACATCTATGTAATGCCAATGTTCCCGTTACTCTTTTAGATCTATCAACTGATATTAGCACAAAGGCTAGAGAAAGAATCTATAAATCTAGACCACCACTTCTAATTGACAAAAATAAAATAGATAACATTAAAGTTGGCAACATCAATGATGATTTTGATGTAGTTAAAGAAGCTGATTGGATTGTGGAAGCTGTTGTTGAAAGAATAGATATAAAACATAAAATATATGATAAAATTTTTAAAAATAGAAAATTAGGAGCAATTGTATCCTCTAATACGTCCTCAATTCCTATAAAAATTTTATCAGAACATTTAACCGATAACGAAAAAAAAGATTTTTGTATAACTCACTTCTTTAATCCTGTTAGATACATGGGACTTTTAGAGATTGTCAAAAATGAAAATAACGATTTAAAAAAAATAGATTCTTTAAAAAAATTTTGTGAAAACGAATTAGGAAAAGGTGCAATTGTCTGTAATGATACACCCGGTTTTCTTGGAAATAGAATAGGTGTTTATGCTATGCAAGCAGCAATGACTGAAGCATTCAAAATGAAATTATCAATTGAAGAAGCTGATGCTGTATTTGGAAGACCAATGGGTATTCCTAAAACAGGTGTTTTTGGTTTATATGATCTAATCGGAATAGACCTTATGGCCGATGTATTAAAAAGCTTTATAAAAGAGCTTCCTGAGCAAGATCCATTTCAAGTAGTTGCAAAAGAAATTCCTTTAGTGAAAAAATTAATTGAGACTGGTTATACAGGAAGAAAAGGCAAGGGTGGCTTTTATCGAATGAATAAGACTAATAATCAAAAAATATTAGAGGCTATTGATTTAGAATCGGGCGATTATTCTCCTTCTAAAAAAATTGACATAGGAATAGATACTGTAAATCTAAAAGAATTAATTAATAGAAAAGATAAATATGGTGAATATTCTTGGTCAGTTATATCGAAAATAATTAAATATGCCTCATCATTAGTACCAGGTATTACTGATAAATTTAATGACATTGATGAAGCAATGAGACTAGGATTTAATTGGGCTATGGGTCCTTTCGAAATGCTTAAATCTATTGGAGTTAATGAATTTTTTAATCGAATAGATAATTTTAAAAATAACACCTTTTTAGAAAATTTATCAAAAACAAAAGATGAGAATTTTTATGGTTCTAGGCAATTATATACTGATATTGAAACTTTAGGAAAAATAAAACCTAAGGCAATAAAAACAGATAAAAATAAGTCAGCTGAAATATATAGATTTAAAGACTTTAATATTGTTGAATTTACCACAAAGGCTTGCGCACTAGATTACGATTCTATGGATGCACTAAAAAAAGCAACTGACAAACCATTGATAGTAATAAATGAAAGTATGCAATTTTCTGCAGGTGTTAATCTTAGCTATACTATGAACTTTGCTGAAAAAAATGATTATAAATCGATAGAAAAATTTATTAAATATTTTCAAGATACTTGTAAAGAATTAAAATATTCAAAATATCCAGTGGTATCAGCTCCATCTGGTCTTACTTTAGGTGGAGGATTTGAGGTTTTAGTACAAAGTAATTTTGTTGCGTCTCACACAAATATAGTAGTTGGATTAGTTGAAAGCATAGTTGGATTGGTCCCCGCTGGAGGTGGATGCAAAGAAATGTTGTGGAGGTGGTCACAAACTGCAGAAGCAAAAAGCGATCCTGACTTTGCTCCATTAAAAGTTTTTGAGATTATTGGTTATGCAAAAACTGCTACTTCTCCAATTGAGGCTGAGCCTTTGAAATATTTAAGACCAGAGGATAAAAAAATAATGAACAGAAATAGTCTTTTTTCAGAGTCAAAGAAAATAATAGATCAAAATCAAAATTTTAAGTCTCCAAATGAATGTACATTTAAATTATCAGGAAAACCATTAAAAGAAAAAATGATTAAGGTGCTTGAAAAACTTTATAATGAAAAAGTAATATTAGATCATGGTATGAAAGTAGGAACAGAACTAGCAAATGTCTTGAGCGGTGGGGATACTACTTCAGATAAATTATTAACTGAAGATAATTTATACCAGTTAGAGCTTACGTCATTCATGAACTTAATTGAAACAGACCAGACTAAAGATAGAATAAGACATACTCTAGCTACTGGTAAGCCGCTAGTTAATTAATATCAGAAAACATTTTTAAAGAATTAATAAAATCTGGTCTCAAAACATATTCAGATTGATCATTAAATTTAATTTTTTCTAAAGCAGAAATTCCATTAACAACCCTCCCTAAAGGAGTGTATTCACCCTCAAACAAAAAAGCGTCAGCCAGAAGAATTAAAAATTCACTATCCTCTGCATCTCCATTTTTACTTTTTGCAAAAGCTACTGTGCCTCTTTTGAATTCAAATGGTTTATCAGTTTCTGGTTTGATTAAAGCGTATTTCGATCTTCCACTACCTATATAAGTATAATTTAAATTTTCTTTCCTTCCAAATTCTAAATCTCCTGCTTGTACTAAAAAATTTTCAACAACTCTATGAAATGCAACATTGTCATATTCTCTATTTTTAACTAGCTTTTTAAATCTTTCGACTGAATTTGGTGAAATACTTGGATAAAGTTCGATTACAACATTACCACAGGGAACATTTAAGATGACGATATTTTCAGGTTTATTAAATTTTAATTTTGTAAGATTTACTTTTTCAACAAACAAACATTTATTTTTAATTAATGTAAAAGAAATTAAAGAAAAAATTGCAAGTAAAATTAAAAAAATTAGTAATAATTTTTCAGATTTCGTTTGTTTGATCTTTTTTAACATTTTTAAAATTGATGTTTAGCATCTAATTTATTAATTAAATTTTCAATTAATTTTACTTTTTTATTCAGTATCTCATCTTTACTAATCATATCTAAAATCAAATAATTATCTGACATCATAAAAGAAAAAGTTTCAGCCATATCTTCAGATATTGTTGATTTTGCATATTCAGAAACAAATCCTTTACTATTGTAAATTTTTTCTAAGCTATAGTTGTTAGAACATGTCGAACATGCTGAATACTTAAATTCTTTTGAGTTTAAATCACTCCAAGAAATATTTAAAAAATATTTATTAAAGTTGTTCTCAATTATATGAAACACCTCATGATGTAATACTCTTTCAAAATTTGAATTGTTGGTATTTATATTAAGAATAAGTGTTTTCATTTCAGGGTTAGCAAATCCAAGTGCGGGTATCCCTGCTATTTCTAATTCACTACATAGAAGAATATATTTTAATTTAATTTTTCTAAAAAAATCTTCGTTATATTTATTGAAACCTTTTTGAGCCTCTAAATACTTTTCATTAAAATTTTGAGGTTGATTTTTTTTACAACTAACATTCTCAGAACTTGAACCAACAAAAAAATCTTTTGTAGGCTTTAAGAATGCTAATGAGTTTTTATTTTCCAATTTATGTAAAGTTAAATTAGGTATCTTTATTAGTTCCAGCATTTGGTCAGCTTTAACTACAAATGATAATAATAATAGCAAAATTATGTAAAAGTTTAACTTCATTGGAAAATTATGATTATACTTTAATCAAATATTATATGTTAGATTAAATAAATGAAGAAAAAAAATAAAGATACAATTCAACCAGTTAGCGGAACAATTGTACCAAGATTTGCAGGACCAAGTACATTTGCAAGATTGCCAGAACTAAGAGATGTAGAAAGTTGTGATGTAGCAATTGTAGGAATTCCTTTTGATGCAGGAACAAGTTATAGACCTGGTGCAAGATTTGGACCACAAAGTATTAGACAAGCATCTAGACATTTAAGAACAAATTACCATCCAGATTATGATGTTGAACCATTTAAAGTTCAACAAGTTGCAGACGCAGGAGATATAACTTGTAATCCATTCAATATAAAAGAGGCTATACATCAAATAGAAAATGGAGCTATCGATCTTTTAAATCAAACAGGTGGTATAATTAGTATGGGAGGCGATCATACAATTGCATTTCCACTTCTTAGAGCAGTAAACAAAATTAATGAGGGGCCTGTAGCTTTAGTACATTTTGACGCTCACCTTGATACTTGGGACACTTATATGGGTGCACCATTTACGCATGGTACTCCTTTTAGAAGAGCTAGAGAAGAAGGTTTATTTCTTGATGACGCGTCAATGCATGTTGGAATTAGAGGTCCATTATATAGCAGAGATGATTTAAAAAACGACGAAAGTTTTGGTTTTAAAATAATTCATTGTGATGAGTTTCAAACAGAAGGAATTGATAAGATAGTAAGCAGAATAAGAAAAAGAGTAGGCAACAACCCATTGTATCTCTCAATTGATATAGATGTATTAGATCCAGCTTTTGCTCCAGGCACAGGGACACCTGAAATAGCTGGGATGTCCACAAGAGAAATGGTGAATGTTATTAGAGGATTATCAGGCTTGAAATTAATATCAGCAGATGTTGTTGAAGTTTCACCAGCATATGATCATGCAGAAGTTACATCTTTAGCTGCAGCAACAATAATTTATGAGCTGACTAATTTATTTGCAAAAGTTAAAGGATAAGTTAATTTCTTTTCATGTTAGATAAAAAAAAATTCTATATCAATGGAGAGTGGGTTGATCCTAAAAGCAACCAAACAATAGATATAATAAATCCTGCAACAGAGGATGTTTGTGCAGAGATATCTTTAGGAAATAAAGACGATGTTAATGAAGCAGTTCAATCTGCTAAAACAGCTTTTAAGACTTGGGCATTCTCAACAAAAGAGGAAAGACTAGCTCCATTAGAGAAATTATATGAACTTTATAAAAAAAGATGGGCAGATATTGCAGAGGCGATTACTTTGGAAATGGGAGCACCAAAAGATTTTGCAACTAAACTTCAAGCTGGCACAGGAGCAGCGCATATAAAAACCTTTATTAGATATTTAAAAGAATTTAACTTTGAAAAACCTTTAGGTGAACATGCAAAAAATCAAAGAATAATTTACGAACCTAAAGGAGTATGTGCTTTGATTACTCCTTGGAACTGGCCTATGAATCAAACTTGCTTAAAAGTTATGCCAGCGATAGCATCTGGCTGCACAATGGTTCTTAAACCATCAGAGGTGGCACCCTTGTCAGCAATGATACTCGCAGAATTAATCCATGAAGCTAAATTTCCAAAAGGAGTATTTAATTTAGTTAATGGAGATGGAGCAAACACAGGTGATGCGCTCACAAGTCATCCAGATATAAACATGATTTCTTTTACTGGATCAACCCGTGCTGGTGCTTTGATTTCACAAAATGCTGCAAAAGATTTTAAAAGAGTTAGTCTCGAACTAGGTGGTAAAGGCGCTAATATTATATTTAAAGATGCAGACCCAAAGGCAATTGAAAGAGGAGCTCTTAGATGTTTTAGAAATTCCGGTCAATCGTGTAATGCACCAACAAGAATGTTAGTTGAAAAAAGTATGTATACCCAAGCAGTTGAGAGAGTAAAACAATTTGCTAATGAAATGAAAGTTGGCGATCCTAATAAAGAAGGAGAGCACATTGGCCCAGTTGTTTCTGAAGTTCAATATAAAAAAATCCAATCTTTAATTCAAAAAGGAATTGATGAGGGCGCTACGCTTGTAGCTGGCGGAACTGGAAAACCAGATGGTATTGAAAAAGGGTATTTTGTAAAACCCACTGCATTTGCTGATGTCAATAATAATATGGAAATTGCTAGAACAGAAATTTTTGGACCTGTTTTATCAATTATACCTTTCGAAAATGAGGAGGAAGCTATCGAAATAGCAAATGATACTGACTATGGATTAACAAATTATATTCAAACTCAAGATAAAGAAAAAGCAAATCGTGTTGCAAGAAAATTAAGATCTGGAATGGTTGATGTTAATGGCGCTGGTATAGCAGTAGATGCTCCTTTTGGTGGATTTAAACACTCAGGAATTGGGAGAGAGGCAGGTAAAGAAGGTTTATTGGAATTTTTAGAAGTCAAATCTGTTGGTGGCTGGAATTAATTCGCTTTAGATTTAATACCTTCTAAAAATTTTAAACATTTTTTTAATTCATTTAATTCAATAAATTCATCAACCTTATGTGCTTGCTCTATTGATCCTGGACCACACACCACAGTACTAATTCCTATTTCTTGAAACAATCCCGCTTCAGTCCCAAAAGATACCACGTTTCTTGAGTTATCGCCTGTAATGCTAGAAACAAGTTCACATGCATCAGATTTTTCCTCTCGATCAAAACCAACTATTTCTCCGATAATTTCTTTTTCAATTTTGGAACCTTTATAAGTTTTTTTCATTTCAGGTAACAATTTCTCATTAATAAATTTATCAATTTCACTATTTACAAATATACCATCTTTTTTTACAACAGGTCTTAGTTCCCAATCAACTTTACATTTATCTGCAATCACATTCCTTGCTATACCTCCTGATATGCCACCAATTTGAAGAGTTGTATGAGGCGGATCAAAGATAGATTTTTTTGGTGGGCTATTTTTTAAATGTTCTCTAATCTCTAAAAGTTTTTGTATAAACTTAGAAGCATACTCAACAGCATTCACCCCTTTATCAGGTTGTGAACCATGTCCTGCTAATCCATAAAAATGAGTTGTGTATTCGTAACAGCCTTTGTGAGCATCTATAATTTTCATATTTGTAGGTTCGCCAACTACACAAATTGCATCTTTAATATTTCTTTTTTTTAATTCTTTAATTAATAACGGCGCACCTTGACAAGCTGTCTCCTCATCAAATGTAAATGAAAAATGAAGATCTCTATCCATATTTGAATTTGAGAAAATTGGAGCGTAGGCAAGTAAGCAAGCAAGAAATCCCTTCATGTCACATGAACCTCTTCCATATAATTTTTCATTTTTTATAGTAGCTATGAAAGGATCTGACGACCAACCTTTTGAGACAGGGACGACATCCGTATGTCCAGATAAAATTATAGGCTTTTTAGCATTTTTATTTTTTGATTTAAGAGTAGCAAAAAGATTTACCCTTTTTTTATCAGAGTCGTAAATTTTAAATGACTCCGCTCCTAAGTTATTAAAAATTTTTTCACAATAATTTATTATAGAATTATTATCCTCCCCAGAAATTGATTTAAAAGCTATTAAGTCAGAGAGTATTTTTACTGAACTATTGAATGTTTTATTTAAATTATTTTCTGTACTCATATAAAAAATTAATTATATATTAAATTCATGAAAGAACAAATAACGTATGATATTTTCGATAAAGCAGATATCAGAATTGGCACGGTGATTTCAGTTAAAAAAAATGAAAAAGCAAGAAAACCCTCGCTTGTAGTCGAAGTAGACTTTGGAAAAGATATTGGGATTAAACAATCTTCTGCCCAAATTACCCATTACTATAATGAAGAAAATTTAATGAATAAGCAGGTAATAGGTGTTTGCAACTTTGCTGAAAAAAATATTGCTGGTGTAGTATCACAAGTTTTAATACTAGGAGCAATCGACTCAGATGGTAAAGTAGTTTTATTACATCCATCTCAAAAGACTGAAAATGGTTTACCTATTGCTTGATTATTAAGTAACTTTGCGACAAATGATAGTTTTATTAAATCACTTAATTATGCTAAATCGAAATCGATTTAAGCTCTTATATATATGAAACCAGGTAACAAAAATTCTTTTAATTCTTTAACGACAACAAAAATCAATAATAATGAATACTATTACTATTCTTTAAAATTAGCCGAAAAAAATGGATTAGACGGGATATCTAAGTTACCTAAATCTCTAAAGGTATTGTTAGAAAATTTATTAAGATACGAAGACGATGAGACAGTAACAAAATCTCAAATTCTAGCACTACAATCATGGTTAAAAGATAAAAAATCAAATACTGAAATAGCATATAGACCTGCAAGAGTTTTACTACAAGACTATACTGGTATACCAGCTGTAGCTGACTTAGCTGCAATGAGAGAAGCAGTTAAAGAGAAAAATAAGGATCCAAATAAAATAAATCCATTATCATCAGTAGATCTTGTAATAGATCACTCAGTTCAGGTCGATAAATATTCAACTTTAAATTCTCTTAAAGAAAATGTTGAAATTGAATTCCAGAGAAATGCCGAAAGGTATTCATTTCTTAAATGGGGGCAGCAAGCATTTAATAATTTTAGAATTGTTCCACCAGGAACAGGTATTTGTCATCAAGTGAATTTAGAATATTTGTCAAAAGTTGTTTGGATGGAAAAATTTAATAATAAAAATTATATATTCCCAGATACACTTGTTGGGACTGATAGCCATACTACAATGGTTAACGGTTTATCAGTTTTAGGATGGGGAGTTGGTGGCATAGAAGCAGAAGCAGGTATGCTTGGCCAACCTATTTCTATGTTAATACCCGAGGTAGTTGGATTTGAGGTAAAAAACAAGCTTCCGGAGGGAACTACAGCCACAGATTTAGTTCTTACTGTTGTAAAAATGTTAAGAGACAAAGGAGTAGTTGGTAAATTTGTTGAATTTTATGGAGAAGGTTTAAAGAATTTAACTTTAGCAGATAGAGCAACTATAGCTAATATGGCACCTGAATATGGAGCAACTTGCGGATTTTTTCCAATTGATGACGAAACTTTAAAATATTTAGAATTTTCAGGAAGAGATAAAACCCAGGTAGAAATAGTAAAAAAATATGCAATTGAACAAGGCCTATGGGCTAGTAGTAACATAGAATTTAGTGATACTTTATCTTTAGATATGTCAACTGTAGTTCCAACTATATCAGGACCTAAAAGACCACAGGACAAAGTCTTATTGACAGACGCAGCACAAAATTTTAGAGAAAATTTTGAGAAAAATACTAATAGAAAAGATTTCTTAAACGCAAAAGTTAACAACGCAGATTTTGAGATACAAGATGGTTCAATATTAATAGCAGCAATTACCTCCTGCACGAATACTTCAAATCCAAACGTGCTTATTGGCGCAGGTCTTTTAGCAAAAAAAGCTTGTGAACTTGGTTTAAACTCTAAACCTTGGGTTAAAACTTCTCTTGCACCTGGATCTCAAGTAGTCACTGATTATTTAGAAAGAGCAGGTTTAAATACATATTTAGACAAATTAGGTTTTAACTTAGTTGGATACGGATGTACGACTTGTATTGGAAACTCAGGGCCTCTCGCGGAAAACATTTCTGAAGCAGTGAGCAAAAATAATTTATATGCAGTTTCAGTTCTTTCAGGAAATAGAAATTTTGAAGGCAGAATATCTCCTCTAGTTAAAGCAAACTATTTAGCATCACCGCCTTTAGTGGTAGCATATGCAATTGCAGGAAATATGAAAATAGACTTGTACAAAAATGCTTTAGGAAAAACTCCGGATGGAAAAGATGTATTTTTAAAAGATATTTGGCCAAGCAATCAGGAAATAGATGAAGTTTTAAAAGAGTCTCTTAACGCGTCAATGTTTGTAAAAAGATATTCTGATGTTTCAAAAGGCCCAGAACAGTGGCAAAAAATTAAAACAAAAGAGTCCAGTATTTATGAGTGGGACGAAAATTCTACTTATGTTAAAAAGCCACCTTTTTTTGAAAACTTGAAAGATGAACCCGAAAAATTTGAAAATATTGAAAATGCAAGGCCATTATTAATTTTAGGCGATATGATAACAACAGATCATATTTCACCTGCTGGATCAATTCAAAAGGATAGCCCAACTGGTGAATATTTTATGAAAAATCAAGTTCTTCAGAAAGATTTTAACTCTTATGGTTCTAGAAGAGGTAACCATGAAGTTATGACGAGGGGAACATTTGCTAATATAAGAATTCGAAATGAGATGGCACCAGGCACAGAAGGCGGTTTTACAAAATTACATCCAGAAGAAAAAGTAATGCCAGTTTATGATGCTGTAGTTGAATATAAAAAGAGAGGCACTGATTTAATTGTGATTGGTGGCAAAGAGTATGGGACTGGATCCTCTAGGGACTGGGCTGCAAAAGGTACAAAATTGTTAGGAATAAAATCTGTATTAGCAGAAAGTTTTGAGAGAATTCATAGATCTAATTTAATAGGCATGGGAATACTGCCACTTCAATTTATTAATGGTCAAAATAGAAAAAAATTGAATTTAGATGGCTCAGAATTAATTTCAATTAATGGAATTAAAGAAGGCTTAAAACCAGGTGATAAGGTCTCGGTTGAATTTAAATATAAAAACGGGGATACAAAAAAAATAGAAATGCTTTGTAGAATAGATACTAATAATGAACTTGAATATTTTAAACATGGTGGAATTTTACAATATGTTTTAAGAAATATGATTTAGGATGGATGAAGATATTGCAATAGTAAATCAAGAAACAAGAGTTACTTTAATAAAAAATTTTTTTAAGAATAATTTTAAAAAAATATTGTCGTTCATTTTTATAGTTATCACGCTTTTATTAATTTATTTTGCTTATGATGAATTTGAAAAAAGAAAAAAAGTAAATTTAGCCACAACTTATAATAGTTTAATTTTCAATACTGACAAATTTTCTGAGGAAGAAATTAAAAATAAAATGATAGAAATAATAAATGGAAAAGTAGATACCTATTCAACTTTAGCATTATATTATTTATTGGATAATAATTTAATTAAAGATCAAATTAAAGTTCGTGAACTTTTTGATAAGGTTATATCAATCAATAAAGATATTGAACTTAAGAATTTAGTTATATTCAAAAAGGGATTATATTTCTCAGATAAACTTGAGGAGAATGAACTGTTAGAAATTTTAAATCCAATAATTAATTCAGAAAGTATATGGAAACAACATGCACTTTTATTAATGGGAGATTTTTATTTTTATAAAAAGCAATTTAATAAATCTAAAGAATTTTTTAAAAAAATCGTAGAATTAAAAAACGTAAACCCAAAAATTAAAATTGATGTTGAAAAAAGATTGAACAGAGATTTCAGTGAATAAATTTTATTTTATTTTTTTTATTTTTATATTAGGTTGTTCATTAAACACTAATTCTACTTTTTGGTCGAAAACTAAAAAAACTGAGACAGATAAAACAGTTACAAGAAATTTATTTAAAGACACAAAACCTAATGAAGAGGAATTTAACCCTAAATTATTAATAAATTTGCCAAAAAATAAAATTAATAATTTAAACATTAATTTTAATAATGATGGATTTACTAATAATAAAGTTTCTAATAAGAATATTTCAAAATACAATTTTTCAAAAATAAAAAATTTTTCTGGTTTTGAACCAGAAATGTTAATAGATAAAAATAATATTTATTTTTTCGATAGCAATGGTTCTTTAATTAAATTTAATAAGGAGTCTAAAATGGAGTGGAAAAAAAACTATTACTCAAAATCAGATAAAAAAAATAACCCTATATTATTTTTGGCTTCTGAAAAAAATCACTTATTTGTTGCAGATACAAATGCAAATTATTATTTATTAAACAAAATAAGTGGAAATTTAATATGGAAAAAAAAACACACCTCATCTTTTAATTCTCAAATTAAAATTAAGGATGGAAATGCGGTAATTGTTGATTTGGAGAATAATTTAAGATCTTTTTCAATTAAAAACGGCCAAATGCTATGGTCAGTTCCAACAGAATTAACAGTAGTAAGCTCACAAAAAAAACAATCTATAATAATTGTAAATAATCTGGTTATTTTTTCGAATTCTATTGGAGATATAACTGCTGTTGATTTCGAGGATGGGGAAATTATATGGCAGACACCAACACAAGTCATGGGTTTTGGTAAAAATATTACTTTAAGAAACTCTGACTTAGTTTCTGATGGTAATTTTATTTACATGTCAAATAACAAAAACGAATTTTATGCCTTGGACTTAAAAACTGGACTTATAAAATGGAAACAACAAATTAATTCAGAAATAAGACCTGTGATTATTAATGACTATATTGTGACATTATCAAATCAAGGATTATTAATAGTTCTTAATAAAAAAAATGGAAATATAATAAGAATTAATAATATTTTAAAAAATGTTAAAAAAAAGCGAAGAAACAATTATTATCCAGTTGGATTTATTATAATTGAAAACAAAGTTTATGTAACAACAAAGAACGGAAGGTTATTTATTATAAATTTTTCTAATGGCGCTATAGATAAAATTCTTAAATTAGATAGAGAAAAACTACAAAGACCAGTTTATTTTGACAAAGAACTTTATATAGCTAAAGATAATTCAATAATTAGAATTAATTAATGATATTAAGATTTTTAGAAAAAATTGGTCGAAAAAAAGTGGTTTTAGACAGAGGTCCATCACATCCAAAATTTAACGAGGCAAAACCATGGATGAATAGGTATTATTTGATTTTTAGACATAGACCAAAATGGTTTCCATTTAATATTCTAATACACGAAATGCTCGCTGATGATCATGGTGAAGGGGTGCATAATCACTTATTTCCATTTATAACTATTATTTTAAGAGATGGATATTGGGAAACACTTAAAAGCGGGAGACATTGGAGGCCACCGGGTTATATAGGTTTTAGATCAGCAAATACTCATCATAGAGTAGATTTAAAACCTGGAACCAAACCTTTAACACTTTTTATTTCAGGACCATTTGGATTAAGAAAAGGACCAAGATCCGAATATGGAATTGATTTTAATACTAAAATAAAGTGAGACAAAAATTTTTTAACCTTGTAGTTAATACATCAGGTCAAAGATTATACGAAATTACAGATCAAACAATCGAATGGATTGACAAAAATAAATTCTCAAATGGAATGTTGAATTTAAGTATTCAACATACTAGCGCATCGCTTATAGTGCAAGAAAATGCAGATCCCGATGTACAAAAAGATTTAATAAACTATTTCGATAGATTAGTACCTATGGATGATCAACTTTATATTCACTCTTCTGAAGGTAAAGATGATATGCCAGCACATATAAAGTCCGCACTAACTAACAATCAAATTTCTTTAAGTATAAAAGAATCAAAATTAATTTTAGGAACTTGGCAAGGTATTTATTTATTTGAACACAGATTAGATAGCCATAAAAGAACTATCGTTCATCATTACATTGGTGACTAATTTTTTTTTATACTTTGAAACGCTTTTAAAGCTTCAGCTCTTGCTTTTTCGTGTATAACTATCGGTTTAGGATAATCTTTGCCTATAACAGTGTTTATGGCTTTTTGATATTTATCTTCCATTTCCCATGGTTTATGAACATATTTTGATGGAACTTTACTAAGTTCAGGAACCCATTTTTTAACATACGTTCCCTCTTTATCAAACTTTTCTCCCTGTAATATGGGATTAAAAATTCTAAAGTACGGTGCTGCATCTGCACCGCATCCAGCTACCCATTGCCATTGAGCTACATTGTTTGCTTCATTAAAATCTAACAAACAATTTCTAAAATGTTTTTCACCCTCGACCCAGTTTATCCTCAAGTGTTTCACTAAAAATGAACCTACAACCATTCTTATTCTATTATGCATCCAGCCAGTTTCATATAACTGTCTCATTCCAGCATCAACGATAGGATAACCAGTCATACCTTGCTTCCATGCATTCAAAAATTCTTTGTTTTTTACCCAAGGGAATCTGTCGAACTCTTTTCTTAAGTTCCCTTTAAGGATTTCTGGAAAATAGTTTATTAAACTATGTGAAAATTCACGCCAACCAATTTCATTAACATATTTTTTTATACCAATATTTTTGGGTTTTATTTCGTTACATTTTCTCCAAATTAAACTTACATGTATTTGACCACTTCTTATATATGGAGAAAGTCTAGAAGTTCCATTGATGCTTGGATAATCTCTTAATGTACCATAATCTTTTATTTTTTTATTAATGAAATTTTGAAATAATTTACCAGCGTCATTTTCTGAAGGTTGCCAATATTTTTCAAATTTTTTGTACCAATTTTTATTGGGTAGTATTTTTTCAGGTTTTATTTTATTTTTGAATAAACTTTTAATTTTTTTTAATTTTTTTAAAGATTTATTTTTTAGTGGAACACTCTCAATATAGTAATTTTCAGCATTTCTCCAAAAAGGACTATAAACCTTAAATGGAGTACCATCATTCTTTGTAATTTCATTATATTCATTTAGAACATTTCCTTTAAAAAATTTATAATTTATCTTATTTTTTTGTAATTCTTGGATTATTTCTTTATCTTTTTTTAGTTCTTGTGGCTCATAAATTTTGTTCCAATAAACTGCGATATCATTTGTTTTAAATTTTTTGAAAAAGTTTATTTGATTATCTTCAATAATTTCTAAATTTATATTATTTTTAAGCAGATCTTCATTTAAACTTTTTAAAGACTTAGATATCCACCACTTTTGAGCTTCTCTGATATTGTCAAAGTCTTTTTTATCATAAATATAAATTGCAGAGACAAAGTCATGATTATTTGTTGCAAAGGATAGCGCGGGGTTATCTTGTAATCTAAAATCATCTCTTATCCAAACAATAGAATTTTTAATCATATTTTTTTAATCTCTGATTACCTATATTGTACAATTTATTATATAAATTTTTGTCTGTATCACCTTCACAACCAATTATCAAAATATTAGATTTTTCATTTATTTCTAATTTTCTTTTCACAAGTGGATCATTACAACAAGAGATTATACCTATTACACCAGGAGTAGAACATTCCCCTGCAACTATTTTTTTATCACTAAATTTTTTTTTTGCTAACATTGTTAAAGTTTGAGGCACATATTTATCTGATACACTCACACAATTATTTACAGTATTTTTTAAAATTCGCCATGGGACCAAAGATACTTCAGCGCAAGACATTCCACCCATAATACTCTGTTTTTGGATATTAACTTTTTTAAGCGATCCAAATTTAATGCTTTTCATCACACAATTTGCATTCTCTGGTTCAATAACAATTATTTTTGGAATTCTTTTAAAATATTTAGCAATTCCACTTATCATCCCTGCTGCCATACCACCAACACCAGCTTGAAGAAAAACATGCGTAATGTAATGTTTCGTTTGATTAGAAATTTCTTTGATCATTACTGAATATCCTGCCATTGTTAATTTAGGAACATATTCATAATTCCGCCAGGCAACATCTTGAACAATTTTCCACCCTTTCTTTTTTGATATCTCTTTGCAAACTTTTAGAGATTTTTCATAATTTCCTTTCACCCTAATTACATCAGCTCCGAGTTTTTCCATTTCAATAGCTCTAGTATCGCTCACATTTTCACTAATAAAAATTTTACATCTTGCTCCTATTTTTTTTGCTCCCCAAGACACAGATTTTCCATGATTTCCGGCTGTTGCAGTTGATACTGTTATTTTTTTTTTATTTTTAACAATTTTTTCTACTGCATAAGCCCCACCTAATGCTTTAAAAGATTTTAAGCCAAATCTCTTAGATTCATCTTTGTAAAAAATATTATTTGTGCTCAATTTTTTAGACAACATTCTTAGATTAATTAGAGGGGTTTTTTTGTATCCTTTCCATTTTGAAATTACTTTATGAGCATCTATTAGATGCTTTTCTGGTAGTACTTTGAGTATCTTTTTCCTACTAAATTTAAAATTTTTATTAGTAGTAAATTCAGAAAATTTAAAATCTAAATATTTTTTCACCATTTATCGTATTAAGTTATTTTAAAAATTTTTAAACGTATAGGTGTATTTTATTATAATATTTATGAAATAATTATTTAATTTTATACTTATTAATGCTAGCCTAAGAATTTCAAAGAACTAATTACGGAGGAAATATGAAACACTGTGAAGAAGCCGATGGTTTAATGGCTCCAGATAAAGATACTGATGGATTTGTTTTTAACCATCTAATGCTAAGAATAAAAGATCCCAAAAAAACATTAAATTTCTACTCAAAATTGATGGGAATGAGACTAATTAAAAAATTTGACTTTCCAACAATGAAGTTTTCTCTTTATTTTTTAGGCAATCTTACAGATGAAGAAATTGCAAATGTTCCAAAGGATAATTTTGACAGGTCTGCATGGACTTTCACCCAAAAAGGAATGCTTGAGTTTACGCATAATTGGGGATCAGAAAATGATGATAAAGTAAAATTCCATGATGGGAATGCAGAGCCAAAAGGATTTGGGCACATATGTTTTTCAGTTCCAGATATATATGCAGCTTGTAAAAAATTTGAGGAAAATGGAGTTGAATTTGTTAAAAAACCAGACGATGGATCCATGAAAGGTTTAGCTTTTATAAAAGATCCAGATGGATATTGGATTGAAATTGTTCAATCAAAAAAAGTTGCAAATATCGTAAAAGAGATGGGAAAAATTTAGCAAGATTTTACAATCTGAAGTTGATTAAAATAATTTTTTTCGTTGCGAATTATTATCAATATAATTGACTTCTTTTTTTAGATCATGTTAAATTTAATTTATAAAATTTATCATTAGATAAATTTAACGTTAAATTTTGAGAGTGCCACTTGAAGCCCTCAAGTTTCCCGCTCTCAACAATTGGAGGAAGAATAGATGAAAATAACTAGACGAGAACTTCTTATTAGTGCTGGATCTTTACTTGCTTACTCACAGTTGGGTTCACTAGCTAATGCTGAAGTTAATATCGCTGCACAGCCAGGTGATCAAGAAATGATCGCTTCTATGTGCAAAGCTCTATATCCGCATGACAGATTCCCAATGAGTATCTACATGGATGTAGCTGCTGGAGCTATCAAAAAAGGAAATGCAGATACAGGTGCAAAAATTTCCTTTAGAGCTGGTTTAGATGGCTTGAAGATTAATAAGTTCGACAAGATGAACTTTAAGAAACAAACTAAATACCTAAAATCAATAGAGAACACACCGTTCTTTGGCTTAGTAAGAGGTCATACGGTAGTAGCACTTTATGATCACAAAGAAGTTCACAAAATCTTTGGATACCAAGGTGCAAGCTTTGATAAAGGTGGTTACAAAGACGGTGAATACAATGACCTATCATGGTTACCGGAGCCAAGAATTGAAGAGCACCCAGATTTAACTGCTTTTCTAGACGACAGCTCGCCGAAAAAATATGCGTCTTTGAAAATTAAGAAAACATTTTAACTAGGGGAGATATATAAATGAAAATAGACAAAAAAGAAAAAGCTGTTGTCGTTATAGGATCTGGTCCTGGTGGCGCACAAGTAGCTTATCAATTAACTAAACAGGGTATCCCTGTAGTTCTTTTAGAAGCTGGAAGACGTATTATGAAAGAAGAGTACGTAAACGAAGAATGGCCAGCTTTCAGCCAAATGGCTTGGTTGGATAAAAGAACTATGTCAGGTAACGCTAGAATAGTTAAAGACTTTAATGGTTTACCAACATGGTTAGTAAAAGCTGTGGGTGGAACTGCTACACACTGGGCAGGTGCTACTCCACGTTTTCTTGACTATGAGTGGAAAACTAAATCAACATATGGAAGCGTTGACGGTGCAACTCTAATGGACTGGCCGATCGATGGTAAAGAAATGAAGCCTTATTATGTAAAGGCTGAAGATGCTATCGGATCAACTCATAGAGGTGGACGTCCTCCATTACCAGCAAACAACAACTATAAAGTTTTTGCTGAAGGAGCAAAAAGAAATGGTTACAAGTTCTATGCAACAGGACCTTACGGTACTAATGCAGCTCCATATGATGGAAGACCAGCATCAATTCAAGATGGTTTTAATTTCCAAGGTGATAAAAATGGTTCAAAATGGAATCCAAACGTAAGTGAAATTCCAAAAGCCCTTGCAACTGGAAAATTAGAACTAAGAACAAACTCTCAAGCTGTTCAGATAACTACTGACAGTTCAGGAAAAGCTGATGGTGTTTTATACATGGACACAAAAACTAAAGCTTTACACAGACAAGAAGCTAAAGTTATTTGTGTTGCTGGTAACTCAATTGAGACACCAAGATTGTTCTTAATGAGTGCTTCATCAAGATTTCCAAATGGTTTAGCTAACAGCTCAGATCAAGTTGGGAGAAACTATATGAGACACTTAACAGGTTCAGTTTATGCTACATTTGATAAGCCAGTTAACTTCTTTAGAGGAGAGACTATGGCTGGGTTCTTAGCAGATGAAGTAAAACACAATCCTAAAAGAGGTTTCGTAGGTGGATACTATCTTGAGACATTAGCTTTAGGACCATCATTCTTAGGAGCTTTCTTAGATCCAGGTAAATGGGGTAAGAAATTTGCTGACATGATGGATGGATATCAAAATATGGCTGGTATGTGGATTGTAGGTGAAGATATGCCTCAAGCAAACAACAGAATAACATTAGGATCTGCAAAAGACGCTTTTGGTCTTCCTGCTCCTAACGTTCACTTTGATGATCACCCGAATGATACTGCAATGAGAAACCATGCGTATGAAAAAGGTGAAGCAATATACAAAGCTGTTGGTGCAACACAAACATACAGAGTTACACCATATCCACACACACATAACCTTGGCTCTATGAGAATGAGCGCTAAGGCAAAAGATGGTGTTGTAGATAAATGGGGCAGATGCCATGATGTGAAAAATCTTTTCGTATCAGATGGTTCTGTCATGACTACAGGTGCAGCATGTAACCCAACATTAACGATTACAGCATTAGCTATCAGACAAGGTGAGTATCTTGCTGATCAACTAAAAAAAGGTAACGTTTAATTAACTAATTTAAAAAGGCCCCATATTCACATATGGGGCCTTTTTTTATACCTCATTTAAAATTAATCGCCAAACAACTAATAAAAATTTTATATCAATTTATAAAACTAAGTATTAATTTGATTGTAAAAAATTTTATATCATGAAAAATATTTTAATTATTGGTGCAGGAGCAATGGGTTCAGCATTTTCAGTACCATGTGTTGAAAACAATAATAATGTGTCACTTATAGGGACACATCTCGAAGATAGTTTGATTGAAATGATTAAATCTAAAAATAATTTTCATCCAAAATTAAATGTAAGTTTGCCTTCAAAATTAAAAGTAGAAAAAATTGAAAAACTTGATGATTTGATGAAGGAAATACCAGATGTGTTGGTTGTTGGAGTAAGTTCTATCGGAATTGACTGGTTTGTAGATAAAATTGCAGACAAAATTGATAACAAAACCTCTTTGGTAATACTCACCAAAGGTCTCTCAATTGTTAATAAAAAACTCAGCACTATTTCAGATAAGATAAAAAAAATGTTAAGTGAAAAAGGAATTGAATGTACAAATATATCTGCAATCAAAGGCCCTTGTTTAGCAGCAGGTTTAGCTAACAAAATTAGAACAAGCACATTAATTGCAAGCCCTAATATTGATGAAGCCAAAAAATTACAAAAAATAATTTCAACAGATTATTATTCAACAGAAATTTCAGAGGATCTTAATGGAGTTGAATTATCTGGAGCAATTAAAAATATTTATTCTATGATTATCGGAGCCTCAGAGGGATTGAGTAGTTCATCTGCAAAAAGCGAGGTTAAATCTAAATATTTTCATAATACATCCGCTTCATTAATACATAAATCAATTTCTGAAATGGCAAAATTCGTAAAACACTATGGAGGTAAATCAGATACTGTTTATGGATTAGCTGGACTTGGAGATTTGTATGTAAGCGCAATTGGCGGAAGAAATAGTCAAATGGGAAAATACTTAGGCGAGGGATTCCTATACAAAGAAGCTAAAAAGAAATTTATGGACGAAGTTACTGTTGAGGGAGCAGAACTTGCAATTGAAGTAGGAAAAAAATTAAAACAAGACCTAAATGAAAAAGATTTTCCTCTTATGTTAAGCATTATTAAATGTATTTGTGAAAATAGAAAATTAGAAATCAGTTGGTGATATTTTAATTAATCTTTAATCATGACAATTAAATTATTAATAGTTGAAGGAAACCTACAAGAGGAAAATCAAAATTTTAAAAACGCTGGCATTCAAACACATACAGAAAGTTTAAAAGATAGTCTTGCTTACATTACCAAAGATATCGACATAGATGTTGTTAATCCATCTGCTGATCCTAAAATTTTTGAAAATATTGGAAATTTAGAAAAATATGATGGGACAGTTTGGGGCGGTAGTAGTTTAAATATTTACAATAATACTGATGAAATTAAGAGACAAATTATGTTTATGAAAGAATGTCAAAAAAAAATAAAAAAGATTTTAGCAATTTGTTGGGGCATGCAAGTTGCTGTAGTGGCAGCAGGGGGAGAGGTTAAAAAATCATCTAATGGATCTCATATAGGTATTGCTTTTGATATTGAGCTAAACCCCAATGGTCAAAGACATCCTATCTACAAAGGTAAAAAAAACAAATTTTGTTCACCAGCTTTTAATTTTGATGAAGTGGTTACTTTACCAAAAGATGCAACTCTATTAGCTTCAAATAATATCAATAAAATTTCAAGCATATCTTTTAATTGTGAAAAAAGTGAAATATGGGGAATTCAGTATCATCCAGAGATTAAATATGAAAAAATGATAGAATTAATTAAATTTAGAAAAGATAGATTAATAAATCAAAGAAAAGCTTTTAAATCATATGATGAAATCGATCATCATATAAGTTTGATAAAAAATGAATTATCAAAATCTGAAATAAATCATAGAATGATAGAATTAAAGAACTGGCTGGGTAGTATAAATGGAAATTAAATCTAA
>CACIJY010000004.1 GCA_902587095.1 uncultured Pelagibacteraceae bacterium
TCCTTAAAAAAAAACAATTTTAATGACATAAAAATTGATGAAAAATTTTTAAGTAATATTAATAAATTTGCTACAGTTAAACATATCATAAAAAGAAATGAGGAAAATCATTCAAAGATAATTGAAATTTTTGATGATATCAAAAAAGACCTAAAAACTCATAGCCTCGAACTTAGAATACAAGAGCTAGAATCAAAATTTGCTGAGGATTTCAATCAAAACACTTTTGACGAAATAAGAAGGCTTAAAAAAGAGCAAAATATTAATTAAATAGATATAAAAAAATATAGATTTTTTTAAAATTGTCTTTATATAAGTGTTTCCAAAAATTTAAACTGTGGAAAGAATTATTACAAAATCGTTTGCTAGGCTAATGGGCAGAGGTGTTCATAGAGGTTTTATAACTCATGAAGAGCTAAGCAAGTCTCTTGGCAAAAGAAATCTATCAAGCCAAAATTTATCTCAGGCATTCCTTCATATACTTGACGAAAAAATATCTTTGGTTGAAAAGAAATCTGATTTTAAAGCAATTAAAAAAAGAGATAGTCAAAATAAAGAAGAACCGAAGAGTTTAGAGAAGAGCGACGATCCAATTAGAATGTATTTGAGGGAAATGGGAGGAGTTGAATTACTTTCTAGAGAGGGTGAAATAGCAATAGCAAAACGTATTGAAGCAGGCAAAGATGTAATGTTAAATGCATTATCTCAAAGCCCAATTACCGCTCAACAATTCTATGATTGGAATGAAAAACTTCAAAAAGACGAGATAATGGTCAGGGAAATAATCGACATTGATACAAACTACATGGAAGATGAAAATTCAGCACAAAGTGTAAAAAATAAAAAAAATAAAGACGAAAATGAAACAGGTAGAGACAATTCTTCAGAGGAAAAAAAAGAAACACACAATTCAGATGATGAAGATGAATTCAATCCGACTTTGGCAGCTATGGAAAGTGAAATAAAACCTAAGGTTCTTGAAACAGTAAACAATCTTACTAAAGACTATACAAAATTAATTAAACATCAAAATGAAAAACTTAGTTGTGTTTTAAATAGTCTTAAATTTTCACCAGCTAAAGAAAAAAATTATCAAAAAATAGTGAGCGGTATTCTGGAAAGCATAAAAACATTACAGTTATCGCCACCAGTATTAGAAAACCTTGTTCAAAAACATTACATAGAAAACAAGAAAATTATATCTTTAGAAGGAAATTTGTTGAGACTAGCAATGAACGACAAAATCTCAAGAGACGAATTCATAAAGTTTTACGTTGGTAATGAAATTAATCCTAATTTAAAAGTTTTTTTGGCCTCAAATACTGATTGGAAAAATTTTTTTAACAAAAATAAGACTGAATTTAAAAATATAAGGGACAGATTAGTAGAGATTAGTCATAAACTTGGAATTAGTGTAACAGATTTTAAAAAATTAGTAAGCAGAGTACAAAAAGGAGAAAAAGAATCACGTATAGCAAAAAAAGAAATGGTAGAAGCTAATTTGAGGTTAGTAATTTCTATTGCAAAAAAATATACTAATCGAGGATTGCAATTTTTAGATTTAATACAAGAAGGTAACATTGGATTAATGAAAGCAGTTGATAAGTTTGAGTATAGACGTGGGTATAAATTCTCAACTTATGCAACTTGGTGGATCAGACAAGCAATAACAAGATCAATAGCTGATCAGGCTAGAACGATAAGAATACCAGTACACATGATTGAAACAATTAATAAAATTGTCAGAACTCAAAGATTGATATTAAGTGAATTTGGTAGAGAGGCAACACCCGAAGAACTTGCAAAAAAATTAAGAATGCCGCTAGAAAAGGTAAGGAAAGTTCTAAAAATTTCTAAAGAGCCTGTTTCATTGGAAAAACCTGTTGGAGATGAGGAAGATAGTAATCTAGGCGATTTCATTGAGGATACTAAAGCTCTTGCTCCTCTAGAGCAGGCCATAAAGTCTAATCTTAGTGAGGCTACTACAAAAATTCTATCAACATTAACACCTCGAGAAGAAAGGGTTTTGAGGATGAGGTTTGGTGTAGGAATGAACACTGACCACACTTTAGAGGAAGTTGGTTTACAATTCTCAGTAACACGTGAAAGAATAAGACAAATTGAAGCAAAGGCACTAAGAAAACTTAAGCATCCAAGTAGGTCAAAACAATTAAAAAGCTTTTTAGAAAGTTAGTATTGTAGTATTGCTGATAAATGGATTTAGTTAGTGTAATAATTCCATATTATAGAAAAAAAAATTTTATATCATTTACAATAGATTCGGTTTTAAAACAGTCATATAAAAATTTAGAGGTAATAGTTATTTACGATGACGAGATCGATACAGACCTTGAATTAATTAAAGAAATACAAAGAAAAGACAATAGAATAATAATTATAAAAAATGAAAAAAAAATGGGAGCTGGAATCTCCAGAAACATTGGCATATCTAATTCAAAAGGTAAATATATTGCATTTTTAGATGCAGATGACATTTGGCATACAGATAAACTGAAAACCCAAATTAATTTTATGGAAAAACATAATATTTCAGTTTCTCACACTTCTTACTCAATAGTTAATGAAGATAAAAAGATTATTGGAAAAAGAATTGCTAGAAATTTTCATAAATTAGATGAACTATTAAAATCGTGTGATATTGGAACTTCAACTGTTGTGCTAAAAAAAACTTTAATTAATAATGATATTGTTTTTGCGCCTTTAAAAACTAAAGAAGACTTTGTGTTATGGTTAAAATTGTTAAAAACAAAAGTAAAGATTTATGGATTAGATGAGGACCTTATGCTTTGGACTAAAAGTAATCATTCTCTCTCATCATCAACTTTTCAAAAAATAATTGATGGATTTAGAGTTTATCATAAATATATGAATTTTGGATTTCTAAAATCAATTTATTATTTAATATGTTTATCAATTAATTTTATTAAAAAATAAATGCTAAAATTCTATATTATATACTCTATCCTAATAATTTTAATTAGCCTTTATTTAAAAAATAAAATTTTTATTTCAAATTATACAGGCGACAGTCATCAGCTTTATTCCAATGATAAAAATATTCCTTTAATAGGTGGAATATTCTTAATCATACCATCATTGTTAATTAACTATGAAAGTATTTCTTATTTTGTTATCGTGATTTTGATTACCTTAGCAGGATTTTTTTCTGACAAAAAAATTCTAACATCTCCAAAAAAAAGATTTATTTTTCAGCTTACACTAGTATTTTTTTCAGTCGTTTTACTTAATCTTGAAATATTATCCGCAAGAATTGATTTTTTTGACAGTATTTTGCAAGTAAAAACTTTTAACTTAGTCTTTACAACTTTTTGTTTATTAATCTTAATAAATGGATCAAATTTTATAGATGGATTAAATAGTTTATTGTTAATTTATATGATCCTTGTAATTACTATTTTATTCAAATTAGATTTGATATCAAGTTTTGCACAAAATGAAAATTTAATAAAATATTTTTTATACTTTTTAATTATATTAACCATTCTAAATTTATTTAACTTATTAATGATGGGAGATGCTGGAGCTTATCTCTTAGGTTTTTTTATAGGTTACTTAATAATTAATTGCCATAAAGCAAATCCTTTAGTATCACCTTATTTTTTTATATCCTTAATTTGGTACCCGTGCTTTGAAAATTTATTTTCTATAATTAGAAAATTAAAATCCAAATTTTCTCCTCTTAAGCCAGATAACAAACACCTACATCAACTTATGTATATTTTTATTAGGAAAAATTTTTTTAAAAAAAAATTATCTGCTAATAACGTAAGTAGTTTGTTGATTAATATTGTAAATTTATCTATAGTTTATATAAGTTCTTTAAAACCTTATAGTAGCATCCATCAAATAAAAATAATTACTGTATCATTAATTATTTACACAGTTGTTTTCATTCTTTTAAATAACAAAATAAATAAACATGAGTAGTAATTTTCTATTTTTTAACTTTTTTTATTTCTTAAGTGTAGTGTCTACTTTGGGATATGGTTTTTATATAAATAACCTCTTAGTTTCTAAAAATGTTGATTTAGATTATGGAACTAAGGGATTGATTGGAATTTTTATATTAACATTATATTCTATTCTTTCACATTTTTTTATATCTCATAACTTTATTCATAATTCAATTTTATTTCTTCTAGGAATAATTTTATTTATTTTTTTTTTAAAATTTAATTATCAAAAAAAAGATTTTAAAATTGTTTGTTTAGTTTTTATTATACTTTTAATAGCTTTTTTTTGTTTTAAAACCCACGATGATTTTCCCTATTATCATTTTCCCTACACTAATTATTTAACTAAATCTGATTTAATTATTGGAGTAGGTAATTACGATCCTTCATGGAGATCACCATCCTCAATTTTCTATTTTAATTCTTTGTTTTATTTACCGATTGTTAAATATTATTCATATCACATAGGCGCCCTTTTAATAATGGGATACTCATTGTCTATACTATGTATAAAAATGTTTCATAGATATAATTTAAAGAATTTTGATCAATTATTTTTTTATAAGCTTCTTTCTTTTACCTTTATATTAATATTTTTTTATAGATTAGCAGAGCATGGAACAGACAGGTCCGCACAAATTTTAAGTTTTATTTTAATTTTAGAAATATTATATTTTTTTAAAAAAGAGCAAGATCTTAATAAATTTTTTACTAAAATATTAATTATTGGCAGTTTAGCTATTTCACTAAAAGTATTTTATTTAGTCTATTTAATTTTGTTAATTCCTATATTTCAATTTATTTATGTTGATAAAAAAAAATTATGTATAAATGAATTAATTAAAAATAAATTTTTTTATTTATCAATTTTATTGTTACTTTTAGTGACGATAGTAAATTTTTTAAATTCAGGTTGTCTTTTATATCCTTTGACCGCATCATGTTTTGATAGTTTCAGCTGGTCTACTTCATTAATTGAGGTTGATAGAATGCGATTCCATTATGAAAATTGGGCAAAATCAGGCGCTGGTCCAAGTTTCTCATTAAATAATATAAATGAAAATATTGCATACTTTAATTGGCTACCTGGTTGGGTGGAAAGATATTTTTTTAATAAAGTGAGCGATTATTTGCTTGGTCTATTATTTATGTGTATAATTTTTTTGATTATCTTTTGCTCGAATAAGAAAAATAGTAACAAAAAGAAATTAAGATTAAACTTTTTATATATAATTTTGGTGTTTCTATTTATAGAGTGGTTTTATAATCATCCCACATTAAGGTATGGCGGTTATTCTATAATAGCTATCTTGGTTTTCATTCCAATGTCAAAATTTTTGTCAAATTATCATATCAAAAAAAATTTAAATGTAAGGATTATTTTAATACTTTGTTTGACCATCTCAATATTTTTTTATAGAAATATAGATAGGCTTGCAAGAGAGTATAAGCAATATAATTACACTCCTTTAAAAGTTACCTATTACAATGTAATAGAAAATCATCATTTTAGAGTTGAAAAAGAATTTAGTAATATCGTAGATTTTTATAAAGACTGCACTAAAAAAAGGATTGAGTGTAAAAATCAAAATAAATTAATCGCATATAAAAAATACGGTAAATTTATATTTGTTAAACCATCAAAATTTGAGATAAAACAGTTTAACGGAAAAGATATACTTATAAAAATAAACTAATAAATGTTAATCTTTACTTTTTAAAAAATAGATTATATTAAAAATTATTAAGTGAAAAAAAAAGCTCTTATTTTTGGAATAACTGGTCAGGATGGTTCTTATCTTGCAGAATTCTTATTAAAAAAAAAATACTTAGTTCATGGAGTTAAGAGAAGATCTTCATCAATAAATACATTTAGAATAGATCATATTTATCAAGATCCCCACGCTAAATCTCGAAACTTTTTTTTACATTATGGCGATATAACAGACTCTACCTCTGTATCGAAAATTATAAAATCTATTAAACCTGATGAAATATATAATTTAGCCGCCCAGTCCCATGTCGCTGTATCATTCGAAGTTCCAGAGTACACTGCTAATGCCGATGCTTTGGGTGCATTAAGGATTTTAGAGGCTATAAAATTTCATAAACTAGAGAAAAAAACAAAATTTTATCAAGCGGGAACATCTGAAATGTATGGCAAAGTTCAAGAATCACCTCAAAACGAAAAAACTAATTTTTATCCACTAAGTCCTTATGGTGTAGCCAAACTTTATGCTCATTGGATAACTAAAAATTACAGAGAAGCTTACAATATTTTTGGTTCTAATGGAATTTTGTTTAATCATGAAAGCCCAAGAAGAGGAGAAACATTTGTTACAAAAAAAATCATTAGAGCTTTAGTAAGAATTAAAAATGGTAAACAAAAACAACTATTTTTGGGAAATTTAGATTCTAAAAGAGATTGGGGGCATGCCAAAGATTATGTTGAGGCAATGTGGAAAATATTACAACAAAAAGAACCCGACGACTTTGTAATTGCATCAGGTAAACAACTGAGTATTAGACAATTCATAAATTTAGTGGCAAAAAAACTTAACATGAATATTTCTTGGAGGGGGAAAGGACTAAATGAGAAAGGATACAATCTTGGCACAAAAAAAAATATTATAATGATTGATAAAAATTATATAAGACCTTTAGATGTTAATACACTCCTTGGAAACGCCGCCAAAGCTAGAAAAAAACTTTCTTGGAAGCCTAAAACAAATATTCATCAACTAATTGAAGAAATGATTTCAGAGGAAGTAAGTATCTTAGATGTTGAGTAAAAAAAGTAAAATATTCATCGCTGGACACAAAGGCATGGTTGGTTCTTCGATATCAAGAAAACTTAAGATATTGGGATATAAAAATTTATTATTTGCAGATAAAGGTAGGCTTAATTTATTAAACCAAAAAAAAGTTTATGATTACTTAAAAAAAAATAAGCCTAAGTTAGTAATTATAGCTGCTGCAAGAGTTGGTGGTATTTTAGCCAATTCTAAATTTAAGGATAAATTTTTATATGAAAATTTGCAGATTCAAAATAATTTAATACATGGTTCATATTTAGCTAAAATTAAAAATTTAATTTTTTTAGGATCAAGTTGCATTTACCCAAAAAATTGCAAACAGCCAATGAAAGAACAATATATCCTATCGGGAAAATTAGAAGAAACCAATGATGCCTACGCAATAGCAAAAATTGCAGGTATTTATATGTGTGCTCAATATTCTAAAAATTATAATTTAAATTACAAAAGTTTAATGCCACCAAATATGTACGGCCCAGGTGATAACTATGACTCACTTAGTTCTCATTTTTTTCCTGCTTTAATAAATAAAATAACTAAAGCAAAAAATAACAATAAAAATTATATTGTTTTATGGGGCTCAGGTAAGGCCAAAAGAGAGCTTATGTTTGTTGAGGATTTTGCCGATGCATTAATTTTTTTTATGAATAAAAAAATTAAAGAGCCATTTTTAAATATTGGCACTGGTAAAAGCTACTCAATAAAATGGTTTGCTAAATTTTTAATGAAAAAAATTGGAGTAAACTTAAAAATTAAGTTTGACAAAACAAAACCCGATGGGATGCCAAAAAAATGTTTAGATATTTCTTTGGCAAAAAAATATGGTTGGAAACCAAAAGGAGATTTTCACAAAGGTTTTGAAATTACCTTTGAAGATTACCAAAAAAATTATTAAAAATAGGTTAAATTTAATATTTACAAGTCTATATATTTAAGTATAAGTCCTTTGCCTGGTGATTATTGCGAAGGTGTAATACCCGATCCCATTCCGAACTCGGAAGTCAAGCCCTTCTGCGCCGATGGTACTTTGTCTTAAGGCATGGGAGAGTAGGACGTTGCCAGGCTAAACTATTATGAAAATAAAAAGCTCCCTAAAATCTTTAAAAAAAAGAGACTTAAATTCTAAGATGGTGAAAAGAAGAGGAAGGGTTTACATAATCAACAAAAAAAATCCAAAATTTAAAGCAAGGCAAAAGTAAAAACATGGATAATGATAGTCATAAAAAAACCTGGGAGAATTTTACAAAATTTGTACTCTGGGGGACAATATCAGTTATTGCTATATTAGTAGTCTTAGCTATTGTTTTATTATAAATTCAAAAGTAAAAGTTAATGATAATAGGTTCTGTTTGTGAAAATAAAAATACTGAAAAAAGAATTTCGGTTACCCCAGATAATGTTAAAAAATTTATTTCTAACGGTTTTAAAGTATATTTAGAAAAAAATTATGGCGAACATCTTGATATCGAAGATAAAAAATTTTCTGAAAATGGTGCAGAGTTTTTTAGTGACAAAGAAAAAATTATAAAAAATTCAGATATCTTATTACAGTTGAATCTGCCAGAAGAGAATGATTTAAAGAATTTATCTCCAAATCAAAATTTGATAGGAGTTTTTGATCCTACTAATAATAAAGATCGTATCTCTAAACTCTCTATAAATAATATTAATGTTTTTTCATTGGAATTACTTCCCAGAATAACTCGCGCACAATCGATGGACATATTATCTTCACAGGCCAACCTTGCGGGTTATAAAGCAGTTGTTGATGCTTTTTCTTTTTTTAATAAAGCAATTCCAATGATGATGACTGCGGCTGGAACTATTCCAGCTGCAAAAGTTCTTGTTGTAGGAGCTGGAGTTGCCGGATTACAAGCTATTGCAACAGCAAAAAGAATGGGAGCAATAGTTTTCGCAACAGATGTTAGGATGGCATCAAAAGAGCAAGTTGAAAGCTTAGGTGGAAAGTTTTTAGTGGTTGAAGGATCTGAGAATCTAGAGACATCTGGAGGATATGCTAAAGAAGCCTCTGACGAATTTAAAAAAAAACAAGAAGGACTTTTAAAAGAAACATTAAAAAAAATCGATATTGTTGTTTGTACGGCTTTAATTCCTGGTAAAAAAGCTCCAATTATAATTAAAGAAGAAATGATTAAGGTAATGCCAAAGGGTTCAGTTATTTATGATTTGGCCGCCTCACAAGGAGGTAATACAGAATTTACAAAAGCAGACGAAATAGTCGATAAAAATGGAGTTAAAATTTTAGGAGATAGTAATTTACTTAATAAACTTCCCATATCTGCGTCGAATTTATACTCCAAAAATTTGCTTAACTTTGTGATTAACTTGTATGATAAAAAAAATAATAAAATTAATATTAACTTGGACGATGAAATTATTAAAAAAACTTTAGTGAAATAATATGGAAATAGATCCTTTTGTATTCAGATTAAGCATATTTATTTTATCGATATTCGTCGGTTATTATGTTGTATGGAGTGTAACTCCGTCACTACACACACCCTTAATGTCCGTCACTAATGCAATTTCCTCAGTCATTATTGTAGGTGCAATAATTGCAGCACTAGCCGGGAACAATGAAAAAATTTTTAATGAAGCAAGCATATTTGGATTTTTAGCGATTTTATTAGCTGCAGTTAATATTTTTGGTGGATTTTTAGTTACTCATAGAATGTTAGCAATGTACAAAAAGAAGAAAAAATAATGATTTCAACTAATTTATTAGCATTATTTTATTTAATTTCTGGAGTATTATTTATTTTAGCATTAAGAGGACTTTCTTCTCCTGAAACTTCTAGACAAGGAAACTTTTTTGGAATTTTAGGAATGTTAATTGCTGTTATAGTAACATTTTTATCAATAGGCAATTTTACTACTAGCTTTATTTATGTGGTTGTATTTCTTTTGATTGGTGGAAGTGCTGGCGCGTTTATTGCTTTTAAAATACCAATGACTGCGATGCCTGAATTAGTAGCAGGTTTTCATAGTTTAGTTGGTTTGGCAGCAGTTTTTGTTGCGATTTCAGCCTTTTTAAATCCAGAGGCTTTTAATCTTGGCGTTTCAGGAAATATTAAGCTTGCAAGTTTAATTGAAATGTCGATTGGTGCAGCAGTTGGAGCAATAACATTTTCTGGATCAATAATTGCTTTTTTAAAACTTAGAGGAATAATGTCAGGGGCACCCATCACATTTACAGGACAGCACATTTTAAATTTATTTATTTTAATATCCATTATTGGTCTTACTTATTTTCTTTGTTTAACTCAGTTACCTGGCCTATTTTGGACCTTAATAGGCATTTCACTTTTAGTTGGTATATTATTAATAATTCCAATTGGTGGTGCAGATATGCCGGTGGTAATTTCAATGTTGAATTCATATTCTGGTTGGGCAGCAGCGGGAATAGGATTTACTTTAGAAAATACAGCTTTAATTATTACTGGTGCATTAGTCGGTTCATCGGGAGCGATATTATCTTACATAATGTGTAAAGGAATGAACAGATCATTTTTTAGTGTAATTCTGGGTGGATTTGGTGGTACTGATCAAGTGTCTAAATCAGATAACAAAGAACAAAAGCCGGTTAAAAGTGGAAACTCAGATGATGCTGCCTTTTTAATGAAGAACGCTTCATCAGTTATTATTGTACCAGGCTACGGAATGGCTGTTGCGCAAGCTCAACATGCATTAAGAGAAATGGTAGATACATTAAAAAAAAATGGTATCAAAGTTTCTTATGCAATACATCCAGTAGCAGGTAGAATGCCAGGACACATGAATGTATTATTAGCAGAGGCCAACGTTCCTTATGACGAGGTATTTGAATTAGAAGAAATTAATAATGATTTCTCTAATTGTGATGTTGCTTATGTAATTGGCGCTAACGATGTCACAAATCCTGTAGCAAAGACCGATCCACAAAGCCCCATTTATGGCATGCCAATTTTAGATGTTGAGAAAGCAAAGTCTGTATTATTTGTAAAAAGAAGTCTTTCCCCTGGGTATGCAGGAGTAGACAACGACTTATTTTATAGAGAAAATACTTTAATGCTTTTTGCAGATGCAAAAAAAATGACAGAAGATATAATTAAGAGTTTTTAAAAGTGACGCAAATTTATTGTGATATTGCTGACATAGAAACCATAAAAAAGTTCTCTAAAAAAAAAATTGTTAAAGGTTTTACAACTAACCCAAGTCTAATGAGAAAAGCAGGAGCTAAAAATTACCAACTGTATTCAAAAGAGATTTTAAAAATTTGTAGAAATAAGCCCATATCTTTTGAAGTCTTTGCAGATGATTATAATAACATTTTAAAACAAGCACTAAAAATTAAATCTTGGGGTAAAAATGTATATGTTAAAATACCAGTAGAAAATTCAAAGGGGGTGTTTATGGGTAAAGTTATTAACGAATTAAGTAAAAAAAATATTAATATGAATATTACCGCAGTATATACACATAGACAAACTGCAAAAATATTGAGTAAAATTAATAAAACCACTAATGTAATTATTTCAATATTTGCTGGAAGGGCGGGAGACGTGGGAAAGGATCCAATTCCTGAAATAAAAAAGAGTATCTTAGACGCAAAAAAATTTAAAAATGTTAAAATTCTTTGGGCAAGCGTTAGAGAACCATACAATTATACACAGGCATATCAGGTTGGATGTCACATAATAACAATTCCTCCCGCTATTATTTCAAAAATTGAAAATTTTGGTAAATCGTTTAAAGTTTTAACCAACGATACTGTTAAAGCATTTTTAGTTGATAGCAGAAAATCTAATTTTAAAATTTAATATTTGGTTGCGGGGGACGGATTTGAACCGTCGACCTTCAGGTTATGAGCCTGACGAGCTACCAGACTGCTCCACCCCGCGATATTAAATTCTGTTTTTTAACTTATTAAGTTTTTTTACTCTTTTAATGTTCTCTTGTAGAATTCTCTTTTTTTTTTCAGAGGGTTTTTCATAATTAGACTTTAGTTTTACAATTTTAAAAAAACCATCTCTTTGAAGCTTTCTTTTTAAAACTCTTAAAGCTTGCTCTACATTATTGTCTTTTACGTCTATTTTAATAACAACCTCCAAAAAGCGTAGTAATTAACATCTAAAAAAAATTATGTCTATTAATTTCTTGATTATAAAATATTTTGTTTTTGGGCTTTTTCTTTCAGTTTTTTCTCTCTCTTTATACGTCTCTCAGCTTTTTCTAATGCTTCAGTTAAATCTTTCTGAGAAAATAAATTAATTGCGACAGGATCTTTAGCATTAAGATTATTAAAATTCCAATAACTCTTGTTTCTAATTGCGACAACCGAGTTTTTTGTAATACCAACAAGCTTTGCAATTTGTGAGTCTTTTAGCTGAGAATGGTTTTTTAATAACCATAAAACTGAATCTGGCTTGTCTTGTCTTTTTGAGAGAGGTACATATTTTTTCAATTTTTTCTCAGTTTCCTCAATATTAATATCGTAATTTGTAATATTAAGTGGCCTGTTATTATCTTTACTTGATAGATCAATCTCTTCCCTTGTTAATTGTCCAGAAGTTATTGGATTGTAAGGTTTTATCCCTTTGGCAACCTCTCCATCAGCGATACCTTGCACTTCTATCTCATGCAGGTTGCAAAAATTTGCTATCTGTTTAAATGTTAAAGTCGTGTTCTCAACAAGCCAAACTGCGGTTGCCATTGGCATTAATGGTGTCGTAGACATAAATTAAATTATTTCTTTGTTTCTGATTTAAAGTTTTGGAATTTTTTATTAAATTTACTTACTCTTCCTTTGTCTAGAATTTTTTGTTTCCCCCCAGTCCAAGCCGAATGAGATTTTGGATCTATTTCAAGTTTAAGCACCTCGCCTTCACTGCCCCAAGTAGATTTTGTTTCAAACTGTGTACCATCAGTCATTTCTACTTTTATCTTGTGATAGTCAGGATGTATATTTTTTTTCATAGCGATCTTATAACAAATGAAAATTATAAAACAATTAAAAGATACTTATTTTTTTGTTCAAATCTCCATTAATTCTCTCATTTGATGCTTTAATACTAATTTTATCAAATTTATTTAATTCAAAATTGTCAACTATTCCACCTGCTTCTTTAACTAGTATTATTCCTGCAGCTACGTCCCATAAATTCACATTTTTTTGTAAAGATCCATCAAATCTCCCTGATGATACGTAGGCTAAATCTAGTGCAGCACTTCCTGTATTTCTTACAATAAAATCTTGTGGTAGATTTTTTCTAAAATTTACACCGTAAAGACATTGATTAATCAAACCTTTTTTCGAGACTCTTATGCTTTTATTGTTTAAATATGCCCCTCCATTCTTCTCAGCATAAAAAATTTCATCTTTTATAGGGTCGTATATAACACCAGCTATAATTTCATTATCAACTAAAAGTGCTATTGAGATACAAAAATGAGGAACACCATTTAAAAAATTTGTGGTTCCATCAATTGGATCAATAATCCAATAATTTTCCTTGTCTTCCTTTTCAATAAAACCACTTTCTTCTGTCAGAATTGAAAAGTTTTTTTTCGATTTTTCAAGTTCTTTTATGATTATATCTTCAACTTTTCTATCTGCATTTGTGACAAAATTATTTGGACCTTTTAAAGAAACTTGTAGCTTTTCAACCTCTCCAAAATCTCGAATTAATATTTTAGATGCTTTTTCAGATGCTTTAATCATAATATTTAAGTTAGGAGAAATAGAATTCATTATTATATTTTTTTTATATACTCCAAAGTTCTGGTATCGATGATTATTTCATCTTCAGACTCTATAAATGGAGGGACTTGAATGTTAAGCCCGTTTTCTAGTACAGCTGGTTTGTAAGAAGATGATACAGTTTGCCCTTTTAATGCTACATCAGTTGATTTTATCTTACAAGTTACTTGATTTGGTAGTTCTACTGAAATTGCACTCTCATTATAAAAACTTACTGTAACTTCTAAATTTTCAGTAAGCAATTTTCCTTTTTCACCCACCATTTCCTTATTTATTTCAATTTGTTCAAAAGACTTCGGATTCATAAAAAAATAATTTTTTTCATCTTCATAAAGAAAGTTATAATTTGTTTCATCTAATGATGCTTTTTCTACAGTTTCACTTGATCTAAACCTCTCATTTAGTTTAGTATTTTTATTAATGCTTTTCATCTCTACTTGAGCAAACGCACCACCTTTTCCAGGTTTTACATGCTGAGTTTTTAGCACTTGCCATAAATCATTTTTATGCTCTAACAGCATACCAACTCTAATTTCAGTTGCGTTAATTTTCATTTAAATTTTTTAATAGCCTCTATTGGTTTTATTTTTTTATTTTTCCAAATGTAACCTGAGATAGCCAAAAAGTTTGCTTTATTCAACAGAAGTTTTTTATAATTGCTAGGGTCAATGCCTCCAATTGCAACTATTGGAGCTTTTGTAATCTTTTTAGCTTTTTTTAGTGTTTTAACTGTTGCCTTGTATTTAATTTTTTTAGTCTTTGACAAATTAAATGCTCCAAAAGCCAAATAATCAGCTTTATTTTTTATAGCAATTTTAGCTAACCTAATTGAGTTGTGGCATGTAACACCTATTATCTTATTTCCAATTAGCTTTCTTGCCTCTAAAATTTTCATATCATTTTGACCCAAATGACAACCATCAGCTTTTAATTTTTTTGTTAAAAAAACATCATTATTTACAAGAAACTTCACATTAAAATTTTTACAAATTTTTTTTATTTTTTTTCCAATAATCAATTTTCTTTTAAAACTTTCTTTTTTAAGTCTTAGCTGAAAAAAACTTACTTTATTTGTCCTAAATATTTTTATTAATTCGCTGTAAAACGATTTTTTTATTTTTAAAGGAGAAATTAAATATATGAATTTTTTTTTATTAATTTTCAAGATCTTTAGACCATTTTCCTTGGGCCGCTAATGTATTCATTTTAGCACGGTGATTAAAAATCTTTTGCGTTCCCTCAATATTTTGAATGTCTTTTGACCAAAATTTTAAGGCACTTTGTTGTAAGGCTCGGCCGTATGAAAAACTCATTATGAAATTAGTATTATTATTTTTATTTATTAGATTTAAATTTTCTGTTGCCTCTATTTCAGATTGACCCCCAGATAAAAAAGCTATTCCTGGAACCTCTGAGGGAACCGAACTTTTCAGACATTCCAAAGTTAATTTTGCAACTTCATCATTTGAAACTTTATCTTTACATTTATTGCCGGCCAAAATCATGTTAGGCTTAAGTATAATCCCCTTCAAATCGACTTTGTTTAAAATTAGTTCTTCGAAGCATTTTTTAATCACCTCTGAAGTTTTTAAAAAACAATCTTTTGCCGAATGATCGCCATCCATTAATACTTCTGGCTCCACTATTGGAACCATGTTGCACTCTTGAACTAAGGCAGAATATCTTGCTAGCGCATGAGCATTTGACTGTATAGAAAGCTTACTAGGATAACTTTTAGATATATTATAAACGCCTCTCCATTTTGTAAATTTTGCACCAAGTTTATAATAGTCTTTCAATCTTTCTCTTAATCCATCTAAGCCTTCTGTAATCTTTTCTTCCGGCGATCCTGCTAAAACCTTAGCACCAGTATCGACTTTTATTCCTGGTAAAGAGCCCATATTAAAAATTAATTCTGGGACTAATTTTTTTTTGGAAGTTTGTTGTTTTATTGTTTCATCATATAATATTACGCCACCTATACATTCACTCATACCTGAAGCACTAAATAGCGTCTCTCTAAATAATAATCTGTTTTCTGGAGTTGACGGCACATTTACACCATCTAATCTTTTGGTCATAGTCCCTGTGCTTTCATCGGCAGCCAATATACCCTTGCCATTTGTTAAAATCTTTAGCGCAATGTTATTTAGTTCAGACATATTAACTTAAAGCTTTTATACCAGGAAGATCTTTACCTTCAAGATATTCTAAAAATGCACCACCAGCAGTTGAAACAAAATTGAAATCTTTAATTGCCTTAATATCATTGATTAATGCTATTGTGTCCCCGCCACCTACAACTGAGTAAATTGATTTGTTTTTATTTTTTTTAATAATTGCTTTTGCAATCTCATAACTACCATTTGCAAAGTTAGGATTTTCGAAATAACCCGCCGGTCCATTCCATAAAACCGTTTCACTATTTTCAATTACTTTTTTAATTGCGTTGATTGTTTTTGGTCCTATATCTAAAATTAAATCATCTTCACCTATTTCATCTAGTTCCTTAGCCTTTGATACGCTCTTTAGATTTTTTCCCACTAAAACATCTACGGGATAAGTAATTGAGCAAGAGTATTGTTTTGAAGTTTCAAATATCTCTTCAATTATTTTTTCACAATTTTCCTCCTTTACCGATTTTCCTATTTGATTTCCTTTATGATTAAGAATATTATTTGCCATACCCCCTACAAGAATAATATTGTTAAATTTAGGTATTAAATTCTTTATTATACCGATTTTTGAGGAAATTTTAGAACCTCCAATAATACAAGTAATTGGTTTTTTAATCTCAGATGTAACTTTTTTTAAAGCAGTCAATTCCGCCTCTAATTGGAGCCCTGCAAAAGAGGGCAAAAACTCTGTGATTTTACTTACAGATGTGTGAGCTCTATGAGAACAAGAAAATGCATCATTTACAAACAAATCTGCTAAACCCGCTAATTGCTTAGCAAACGAAGTATCATTTTTTTCTTCTTCCTTATTAAATCTTATATTTTCCAAGCATATAATTTCATCATATTTTTCCACAAACAAGTCCTCTTTTTCTAATTTAGAAATATCATCACTAATCAGTTTAATTTTTTTATTAATTTTTTTTTCTAAATATTCACAAATTGGCTTCATAGATAGATCTTTTTTTTTTTCTCCTCTGGGACGTCCTACATGAGAAACCACTATAATTCTTGAATTTTTACTAAGTAAAAAATTAATAATTGGTAAAATTTTATCAATTCTTGTTTGGTCGGTGATTACACCATTTTTTAAAGGAACATTTAAATCCAATCTTAACAAAACTTTTTTTTGATTTAGATTTTCGTGATCTCTAATATACTTCATTAAGATATCTTACGAAGGTACTCTGCTATATCACACATTCTATTGGAAAAACCCCACTCATTATCATACCATGCTGAAATTTTGCCCATGTTTTTACCAACTACATTTGTTAATTTTGCATCAATAATTGATGATGCTGGATCATGATTAAAATCTACTGAAACAAGTTTTTCTTGAGTTATCTTTAAAACCTTATTTTTATTTTTTTTGCTAAATTTATTAAAAGAAGAATTTATTTTTTCTATACTTAAATCTTTTTTTGTTTGAAAGACGAGTTCAATTAATGAAACATTGGGAGTTGGCACTCTCATGGCAACACCTTCTAGTTTCCCTTTTAATGATGGTATAATTTCACCAATTGCTTTTGAAGCTCCGGTTGAGGTTGGCACTATAGATTGACCAGCAGATCTTGCTCTTCTAGGATCTCTATGAGAATTATCAAGCATTCTTTGATCTGTTGTATAAGAATGAATAGTTGTCATAAAACCTTTTTCGACTCCGAAATTATTATTTAAAACATAAACAACTGGAGCTAGGCAATTAGTTGTACAAGACGCAGCAGAAATAATTTTATCGTTTTTTGAAATATTTGTGTGGTTTACTCCATAAACTATAGTTTTGTCCGCACTTTTACACGGCGCTGAAACAATTACTTTTTTAGCGCCATTTTTAATATGAGAAATTAACTTATCTTTTGAATTAAATTTACCTGTGCATTCAAGAACTATATCAACATTGTGCTTTCTCCATGATATGCTACTAAGATTATTTTCCTGCGAATAAGTAATTTTATTTCCATTGATTATCAATTTATTTTTTTCGATGGATATTTTTGCTTTAAATTTTCCATGCACACTGTCCCTTTTGATAAGATCACAAGCTGTTTCAATATCCGCTCTATTATTAATGTGATTAATCTTTAGACCTTTATATTTTTCTTCAAAAATAGATCGAAGGACCATTCTACCAATTCTACCTAATCCGTTTATCCCAATTTTAGCTTTCAAAATCTTTCCTTAATTTTATTTACAATATTTTCCTCATTTAATTTAAAATGATCATAAATATCTTTGTATGGTGCGCTTTTTCCAAATTCATTTATTCCAAAATTTAATCCATCATCACCAGTATATTTTTTCCAATAGTTCGTCTCAGATGCCTCTATTGAGACCTTTAATAAATTACTTGTTAATATTTCAGATTTATAATTATCATTCTGTGAGTCAAAAATTTCATGACAAGGCATTGATATGACTTTTGAATAGATATTATCTGTGGCTAATTTATGACTAATTCTACATGCAAGATCTATCTCCGAACCAGTCGAAATTAAAACTAGGCTTAAATTATTTCCAGTCCTCATTACTTCATACGCGCCCTTAGAGCACTGATTAACATCTAAATAATCCTTTCTAATTGGATTAGTCTTTTGCCTGGTTAAAGCAATAACACTTGGCGTATTTTTATTTTCAAGAGCTATCTGCCAGCATTCGAATGTTTCTATCGTATCCGCAGGTCTAAAAACATTTAAATTTGGTATTGATCTAAGTGCCGACAGTTGTTCAATTGGTTGATGTGTGGGTCCATCTTCACCAAGGCCAATAGAGTCATGAGTGAAAACAAAGATCACTTTTTGTCCCATCATAGCAGAAAGTCTTATTGAAGGCTTACAATAGTCGCTGAATATTAAAAAAGTTCCTCCGTAAGGAATTAGATTACTGTGTAAAGAAATTCCATTCATTATTCCACACATAGCATGTTCTCTAACTCCATAATGAATATAATTTCCATCAAATTTTCCTGGTTTAATAATTTTATGATTTTTAGTTTTTGTATTATTAGAGCCAGCCAGGTCAGCAGATCCTCCAATAAGATTTGTCAACTTTGATGCAATCTCAAGAAATTTTTCTGAAGATTTTCTTGTCGCCATCGGTTCTAAATTTTTTGTATAATTTTTCTTGAACTCCTCAATTTCCTCAGTTATAGAAACCGGGATTAAATTTTCCTTTTTAATATTGTTTTTAGAATTTAACTTTTCTGCTACTAAAGATGCTTTATTTCCAATGTCTCTCCATGCATTTAATATTCTATCTGGAATTTCGAAAGGCTTATACTTCCAATTTAATTTTTTTCTAACTAGTGTAATTTCATCTTTACCTAAGGGACTTCCATGGGAGGATGCTTTACCACTTTTATTAGGAGAGCCAAAACCTATCGTAGTTCTGCAAGATATAGCAATAGGTTTTTTAGAATTTTGAGCTTTTTTTAATGCACTCAAAATTTGTTTTTCGCTATGTCCATTTATATCTAAATAATTCCAACCGTAACTCTCAAACCTTTTTTTTGTATTATCTGATACTGCTAAATTAGTCGGACCATCTATCGATACAGAGTTATTATCAAACAATAAAACAAGATTCTTTAATTTTAAATGACCTGCCAGACTCAAAGCCTCATGACTTATACCTTCCATTAAACAACCATCTCCAGCTAAGACATAAGTTTTATGATCTATAAATTTCTTACCAATTTTATCTTTTAAAATTTCTTCGGCTAAAGCAAAACCCACTGCATTTGAAATTCCTTGACCAAGTGGACCTGTGGTAGTTTCAATACCAGAGTTTGAATGATATTCTGGATGTCCAGCACATATAGAATCTAATTTTCTAAAATTTTTTATATCATCTAAAGAGACACTTTTATATCCAGTTAAGTAAAGCAAAGAATACAAAAGCATAGATCCATGTCCAGCTGATAGAATAAACCTATCTCTGTTTATCCAGCTTGGATTTTTTGGATTAAATTTTAAAAAATTCTTAAATAAAACTGTTACGACATCTGCCATGCCCATAGGCATCCCTGGATGACCAGAATTTGCTGCCTCTACCGCATCAATTGATAAAAATCTAATTGCGTTAGCTAATTGTTTATGTTCTACTTTCAATTGTTAACCTATCTAGACTAAGATGACTCAATTTAATAATATAATATATATATGAAATACTTCAGTGAGAAAGAAAAAAAACTTGAAATGGCTCTGGACAAATTAAAAAAACTTAATTTGGTGGACGAGGAAGGTCTAAAAAATATAGAATTTTTATCTGATCAAAAAAATCAATTAGAAATTGAAAAAAAAGAACTTGAAAATAAACACCAAGATTTAATTAATGAACATCATAAATTAAAGGATCAATTAGAAACTTTAAAAGAGAAAAACTCAAAACATAAAATAGACCAATTAAAATTTAATGAGAAAATTGATGAATTAAGCCAGGAAACAGATATTCTGTTAGATGAAATTGATAAATGGCAAATGTAAATATTAAATTTAACGGCAAAGATTTTCTTTTGTCTTGTGATGATGGCCAAGAAGAACACTTAGAAGAGCTAGCAAATCATCTTAGTGACAAATTCAATAAATTAAAGTCAGATCTTGGAAATATTGGAGAAAATAAATTGCTTTTAATTACATCCATAAAAATAATGGATGAATACTTCGAGACAAAAAAGAAAGTAGAGATTAACAAAAAAGAAATAGAGAATATTACTGAAAAATTTAAAGAGCTTAAGACTTTAGCTTATGATTATAAAGACGACAAAGAAAATGAGGCAAAAAAACTCTCAGATGATATTTCAAGACTAGAGAACGAGATAGAAAACATAAAAGATGAATATGATAAAATAATTTCAAATACAACTCAACAAATAGAAGAATTTGTCCAAAAAACAAATTTAAAAAACTAATTTTTGGTTGTGAAAAAATCTCAAATAAGAAAAATAATATTAAAAAAAAGATTGAATTTTAATTTTAAAAAAAAACACATTAACTATCTAAATTTGATCAAATTGATAAAAACTGTATCTAAAAATAAAAAGATAGGTTTGTATTACCCAATTGGGTCTGAAGTTTCTACAATTGATATAATTAGTCACTTAAGAAAAAAAAAATATATTATTTCTTTACCAGTATTAGAGAAAAAATCTAAAATGTCATTTTATGAATGGAAAGAAAAAAGCCCTCTCAAAATTAATAATTTTGGGATACCAGAGCCTGCTAGATTTAAAAAAATTACACCTTCTACACTTATAATTCCAATGGTTGCCTTTGATACTAAATTAAACAGACTTGGTTACGGTGGAGGATTTTACGATAGATTTATAAACAAATTAGAAAAAAATAAAAAAATCTTAAAAATTGGCCTTGCTCTTTCTTGTCAAAAAATAAATAAAGTTCCAACTAACAAATTTGATAAAAAAATGAATTATATAATTACTGAAAATAAAGTTTACAAATGAGAATACTTTTCCTAGGAGATATAGTCGGACCATCTGGCTGTAAAGTTGTCAAAAGGTATTTGCCAGATATAATTGAACAAAAAAAATTAGATTTCGTTGTTGCCAATGGTGAAAATGCTGCAGATAATGGAGTAGGTATAACGGAAAAAATTTCAAATGAGTTATTTCAATGTGGAATAAATGTTTTAACTACAGGAAACCACGTCTGGGATCAAAAAGAAACGGTTGAGTATATTGAGAGAGAGAAAAAACTTTTAAGACCTTATAATTTGACCGCGCCCGCACCCGGAAAAGGTTTTGAAATTTTTAATTGTAAAAATAATTTTAAAGTAGGTGTTTTAAATTTAATGGGAAATGTTTTTATGAAAAAATGTGATGATGTTTTTATAGAAATAGAAAAGTTTCTAAAAAAATACTATCTAAAAAAAAATTATGATTTCTTAATAATTGACTTTCATGGAGAAATAACCAGTGAGAAGATGGCAATTGGTCATTTATTTGATGGAAAAGCAACTTTAATTACAGGCACTCATACACATGTTCCAACAAATGATGCAAGAATTTTAAAAAAGGGTTCAGCTTACATAACTGACTCAGGAATGTGTGGAGATTACGATTCTGTAATCGGCATGAATAAAGATAATTCAATAAATAAGTTTTATAAAAAAAAAGCTGAAAAACATTTTCCGTCTCTAGGTATAGGAACTTTGTCAGGTGTAATTGTTGATTGCTGTTTAGAAACAGGTCTTGCTAAAAATATAAATAGTATTGTAATGGGAGGTGTTCTACAGAATACAAATTAATATGGCAGGTCACTCGCATTGGGCTGGAATTAAACATAAAAAAGGAAGAGCAGATAAAGAAAGGTCAAAAATTTTCTCTAAATTATCCAGGGAAATTACTGTTGCAGCAAAGCTGGGTGACAAAGACCCTGAAATGAACCATAGACTAAGATCGGCAATACAAGCCGCAAGATCAGCTAATATGCCTAAAGATAATATTGATAGGGCTATTGATAAATCAAAATTTAATGATCAATCTAATTTTGATGAAATAAGGTATGAGGGATTTGGCAATTATAAAATTGCTGTAATTGTGGAGGCATTAACTGATAATAAAAATAGAACGGCGTCAAAAATTAGGGAAATTTTTCAGAAAAATGGTGGCAACTTAGGCACACAAGGTTCTGCTTCACACAACTTTAAACATCTTGGCATTATAAGAATAGATGCCGAACAAATAGAACCAGATAATATTTTAGAATTAGCAATAAATTCTGGAGCAGATGAGTGTTTTTCAAATAAGAGCTATCATGAAATACACTGCAATAAAGAGAATATTTATGATGTAAAAAAAATTATTGAGAAAAAAATTAAGAATTTTTTGACTACAAATATTGAGTGGTATCCTTTAAACAAGATTAGCTTAAAAAAAGAGCAATTTTTAGAAGCTAAAAAGTTTTTAGATTCTTTAGAAGATCATGATGATGTTCAAAAGGTATACTCGAACTTAGAAATACTGAAGCAATAATGTTAATTATAGGCATAGACCCAGGGATAAAAGGAGCTATATGCTTTTTCAAGAATGGTAAAATTTTGGATGTTTTTGATATGCCTACAATGCCAGTTGGAAAAAAGAATAAATCACAGGTTAATGGATCGCAAATATATAATGAAATTCAGAGAGCAATTATTAATGAGGATAAGAAGGATATAAAAGTGGTAATAGAACAGGTATCTGCGATGCCCGGCCAGGGGGTTACAAGCATGTTTAATTTTGGCCAATCTTTTGGAGTACTAAAGGGTATATTTTCAGCTATGCAAATACCTATGGATTTTGTTTCACCAGTTAAATGGAAAAAGTATTATAATCTTATAAATACTCAAAAGGACTCTAGTAGGACTAAAGCAATTGAGTTTTTTCCATATATTTCCTCTAAATTATCAAGAAAAAAAGACGCAAATAAAGCTGACGCAATATTAATTGCTAGCTTTTACTATCAAAACCAAAAAAATTAAGACAAATTGATGACACATTTTAGTGTGAAAGATTTTTGATGGAAGCAGATATAACTTCTCAAGCAGTTGGCCTAGGTAGCTCAGTTGATTTTTCTTTGATGAGCCTATTCTTAAGAGCTGATATCGTTGTTAAATCAGTAATAATAATACTAATAGCCGCATCAATATATTCCTGGGCGATAATTATAGAAAAATTCAAAATGTTTAAAAAAATAAATCAGAGTACTGTTGAGTTTGAAGAAAAATTCTGGAAATCTAAATCTGCTGAAAGTTTTTATAATAATCTACCCACTAACAAAGATGATCCAATGTCAAATGTTTTTAGAAAAACTATGCAGGTTGTTCTAAAATCTAGGTCTAGAAGTAATTTAAATGAAAAATTAACTAGTTTATTAGAGTCAAATATAGAGTCTGAAGTAAATTTTTTAGAAAAAAATTTTTCATTTCTTGCTACAGTAGGCTCTACTGCTCCATTTATAGGTTTATTTGGAACCGTCTGGGGTATAATGAATTCATTTCAATCGATAGCTGTTTCAAGAAATACTAGTTTAGCGATTGTTGCCCCAGGAATTGCCGAAGCATTATTTGCAACTGCCCTAGGTTTATTGGCTGCTATTCCGGCAGTTGTTGCATATAATAAATTTAATAATGACTCTAAGAAATATTCTCAAAGATTAGAAAATTTTGCTAAAAGATTTTTATCTATAATTTGAAATTATGGCTTTTGGTTTAAAAAAAAATTCTAAAGAACCAATGAGTGAAATAAATGTTACACCTTTCGTGGATGTTATGCTTGTTTTACTAATTGTATTTATGGTTACAGCCCCATTGTTGACAGTTGGTGTTCAGGTTGATCTGCCAGAAAGCTCTGCAGATTCATTACCAGAGGAGCAAGAACCTTTAACCCTAACCATTAATTCTAAGGGTGAAATATTTATTCAAGAGGCAAAAGTTGATTATGATAATGTAATTGCAAAAATACTTGCAGTTTCAAAAAATAGAACAGACACAAGAATTTATGTAAGGGGTGATAAAACAATTAATTATGGAAGAGTTCTTGAGGTAATGGGTATGTTGTCAGGCTCTGGTTTCACAAAAGTGGCTTTAATTTCAGAACCTTATAAAGAGAGATGAAATTAAATAATCTTTTACAAAAAGACGATAGGTTAATGATAAAGAATATTGCGATTTCATCAGCTTTGCATATTTTTTTAGTTGTCATAACTGCTCTTACTTTTCCTTTCATAGCAAAAAAACCTATAGATTTACCTCCCCTAATATCTATAGAACTTATTCAAATTACTGATAAAACAAATATACCTTTCGCACCTAAAGCAAAAAAAATTATTGAGAAAGTTAAAGAAAAAGAAAAACTCGTATCAGAGCAAGCACCACCAAAACAAGTTAAAAAAGAAAAACCCGACGCAATACCATTACCAGATCAAAACCAAGAAATAGTTAAAAAACCTGAGAAGGATGTTCAAAATCCTGAGAAAATTGATGATGAAGTTAAACAAGTATCTGAATTTGAAAAAGATGAATTATTTGACCCAAACAATATTGCTGCATTAATTGATAAATCTAAAGAAGAATTAGCAGAAACAACAAACAAAAATGATAAAATTACTCAATCAAACCAAAAAAATATTACAACAAGCGCTTTAACCTTGAGTGAGGAAGATGCGTTAAAAGCACAAATTTTTGGTTGCTGGAGCATTCCATTAGGATTGCCCTACAACGAAAATTTATTAGTAAGAATTAAATTAAGTTTAAAGCCTGATGGCACCGTAATAAATTCTGAAATTTTAGATCATGCAAGAATGAATAAACCTGGACAAGGTTTTTATAAAGTGCTTGCAGAAAGCGCTTTAAGAGCAGTTCGACTTTGTCAACCTTTAAGAGTACCTACAACTGGATACGAAAGGTGGAAAGATCTTCAATTAAATTTTGATGCTAGAGAAATGTTAAAAGGATGAAAAAAACTAAGTTATACATATTTGCACTGCTTTTTCTAATAGTACCAAAAACTTCATTTGGATTAATTGAGGTTGACATTACTAGAGGTAACCTCAACCCGCTACCAATAGCAGTGTCTCCTTTGTTTGTTGAGTCAAAGTCAGTTAAAGAATTCCAAAATTTATTAAAAAAAAAAAATATTGGTGAGGATATATCCTCTGTTGTAGAAAATAACTTAAAATCTTCTGGACTTTTCAATCCTCTTAAAAAAGAAGCATTCTTACAAAAACCTGACATAGCCCATCTTAAACCAAGATTTGAGGATTGGTCTTTGATTAAAGCTCAAGCCCTTATTACTGGTGAAGTTAAATATGAGAATAAAAAACTTAGAGTAGAGTTTAGATTATGGGATGTTCTTGCAGGAAAAGAAATGATGGCTTTAGCTTTTACAACAGTTCCAGATAATTGGAGAAGAGTTGGCCACATTATTACAGACAAAGTTTATCAAAGGTTAACTGGTGAAAAAGGTTATTTTGACACTAGGATCATTTATGTATCTGAAGAAGGACCAAAGACTAATAGAGTCAAGAAGTTGGCAATTATGGATCAAGATGGATTTAACACAAAGTATTTAACTTTAGGTAATGAGCTGGTGTTAACTCCAAGATTTAATCCAACAAACCAAATGGTTACTTATTTATCATATTTTAAAAACTTACCTCGAGTTTATCTATTAGATATTGAAACAGGAGTTCAAGAAGTTGTTGGTGATTTTCCAGGAATGACATTTGCTCCAAGATTCTCTCCAGATGGAAAAAAAATAATTATGAGTTTTGCTAAAGATGGTAACTCAGATATATATACAATGGATCTTGAAAATAGAATTGTTGAAAAAATTACCAATCATCCTTCTATAGATACTTCACCTTCATTTTCACCTGACGGTAAATATATATGCTTTAATTCAGATAGGAGTGGCTACCAACAAATTTATGTCATGAAAAGTGATGGCTCAAATGTTAAAAGAATTTCTTTTGGCAAGGGTTTGTACGGCACCCCAGTATGGTCTCCAAGGGGAGATTTGATTGCATTTACCAAACTTCATAAAGGCAAATTCTATATTGGCGTAATGAGAGTTGATGGAAGTGGAGAGAGATTACTAACAGAAAATTATTATCAAGAGGCACCATCATGGTCTCCTAATGGTAGAGTGCTAATATTTTATAGGGAAACTAAGTCAGATTCTGAAGGTAAAGGTTTTTCAGCAAAATTATGGTCTATAGATTTAACTGGATATAATGAGAGATTAGTTGACACTAAAACTGATGCCTCAGACCCATCCTGGTCGTCATTATTAAGTGAATAATAATGAAAAATTTAATAAAACTTATTAAATTCTTGATTTTTAAGCTTGAAAGATCTATTCAGGTGTGAAAAAGTACATTTTTATATTTAAGGAGCAGTAATGAAACTAAACAAAATTTTTAAAAACATCCTTTTTGTTGTATTAGCAGGAATATTTTTATCTGCTTGCGCGACGAAAAAAGTATCAAATCAAATGCAGGGGGATGTTTACACTGGTAAAGATACAGTTGAATATCTAGCCTCAGGAGTACCGGACAGAGTTTTCTTTGCAACTAATGAGTCAGTCTTAACAACTGCTTCTAGAGAAACTTTAAGAAAACAAGCTGCTTGGTTACGAAAAAATTCAAAAGTTAATGTTGTATTAGAAGGTCATGCAGATGAAAGAGGAACTAGAGAATACAACCTTGCTTTAGGTGAAAGAAGAGCTAACGCTGCTAAAGACTATTTAATGACTTACGGAATATCTGGGAACAGAATATCAGTTATAAGTTATGGTAAAGAAAGACCAGTAGACTCTGGATCGAATCCATTAGCTTGGTCAAAAAATAGAAGATCAGTAACAGTAAAAGCAAACTAATTAGTTAAAAAAATTTAGACCCTGGTTTTAAAGAACTAGGGTCTTTTTTTTGCCATCATTATAAATATTAATCAGATTATGGTTTTTAATAAACTCATTAATAAAACATTTTTATATTTTATTATAGCTTTAAGCATCTTAATTTCTCCATCAAGTGCTGAAGAGGATACTCTCGAAATTTTGGAAAAATTAAAACAAGATGTTAAGACTTTAGAGAAAGCTGTTTATTCACAGTCATCAGAAAACATAACTAGTAATAGTTCGGTTTTAAGTAACAATGACGAAGATGTCCTAACTAGACATTTATTGAAGTTATCAGAGATTGAACAACAGTTTCAACAATTAACTAATAAGTTTGAAGAAATTAATTTTAAAATTGACAAACTATCAAGCAGGCTATCTAAAGTGCAGGCTGATAATCAATTAAGATTCCAAGAACTTGAAGTTGGTAATGTTAATGACGTTGTTAATTCAAAACCTGATAAAACTTTACCTGGCTCATCCCAACCTCAAGACCTAGGGGCAATTACTTACAAAGATACTGAAACACAAGATTTAGTACAAAAGACACAATCTATCGAAACAACTAGCAGTGTAGTTACAGAAAATTTTGTAACAGAAGAAAAAATTTTACCAAAAACAGATCCAAAGGATCAATATAATTTTGCAACCAGTCTTTTAAAACAAGGTGATTACAGTACAGCCGAAAGAGCTTTAAGAGAATTCGTGATTGATAATCCAGAACATAACTTAGCTGGGAATGCCCAATATTGGTATGCAGAAACTTTCAGAATAAGACAACTGTATACTGACGCCGCGTCAGCATATTTAGAAGGTTATCAAAAATATCCAAAAAGTGAAAAGGCAGCTATAAATTTACTTAAGCTTGGAGTATCATTAGTTCAAATTGGAGAAAAAGATCAAGGTTGTTTAATGATTAAGGGAGTAAAAAAAGAGTATCCAAAAGCTAAACAATCTGTACTTCAAAAAGCTAAATATGAAGAGAAAAAGTTTGATTGTCAAAAACAAAGTTCATAACAAAATTTTAAGTTACCTTAAGAACAAAGAATTTAAAAAAATTTATAAAAATTTTGAAGAATTTTTAGAATATAGAAAAATTAGCTCTTTTGTTGTCGCTTTATCAGGTGGTTCGGACAGCCTTGCACTAGCATACTTTTCAAAATGTTTTCAAATTCTAAATAATAAAAAAGTGTATTATGTTCATGTTGATCACAAAATAAGAAAAAACTCATCTAAAGAAGCTAGAAATTTGAAATTTTTAATGAACAAATCCTGCATTAAATGTGAAATATTATCTTGGAAAAAAATTACAGAAACTAGAATTACTCAGGAAAATGCAAGAATAGCCAGATACAGTTTGCTCGAAAGATTCTGCAAAAAAAAGAGAATTAATGCATTGATGTTAGGCCATCATCTGGATGATTTATATGAAAATTTTTTCATCAGAATGTTAAGAGGCTCTGGAATTAGGGGATTAACATCATTTTCATCACAAGATACTTTTATCAATAAAAGTTTAAAAGGCTATAGGCCTTTCCTAAATATTGAAAAAAAAACATTACTAAAAGTTACAAACAAAGTTTTTGATTATTATATTGATGATCCTTCTAATTCTAATGATCAATTTTTAAGAATTAGAGTAAGAAATTTATTGAAGAGTCTGCAAAATGAGGGTTTTGATAAAAAAAAATTTGATTTAACTTATTGCAATTTACATTCTGCTAACGAAACATTGAAATATTATTCAGATCAAAATATTTTTAAAAACACTAACTTCTTTAGAAAAAATCTTAAAGATACAGTAGTCATTAATCATAAATTTTTTAAACAACCAGATGAAATTGTCTTTAGATCACTTTCAAACCTAATTTCAAAAACAAACAGCAAGTACCATTATCCTAGGGGCAAATCCCTGCTAAAAAAAATCTTTGAAATAAGAGGTAATTCTTTTAAAAAAACTACTTTAGGTGGCTGTATTATAGAAAGAGTTAATAATACAACACTAATTTACCCCGAAAACATAAAATAAACTAAATTATGTTACAATTTAGCACTTGTTTAATTTAGAATAATTCTTACTTTATGTTCTTAATATGAATTTTAAAAATTTAGCAATGTGGGCAATTATAGTCGTTCTGACTATAGGTCTCTATAATATGTTTAAAAACCCACAAAATATTAAATCAACAAATAACGAAAAAATTATTTTTTCAGAATTTTTAAAGGAAGTTGACAACGGAAGAGTTGTAGAGGTTCAGATACAAGGAAATAATATAAAAGGTGTAATGGCAAATGGTAAAACCTTCACTACTTATTCTGCAAACTATCCAAATTTAGTGGAAAAGTTATCCGAAAGCGGTGTTAGTATTTCGGCTGTTCCAACAGACGAGAAAATGCCATCAGTTCTTGGAGTGCTACTATCATGGTTTCCAATGTTATTGTTAATTGCGGTATGGATTTTCTTTATGAGACAAATGCAAGGTGGCAAAGGCGGAGCTATGGGTTTTGGAAGATCTAAAGCGAAGATGATGAACGAAGTTAAAGGAAAAGTTACTTTTAATGATGTTGCAGGCGTAGAAGAGGCAAAAGAAGAAGTTGAAGAAGTTGTTGAATTCTTAAGAGACCCAAAAAAATTTAGTAGATTAGGTGGCAAAATACCACGAGGCTGTCTTTTAGTTGGCCCTCCAGGAACTGGTAAGACTCTTCTTGCCAGAGCTATAGCTGGTGAGGCAGGAGTTCCTTTCTTCACAATATCTGGATCGGATTTTGTTGAAATGTTCGTTGGAGTAGGAGCGTCAAGAGTAAGAGATATGTTTGAACAAGGTAAAAAACATTCTCCGTGTATTATTTTTATCGATGAGATCGATGCTGTAGGTAGAAGTAGAGGAGCTGGTTTAGGCGGTGGCAATGATGAGAGAGAGCAAACACTAAACCAATTACTGGTCGAGATGGACGGATTTGACACAAATGAGGGAGTGATAATTATTGCAGCTACTAATAGACCAGACGTTTTAGATCCAGCTTTATTGAGACCAGGAAGATTTGATAGACAAGTTGTTGTCTCTAACCCAGATATTATTGGAAGAGAGAAAATTCTTAAAGTTCACGCAAAAAAAATATCTATGTCTCCTGATGTAAATTTGAGAACTGTTGCAAGAGGAACTCCAGGTTTTTCTGGCGCAGATTTAGCAAATCTTGTAAATGAAGCTGCTCTTTTGGCAGCACGTAAAAATAAAAGAATTGTAACATCGCAAGAGTTCGAAGAGGCAAAAGATAAAGTTATGATGGGCGCTGAGAGAAGATCAATGGTAATGACAGAGGAGGAGAAAAAATTAACTGCTTACCATGAAGCGGGACATGCAATAGTTACTCTTAATGAAAAAGCAGCATATCCAATTCATAAGGCAACAATAATTCCAAGAGGAAGAGCTTTAGGAATGGTAATGCAACTACCAGAGAGGGATGAAGTATCTCAAACAAGAGAGCAACTACATGCACAAATGGCAATTGCTATGGGAGGAAGAGTAGCTGAAGAAATTATTTTTGGAGACGATAAGGTAACAACTGGAGCTTCTAGCGATATTGAACAAGCTACAAAAAGAGCCAGAGCTATGGTGATGAGAGCTGGATTAAGTAAAGAATTAGGTCCCATACTTTACGGAGAAAATGAGGAAGAGGTTTTCCTTGGCAGATCAGTTGCTAGACAACAAAATATGTCTGAAGAAACAGCGAGAAAAGTGGATGCTGAGATTAAAAGATTCGTAGACATGGGATATGAAAGAGCTAAAAAAATTCTTAAAGAAAAAATTGAGGATTTACATAAATTGGCAAAGGCACTCCTTGTGTATGAAACTCTAACAGGTACAGAAATAGAGGACTTAATTAACAAAAATGTCTATCCACCTAATAAAGAAGACTTAAAAGTTGAGGAAGATAATTCGGGTTCAGCATTAGGATCTATTGGTTTAAAACCTAAAATAGTTCATTAAAATTAATGTCAAAATATTACACAAGAGCGTGTAATTTTTATTACGGTAAATCATCATTAGAAATGCTTAAGAAAAAAAAAGCACTTTCATTACATGGTAATAAAGAATTATCCTTTGATACAGTTGAAATTTTATCCAGAAAAAAAAAAAGAAAAATAAATATTAATATTATCAATTCATTAAGTTTTGGTCTAAAAAAAAAAATAAAAGAAGATTTAAAGAAAATCACAAAAAAAAAATCATTTTGTAAGATTAGCTTGAAAGAACCTTTATTGATTGGAATATTAAATCTCACACCTGATAGTTTTTCAGATGGAGGACGATACAATCAGATTGGCTCAGCATTAAAAAGAGTGAAATCACTATTAAAAGCTGGTTGTAAAATTATAGATGTAGGAGGAGAGTCAACTCGACCGGGATCTACAGATATAGATGAAAATATTGAATGGAAAAGAATAAAGAATTTACTTAAAAAAATTAGAAGTTATAAATTTTTGTTATCTTTAGATACTAGAAAAACTTTTGTTATGCGTAAAGCTTTAAGATATAAACTTAATATTGTTAATGATGTTTCTGGGTTTTCATACGATACCAAAACTATTGATTTCCTTAAAAAAACAAAACTTCCTTTGATTATTAATCATTCAAAAGGAGCACCAAGGACGATGCAAAGAAAACCTTCTTACAAGAATGTTCTTCTCGAAATATACGATTTTTTTGAAAAAAAAATTGAACTTTTAAGAAAAGCTGGAATAAAGCATAACAATATTATTTTAGATCCAGGAATAGGTTTTGGAAAAAACTTGAAACATAATATTACCATAATGAACAATATTTCTATTTTCCACTCTTTAGGATTTCCTATAATGTTAGGCTCTTCTAGAAAAAGATTTATAAAATATATTTCTGGTAAGAATGATAGTAATATTAGACTTGGAGGCACATTAGCATCATCCATTCATGCTATGATGAATGGGGTTCAAATAATGAGAGTTCATGACTTTAATGAAATTTCTCAAGGATTAAAGGTGTTTAAATCTATTAACAATTAAAATGTCAAAAAAATATTTTGGTACTGACGGTATTCGAGGACAAGTTAATCAAGGAAATATCAATGGCGAAATGTTTTTTAAATTTGGTTTAGCAGCTGGAACTTATTTTAAAAATCTCAGAAAATCTAAACAAGTGGCAATTATCGCAAAAGATACAAGATTATCAGGTTATACATTAGAGCCCGCACTAGTCTCAGGTCTTGCATCAGCTGGAATGCACGTATTTTTATTGGGACCTTTACCAACAAACGGACTTGCAATGTTAACAAAAAAAATGAAAGCGAATATGGGAATTATGATAACTGCATCTCACAATCCCTATTACGACAATGGTTTAAAACTTTTTGGTCCAGATGGATTAAAATTATCAGATAAAATTGAAATGAGAATTGAAAAACTTATAGATTCTAAAATAATAAAAAATTTATCTAATCCTAGAAAATTGGGTAGAGTTAAAAGGTTAGAAAATGCGAATGATGACTATATTAAAATTTTAAAAAAAAATTTCCCGAGTAATTTTAATCTTAAAAAAATGAGGATTGCAATTGATTGCGCAAATGGTGCTGGATATAAATCGGCCCCAAATCTTTTAAAATCACTGGGTGCAAAAATTTATGAGACCGGAACTTTACCTAATGGATTTAATATAAACTCAAAATGTGGATCGACCTTTCCACAAAAAATACAATCATTTGTAAGAAAAAATAAAGCCCACATTGGTATAGCTTTAGATGGCGATGCAGACAGAGTAATATTAGCAGATGAAAGAGGTAAAATAATAGATGGAGATCAAATTATTGGAATGTTAGCTACAAGATGGAAGAGAAAAAAAATATTAAAAGGTGGTGTTGTCGGAACCCTAATGTCAAATTATGGCCTAGAAAAATATTTCAAAAATGAAAAAATAAAATTCTTAAGAGCAAATGTTGGTGATAGATATGTAAAAGAAAAAATGCAAAAAAATAAATTTAATTTGGGAGGTGAGCAATCAGGACATATTATTTTAGGAAAATTCGCAACAACAGGAGATGGGTTATTGGTTGCTTTGGAAGTATTGTTTGCAATGAGAAAAGGCAAAAAAGCTAGTGAAATTTTTAACGTATTTAAACCAACTAAACAATTATTAGAAAATATTACTGTTAAAGATAAATCAATCATAGATACTCCTAAGTGTAAAAATGCTATCAAAAAAGCCTCTAAAGTAATTAAAAAGCAAGGAAGAATTTTGGTAAGAAAATCTGGTACAGAACCTAAGATTAGAATAATGGTAGAAACAGATAATAAAAAATTATTATTAAATTGTATAAATATAGTTAAAAGATCTTTGAATTAATTTGAAAATAAAATCTAAAGTATTAGTAATTGCAGGATCAGACTCGTCTGGTGGAGCAGGCATTCAAGCAGATATTAAAACTATTACAGCGCTTGGTTCTTATGCAATGACAGCAATTACAGCGGTCACGTCTCAAAATACTGTTGGAATAAATTCTATAATTCCAATCCCAATAAATGTAATTTCAAAGCAAATTGAATTTACCTCAAGAGATATAAAACCAGATGCGATTAAAATAGGGATGTTGCACTCTGAAAGTGTAATTAAAACAGTTCTAAAATCATTAAATAAATTAAATATTAAAAAAATTATACTTGATCCTGTGATGGTAGCAAAAGGAGGCCAAAGATTAATTAATAAAAGATCAATCAAATTACTGAAAAATAATTTATTAAAAAAAGTTACATTAGTTACTCCAAATGTTCCTGAGGCAGAAGTTCTCTCAGGTATTTCTATAAAAACGGTTGAAGACATGGTTTATGCTGCAAAAAAAATAAATATTTTAGGTGTAAAAAATGTTTTAATAAAAGGTGGTCATCTCAGTACGAAGAAAATTTACGACGTACTTTTAAGTAATAATAAAGTAGAGATATTCAATAGCAAAAAAATAATAACAAAAAATACTCATGGAACTGGTTGTACGCTTTCAAGTGCAATTGCTACATTTTATTCATGTGGAAAAACTCTAAAGAAATCTTGTGAGCTAGGAATAAATTATGTTAACCGTGCTATAATGTTAGGACCAAATTATGGTAAAGGCCATGGACCAATTAATCATATAAATAGTATAGAAATAAAAAAAATTAAATGAAAAATGTTGCAGTAGTTGGATCTCAATGGGGTGATGAAGGAAAAGGAAAGATCGTAGATTGGTTGTCTAGTGAAGCTGACATTGTAGTTAGATTTCAAGGAGGCCATAACGCTGGGCATACGCTAGTGATAGATGGTATTATATACAAGTTAAGACTTCTACCATCAGGAATAGTAAGAAAAGACAAAATTTCAATAATTGGAAACGGAGTGGTGGTCGATCCTTGGGCTTTGTTAGATGAAATTGATGAGATTAAATCTAAGGGAGTTAAAGTCAGCCCGGAAAATTTAATAATATCTGAATCTGCAAATTTAATATTGCCGTTTCATAAAGAAATGGATGAAATTAGAGAGGACGCTGCAGGAAACGCTAAAATTGGAACTACCAGAAGAGGCATTGGACCAGCATATGAAGATAAAGTTGGCAGAAGATCTATCAGAGTAATGGACCTAGTATCTGAGGAAAATTTAAACCATAGGCTTGAAACTGTATTGCTACATCATAACGCTATAAGAAAAGGACTGGGTAAAAAGGTCTACAAAAAAGATAAGTTAAAAAAGGATTTATTAAAAATTGCTCCAGAAATTTTAAAATACTCAAAACCAGTATGGAAAAAAATAGATGAATTTAAATCTCAAAACAAAAAAATTTTATTTGAAGGTGCACAAGGCGTTCTTTTGGATGTTGATCACGGTACCTATCCATTCGTAACTTCCTCCAATACAGTTGCATCTTCGGCTGCCACTGGTTCAGGTTGTGGGCCAAATTCCATAAATTATGTTTTAGGTATAACAAAAGCTTACACAACTAGAGTTGGTGAAGGACCTTTTCCCACAGAGTTAAAAGATAAAATTGGTGAAGAACTTGGTACTAAAGGTAAAGAGTTTGGAACAGTAACTAGCAGAAAAAGACGTTGTGGTTGGTTTGATGGGGTTTTAGTTAGACAAACAATTAAAATTTCAGGAATTAATGGAATAGCCCTAACTAAGCTCGATGTTTTAGATGATTTAGATCATGTGAAAATGTGTGTTGCATATGAATTAGATGGAAATAAGATTGATTATTTGCCAGCAGCAGTTGACGATCAATTAAAAGTAAAGCCGATTTATAAAACTTTTGAAGGCTGGAAAACTTCTACAAAAGGAATAAAAAATTTTAAAGACTTGCCTGAAAATGCAAAAAAATATATTAGCGAATTAGAGCAATTTGTAGAAACTAAAGTATCAAGTATCTCAACTAGTCCCGAAAGAAATGATACTATCTTAATTGTAGATCCTTTTAAAAATTAATTAGCAGGTAATAAATTTTTAGAGTTAGCTGAGTTAAGCATATGTTTTTGTAGTTTCTCAAATGCTTTATTCTCAATTTGTCTTATTCTTTCTCTACTGATTTTAAATTTTTTACTCAAGTCCTCTAAAGTTTTGGGACTATCAGTCAAACGTCTTGAATACAAAATTTCTTTCTCTCTTTCGTTAAGAATTTTTATTGAGTCTTTTAATAGATCTTTTCTTTGCTCCATTTCTTCTTGATGAGCAATTTTTAGATCATGGTCCATTGTTTTATCGACTACCCAATCTTGCCATTCATCTCCATCTTCACCAATTGGTGCATTCAATGATTGTTCTTTACCCGACAATCGTCTATTCATTGAAACAACTTCATCTTCACTTACATCTAAAGTTGATGCAATTTTTTTAACGTCTTCATCTTTTAAATCTCCTTCATTTTTAGGAGCAATTTGATTTTTTAATTTTTTTAAATTGAAAAATAATTTTTTTTGAGCTGTGGTAGTACCTATTTTAACTAAACTCCAAGATCTCAAAATATATTCTTGTATGGCAGCCCTTATCCACCACATAGCATATGTTGCAAGTCTAAAACCTTTTTCAGGTTCAAATTTCTTTACAGCTTGCATTAGACCCACGTTGCCTTCTGATATTATTTCATTTAAGGGTAAACCATATCCCTTGTAGCCCATTGCAATTTTTGCAACTAATCGCAAATGACTTGTGACTAATTTTTCTGCAGATTTGACATTACCCGTATTTTTCCAATTTTTTGCCAACATGTACTCTTCTTCGGCATCAAGCATAGGAAACTTTTTGATTTGCTCTAAATATAGAGATAAACCACCTTCGTTGGTTAAAGCAGGATATTTGAAAGTTGAACTACTCATTTGTAAGACTTATTTAATTAATTTTTTTAAATTTACAATGTATAAAATTTTAAGCATTTCTTAGGCTTTTTAGAATATCCTCAAGATCATTTGGTAATTTAGATTTAAAATTCATCCTTTTATTTTTGGTAGGATGAGTGAATCCTAAGCTGACGGCATGTAAAAATTGTCTGTCTAGATTCATGATTTTTTTTTCCAAGCCTTTATTTATATTTTTTATTTTTTTAAATTTTTTTTTGTATTTCTGATCACCAACTATATTATTACCTTTATAACTCATATGAACTCTTATTTGATGGGTTCTTCCAGTTTCTAATTTACACTCAATTAAACTAAAAGTGGGAACTGTTTCTTTTTCGAATATTTCAAGTGTTTTATAATTTGTAATTGAATTTTTCCCTTTCGATAAACTAACAGACATTAATTGTCTATTTTTGGAGCTTCTTGTTATTAAAGTTTCTATTTTCCCATTACTGGGTCTAAGTTTTCCCCAAACTAAAGTTTGATATTTTCTTTCTATTGAGTGTTCACTGAATTGATTTGACAAATTTTCATGCGTAAAATTGTTTTTTGCTATTACCACTAATCCCGAAGTATGTTTGTCAATTCTATGAACGATACCTGGTCTTAGCTCACCGTTAATATTTGACAATTTTTTTTTATAATTAATTAATGCATTAACAAGTGTTCTATCTTTATTTCCTGCGCCTGGATGCATTGAAATGTCTGCTTTTTTATTTAACACAAGCAAATCATTGTCCTCATAGATTATCTCAATTTTATATTCAAATGGTTTAAGGTTTACTTCTTCAGGCTCGGGAATTATTAAGCTAATTTTGTCGTTTATTTTGATTTTTTTAGAGGGATCATCATTAAGTTTATTGTTTATACTTAAATTTTTTTTAAGTATTAAATTCTTGATTTTAGATCTACTTAAATCTTTTTCATATTTATTTATAAATTGATCTACCCTAAGAATATCATCCTGTGTTTCTACTAATAAATTAATGATTTTTTTCATAAATTACTATATTAATACTTTATGCGCTCGTAGCTCAACTGGATAGAGCGCCAGATTTCGGCTCTGGAGGTTCAGGGTTCGACTCCTTGCGAGCGCGCCAAAAATTATTCACCTATATTAATTAATGTCCCTTTATCACGTGCTTTATTAAAAGAATAGTAAAATAAGGAAATTCCTAAAAATAGATAAAAAATGTTTAAATATATTGCAGACATTATATTTGAATAGTCCACAGTATTATTTACTAAAATTGATCTTGCTTCCTCAAAAATATAAACCAAAGGTAATAACTTTGCTACAGTTTGAAAAAACTCGGGCAATATTTCAATCGGATAATAAATACATCCTAAAGGTGCTAATAAAAAAAGTGATGACCATGCAATGTTTTCAAACGCTGGACCATATCTTAGTAGACCTGATGAAACAAATAAGCCTAATGTAATCCCAAATGCATACAAGCTAAAAAATAATAAAAAAAGAGGCGTACCAAGATCTAAAATTGATATACCAAATAATGGCGAGGTAATTAATATTGCAGGTACCAATCCTATCAAAGTTCTTAAAAGAGCAGTCAAAACTAATGATATAATTATTTCACTTATACGAAGAGGGGCAATAAATAAATTTGTAAAATTTCTACTCCAAATTTCCTCTAAAAATAACATATTGAAACTTATGCTTGATCTAAATAAAAAATCGTAAAGAATTGCGCAACTTAGTATGACCCCAACAGTATTATTGTAATAATCACTATACACCGTAAAAAACTTTGAAATAAACCCCCAAAGGATTATTTGAATTGTAGGCCAATAAATTAAGTCTAAAATTCTTGGTAGAGAACCTTTTATTAAAAAAAAGTGTCTTAAGAAAAGTCCTAAAATTCTATTATAACTCATTTTTAGCTCTATTAAGTTTTAAAAAAACTTCTTCTAAGTTTTTTTTACCGTGTTTATTAATAATTTCTGACGGCGTGCCTCTATCTATAATTTTTCCGTCCTTCATCATTAAAATACTTTTGCAAAGCCTTTTTACTTCATTCATATTATGGGAAGCAAGCAAGATTGAGATTTTTTTTTCCGATGAAATTTTTTCTATGAAAGTTCTAACAAAATCTCCTGTTTCTGGATCTAATGAAGCCGTTGGCTCATCTAATAATAAAATGTCTGGATCATTAATTACTGCTTTTGCAAGACTGACTCTATTTTTTTGGCCTGAAGAAAGTTCACCAGTTTTTTTATTTATGAATTCACTCAACCTTAATGTTTCAGCAAGATAATCAATACGATTATTTATATTATTGACAGAATATAATTTACCATAAACCATTAGATTTTCTTTGACAGTAAGTTTTTTTGGTAACTCAATATAAGGAGAAATAAAATTCATTTTTTTTAGAAGATTTATTCTATTATTTTCAACATTAAGACCATTTATTATAACCTCACCGCTTGTAGGTTTTAATAAACCTAACATCATTCCAATTGTTGTGGTTTTGCCGCAACCATTTGGTCCTAGTAAACCGAGAATTTCACTTTCGTTTATACTGAAACTAATTTCTTTTACAGCTTCAAAACTTGAAAAATTTTTAGATAGATTATTTACACTTACCAAAGTATTCATTTATTTTTTTGAGGAAGCCTTTTGCAGCCTGTCATTTATTGCTAACCCAATTCCCTTATTTTCTATTTTTTCAACAGCAATTTTTTTATATCCTTTTTTTTTAATCATTCTTAAAACTGAATACAGGTTTCTTGCCGCTTCTTTTAAATTTTTGTTTTTACTAAGATAAAAAAAATTTTTATTACTATTATTTCTTTTTTTCACTAGAATAAATGCCTCATCTAGACTTGCTTCTTTACAGTTCATTCTTAATGGTATGCCTGGAGAATAATGCAATCTATTTTGACCCGGTACTTTCATATAAGTTTTTTTTCTGTAAAGTAACTTTTTTTTTAATGCTTTGCTTAATTTATTAATATCTATACTGCCAATTCGGAGGATTTCAGGCTTACCTGTTAAATTTATAATTGTAGACTCTAACCCAATCTTAGAAAGACCACCTTCAATAATATATTTTATTTTTTTACCAAACTCTTCTTTCACATGGGTTCTTGTTACCGGACTTACTCTTGATGAAATATTTGCACTAGGAGCAGCCAATGGATAATTTAAAATTTTCAAAAGATCTTTAGCTTTGGGATGTGAAGGAAATCTAACAGCAAGTGTTTTTTTCTTATTTGTTACAAATTTTGAAATTCTACTATCCTTTTTTAATTTTAAAATAAATGTTAGTGGACCGGGGCAAAATTTATTGTAAAGATTTATAAAATTCTTATTTAAAATACAATCTCTCTTTAACATTTCAAGACTGCTATAATGAACTATTAAGGGATTATTTTTTGGCCTCTTTTTTAATTTGAATATTTTTAATATAGCCTTACTGGAGTAAGCGTTAGCAGCTAGTCCATAAACCGTTTCTGTTGGCATACCTATACAATTGTCTTTATCGAGGAAATATTTACCTTTTTTAATATTTGAAAGATTATTATTCATGTAATAATAAAACTAATATATGAAAGATAAAAATTTACCAGATGATATTAAAGCAAAGTCGCTGGATGAATTAAGAGAAATTCTCAATAGTTTATTAACTAAAATCGAAACATCTCCAAATTTGGAAAATTCTGCTGATGATTACCAAAAATTAATTAAAGTTAACAATTTAATAGAAAAAAAATTTCAATCTCTCTCAAAAGAAATTAGTAATAATTCAAAATTAAAAATTGATAAAATTATAAAAAAAAATGCAAAAAAAACTAAATAAAGTTGCAAGAGACACTAATGCATTCTTAGAAAATTATCTCAGAAATCAAAAAAAAACAAAGCTAATAAATCCAATCAAATATGGATTGTTTCCTGGAGGAAAAAAAATAAGAGTAAAAATTTTAGTTGATATAGGTAAGATTTTATCGGTTCCTTACAAACATTTAATTAGAATCGGAGCTGCCATAGAGTGTATTCATGCATACTCATTAATTCATGATGATTTACCGTGTATGGATGATGATGACATAAGAAGAGGAAAGTTAACTGTTCATAAAAAATATGGAGAGTCGACAGCTGTTTTGGCAGGTAATTCACTTTTAACAATGGCTTTTGAAATACTTAGTGAAAAAAAATTCCCTATTCAAGATAAAAAGAAAAACCAGCTTGTTCATATTCTTGCAGCTAGCTCAGGTCATACCGGAATAGCGGGTGGGCAGTTCCTTGATTTGAGTTTTGAAAGACAGAGAATAGGAAAAAGAAAAATATTAGAAATGCAATTAAACAAAACTGGTAAGTTGTTTATGTTCTCAACTTTAGCTCCAGTGATTTTGAGTAATAAGAAAAATATATTCAAAAAATTTTCTAATTTAGGTCTAGAGATAGGTTTATTATTTCAAATAATTGATGATTTATTAGATTTCAAAGGAAATGCAAAAAAATTAGGCAAAAAAATTCATAAAGACAAGAAAAAAGGTAAAGCAACTTTAATAAGTTTACTCGGATACAAAAATACTGTTAAGTATTGTAATTTTAAAAAAGATAAAATATTTAAAGTTTTAAAAAACTTAAAGAAAAGTAATGATTTAAAAGATACTATTGAATTTATTGTTAATAGGGAAAAATGAAAAAATATAAGTTTTTGGATGAAGTAAAATTTCCATCTGATATTAGAAAATTAAAATTAAGTGAACTTAAAATACTTTCTAACGAGGTAAGAGAAGAATTAATTGATGCTGTTTCAGTTACGGGAGGTCACTTAGGAGCTGGATTAGGTGTGGTTGAACTCAGCGTAGCTTTACACTATGTTTTTGATACTCCAAATGATAAATTGATTTGGGATGTAGGACACCAATCCTACCCACATAAGATTCTGACTGGTCGTAAAGAAAAAATTAGAACTTTAAGACAAGGAAATGGCTTATCTGGTTTCACAAAAAGATCAGAGAGCGAATATGATCCTTTCGGTGCAGCTCATAGCTCCACATCTATTTCTGCAGCACTTGGCATTGCAACAGCTAATAAACTATCAAAAAAAAATGATAACGTAGTTGCAGTAATTGGAGATGGAGCAATTAGCGCCGGCATGGCTTATGAGGCAATGAATAATGCCGGAACTTCAAAAACAAAAATGATAGTTATTTTAAACGACAATGATATGTCAATTGCAAAACCTGTTGGAGCAATGAGAACATATTTAGCAAAATTATTTACCGGCAAGATGTATTTTAGTTTTAGGGAAACTGTAAAATTAATTATTTCATCGTTTTCTAAAAGATTTAGTAAAAAAGCTGGACAAGCAGAAGATTTTTTTAGAAGTGCTGTCACAGGAGGCACCTTATTTAATTCATTAGGATTTTATTATGTAGGTCCAATAGATGGTCATGATATAGAAACACTCGTTTCAGTTTTAAAAAACGCAAAAAACAGTAATTTTAACGGACCTATAATGATACATATTAAAACTGAAAAAGGCAAAGGATATCAATTTGCAGAGAAGTCTAATGATAAGTTTCATGGAGTTTCAAAATTTAATGTCAAAACAGGAGTTCAGCAAAAGTCAAAAGCAACTGTACCGTCTTATACTAAAGTTTTTGCTGATACACTAATTAAGCATGCTGAAAGAGATAGTAAAATAATTGGAGTTACAGCAGCTATGCCTTCTGGTACTGGGATGGATTTATTTGGAAAAAAATTTCCTGATAGAATGTACGATGTTGGAATAGCTGAACAGCACGCGGTCACATTTTCTGGGGGATTAGCAACCGAGGGATACAAACCTTATGCTGCTATATATTCTACTTTTTTACAAAGGGCTTATGATCAAGTTGTGCATGATATTGCAATTCAAAGCTTACCAGTTAGATTTGCAATTGATAGAGCTGGATTAGTTGGAGCTGACGGCCCAACTCACGCAGGTTCATTTGATATTACATTTTTATCTACATTGCCAAATTTTGTTGTGATGGCAGCTAGTGATGAGTCAGAGTTAGTTAAGATGATTAATACCTCGGTTGATATAAATGACAGACCAAGTGCCTTTAGATACCCAAGAGGTAATGGGTTTGGAATTATGCTTCCAGATATAAGTGAAAAAATTGAAATTGGAAAAGGTAGAATAGTTCAAGAGGGAAAAAAAATAGCTTTAATTAATTTTGGAGCACGATTAAATGAGTGCAAAATTGCAGCACAAAATTTGGAGAAAAAAGGCTTAAGCATAACTATTGTAGATGCAAGATTTTGTAAGCCACTTGATGAAAATTTAATGTGGCAAGTTGCTAGAAATCACGAAATATTAATTTCAATTGAGGAGGGCTCAATAGGTGGATTTGGCTCTCACTTGAGTAAGTTTTTATCCGATAAATCTTTATTAGAAAAAATAAAATTCAGATCTATGATTTTGCCTGATAGATTTATAGAGCATAATGATCCAAAAAAAATGTATGAAGAGGCTGGTTTAGATAGCCAGGCAATAGAAAACAAAATTTACGAAATAATTGACTCTAAAATTCTAGCTCAAAAGCAGAATTAGTTACCGCACTGGGCTTTATTCATTAAATAATGATCGAGTAATACGCAATGCATCATTGCTTCACCAATAGGGACTGCTCTTATTCCAACACATGGGTCGTGACGCCCTTTGACTGATATAGAAGTATTTTTTCCGAATTTATCAATAGTTTTTCTAGAGGATAGAATCGATGAAGTTGGTTTTACAGCAAAAGACACTATTATTTCTTGTCCACTAGATATACCTCCAAGTATACCTCCAGCTTTATTTGATTTAAATTTGATATTTTTTCCTTTTGAAATAATCTCATCAGAATTTTCTTCACCAGTTAATTGAGCTGAATTCATACCAGATCCTATATTTACTCCTTTAACTGCATTAATACTCATCATTGCTGATGCTAAATCCATATCAAGCTTTGCATAGATAGGTGCTCCTAGCCCAACTGGCACACCTCTTGCTCTGACTTCTATAATTGCGCCACATGATGAACCTGATTTTCTGATAGCCAACAAATATTTTTCCCATAACTTTATAATTTTTTTATCTGGACAAAAAAATGGATTTTTCCCTATTTCTTTATCATTCCATCTAGTTACATCACAACCTAATATTCCAAGTTGGGTAACCGCTCCTACGACTTTATATTTTTTCCCTATTTTTTTTTCTAAAACTTTTTTTGCTATTGCTCCAGCGGCTACTCTAGAGGCAGTTTCTCGTGCTGACTGTCTACCACCTCCTCGGTAATCTCTAATCCCATATTTTTTAAAATACGTAAAATCTGCGTGACCAGGTCTAAATTTATTTTTTATGGTTTCGTAGTCTCTTGACCTCATATCCTTGTTATAAATAATTAGTGATATAGGGGTCCCTGTCGTTTTTCCCTCAAAAACTCCTGACAATATCTCAACTTTATCATCTTCTTTTCTTTGTGTAGTAAACTTTGATTGCCCTGGTTTTCTTTTATTTAGTTCTTTTTGAATATCTTCCTGCTTTAAAGCTACATTGGGCGGACAACCATCAACAACACATCCTATAGCTGGCCCATGTGACTCTCCCCATGTAGTAAAACGAAAAAACTTTCCAAAAGTATTAAATGACATTATTGTATTATATAAATTATTTTGTTTAAATTATGAATCAAAAAAACTCTCTTGGACTAGATATTTGCTTTAAGGATGAGGATAATCCTTTTAAATTATTTGAAGAATGGTTTAATTTGGCCAAAGAAAAAGAGCCAAATGACCCAAATGCCTTAGCATTGGCAACTTCTGATAAAGAGGGAAATCCTAATGTACGAATGGTTTTATTGAAAGGCTTTAGCGAGAAAGGTTTTGTGTTTTATACAAATTTAAACAGTCCAAAAAGTAAAGCTTTGTTTGCTAACCCTAAAGCCTCAATGTGCTTTCATTGGAAAAGTTTATTAAGACAAATAAGAATTTTTGGATCAATAGAAAATGTTTCAGATAAAGAAGCTAATGATTATTATAATTCAAGAAAATATGGTAGCAGAATAGGAGCCTGGGCATCAAAACAAAGTACAACTTTAAAAAATAGAGATGAGCTATTATCATCTATAGAAAAATACAAAAAAAAATATCCAGACACAAATGAAGTGCCAAGACCTGAACATTGGTCAGGATGGAGATTAATTCCAAATGAAATAGAATTTTGGTTAGATGGTGAAAATAGAATTCATGAAAGATTAAAATACAAGTTTGAGCAAAATAAATGGGATAAGTTTTTACTTAGTCCTTAAAAAGATCTCTCGATACTAAAAGAGGTTAACTTTTTTAGAATATTCTTTTCTTCACAATCTTTAATAACATTTAAAGAATTTGATGCTAGCGAAATAAAATAATCCGCTTTTTTGTAACACTCTGATATCACATTATATTTTGTTATCAGATCTAACACAAATTTAAATTCATTTTCATTACGATATTCTTTTGTAAACAATTTTTTTAATTTTATTTTTTCATCTGAATTACATTTTTGGTTTAATATGATTATAGGAAGTGTAATTTTACCCTCAAAAAAGTCATTTCCAATTTTTTTCCCAAATTTTTGTATTTGAGAGTTGTAGTCTAAAGTATCATCAGCAATTTGAAATGTTATACCTAGATTTTTGCCATATGAGTCTAAGGCATCCTTAATTTTCTCTTCTTGCTTACCAAGTATTGCACCAACTCTGCTAGAGGCTGAAAATAAGGAAGCTGTTTTAGATGTTATTATTTTTAAATATGTTTCTTCTATAATATCTAACTCAGACTTATGTTGTAATTGTAGTACTTCACCTTGTGCAATTTGTGCTGAAGTTGATGATAATAATTTTAAAACTTCAATATTACCATCTTCCACCATCATTTCAAAACATCTACTTAAAAGATAATCCCCGACCAGAATTGAGGCGTTGTTTCCCCAAATTGATCTAGGAGTTTTTTTTCCTCTCCTAATTTCTCCATTATCAAGTACATCATCGTGCATTAACGTTGCAGCATGAATTAACTCGACACATGCAGCAAGATTTACGTCTCTCCCACCTTTTGAATAACCACACAATTTTGCAGATCCTAAAGTTATCAAAGCCCTAAGTCTTTTTCCACCTGTGCTTAAGTTGTAAGTTGTCATCTTTTCTACCAAAGAGACGTCACTTTTTAACTTATTTTTGATCTTATCTTCAACAAGCTCTAATTTATGCTCTACAGAATTTCTTAGATCTAAATAAGCATTATTAATTTTTGTTTTAAGTTGTATTACCGAACCCATGAACTTAAGTTAATATAATTGCGCATTAATCATACTTATCAATTGACGCACCCTAAACTTCAACTATAAGTAGACTTTATATTATTAAAAAAATTTTATAAGCATTAACAATGTTCTCTTTTTTCAAAAAAAAAAAAATTATTCCTCATATAAGATTAACTGGAGTCATAGGAAGCGTAGGAAAATTTAAACAAGGAATTGATTTTAATAGTCAAGAAGAAATTATTAAAAAAGCCTTTGCAATAAAAAAGTCACCTGCGGTAGCTATATCTATCAATTCACCTGGGGGATCACCAGTGCAATCCCATTTAATTTATAGTTTCATTAGAAGACTTGCTAAAAAAGAAAAAAAGAAAGTTATTGTTTTTGCTGAGGATGTTGCTGCATCGGGTGGATATCTTATAGCCTGTGCTGGTGATGAAATTTATGCCAATTCAAGTTCTATAATTGGATCTATAGGAGTTATCTATTCATCATTCGGATTTAAAGATTTAATTCAAAAAATTGGGATACAAAGAAGAGTTTATACAGCTGGAAAAAATAAAAGCACTTTAGATCCATTTATGGACGAAAAAAAAGAGGATATTGATAGACTTAAAAATATTCAATTGGATCTTCATAAAGATTTTATAAATGTTGTTGAAACTAGCAGAGGATCAAAACTAAAAAAGGATTTAGGAATAGAATTATTTTCTGGGGAGTTTTGGTCTGGTAGCAAATCAAAAGAATTGGGATTAATTGATGGAATAGGTGATGCAAACCACATTTTAAAAGAAATTTATGGTGAAGATGTTGTAATTAAAAAATTTGAGAAGAGCAAAGGATGGCTTGCTAAAAGATTATCCTCAGAAAATTATATTGATAGTTTGTCAAATGTAATCGAAGAAAAATCTATTTGGCAAAGGTATGGCTTCTAAAAAAAAAACTAAGATACAAACTTTTCAAGATACAATTTTTACTTTACAAAAATTTTGGGCAAATCACGGGTGTGTAATTTTACAACCATATGATTTAGAAGTAGGGGCCGGAACTTTTCATCCAGCCACAACTCTGAGATCACTTGGACCAAAACCTTGGAAATCAGCTTATGTTCAACCATCTAGAAGACCAACTGATGGAAGATACGGAGAAAATCCAAATAGATTACAACACTACTATCAGTTCCAAGTAATAATAAAACCATCACCCAAAAATATAAAAAAATTATATTTGAATAGCTTAGAAAACCTTGGCATTAAACATAGTGAACATGATATTAGATTTGTAGAAGATGATTGGGAAAGTCCAACTCTAGGTGCTGCTGGATTGGGCTGGGAGGTTTGGTGTGATGGTATGGAAGTAACTCAATTTACTTATTTTCAAAAAATGGCTGGCATGGATTGTAAACCTATTTCAGTTGAACTTACATATGGACTAGAAAGACTTTGCATGTTTACCCAACAGAAAAAAAACGTGTTTGATTTAGTTTGGAATAACGAAGGTATTCTTTATAGGGATGTTTTTTTACAATCAGAAAAAGAATTTTCAGCTTATAATTTTGAATTTGCAAATGTAGATAATCTGTTCAAAATTTTTGATATGGTTGAACTAGAAACAAAATTATTACTAGAAAAAAAACTGCCATTACCCGCTTATGATCAATGTTTAAAGGCAAGTCATGTTTTTAACGTTTTAGATGCAAGAGGAGCGATTAGTGTTGCTCAAAGAGCAGAGTATATTGCAAAGATAAGAGATATGACAAAAAGCGTAGGACAAGCTTGGGTAGATAATCAAAAATAAAAAATAAAATGTCAGAATTTTTTATAGAACTTTTTAGTGAAGAAATTCCTGCAAATTTACAGAATAAGACAAGACAAGATTTTTTTCAAAATTTAAAAGAATTTTTAGAAAAAGAAGACATAAAATATAGTGGTGAAGCTACAGCTTTTTCAATACCGAATAGATTAATCGTTTATTTTCAAAATATATCAAAAAAGATTACCAAAAAAGAAAATGAAATTAGAGGCCCCAATATTAATGCTCCACAGGATGCTTTAAATGGTTTTTTAAAATCGTACAAGATATCCATAGATAAAACTTATAAAAAAAAAACTGATAAAGGAGAATTTTATTTCTTCAAAAAACCCTCTGAAAGTATTGAAACAAAGTTTGTTTTGCAAAAAAATTTACCAAAAATTTTAGATAAGACATCTTGGAAGAAATCTATGCGCTGGGCTGATCATGAACTATATTGGGGAAGGCCACTTAAATCTATACTTTGTTGTTTTGACAACAAGACTTTGGAATTTGAATACCATCATCTAGTTTCATCAAATATCACTTTCATCGATAAAGATTTTGAGCAAAAAACAAAGAAGTTTGTCAGATTTAAGGATTACCTAGCTTTTTTTAGGTCACAAAATATCATTTTAGATAATAAAAAAAGAGAGCAATTTATTGTAGATCAATTGAACAGAATAGCAAAAAAAGAAAACTTAAAAATTCATTTCAACTCTACTCTATTAAATGAAGTCACCAACATAGTTGAAAAACCAAATATAATTAAATGTAGATTTAATAAAAGATTTCTTGAGATCCCAGATGATATATTAGTGACCACAATGCAGGTTCATCAAAAGTATTTCCCAACATTTGATAGCAGAGATAATTTAACAAATAATTTTTTTCTAGTTGCAGATAATAAAGATAGTAAAGGTTTAATAAAAATAGGTAATGAAAATGTAGTCGAGGCCCGTTTAAATGATGCGAAGTTTTTTTGGGATAAAAATAAAACTCAAAATTTGGTTAAGGGCATATCAAATTTAAAAAAACTGAGTTATTTTGAGGGATTAGGATCTTACTTTGAAAAAATTCAAAGACTTAGAAAATTAGGTGCCTTAATTTCTGACGAATTACTAATAAGCAAAGAAAAAGTTGAGATAGCCAGTTCAATTTGTAAAGTAGATTTGACATCAGATTTAGTAAATGAGTTTCCGGAACTTCAAGGTGTAATGGGAGGTCATTTTGCAAAATCACAAGGTTTTGATAACGATATATGCTTAGCTATAAGGGAACATTATTTACCTACAGGTCCAGAAACAAAAACTCCAAAAAAACCTTATTCTGTTACATTAGCTATAAGCGATAAATTGGATACTCTGTCAGGTTTCTTTGCAATTAATTTGAAGCCTACTAGTTCAAAGGACCCATTTGCGTTGAGAAGATCTGCTATTGGTCTTATTAGGCTAATAGTAGAAAATAAATTAGAAATTAAATTAAAGGATATAATAAATTATTCATTTTCACTTTTTAGTGAACAGGATGTGAATTTTGACATTAAATTAGCTCAACAGGATTTATATAGATTCATATCAGATAGACTAAGATTTTATATGAAAGAAAAAAATATTAGACCAGATATTATTGAATGTTCTATGAGTAGTTACAATACAGATCAAATTTATAAAATATATAATAAAGCGTTTATTTTAAATAAACTAATCGATAAAAATATAGGTCAAGATATTATTTTCTCATATAAAAGAGCCTCAAATATTTTAAGTGATGAGGTTAAAAAAAATAAATTTGAATTGTCCGAGACTACTGATCCAGGATTATTTAAAAATGACTCTGAAAAAAAATTATATAAAAAGATACAGGAAATAAGAAAATATTTTACAAGCCTAGGTAGTGGAGAAAATTGTGAGAAAACTCTTGAGGTGTTGGCAGAAGCAAAAATAGAAGTATCAAACTTCTTTGAAGATGTAATTGTCAATGATGATGATAAGGCTTTAAAAAAAAATCGTTTGGAACTTTTACAATTGTTATGTAAAACCTTCAATAATTATATAAATTTTTCAAATATAGAGAGCGCTTAATGAGTAATTTAGTTTTTAATTTTAATTCTAAAAAGTCAAATAATCTAAAAAACCCAAAATTCATCTTAGGTGGCAAAGGCGCGAACCTGGCTCAAATGGGAAAACTAGGATTACCAGTTCCCCCTGGTTTCACAATTTCTACAGAGGTTTGTGAAATTTTTTATAAAAATAACAAAAAATTGAATTCAAAACTGATTAAATCTATTAATCTTGAGTTAAAACAAGTTGAAAAAGAATGTGGTAAAAAATTTGGCGATTTAAACGATCCACTTTTGGTTTCAGTTAGATCCGGAGCAAGAGTCTCTATGCCAGGAATGATGGATACCATCTTAAATCTTGGATTAAATGATAAAACTGTAAACGCATTAGCCAAAAAAACCTCTAACATGAGGTTTGCAAAAGATAGCTACAGAAGATTTATTCAGATGTATTCAAACGTTGTTTTAGGTATAGAAAGTTATAATTTTGAGGAACTGATCGAAAACTACAAGTTAACAAAGGGTGTTTTAATGGACACCGATTTAGACGAGAGTGATTGGGATGGTTTGATTAAAGATTTCAAAAATGTAGTAAAAGAAAAAACAAATAAACAATTTCCCCAAGATGTATATGAACAATTATACGGAGCAATTTCTGCTGTATTTTTGTCTTGGGAAAGCAATAGAGCAAAAGTTTACAGAAAGTTAAATCAAATACCATCTGAATGGGGAACAGCTGTTAATGTACAATCAATGGTTTTCGGAAATATGGGAGATGATTGTGCAACAGGTGTTGTATTTACAAGAAATCCATCCAATGGAAAGAATGAGATTTATGGTGAATATTTAATAAATGCACAAGGTGAAGATGTTGTAGCAGGTACTCGAACTCCAAATTACATTACAAAAAAAGCACACAAAGAATCAAAATCAAAAGGAAAATCAATGGAAGAAGCTATGCCAAAAGTATTTTCTAAACTAAAAAAAATTCTATTACTTTTAGAGAAACATTATAAAGATATGCAAGATGTAGAATTCACTGTTGAAAACTCAAAACTTTGGATGCTTCAGACAAGATCTGGAAAAAGAACGGCAAAGTCAGCTGTGAAGATAGCTGTGGACATGGTTAAAGAAAAATTAATCTCCAAAAAAGAGGCTGTGTTAAGAGTGGATGCAAATTCACTAGACACATTGCTCCATCCAACACTTGATGAAACAAAAGATATAAAAACTATCGCAAAAGGTTTGCCAGCATCACCAGGTGCAACAAGTGGAAAGGTAGTTTTTACATCAGACGAAGCTGAAAGATTAAATGGTATGATGCAAGATACAATACTAGTTCGTGTAGAAACATCCCCTGAAGATATTCATGGTATGCATGCAGCTAAAGGAATTTTAACAGCAAGAGGAGGCATGACAAGCCACGCTGCTGTTGTTGCAAGAGGCATGGGTAGACCATGTGTTTCTGGATCGAGTGAAATCGATATTAATTATGATAATAAACTTTTTAAAACTTCATCAAATGTTGAAATAAAAGAAGGTGATATAATTACAATTGATGGATCTACAGGGAGAGTAATTCTAGGAGAAGTTCCAACTATAAAACCAGAGATTTCAGGAGATTTTTCAAAATTGATGAATTGGGCTGATGAATTTAGGAAATTAAAAGTTAGAACTAATTCTGAAACTCCTCTAGATACAAAAACTGCTAGAGACTTTGGAGCTGAAGGAATTGGTTTATGTAGAACAGAGCATATGTTTTTTGATGAAGATAGAATTCTTTCAGTAAGAGAGATGATTTTATCTAAAACTATTGATGACAGAAATAAAGCTTTGGCTAAACTTCTTCCTCATCAAAAGAAGGATTTTACTGAAATTTTTGAAATTATGAGCGGCTTACCAGTAACTGTAAGGCTGTTGGATCCACCTTTGCATGAGTTCTTACCTAAAAACGATAAAGAGATAAGCGATCTCAGCAATGTTACAGGCCTACATATAAACGAAATAAAATCTAGAACAGAAGAATTACATGAACACAACCCAATGCTTGGACACAGAGGATGTAGATTAGGAATATCTTTTCCTGAAATTTATGAAATGCAATGTCGAGCTATTTTCGAGGCTCTGATAGATTGTAAAAAGAGAAAACTTAAGTCTACTATGCCCGAAATAATGATACCTCTAGTTTCTACAGAAGCAGAAATAAAGATTATGAAAGACTTAGTGATTAGAGTGGCTAAAAAAGTTCAAGATGAAAACAATACTAAGGTAAGTTTTTTAGTTGGAACAATGATTGAATTACCAAGAGCAGCAATAAAAGCAAAAGATATAGCAAAACATGCTGAATTTTTTAGTTTTGGGACAAATGACTTAACCCAAACCACTTTCGGCATCAGCAGAGACGACAGTGGAAAGTTTTTGAATGATTACATAGAAAATAAAATATTTGATATTGATCCTTTTATATCGATTGATGATGGTGTTGGTGATTTAATTGAAATAGCAACTTTAAAAGGAAAAAAACAAAATAAAAATATTAAACTTGGGATTTGCGGTGAGCATGGTGGAGATCCAAAAAGCATTAACTTTTGCTCAAAAACAGGGTTAAATTATGTTTCTTGTTCACCTTACAGAGTTCCTGTTGCAAGATTAGCAGCAGCACAAGCTGAGTTAATTAAAAAATAAGCAAACTACTATCGAAACTTTTTGAACTATGTGTAATTGAACCTACTGAGATTCTATTTACTCCAGTCTTGCTAATTTTTGTAATATTTTTCAAGTTAGCATTACCAGAATATTCAGTTTCATATTTACCCTTACAAATTTTTAAATATTTTTTTAATTGATTAAGGCTTACATTATCGAATAAAATTCTATTAAATTTTAGACCCATAACACTATTTAATTGATAAAAATTTTCAATTTCAACTGTAACTTTCTTTTTAGTTTTTAAGGATTTTTTTACTAAATTTCTTAATGATGGCTCTGATTTAAAATGATTTTCTTTTATAAGCACCTCATCACTTAGATTAAATCTATGATTATATCCACCCCCTTTTTTAACAGCATATTTTTCAAACAATCTTAAATTTGGCGTTGTTTTCCTTGTACAACAAATTTTGGTTTTATTTTTAACTTTGCTAACATATTGATTTGTAATCGTGGAAATACCTGAAGCACGATTAAGAAAGTTAAGAGCGGTTCTCTCAGCAATCAAAATTGTTTTTGTTTTAGCAGTTATTTCAGCAATAATTTGGTTTTTTTTAATTTTTTTACCATCTTTAATTTTGGGTAAAAATTTGGTTTTTCTTTCCAAAAGTTTAAAAGCTGCCTTGCAAAAATCAATACCAGATATTATACCATTCTGTCTTGATATTATTTTAGCTTTAACAATTTTATTTTTTGAATTTAAAAGTTTTGTTGTTATGTCACCATTTGGTCTTAAATCCTCTTCAAGAGCTTTAAGAACTAAATTATTTATATATTTTTGATTTATTCTTTGCACTGATCTAACGACCAATTTCAGTCATTCTTTCAACAGATTTTCGAGCTCTTTCTATCGTTTCTTTTGACATTAAAATTTCATTTGTTTCATTTTTTAAACAATCTAAAATTTTTGGAAGAGTTATTCTTTTCATATGAGGGCATAAGTTACAAGGTTTTATAAATTTCACATTAGGATTATCAACTTGCACATTATCACTCATTGAGCATTCTGTAACCATCATAACTTTTTCTGGCTGGTTTTCTTTTACATATTTAATCATACCACTAGTAGAACCTGTAAAATCACTTGCGTTTATAACATCTGGTGGGCATTCAGGGTGAGCAATAACTTTAATACCAGGATTATTTTTTCTAATTTCATTAATTTCTTGATCATTGAATTGTTCATGTACTTCACAAGTACCTTTCCAAGAAATTATCTCAACATCTGTCTGAGTTGCTACATATTTTGCAAGATAATCATCAGGTAAGAAAATAACTTTTTTAACACCTAAGGAATTTACTATTTTTACAGCGTTAGCAGAAGTACAACACACATCTGTTTCTGCTTTAACATCTGCAGAGGTATTCACATAAGAAACAACAGGAACACCTGGGTATCTTTTTTTTAAATTTCTAACATCTTCTCCCGTTATTGAGGAAGACAATGAACACCCAGCGCGCATATCAGGTAACAAAACTTTTTTATTTGGACTCATTAATTTTGCTGTTTCAGCCATAAAATGCACTCCACACATAACAATTATGTCAGCTTTTGTTTTTGCAGCTTCAACTGCAAGCGCTAATGAATCGGCTGAAAAATCTGAGATACCATGATAAATTTCTGGAGTTTGATAATTGTGAGCAAGTATCACCGCATTTTTTTCTTTTTTTAGTTTATTAATTTCATAAATGTATGGAGCATGTGTAGACCACTCTATTTCTGGCATTATGTCAGATATTTTTTCGTAAATCGGTTTAGTCGCTTTTTTTACTTCTGAGTTAAAATCCATAATTAATCCTATCAACTTGAAAGAAGATTGTCATTCAATTAATGTGACGCATATGCGGCCGTGCTGAAACTGGTAGACAGGCTTGGTTGAGGGCCAAGTGGGGCTTACCCATGAGAGTTCGAGTCTCTCCGGCCGCACCAAAAATTTATAATAATTTATTTTTTTTCCTCATAAAAACTAAAAGTGTACAACCTTTTTTTGTATAAGATGAATGATGTGATCCAGGTCCAAAACTTATAAAATCTCCTTTATTAAATTTAGTATTATCTTTATCAATTAATTGTCCGTCTAAAATATAAAACTCTTCGTAATTAGTGTGTTTATGATAAGGAGTCCTAGTATTAGGTTTTAATTTTAGTATGTAACTCCCTTGACCCTTTTTTATATCGTATGTGATCTTATGCCAATCCATCCCCTTAAAAACTCTTCCATAATTATTAAATGGTTTAAATTTAACTTTAGAAGTTTTTGTTATTAATCTTTTTTTCATAAATTAAGCCACTCAGGTTTAAAGAATTTGATTTCTGCATTTCCACATCTAAAAATTTTATCAAAACTAAAAATCTCATTATTTAATTTGACTATACCAAAGTTATATTTGCTTGATATAAGAGCCTTTCCAATCTCTTTTTCATCGTAAGTAATGCTATCATCATCTGATAATGAACCGTTTAAAATTTTAAAAGGCAAGAGTCGTTTATTTAATTTATTTTTAAGTTTTATTCTTGAAGTATTTTCTTGCCCTATGTAACACCCTTTTTTAAAATCTATTGCATTTAGTTCTTCAAAATTACATTCAATTCCAAATAACTTTTCTTTTAACAAATTAGTTTGTAATTGAGGTATTCCCAGATTGAAACTATAATCATAATATATCTCAGGATTTTCTGATTTTAGATTCAATTTTTTTAAAGATAAATATAATTTTTCCAAATTAATTATTAATCTTCCACCCAATTCTTTATTTCTAGGATCTAAAAAAACTGGGTCTTCTCTATATTTAGTTGTAAAACCTGCTAGACTTTTAGCTCCCTGAAATTCCAAAAATTTAGAAAGTGAAAAGGTAGCAACTACAAATTCATTACTTAAATTCAAAATCTCTATTTTAGATCTCAATTTATAAGAAACAATTTTTTTATATAGCTCTTCCACAACACTTTTTTCACAATCTAAAAAAAAACCATTTTTGTGCTTTACAACTATGAAGTCGTATAAAAACTTACCCTGAGGTGTTAACAATGAGGCATAACAACTGTTTTTATCATTAACTTTGTAAATGTCGTTTGTTATTAGATTTTGAAGAAATTCATTTGTATCAGATCCGTTAATATACAAAACGCCTCTGTCCTCTAGAATAAATACAAATTTCTTATTAATCATAATTGATAACTTATATTTAATAATATAATAAGATTTTTGTAATAATGTTAGATTTAAAAATTATAAACGGTAATTGCTTTATTAATGGTAAATTGGAGAAACAAGATATTGGTATTAAACAAGGCAAAATCGTAAATATTGGAGATTTAGAGGAAGAATCGAAAGAAACTTTTGATGCGGAAAATTTAACAGTTCTTCCTGGCTGTATTGATACACAAGTTCATTTTAGAGAGCCAGGCTCAACAGATACTGAGGATCTTAATTCTGGAAGTAAAGCAGCAGTCATGGGAGGCATAACTTCAGTATTTGAGATGCCAAACACAAAACCACCTACTACTAACTTTGATGAATTCGAAAAGAAAATAAATATTGCGAAAAAAATGTACTGCAATCATGCATTTTTTTTTGGAGCTACAGCTGAAAATTGTGAAACCTTAGAAAAATTAAAAAATTTAAAGGGATGTTGTGGAATTAAACTTTTTGCAGGATCTTCAACTGGAAATCTATTAGTTGATAAGGAGGATGATATTGAAAAAGTATTTAAGCATGCATCTAAAGTTGTAGCTGTTCACTCAGAAGATGAAGAGATACTAAAAATAAGAAAAAAATTAATTGAAAAGGGAAATGTTAAAACCCATCCAGTCTGGAGAAATGAGGAAGTGGCCATGTCCTCGACAAGAAAAATTGTAAAAATTGCAAAAAGATATAATAAAAAAGCCCATATACTTCATATAACAACTAAAGAAGAAGTAGATTTTCTTTCACAAAATAAAGGTAATATTACTTTTGAAATAACACCTCAACACTTAACTTTTTATGCACCAGATTGTTATGATAAACTTGGAACATACGCTCAAATGAATCCACCAATAAGAGATAAAACTCATCAAGATCGTCTTTGGTATGCAATAAAAAATAATTATAATGATACAATTGGCTCAGATCATGCGCCACACTTAAAGGTTAATAAAGATAAATCTTACCCAGATTCACCTTCAGGCATGCCCGGTGTTCAAACTTTATTACCTGTAATGCTTGATCATGTTAATAATAATAAAATTAAATTGGAACAATTAATTAAATTTATATGTGAAAATCCAGTAAAAATTTTCGGTATACAAAGCAAGGGATATATTAAAATTGGCTATGATGCAGATATTACCGTTGTAGATTTGAATCGATATATAGAGATAAAAAATGAAAATATTAAGAGTAAGTGTGGATGGTCTCCATACAATGGTCATAAATTTAAAGGGACACCTGTTTTAACAGTTGTTAATGGAAAGATTAAAATGAATGATGGAAAACTTATAGGAGAACCAGAAGGATTACCAATAATATTTAATAATGCTTAAAAACCCACAAGCATCAATTTTAATATCAAGTTATAATAAAGGAAATTACTTAGAGCAGTGTATTAAGTCTTGTTTATCTCAGACACAAAAGAATATTGAAGTTGTATTATTAGACAATTTTTCAAATGATAAAACTAATGTTGTTTTAAAAAAATTTTCCAAAAAAGTCAAAATTTTAAAAAAAAAGCGTATAAGTAAATTTCCAGCTCTGAATCAAATTGATTTATTAAATAAGGCTTTTAAAGTTTCAAAGGGATCTATTATATATTTGCTGGATGCAGATGATTATTTCAAAAAAAGTAAGATTAAAAATATTAATGATATATTTAAGACCAAAAAGAAAGTTAGTGTAATTTTTGATATTCCTACGATCAAAAGTAAAAATAGCTATAAAAAATTTAAAATTAAAACTAAAAAAACTAAAAACATTTGGCCAACAATTATACCTACCAGTTCTATTGCGATGAGAAGAAGTTTTTTTAGTCAATATCTAAGGTCAGATAATTTGCGTAAATTTAATTTATTAGAGATAGATTTTAGAATAAATGTATTAGCATTTAATATTCTAAAAAACTTCTTGGTTTTAGATAAAAACTTAACTTATTACAGAGTCACAAAAAACAGCATTATGGATAATACGAGAAAATACTCAAAAAAATGGTGGCACAAAAGAAAACAAGCTCATGAATACATGTTTAAATTATTTAAAAAAAACAAGATTGATTATAGAAATTTAGATTTTTCAGTTACAAACATTTTCAATTATTTATTAAAGATTGTTTAATAATCAAATAGTCTTTTTACTTCTTCAAAATACTATTTTTAATTAAATCTTCAGTAATTTCAGTTAATATTGCTGGATCATCAATTGTTGCTGGCATTTTATATTCTTCTTTGTCAGCAATTTTTCTAATCGTTCCTCTTAAAACTTTACCCGATCTAGTTTTTGGAAGTCTTTTTACAACAATTGCTATTTTAAAAGCAGCCACAGGCCCAACTTTGTCTCTTACCATTTGAATACATTCTTTTGAAATAGTCTCATTATCTTTTGTCACTCCAGCTTTTAAAGCGATAAGACCTATAGGTAATTGACCTTTTAGTTGATCTTTAATTCCTATAACTGCACATTCAGCAACTGATTGATGTTCAGATAATACCTCCTCAATTTGTCCAGTAGATAACCTGTGACCAGCAACATTAATTATATCGTCAGTTCTAGACATGATCCAAATATAACCATCATCATCTATGTGTCCTGCATCATATGTTTGGTAATAACCTTGATAATTTGACATATAATTTTCTTTATATCTCTTATCTGCATTCCATAATGTAGGAAAGGTTCCAGGTGGTAACGGCAATTTAACAACTATATCTCCCATTTCATTTGGTTTTGCTAAAGATTGATCTGGTTTAATGATTTTAACATCATAACCTGGCACAGCTTTACAAGCTGATCCATATTTTGTTTTTTGCATCTCTATCCCGGTGCAGTTTGAGCTAATAGCCCAACTAGTCTCAGTTTGCCACCAATGGTCAATAACAGGAACTTTTAATAAATTTTCTGCCCACTTAATAGTATCAGGGTCTGCTCTCTCACCTGCAAGGAATAATGACTCAAAAGAGCTTAAATCATATTTGGAAAAAAATTTCCCATCTGGGTCTTCTTTTTTTATAGCTCTAAAAGCAGTTGGCGCAGTAAAAAGAGATTTAATTTTATGTTCTGATATAACTCTCCAAAAAACACCTGCGTCGGGAGTTCCTACTGGTTTTCCCTCAAATAGAACTGTTGTACAACCTTTAAATAAAGGAGCGTAAACAATGTAGGAATGACCCACAATCCACCCAATATCACTTGCTGACCACCATACGTCATCTGAATCAATATTATAAATATTTTTCATGGTCCATTTTAGAGCTACTATATGTCCTCCAATATCTCTAACTATACCTTTAGGTATTCCTGTAGTACCAGACGTATATAAAATATATGCAAATTCATTTGAACCCATCTCTACACAATCTGTATCTTTGGCATTTGTTAA
>CACIJY010000005.1 GCA_902587095.1 uncultured Pelagibacteraceae bacterium
TAAGATAAAGATTTAAGGATTTTTATATGAGCACAAATAAATCATTTGGAATTGTATTTTTTATAGTTTTTATTATTATAGCTCTATATCCTTTATTAAATCAGGGAAATTTAAGAATTTGGTCGTTAATTATATCTTTTTTGTTTCTCATTTTAGGCTTACTTAACTCAAAAATTCTGACACCTTTTAACAAACTTTGGTTCAAGTTTGGCATAATACTGGGGAAAGTATTTTCACCTCTAATAATGGGAATAATATTTTTTTTTGTAATAACGCCAATAGCATTGTTAATGAAAGTAATGAAAAAAGATTTATTAAATCTTAAATTTAATAGTAAAAAAACGTACTGGATAGAAAGAACAGATTCTGAAAGTAGCATGAAAAATCAGTTTTAAAATGGAATTTATAAAAGAATTTTGGAAATTTTTAAAAGTTAGAAAAAAATATTGGCTATTCCCAATAATAATAGTGCTTGCCATTTTTGGTGGACTTATTGTATTAACACAAGGATCTGCTGTGGCTCCATTTATATATACAATATTTTAGTGACAAAAATTTTAGGCATTTCTGCATTTTATCATGATAGCGCAGCGTCTATTATTGAAGATGGAAAGATTTTAGCAGCAGCACAAGAAGAAAGGTTTACTAGAAAAAAACATGATTCTTCTTATCCTTTTAACGCAGTTGAATTTGTACTAAAATTTACAAAAAATAAATTATCGGAAATTGATAGTATTGTTTTTTTTGAAAAACCATTTTTAAAATTTGAAAGACTACTCGAGACATATGTTGCATTTGCACCTAAAGGATTTGGTTCCTTTTGTAAAGCTATGCCTATTTGGTTAAGAGAAAAATTATTTCAAAAAAAAATGTTGATAGATCAACTAAAAAAACATGACCCGAATTTCAAAAATTCTGAAAAAATTTTTTTTTCTGATCATCATTTAAGCCATGCAGCTAGCGCTTTTTTCCCATCTCCATTTGAAGAGGCTATTGTTTTAACTGCAGATGGAGTTGGGGAGTGGGCAACAACAACTGTAGCTCTAGGGAAAAAAAATAAATTAGAAATAAAAAAAGAAATCCACTTTCCTCATTCTTTAGGTTTATTATATTCTGCTTTCACTTATTACACGGGTTTTAAAGTAAACAGTGGTGAATACAAATTGATGGGTCTTGCTCCGTACGGTAATCCTAGATTTGTTAAAGATATTTACAAGTTAATTGATGTAAAAGATGATGGAACTTTTAGACTTGATCAAAGCTATTTCAATTATTCAACTGGCCTTACAATGACTAACAAAAAGTTCAGTAAATTATTTGGTAAAAATCCTAGAAATCCAAAATCTGAAGATATTACACAATTTCATATGGATATAGCTGCGTCTATTCAAAAAGTGACAGAGGAAATAATGATAAAATTGGCAATTTCTATACGTAATGAATTTAAGGTCGAAAATCTTTGTCTAGCAGGCGGTGTTGCTCTTAATTGTGTAGCAAATGGAAAAATATTAAAAAAAAAGATTTTTAAAAATATTTGGATTCAACCCGCTGCAGGGGATGCTGGTGGAGCATTAGGTGCAGCATTAGCGTTATGGTACATCGAAAATAATAATACTAGAATTGTTAATAAAGATGACAGTATGCAAGGTGCATTTTTAGGCCCAGAGTTTTCACAATCTCAAATTGAGAATGAGCTAAAAGATCTTGGAGCAAATTTTGAGATTCTAAATGAAGACGATTTAATATTTAAGACAGCAAAGGATATATCTGAGGGAAATGCAGTTGGATGGTTTCAAGGAAGAATGGAGTTTGGACCAAGAGCGTTGGGAGGTAGATCTATTTTAGGTGATCCGAGATCTAAAAGTATGCAAAAAAATCTTAATTTAAAAGTTAAATATAGAGAAAGTTTTAGGCCTTTTGCTCCATCAATTTTAAAAGATGACTTATCAAAATGGTTCGATATGAATTCTGATAGCCCATATATGTTAATTGTAGGTAACGTTAAGGCTGAAAAATGTACAGATATGACAGAGGAGCAAAAACAATTGTTTGGTATAGAAAAACTAAATGTTGCAAGGTCAGCTATACCTGCGGTAACGCACATTGATTATTCTTCAAGAGTACAAACAGTGAATGAACAAACAAATTATAAATATTTTAATTTAATCGCTAAATTTAAAGAAATAACTGGTTGTCCCATACTTGTTAATACCTCTTTTAATGTAAGGGGCGAACCAATAGTAAATAGTCCAAAAGATGCTTTCAATTGTTTTATGGGTACTGAACTAGATAGATTAGTAATCGGAAATTGTTATTTAACAAAAGAGAAACAAGCAAAAAAGTTACTCAAAGATTATAAGGAAAGATTTGAATTAGACTAAGTTTAAAATACTAAATTGGTATTATAATCTTATTTTTATTTACTTTTTTCAGAATTTTCTTCATTTTACTATGATTTGTTAAAACAATAAATACATCAAAATTTTTTATCTGATTTGCATTTGTAAATAATCCATTATTTTTTGCCGTTTTTGAGTCAATTAATGGATCAAATCCTTTTATATACTTATTTTTATTTTTAAACATTTTTAGTATTTTTAATGCTAAAGAATTTCTCAAGTCTGCAACATTTTTTTTATACGTAAGTCCACAGATAAGTATTTTTGTATTTTTTTTTAATTTCATCTCTTTAAGCTTAGATTTAATTATATCTTTCACAACTTGAGCCATTTGATCATTTATATATCTGCCAGCTAGTGTAATTTTTGTATTAAATTTTTTTTTTTTACATATATATGAAAAATAGTATGGATCTACTGGAAGACAATGGCCACCAACTAAACCTGGCTTAAATTTCAAAAAATTCCATTTTGTTGAAGCTAATTTAATTATATTAGAAAAGTTTAGTTTTAAATTGCTGCAAGCTAAAAATATTTCATTTATAAGACCAATATTAACATCTCTCTGTATATTCTCTATTACCTTTGCCGTTTCAGCTTCCTTTATATTCTTTGTTAAAATAATTTTTTTTCCTAAAAGAGAATAAAGTTTTAATATATATTTTTTTTTATAATTATGAGGATACGCTAAAATTTTGTTTATCTTTTTAAGTTGATGCTTATTGTCACCTGGATTAACTCTTTCAGGACTATATCCAACAAAAAAATCGACTCCATTTTTGAGTGCACAATTTTTTTCTATTAAAGGTATGCAAAAATTATCTGTTACACCTGGATAAACTGTCGATTCAAATACAATGATATCTCCCCTTTTTATAACTTTAGATATAGTTAGACAAACATCTTTTATGTGTGATAAATCGGGTTTCTTATTTTTAAGGATTGGTGTTGGTACAGTTACAATAAAAAAATTATAAGAAGATATTTTATTTGAGTCGCTATAAAAATTTATATTTTTATTAAAATTATTTTTTTTAAATACACCAAAAATATCGATTCCTTTTTTTAATTCAACTATTCTTTGTTTGTTAATATCGTACCCAGAGGAATTATATTTTTTTGATAAATTGACTAGTATTGGTAATCCTACATAACCAAGTCCAATTACACATGGTCTTAATATTTTCAATTTATTTTTACACATTTTAATTGATCAGTAATATTTTATTAGAATTTGAGCAACCTTTTATTTTTGTTATTTAATTATACACTGAAAAGTTCTTAATAAATTGTAATTAGATAATCTTATAAAATAATTTTTTTTGCCTTTTTAATAAATTTTAATCTTATGCTTTGGCTTATAATGTGCATTATAATTTGAAAAAAATCTTCAGAGACTCCATAGTTTCTGATTCCTAAATCAATATTAATGTTGGCTTTTTTTTGAATATTTTTTTTTGCAAATCCAGTAATACTAATTGAGTAGATTTTTTTTTTTTTACAATAATTAAGAGTATCAATTATATTTGGAGATGAACCTGAACAACTTAATAATATTACAAGATCCCCTTTTGAATAATGGTTGTCTAATTGAAATGAAAAAATTTTATTAAAAGATATGTCATTCGCGACAGCTAGAATTGTTTCAATATTATCGGATAATGAAATTATTTTGGGTTTTAATTTATTATTTGAACTTAATTTTATTCCTTTGTTGAAATCACATAAAAAATGGTTAGCAACAGATGCGGATCCCCCATTTCCGCATATAAATATTTTTTTGTTTTTTTTAATCTTGTTAAATATTATCTCCTCTATTTTTTGTAATTTAATAACATCTAAAGTGTTAATACCTTTTTTAAGCGTGCTTAAATAATTTTTTATATGTTTCACAGTTAATTAGTATATTAAAATTCCAAATAATAAAACTTTTAATATTAATTCATCAAATATTCTATTTACAAAGCCAAAATTTGATTTTATTTTAAAAACTCATTAAGCTTAACTTTGTTTATAACGTTCTAAAATATAATGAAAAAAAAAATTAATACATTTCTAGAATTTATAGGTCATTTTTTTATATATTTTTCTTGCTATTTTAATATGCCTAAACTGTGTGCTCACTTAATTTATATTTCTATATTGAAAAATAAATTTTTTAAAAAAAAAATAAAAAAAAAAAGAATAGCTATTGTGCTCGACCGTGCCATAGGTCATAGAGACATCGAAATAATTCAAGAAAGTACTAAAAAAGCACCCGAGTTTCTATTTATGCGAAGAAGTATTACAAAAGTAATATTATTTTATTTTTGTAATAAAAATAGAATATTTTTTAATTATGTAAAACCGCCAGTCAATGAAAAGGATTATTTTATACAAAATAATGAAAGAAGAATTGCACACGAATATTTTTGGACGAAAATAATTTTAAATTTAAAAAATAAATATTTAGATAAAAAATTAAGTTTTATTACCTTTAATTTTACTTATTATGCAGAAGCCGCACTATATGCTGGCTGTATAAAAAATAATATTCCAGTCAAACTCTGGCATAAAGAAGGTATTAAAACAGATCTAGAAGCAGATCTAGAAGCTAAAACCTGGGGTGTAAAATTTCGTCATATATTTAAATATTTTAACAAAATTTCTGTTTACAATGAATTAGTAAAAAGAATGTTTGTTAAAATAGATAAAACTAATAGTAAAAAAACTATTGTAAATGGTTGTCCAAGAATTAAAGATTATAAAATAAAAAAAAAATATAATAAAAAAATTAGCACTATATTATTCTTATCTTTTGATAGTAGAAGAGGAATACCTAATTATAAAGAAAATAAAAATTTGAATTGGTGGTTTTCCTACAAAAAAGTAATTGAAATTTTGAATGAACTCTCTACTAAAAAAGATTTAGAAATAATTATTAAAAAGAAAAGTAATTCAATTGGAAACTTTGATAATTTTGTAGATAAGAAGATTCAAATTTTTTCTTATGGAACTGCTCAAAAATATATTAATCAAGCTGATATAATAATTGGTCATAACTCAGCATCTACTATCGAAGCTTTAGTTAATGGAAAATATGTAATGGTACCATTTTTTGAAAAAAATCTAAAATTAAAGAAATACCTATATAATTTCAATAAAGATTTAATTTATACTTCAAAAATAAATATGAAAAAAAATATTTTGAATTTGTTAAATAAAAAAGTTTCATTTCCGTTAGATAATAGCAGGCATCAAAAAACTATTAAATATTATTTAGGAAACACTAAAAACACTACTGGAAAGTACATAAATTTTTTAAACAGTTAAAGTCGAGGTTCTTAACTAGAATAATCGTAAGTTAAACAGAACTTCTCAAGTTGCTTTTTGGATTTGGCAATAGTTATTTTAATTGGTATTTTTTTTATACCTAATATTTTTGCGATAGATAGTCTGTGATGGCCTCGATTATTAAAAAAAATCTGCATATCTTTAGTCAAGGCAATAGAAATATTATCTATAAACATTTTTTTATTATTGCTTATTTTTACAGGATAAATGCCTTTTTTTAGTATAGATTCAAAAAGTGCATCAATTTGTTTCTCCCGCCCTAATAAGAATTTATTAGGATTACTAAATCCTCTATCTCTTAATTTATTTACTTTAATATAATTAAAATATCTTTTAGCAAATTCTGATTTTTTCCAATTTTCTTTACCATTGTAATGTTTAAGTAAAGCTTGATACTCAAGAAGTTTTGAAAATAAAATTCCTGGGTTAAGGTCCCAATTAGTTTTTTTTAATCTAACATAGCCAGCTAAATTTTCTTTGAACACCCCTCTATCTTGACCTGCATGAGGATGTATTATTGATGAATTAAATTGAGTGTAATCACAATATTTTGAAGGGGATATGCAATATTTTATTTTGTTAGTTTTGATTTCAAAAATTTTGTACCTGGTCTTTTCAATTATACTGTGCATTAAAGTGTTTTGGATTGATTTAAAATAAAAAAACTTAAAAAAAACTAAACTAAACTTTTCCCTCCATCAATAACGATATTTTGACCAGTGATATGCCGATTTTTTGTATCACATAAAAACAAAATTAACTTAAAAACTTCTTCAACAGTACATAATTTTTTCATTGGAGTATTTGAAATAAGTTTTTTTCGTAAATAATTTGGTAAATTATTATCAATTGGCCCAGGGGATATCATGTTCGTAATGATTTTTTTTTTTGCATATAAAGTTGCAAAGTATTTGTTTAAACCAACTAAACCATGTTTAATAACTGAGTAAGAGATTGGTTTTAAAAAATTTTTTTTCTTATTTTTGTAAATCTCGTGATTTGGAGACAATATACTCAAATCTGAACCAATATTAATAATACTTCCACCATTATTAGGTTTAACATTATTAACAAATGTTTTTGTGAAAATGTATGCACCCAGCAATCCAACATCTAAATCTCTTTGCCAACTATAAACATCTAACAATTTAACTTTTTTTGTTTTTTTAATCGGTGGGTTATTAGCTGCATTATTTATTATTACATCAATAAACAAATTTTTTTTTCTTAATTCTCTACTAATTTTGATTAAATTTTTTTCCTTGGTTATATCTGCTAAAAAAAAAAATTTTTTATTTTTAAAATTAATCAATTTTTTTTTTAATAAATTCATTCTTTTCTTATTTTTCTCAATGCATATTAAACTGTAATTGAATTTGGAAAATAAGTAACACACATTCATTCCTAAATAACCACCTGCTCCCGAAATTAAGATTATTTTATTATCGCTCATAAAGTTTGACCGCCATCCATAACAATATTTGATCCTTGAAAAAAACTACCTTTATCGTCAATCAACAAATTACATAGCTCGTAAATTTGTTCAGGTTTGCAAAAATTATTTAATGGTACATTTTTTTTTATATAATTCATTACTTTTTTTTTATTACTTTTTTTTTTAAAATACCAATTATTGTCTCTGTTAAGAATATTTCCTGGCGAAATTATGTTAAGTCTAATTTTAAATTTTGATAGTTCTTTTGCTTTGATTTGACAATAATGATTTAATGCAGATTTAGAAACTGAATACTCAATTGGTGCATCCATTATTTTCATCCCTGCAATAGATGAAATTACAATAATCTTAGTTGGTTTGTTTTTAAATATTTTTTGATAAGATTCAATTGTATTTGAAATAGTCAAAAAATTAGATCTAAAAGAATTAAGAAATTTTTGGTCAGCATTTTTGCTAGTATCTTTTTTGCTTTTACCTGTGCAAATTACTATTGCATCTATTTTCGAATTTTTTTTTTTTATAAGTTTAAAGGTTTCAATATTTTTTGTTGAGTCAGATAGATCATTACAAATAAATCTATTTTTATTACTTGTTCGCTCTATACCTAAAACATTATTTTTCGCTTTCATCTTATTAAAAATATACTTCCCAATATTTCCGCCTGAGCCCACAACAACAATTTTTTTTTTCATAATTTTAATAATAATTGATCTAAATAATTTATATTTAATTTGATTTCTTTTATATCTTTATCACACTTTGATCTAGCAGGTTGAAGAGTAAAATTATATTTACTTTTATTTTTATGTAAAAATTTAAATAATTCCTTAAAATTTGCGTTTCCATTTCCAAATCTGATTGTCGAACCATTTTTAATTCTGTCCTTTAAATGAATATTTTTCACATATTTGAAGTATTTTTTCTCTTTATTAAATTCGTAATTTTTTGATGCACTATTTCCAATATCATAATTAATGAATACTTTCTTTTTTAATCTTTTTATTAATATTATTAAATTTTCTGGTTTTATATCTGTTTCAAGTAAGATGAATAATTTGCTAGGAATGCTTTTTTTTACTTTTTTAAATATATCAATAATTTTATTAATCTTAATTTTACTATTTGGCGATGATCTCTCTAAAAAGGGAAATATCAAATATTTAATATTAATTTGTTTAGAATTGAAGGCAATTGTCTGAATTTTTTTTAAAAAGATATTTAATTTTTTTTCTGAAAACTTTAATGGATTTTCTTTAACTACAAAATCTAAATCAACAGATCTACATTTAATTTTATATTTTTTTAAATATTTTTTTATAATTTTATGACCATTTATTTGACAAATAGGGTTTTTATCAAAATTATCTGCAGAAATAACCCACTCTATATAATTTAATTTAGTTTGCTTAAATAATTTTAATTCTTTGGTCCAGTTTTTTTCTGGAAAAATTTGTATTTTATTGTTTATTTTTTCTAGGTGTCTTCCTTGTGTAATTGCAAGATTTTTTTTAAAAGAATTTTTTTCTAACATTTTAAAGATTTAAATATACTTTCAGCTATTTTCCAATCATCCATATCATCTATATCGAAGTTTTCTAGTTTTGATATTTCTACTCCATAACCACTATTTGATAATTTTTTCTTAAAAAATTTATAATCAACAAGATCTGATGGAATACCCCATCTGATATTAAAGATAAACGTATAAAAGTTTTTTAAATCTTGTCTATTAAGTTTTAAATTAAAAAACTTTTCTTTATTAATAAATCTGATTTTCTTATTTGAAATATAAAACTGCTTAAAAGCTATATAATCTCCAGAAACTTTTATATAATCTGCTATAATTTTTTTAAAATTATATTTTCTAAAAATTTTATAACTTTTTTTTATTAAATTAGAATTAATAAAAGGATTGTTGTTTAATACACACACTACAGAATTTTTGTCATTAATATCTAGTTTTTTAAAAATATATTTGTGTGTGTCAAATTGATTAGAGTTTCCTTTGGCTAATTTTTTAGGTCTTAGTCCTGGAATCAATATATTGTATTTTTTACCTATATCACTGATTTTTTTTGAGTCTGTTGATAAAATTATTTTATTAAAAATTTTGCTTTTAATAGCTTCTTCTAAAATCCATGCTAGAAGAGGTTTGCCAGCAAATTTTTTGATATTTTTATTCTTTATGGTTTTTGAACCACCTCTGCAACAAATTAAACAAATTTTATTTTTCAAGGTATTTTATTTTTTTTAATTCTTTTTTAAAACTTGTAATCAAATAATTAAAGTCTTTATTAGACATCCAAATATGAAACGGTATAGAAAACATATTATTGTAAAAATTATATGTATTTTTTAAATTATTATTTCTTTTATATTTTTTTTTAAAAAAATGATATTTATCAAGGGGGTGATATTGAATTATAAGTTGGATACCATATTTTTTACTCATTACTTCAATAAGCTTATCCCTTGAAAAATTAATCAATTTTTTATCAAAATATGCTGGAAGTAAATGATAAGAACTATAAAAATTTTTTTTGATTTTCTGAAATTTTATGTATTTAAACTCTTTTAAAGCGTCCCTTAATTTTCTCGCTCTCTGGTTTCTTGCATAATTTAATTTTTTTACCCTATCTAACAAATGGTATCCTGTAAAAGCCTGGATTTCAGTCATTGGGAAATTAAATGGGGTAACACCTTTTAAATCCTCATATACATCAACCATAGCTGGCTTCCAGTATTTTTTTTTATTTATGTAAGGCCTATGTCCATTATGTTTAAGTCCTGGGATAAATTTTTGAAATTTTTTATTATTAACAACTAGCATCCCGCCTTCACCTAGAGTTGTCATATTTTTTTGCTGATGAAATGAAAATATTGACATATCCCCATAAGTTCCTACAAATTTATTTTTAATTTTCGAACCTAATGACTGAGCACAATCCTCGATTAAGATTATTTTTCTTTTATCACACATCTTTTTAATTTCGTCTATTTGACATGGAAGTCCATACAAATGAACTGCGACTATTACCTTTGTATTTTTATTGATAATTTTTTTTAGATGCTCAATATCAATTGTAAAATCATCTTTGTTGATATCAACCCACTTAATTTTTACGTTATATCGATTGAATGGTAAGGCTGAAGCGCAATAGGTATGTGAAGGTATAACCACCTCGTCTGAAGGATTAAGTTTTAAAACACTAGCTGCTAATTCAATTGCACTAGCTCCACTTGTAACTGCATAAGCCTTTCCACGAGAATTTAAAAATTTTAAAAATTTATTTTCAAATTTTTTTAACCATTCGCCTTGACTCAAGCAATCAGAATTATCTAAAATTTTAATAATTCCTTTTTTTTCCTTAGTAGAAAAATAATGAGCTCTCGTGCTCCAAGGTATTTTAAATTTTTTTAACATTAAAATAATTTCTAGAATGATAGTTAAATTTATTTAACATAATTAAATAATTATGTATACTTTTTAGGTAATTTGGAATATTTTTCATTTTAAGCTACATCTCTTATTTAAAAAATTGAGTGTGTCAAAAATATGTTTAACAAAGAAAATTATGAATTAGTTCCATATCATGATAATTTTGAAATCTCTAAAAAAAATAATAGCTTAAATAAAGATTTATTAGTTAAAGTTAAAGATACAATTTTAAAGATTGTCAATTTTTCTGACGCTATACTGGTTCATGAATGCAATAATTTTGAGAATTTTAGCGGGCGAGATATAGATACCTTTTATTTAAAAAATAAATTTTTAGATATTCAAATAAATGAAAATTTTGTTTTTCATGAAAGGGATGCTGGCTCTTATAGATTTCTCATTAATCATCAAGATTCAACTGATTTTTTTTGTTTAGATATTGAAAATTTATCAATTTTTTCTCCCAAAACTCGCAAATTTAATATTTTAAATATAAGTGAAGCTCAGCTTTGTGAAAAAACTGGTTTAAAACATCTTAAATTAAATGCAATATTGTATTACAAGTTAGTAAAGTATTTTTCGCATGGGGTTGTTTTCTCGTATGAACAACTATTAAAACTTAAAAAAACTCTTAACTCTCTAGAAAAAGATGATTTAAATTATATTTTGAATCTAGTTTCAAAAAATTTGCCTAAAGAAAATATTTGGATAAAAAAATTAATTGAAACAAGCTTTGAAAATTTTGAAAATGATAGTGAAATAAAAAATTTCTGGAGAAAAAAAAGATTTTTTCGTCAAAATAAACGAAAAGTATTTGCTGGAGACCTCAAACTAAAAAATTTATTTAAATCAAAAAAATTTATTTATGCTTTAGTATTTGGGTCATATGCAAAGTGGCATAAATCTCACAATCCTTTACCTGCGATAACTATAGTGGGGAATGATGGTGCGGGCAAGACATCAATTTGTGATCATGTAATCAAAAATTTTAGCAAAATGGATCCTGCATATTTAAATATGAAGTCCGATGTGCCACTTATGTCTTTTACAAAATATTTTAATAAAATAATTAGAAAGTTATTAAATTATTCTATAATAAAAAAAATCACCCCAATTAAAATAATGTTTAAATTTTTAGGACAGTCATTTGATATTTTAGATCAATATGTAAAATATAGGATTGGGATGGCATTTGCAGATTCAGGATTCGGTATTACAATTTTTGAGAGATATATAACCGATAAGTTAAGAGGTGAGTACCCTAATAAAAATAATAAAATTCTTCCACTAGAGCAGTTTTTTCCATTTCCAGATGGTATATTTTATATAGACGTAGAGCCTGAAATTTCACTTAAAAGAAAAAGTACAGACAATCATACGTTAGAAGAAATGACAAGTAAAAGAAAAAATTACATTAGTCTCCTTGAGGAATTTAGTGAAGTAAAAAAAACTCCAATTGGTAGTTCTTTTGATGAGAATGTAAAAGAATTTAAAAATTATATTTTTGAATTAGCAATAAAAAAGAAAAATCAAGTTAGAGTAAATTCAAAATTTAAAAGAAGTATATGGAAAAAAAATAGAAATAGAATTTTAGCTGGGAAGCCTAAAGAAAGATTTCAAAAGGGTAGTTTTTTATAATAGTTATTTTATATGTTCTCTCAATTTTTTTGCAATTGGGATTTCTTCTTCAAGAACTCTTTTAACTCCATCGCCTAGTGCAATTTGGATTCTTCTAACTTCTGGTACGAGTCTTTTTAATCCTGCTGGACCTAAAGATGCAGCCTGATCTGAACCGTACATAGTTCGATCTAGCGTTATATGACGTTCAATAGAAGATATACCAAGTGAAGCGGCGGCATAAGATACAACTAAACCTGTTTCGTGTCCACTGTAACCAACGTTACAATCAAATTTTTTTTTTAATGTTAAAATTGTTTTTAAATTTGCATCGGTGTATTTCATTGGATAAGTAGATACGCAGTGCATTAGTTCAAACGGACAATTTTTTTTTTTGAAAATTTTTACAGCTGTTTCTATATCCTCCATTGTGCTTAATCCAGTAGATATAAAAGTATGTTTTTTTTCTTCAGCAACCATTTCTAACAATTCAATATTTATTAACATGGCTGATGCAATTTTATTATATTTGCAATTGAACTTTCTTAAAAATAATTGACTTTTTAGGTCCCAGGCTGAAGCAAACCACTCAATTTTTTTACTTTTACAATAATTATCTATTTCTTTGTAATCTTGTTCATTAAATTCAAGACCCATTTTTTGGTCTCTTTGAGTTTTTCCCCATGGACTGTCTCTATAGCCATCCAAAAAATTTTTACTATAAACGCTATCAATATCTCTTTTTTGGAATTTTACTGAGTCACAACCAGCCTCGACAGCAAGATCTATTAATTGTTTACAAATTTTCATATCGCCGTTGTGATTAATACCTATCTCTGCAATAAAAAAAATTGACATTTCTAATACATAGCTGAAAAAATTTATTAAGCAACAAAAACTAAAATAATGAATAGACTAATTATGCTTTAGTCTAAAGTTAATTCCCAATATTCATATCTATTATACTTATCTTGAGTTACTAAATTTTTCTTAGTTACACGGAAACCACTTTGTGCAATGACTGCATTATAATCTGTATCAAGTCTAGCATAAGTTAATCTGCCAGATTTTCTGAAACGTTTAATTGCTCCAATGGGGGACCTAAGAATTAAATCAAGTATCTCTGATAATAAATTTATGCTTTTATCTGCAACTCTAACTGAAACGATTAAATCACCTTTTGAAAAATTTTTTACGATGTTAAGTATATTTCTTATTTCATTTATTGAAAAATGCGAAAGAAATCTAGTCATTATAATTAAATCATATTTGCCACTCACATTTTGAGACATTTTATTAACTGAAGAAACTATCAATTTAACCTTATCTTTAAATTCTTCTGGACAAATTTCTAATTTTAGCTTTGCTTGATTAAGCATATTTTCTGAAATATCTGTTCCAACATATTTTGATGAAACTTTGTGTAAGTGCGGAATCCAGCGTCCTGTTCCTGCACCAACATCTAAGACTTCCATAGAATTATCGTATTTACTTGCTATTCTATTTTTTATTTTATCAAATACCTCGCTTTCTGCATGCCAAACTAGATTGTTTCTTCGTGCTTCATACTCACTTGCTTGTTTTTGATCATAGTACTTAGATATTTTTTTGTTCATTGAATATTTCCTGACTTAAATTTTTAAAAAGATAATTATATCTTCTGTACGCTTGGTTTAAATTAAATTTAATATTTCTGCTATTATGTATACGCATATATCTTTCTAGCGCAAATATACAAAAGTAAATATCAAATTTACCCTCGAATTCTTTTTTTAAATTTGGCAAATAATCTTTGGTAAATTCACAAATAAATTTCTTAATTTGTAAATAATTATAGGAACGCTTTACAAACCATGGTGTGAAAAAATTTAATAGGTCAAATGACACAGATCTTAAGCCCACATTTTCCCAGTCAACTAGGTACTCTAAATTATTGTCTAATATAAATAGGTGCTCAAACTTAAAATCACCATGAGTTAAAGAAGTTATAATTTTTTTTTGTAAATTATTATTAATAAAAAGATTAAAATTATTTAATATCTTTAAATTTAAAGGGTCTTTTTTTTTTGAAAATTTAAATTTAGACACATAACTAGAAATATAATTTTTATTCTTATTTTTTGAAGATAACTGATTGATAACTTTGGCTATGATAGATAATAAATCAGATTTGAAGTCGGCTAATTTTTCTGGTCTATAAAAATTTCCTATTGCTAAATTTTGAAAAAATATATTTTTAGATTTATAAGTTTTTGGAAAAAATTTAATTTTATCGAGTCCATATTTGTTGATTTTTTTAACAAGCTTTTCATGCTCAGGATTATATTCATTAAAAATTAAAGATTTATTTATGTTAATAAATTTAAAATCTTTATTATATTTAGTCTTAATAATTATATCTACTTTCTCATGATCAAATGTTTTTGGGATCTTTATGGATTTTGATGTATTTTTTTTGTAAGCAACTTTAGCTTTTGATTTTTTTAAATTTCTTTGATTTGTAACAAAATTTATGCATTTAGTTAGTAGCTCACGAGAAACGTTGTCTCTTATTAGAAAGGTATCGTCTATACTTGTAAACATTTGACTACTCATCTTCTCATTTTATAACTTAATTTAATAAAACTAGTAGAGCTTATTTCTTTAAAAATTTAAAATTTCTTATATATTAAGAATTTATGGCAGTATTTTTTTCTAAAAATCAATTAAATTACGCTCGAAAAAAATTTTATGGAAAATTTTATGTAATTAAAGATGATCTGAATTTGATTGATAAACTTATTAATAAATCTCTTATATATATTTATCTTATTAAATATTCTTTAGTAAATTTTAAACGAAAAATTTTAAGGTTTGTTAATGTTATTTTTAGAGGTAAAATTAACGATAATTTAGTAAAATTTTCAATAAATCTTGATGATAGGTCTATCGGGGAAATTTCAAATGACTTAAAAACTAAAAATTTTAGCTTTATCGAAAACTTTTTATCTGAAGAAAGTTATCAATACTTAATTAAGAATTGGCCAGATATAAATTATTTTAATCATAATAAACAAATTATAAAACATTATAATAGTAAACGAGAATGGCCAACAAAAGGTATATTTAGTAAATTTAATTCTTGCAGTGAACTGGAAAAATTCTTCTCATACTTGTTATCAAATGAGTTTCAAAATTTTTATAATAAACTTATCAATTTTGAAAATAAAGATTACCAGATTTGTGCGATAAGTTCGTCAATGGCCGCAAGAGATTCGTATTTAATACCCCATATTGATGGGGTAATAAAAAATAAGCAAAAATTTAAGAATTATAATTTTATATATTTTATAGATGGTTATGACAAAGACCCAAGTCTGGGTGGAGGCACAGGTTTTTACAAAGATAATGAATTCCAACTTCCTATTTTTATTCCAAAAACTATAAAAAATTCTATAGTGATATACAACCAAACTGAAGAATTTTATCATGGGTTTAAAACTATTAAATCTCCAAAAGATATATATAGAAAAACAGTAAATTTTCAGATAAAGCCTGTATCTGCTAATTAAATATTATCTTAATGAGTGAAGATTATAAAAATTTAGACATATACAGATACTTTAAAGAATCTAAACTCCACAGCTCAAAATCTAATACTTACTTTAGTATTTATACTGAGCTTTTTGAAAAATATAGGGACAAAAAAATAACATTTGTTGAAATTGGAGTAAAATGGGGTGGTTCATTATTAATGTGGAAAAAATTTTTTGGTGATAAAGCAAGAGTTATAGGTATTGATTTTTATCCAGAGACCAAGAAATTAGAAAAACATGGGCTTGAGATATTTATTGGAGATCAATCCTCAGAAGTCTTTTGGAAAAATTTTTTTTTAGAAGTAGGCAAAATAGATATTTTACTAGACGATGGTGGACATACTAATGAAAATCAAATTTTAACATTAAACAATGTTATTAATGATGTAAATGACGATGGCTTAATTGTGATTGAAGATACAGGAGCGAGTTATACTAAAAAACACTTTAATCCCAGTAAATATTCTTTTATTAATTACAGTAAATTTTTAATTGATGATTTGTATGGAAAAGTGAAAGATAAATCAAGACTTGAGGAAGTATTTAAAAAAAATAGCTTAAACGATAGTATTTATTCAATAAAATTTTTTAATAGCATAGTTGCATTTTTTATAGATAGGAAAAAATGTATTGATAAGGAAAATATTTTTAATCGAGCTCTTGAAGAACAACCAAGTGAAGTTATTACAGAGGATTTTGTCAATCCAAGATGGTCATCGGAAATTTATATAGCTGGTTTCTATAACAAACTGTTTTATAAATTGTCTAAGATGTTTTTTTTCTTGAGGAAAATTAATTTTTTAAAAAAAATTGTTCATCAAATTAAGTATAAAATAATTATACTCAAATTGAATAAAAAATTAAAAAAATATTTTGAATAATAAAAAATTTTGAATTACTATAATCTACCTAAAACAAAAAATTGAAAAACTTAAAAAAATTTTTATATCTCTTATCTTCAGCTGAAAAAAGCCGTATTTTTTTTCTTTTATTTGTAGTTTTAATAATGGCTTTTTTTGAGATGTTAGGCTTAGCTTCAATTCTTCCTTTTATAGGGGTTTTGTCTAATCCAGAAATATTAAAAACAAACGAAATTTTAAGTGAAATATTTAATTACTTAAAATCATTTGGCATAGATAATAGTAGGGAGTTTATATTCATTTTAGGAATATTTGTTTTTATTTTATTAATCATATCGTTAAGTTTTAAAGCAGCTACCACATATCTGCAGGTACGTTTTAATTCGATGTGTCAATACAATATAGGTAAAAGGATAATTGAGGGATATTTAAATAAACCTTATAGCTGGTTTTTGAATCGAAACAGCTCAGAACTAGGAAAAAATATTCTTTCTGAAGTAGGTACTGTTGTTAGTAATGGCCTTACACCGCTTTTAAATTTAGTTGTACAAACAGTTATGACACTAACAATATTATCTCTTTTGGTTATTGTTGATCCTAAGCTTGCTCTAATCATAGGTGTAATTATTTGTTTGGCTTATTTAATTGTTTATAAATCTCTTTTAAATATTTTGAACAAAAAAAGTCAAGAACGTTTTGAAGCAAATCAATGGAGATTTACGGCTGTTAGTGAAGCTTTCGGGGCTGTAAAAGAGATTAAGTTAGGTGGTTTAGAAAAAACTTACATAAATAAATTTTCAGATCCAGCAAAACATTTGGCTAAAAATCAAGCAACAATACAGGTAATTGGAAAGTTGCCACGTTATGCTATCGAGGCAGTAGCATTTGGGGGTATGTTGCTTATAGTTCTTTATTTAATCTCAAAAAGTGAAAATTTTACTGATGCTGTTCCTGTGATTGCTCTCTACGTTTTTGCTGGTTACAGACTTTTACCTGCAGTTCAACAAATATATATATCCACAACACAAATAAGATCAACGCTACCAGCTCTTGATGCTTTGTATAAAAATATTGCGAGTCTAGATAAAGCAAAAAAAAATGTATCTAGAGATAAATTAAAGTTAACTAATTCTATAATCTTAAAGAACGTTAATTATAAGTATCCAAATGCTAAATCAGTATCTTTAAAAAATATAAATCTTAAAATTGAAGCATGCACAAAGGTTGGAATAGTTGGGTCAACTGGAAGTGGCAAAACTACATTGGTTGATATTATTTTGGGTCTATTAGAACCTTTAGACGGAGAATTAGAAATTGATGGGAATATTGTTAAAGAAACAAATCTAAAATCTTGGCAACAGTCAATTGGATATGTTCCACAACAAATTTATTTAGCAGACGATACTATTGCTGCAAATATTGCTTTTGGTCAGAATCCGAAAAATCTTGACATAGATAAAGTTGAAAATGCTGCTAAAATCGCAAATATACATAAATTTATTATTAATGAATTGCCTCTTAAATATCAAACCAAGGTAGGTGAAAGAGGAATCAGACTTTCTGGAGGACAAAAACAAAGAATTGGTATTGCTAGAGCACTATATCATAAACCGCAAGTTTTAGTTTTAGACGAAGCTACAAGCGCCTTGGACAACATGACTGAGAATTCTGTATTAGATGAGATTTATAAATTTGGTGACAAAAAAACTACAATATTAATTACACATCGTATTAGTAGTGTAAAAAATTGTGATAAGATTTTTTTAATTGATAAAGGTGAGCTTAAAGCTCAAGGAACATTTTCTGAACTTGAAAAAGAAAATCCTATTTTTAAGAAAGTTAATAGTAAAAGATAAATAGATGGTAAAAGTTATACATAAAAAAATATTTTTAATATTTACATAATTTCAGATTAAAAATGGAATTCAAAATAACCTGTATCGTTCAAGCTAGAACAAATAGTTCAAGATTACCCGGTAAATTGCTTTTACGACTGGGAAGAAAAACTGTCTTTCAATATTTAATTGAAAGATTAAAATTATCAAAAAAAATTGATAGTTTGGTTATTGCAACTACAAAAAATAAATTAGATAATGAAATATGCAAAATATCAAAATCTAATAAAATCACTGTTTTTCGTGGGTCAGAAAGAAATGTTTTAAATCGATTTTATAATTGTGCAAAAAAAAATAAATCTTCTGTAATAATTAGGGTTACTGCAGATTGTCCATTAATTGACATTAAGTATGTAGATACATTGATTGAGGTATTCAAAAAAAATAATTATGATTATTTAAATAATACAGATATTAATTATTTACCAGATGGTTTTCATTGTGAAATATTTAGTTTTGACGCTTTAGAGAAGTCATATAAGTGGGCTAAATCAAAATTTGATAAACAGCATGTAACGTCCTATATTTGGAAGAACCCAGATAAGTTTAAAATTAAAGTTTACAGAGGAAAAAAAATTAAAAATTTTACAAAAAAATTAAGGTTAACGCTTGATTATTACCAAGATTTTAAACTAATAAGAAAAATTTTTATTAATCTTTATAAAAAAAATAAATATTTTTCACTAAAAGAGATATTAAATTTTTTAAAAAAAAATCAAGATCTAATGAAAATAAATGAAAAATATCTTATGTTGCAGTGGAATAAATACCATTCAAGAAGAATTAAATATATATCTATTAATAAAAAAATTTAAAGATAATTTAAAAGAATTATGAATGTTTATATTTTAACAGAAATAACAAAAAGAGAAATAGACTCTAATTTATTCCTTGCATGTAATGCTGTTAATCATGGCTTTAATGTTTTAATTTCAAACCATGAAATAATAAATTTACTTAATGATAAAAAACTTCTTAAAGCAGGGATCTTTCACACAAAAAGCTTAGTACATGGAGATAAAAAAAGAGAGCTTCATGACGCACTAAAAATAAATAAAATTAAAATTTCGAGTATAGATGAAGAGGCTGGATTAGTTCTTAAAGATCTTACAAGTTTTTCCAAAGCAAGATTTACAGAGGATGACCTCGAAGTTGCTGACAAAATATTTTGTTGGGGTAAAGATGATTACGAAAACTTGGCAAAACTATTTAGTAATTCAAAAAATAAATTATTTTTATCTGGGTCACATCGATTTGATATGATGTTATCCAAATTTGATAATTATTGGAATAATTCAAAGTTAGAAAAGAAAAAAATAATAATTTCTGGAAATTTTAATTTAGTAAATGGGTACACAAATAAAGACAAAATAATTTCAGAATTAAATAAACAAGGTTATTTTTCAAGAAGTGAAATTTACAAAGATGAATTAATTAATATTTTAGATGATACTGAAAAAAAATTTAAGGAATTTTTTAAAATGATAAGATATATCATTGAAAGATTCCCGGATGAAACTTTTCATTTGAGACCTCATCCATTAGAAAAGATTGAAACTTGGAAAAATGAATTTTCAAATTTTAAAAATGTTAATGTTTCTAAAAAAGGTAACATCAATGAACAATTGGTTAATTCAAAAATTCTTATTCATAATTCATGCACAACTGCTTTTCACTCATATTTTTATGGTATTCCTACTATTAGCTACGAACCCATCGTATGTAAATCGGATTATGGTCAGCCGGCAAATGAATTGAGCGAAAGAACAAAGAAAGTTGAAGAATTATGTAATTTAATTTCAACTATTTTAGAAAATAAATACACAATTTCTAATAAAAATTACAAGGATGATTTATTCAACAATAAAGTTTTCAGACCAAAAAATAATTATTCTGCGGAGATAATTGTTAATGAATGGAAAAAAATTTCAAACTTTTCGAGTGAAAACCAAATAAATTTAAGAAAAATTAAATACGAGCTTTTTATAAATGAAATCATTAATAATTTAAGAAAAATAACAATAAAAATTATAAAACCATTTAAAAAATTGTATTATGATAAAAAATTTGAAGATTTAGATGAAATTGAAGTAACGAATAAAATAAAAAAAATTCAAAAGATTTTAAATATTAGATCTGAAATAGTGGTAAAAAAAATCGCAAACAAATGTTTTTTTCTAAAAAAAAATGATAAAAACAATTGATACTATTTATTTTTTTCAATTAATAAAATACTAAAAGTACCTTTTCTGTTATCTTCAAAATTGTAAATTTTGTAATTATATCCTAACGAAATGATCTTTTCTTTAAATTCCTCTATAGGTTGCACATGTATCTTATTTTCTATAACATAATGTTTTTGGTCATGTCTTAAAGTTGCAATACAATATTTTTTTGACAAAGAAAGTAAATTTTCAATTATTTTTAATGAAATTTTAGTTTCAAACAAATTTAACATTCGTAATATTATTATTAAGTCTGCTCTATCTTCACACTTTTCATTAATAATATCTTTCTTTTTTAAAACTAATTTTTTATCATTTTTTAATTTAGCAAAATTTAACATATCATCTGAAAGATCAATGCCTATAAATGACTGAATATTTGGACACTGATCTATAATTTTGCCAAATCTATTAGTTCCGATCGGAACATCAATAACTGAGGTCACATCCAAATTTTTTCTCAAAAAATTTTCAACAAATAGCTGTTCAAATTGCCATTTTTTATTATTTCTATCTTTTTCATAAGTGAGTACTTTCTTACCCTTGTACCAAGACAATATTTTATAAATTATTTTTTCCACGATTTTCTTATACTCCATAATTTATCAATCGTATTTGTATCGACAAATTTATTATAAAAACTTTCGTCATTCTTTAAGAAGCTATTTTTAAGATTTAAAATCCAACCATCATTATTTCCTAAAAATTCGTTATCTACAATTATGATATTATTCGATGAAAATAAAATATTATCTGGATGCAAATCGTTATGATTAACTTTAATTGGTATTTTTAATCTACTTAATTTTTCAATTAACGGGTCATTTAGTTTATTTATTCTCGCAAAAATATGATGTAAGTAGTCAAAGACTTTTGTTTCATATTCAATTTTGAATAAATTATTAACAAATTCTAATATTAATTCATTTGAACTAAACTGCTTGTTACATTCTGTTAAAGTAGGCTCCTCAATCCATTCATCAGCTATGTAATTATCATCGTAACAAATAATTTTTGGAAAATATTTCTTGCAGTTTGTATTTTCAATAAATAGCCTTAATTTTATAGCATTTTTATCTATTGGTGAATAAATTTTAACTTTTTTATTATCTATCATGCCGGTAGCTGTATAGGTTCCATTTTGGTTTATAAAACTTCCATTTTTGCTTAAAGGTTTTAAATTTGAAAATTTTGATAACATGAAATTGAATATATTAATTCAAAATAAAAAAATATATTAAATTATTACTTTTTTCATTAAAAATATTGTAAACTTTTTCTTTATTAAAAATTATGATTAATTACGGCAAACAAACATTAAACCAAAGTGATTTTAAAACTGTACTCAAAACTTTAAAAGATCCATTATTGACTTCTGGACCTAAGGTTAAAAAATTTGAAAATGCATTAATTAAAAAATTTGGTGGCAAATTTTGTTCAGTTGTAAATAATGGAAGCTCTGCTTTATATATTCTTGGAAAAGCATTAGGCTGGAAAAAAGGAGATAATATTATTACAACACCATTATCATTTTTGGCAACGGCAAACTGTATAGCTAATAATCATGCAAAACCAGATTTTGTAGATATAGAGAGTCAGACCTTTACACTTGACCCTCAAAGACTTGAGGACAAATTAAAAAAAAAAGTTTACAAAGCAGTTATAGCCGTTGATTACGCGGGACACCCTTGCGACTGGGTTTCCCTAAATTTTCTTTCGAAAAAATATAAATTTATTTTGATCAATGATGCTTGTCATTCAATGGGATCTAAAATTAATAATGATTGTAAATACGCAACACGTTATTCTGATTTTGTTACTCAAAGTTATCATCCAGTAAAAGCTATAACAACTGGTGAGGGAGGTTCGATATTTTCAAAAAATGAAAAAATTGCAAAACGAATTGAGCAAATAAGGAATAATTCTATGTTACTTACAAAGAAAGAGGGGCCTTGGTATTACGAGACTCATGAGGCAGGATTGAATTTTAGAATAACGGATTTTCAATGTGCATTAGGTATATCACAACTAAAAAAACTTGAAGATTTCATTATTTCTAGAAGGAGGATTGCTTCCATGTATTTAAAAGGGTTAAAAAATGACCAAAGATTTATTTTACCTATAGAAAAAAAAAATTACTATCACTCATATCATTTATTTCCATTACAAATAAATTTTAAAAAAATAAAAATTTCTAAAAGGGACCTTTTTAACAAATTCAAAAAAAAAGGTATCAATTTACAAGTTCACTATATTCCTATTCATTTACAACCATTTTACAAAAAAAAATTTGGTTTTAAAAAAAAACAATTTAAAAATGTTGAAAATTTTTATAAAAATGAGATATCATTACCTATATATCCTTCATTAAAAAAAAATGAAGTATATAAGGTTATAAATGAATTGTTATCTTTAAAATAAGCTTATAAAAGTAATTAGAAAATAAAGTGGTAAAAAAAAATTCATATCTAATAACAGGTGGTACCGGAAGTTTTGGAAAAGCATTTGTAAATAAATTAGTGAACTCAAAAATGAAAATTTCGAGATTGGTAATTTTTAGTAGAGATGAGTTAAAACAATTTGAAATGGCGCAAACATATCCACTTAAGAAATATCCTTTTATAAGATTTTTTTTAGGTGATGTTAGAGATTCTAAAAGAATAGAGTATGCTACAGAAGGTATAGAAACTATAATACATGCGGCTGCTTTAAAACAAGTCCCGACTACTGAGTACAATCCATTTGAAACAATAAAGACCAATGTAATAGGAGCAAACAATTTAATAGAAGCGGCTTTAAAAAATAATGTAAAAAATGTTATTGCTTTATCAACAGATAAAGCTTGCTCTCCAATAAATCTATATGGAGCTACAAAACTTTGCTCTGACAAACTTTTCATTTCAGCAAATAATATTAAAGGTAAAAGAAAAATTAAATTTTCAGTTGTTCGATATGGAAATGTTTTTGGTAGCAGAGGATCGGTGGTTCCTTTCTTTCTGAAAAAAAAACTTAACAGTCCGCTTCCAATAACAGACAAAGATATGACAAGATTTAATATTTCTTTAGAATATGCAATCGATGTAGTTATGTGGAGCTTAAAAAATTTAAGTGGTGGAGAATTACTAGTACCTAAATTATCAAGTTATAGAATCATGGATTTAGCAAAAGCAGTGCATCCTAACTGCAAGACAAAAATAGTCGGGATTCGGCCTGGTGAAAAAATTCATGAAGAGATGATTTCAACTAGCGATAGTCAAAATACTCTTGAGCTTAAAAAGTTCTACTTAATACTTCCAAGATTAAACAAAAAAATATTTATACAATATAAAAAAAAATATGGAGCAAAAAAAGTGAAAACAGGATTTTCATATAGCAGTAATACAAATGATAAATTTTTAAAATTAAAAGAGCTTAGTGAACTGGTTAAAAAATTTAAAATAACTAGAAATTAAATTAAATCAATTTATAAGTAGTTTTAATATTAAATTATTTTTTTCTTCTGTTTAGACCTGGATTTGTTGATACGAAAAAAACTAGGGATCCTCTTTTACCATCAGTAACCTTTGTTACTTCATGTGGAAAATTGCAATCACTTATAATCAAACTTCCGTAATTAGGTTTATAATCAATGTATTTTGAGTTATCGCTTTTATTATAAACCCTGTATAAACCACCATCAAAATTTTTTCCTAACTGCAAAACGCACGCTGCTAAGTAATCTGGGTTGCTATCTATATCTAAATGGTACCCAACAAAACAATTTTCTTTAATTTCGTTATACTGAACTCTTCTTATATAAATTTCTTCATTTACATTTGTGATATATTTTATGTATGACTTAACATTTTCTGACCAAAGAATATCTAATAATTTTTTAGAATATTGATTGTTGACTATTTTTGGTTTTTCCACATCCGTCATGAACCTACCTACATTAACATGATTAGGCTCATTTGCGTCACCTACTGAAACGAACTCTTTTTCTACTTTCTCACAGCAATCGGAAATGCCATTAAACTCATCTTTATTAAAAGGAGATAAGTTTTCTTCAACGTATGCTGTGCCATTTAAAGCATAATTTTTTTTAAATTTTTCTAAATACACAAAATTGTTCATAAACATTAAAACACTACTGATTTATACCATAAGAATTTAAATATTAATAATTTTATTTAGTTTTTTTTATATAATCAATCTTTAACCTTGAACCCACATCTAAAGTACAATTAGATCTTTTTTTTAAAAATAGTTTAATTAAATTTGGAGATACACTAAATCCTGGTCTTGCTGATTTAATATTCTTTTTTGAAAAAAAATCACCTTTTTTGATTTTTTTGGATACATAAATTGATCTTCTTGTATTATAAATTTTATCATCAAGTATAAATGCTTTTTGTCCATACTCACCCATCGCCTTTTTAATTCCTGTTAAATCATTTTTAAAATTTTTAAAATTAGATATTTTCATTGAAAAATGTCTATCAACAGATTTTTTATCATTGTCAGATTTAAAATGTTTTTCAATAATAGTTGCGCCATTTAATACAGCGGCTACAGCTGCAGCGTTTCCATTTGTGTGGTCAGAGAAACCTACGGCACATTTAAATTTTTTTTTCAAAAATTTAATACTATTAAGATTAAGTTCATCAAATTTTGCTGGGTATTTAGATGTGCATTTTAAAATTGCATAATTATTATGAAATTTTTTTATATTTTTAACTGCCAAAACAATATCATTTAAATTTGCCATTCCGGTAGAAAAAAAAATTGGTTTTTTTGTTTTGCTAACTGTTCTAATTAATTCAATATCGTTAACTTCGGGAGATGCAATTTTGTAAGCTTGGCAACCTAATCTTTCTAGAAATTTCACTGAGGTTTCGTCAAAAACTGAAGCAAACCAATTTATTTTTTTTTTTTTAAGAATTTTTGTAAGTTTTTCTATCCATATCCAGGGTGTATGGGCGTGATTGTATAAGTCAAAAAGATTTTTGTGATTTGACCAAGGGTTTTTTTTTGGTATTAAAAAATCTTTTTTGTTTGATTTTATTGTAATTGTCTCTGGCTTGTAAACTTGAAATTTTACAATGTCCGCACCCATTTTTGATATATCATAAATTAAATTCTCTAGTTTTTTATAAGAATTTTGATGATTACCAGATACCTCTACTATGATTGCTACTTTAGTATTATTTTTTTCAGTAATCTTTTTAAAAATATTAGCCACAAAAATACCCTCATTAAACTGATTTCAATAACTTTTTAGCTAAGTTATTTATTTTTTTATCATCTAAATAAATTTTTGAAAGAACCTTTGCTGTTTCTTTTGGAGAATGCATAAACGCAATATTTAATATTTGCATCCAGCTTGTATTATTTTTAGATCTGATTTTTTCGATTTTTTTTATAATTTTTTTTTGTTTATTATTTTTTTTCATTTACTATATATCTTGCAGGATACCCTCCAATTAATATATTCTTTTTTGAGAAACTACCAGATATTAAGCTATTAGGCATACTTCTAATGCCATCTGCCAACGATATATTTTCTAAAATTGAAGAATTAGTTTGTATTGAGCAGTTATTTTTTATTTTGACATTAAAACCTATTGAGACATTTTTTCCGATAAAATTATTTATTTTTAGTTTTGATTTTGAGGCTATAGATACACTTGGCATAATAATATTGAAATCACCAACAGATGCACCGCTAAAAATATTACAATTGTTAAAAATACAGTTTCCATTTCCCAACTTAGCATTAATTCCTATTAATGAGGATGGATGTATTAAATTAATGCATCTTTTTTTTATCTTATTTAATTTTCTAATGATATTTAATCTTAAAAACCTATTTTTATATGAATGAATATTTAAAAAAAAGTGACAGTCTTTAAACATTGTAAAAGAACTTACTTTACCCAATACTTTAGTATTGTATATTTTTCTGTTTTTCAATTTAACATCATCATCAAGAATTCCTATAATTTTAATTTTGTCAGTTTTAAAATTGTTTATATCGTTAATTAAATCGATAATTTCTATGCATGATCTTCCGCCACCTATTAAAATTAAGTTGGTAATTTTTGTCATTTGAAATTAAATTTGTTATGCATTATACATTTTTATATTTTTAATAATATTTAATATATTGCTAAGAACATTCAATGATGAAAAAAGGAATTTTTTACATACCTTGTTATCCAAAAGAAACAAAACTAGATAAAATAGTTAATGAGATAAAATCTTCAGTCATTTTTTGCGACAAACACAATTTTAAAGAGGCATATTTTGGTGAGCACCTGGCCGATAAATATGAAAAAATCACATCAAGTTTAAATATGATTTCGGCAATTTCATTATTAACAAAAAGGATTAAATTGAGTTCTCTGACAACTAATATTACTTTTTACAATCCCTCCGTGTTAGCATCACATATCGCGCTTGTTGATAATTTGTGCAAAGGGAGATTAAATTTAGGGATTGGCTCAGGTTCGAACATATCAGATGTAGAATCAGTAAACTTAATTGACCAAGATAATAGAGGCAAGATGGTTGAAATATTGTCAATTATAATGAAATTATTTAAATCTAAAAATTTAGTTAATTTAAAAACAAAAAATTTTAAAGTTTCGACAATAAAAAAAGGTAATAAAAACCTTGGATTAGGATTTTATAATCCTTTATACAAATCAAGAAATAATCTAGAAATTGTCATACCAGCCTTAAACCCTGATTCAAGAAATGTGAAAAATGCAGCAATAAAGAAATGGACAATCGTAATATCTAATTTTTGTACTCAGGATGTAGTTAGAAATCATGTCGAAAACTATATTTCTAATTCTCCTTTAGCTAGAAAAGATGCTCTAAAAAAGATTAAATTAGCTAGATTTATTTTTGTTACCAGTGATAAAAAAAATATAAAAAAATTATTTAAACCATCTTCACCACACATGGGAGTTTTAAAAACTATTTATTCAAAACTAAAACACTATAATAGACTTGACTGTTTTGGGAATTACAAAGAACTAAGTTTAAATCATTTGGCTCAAAAATTATTTATCTATGGAAATCAAAAAGAAGTAACCCAAAAGATTAGAAATTTTAAAAAGGAATTTGGTGAGGTAGATACTATAGTGTATACTCATGTACCTACTGTTAAAAACCAAGAATTCAATAACTCGCTAAAATTATTTTCTAAATGCAATTAAATCAACAAGATTTATATATTGGTCCGGAAATTTCGAAAAAAATATTAAATGCAATACATATTAATGGTGTAATTGAATATAAAAAACTTAAAATAGAAAAATATAAAACTAAAATTGAACACCTTAAAAAAAAATTTAATTTAGAAAAAAAGAAAAAAAAGAAAAATTTTATAAAAAATCGTTTTTTTTGGGATTTAGCGTTAAAAAAGTATAAGGATTTATTAAAAATAGATGTTAGAAAGAAATACCAACAAAGTAGCAAAGATAGATACGACGTAAATTATCAAGAAATTTCAAAATCACTAGGCTATAATCCAACACTTTTAAGTTTAATAATTTTTGAAGATAAAATAAAAAAAATTTTAAAAACTAATAGCTTTTTTAAAGAGTTGGAAAAGTCTTTAAACTTAGAAAATATAGATATTTCGACAAAAATAAACCTTTTAAAATTATTAAATTTAGGTGAGATAAATATCTTTACTCCTCTCTGTCCAGATTATGACCATGTCAAGATTTCTGAAAATTTGTATAAATATACGTTTAAAAATCTTGGTGAAGGTTACGGATTAATTGGAAAAAAATATTTGAAAGTTTTCAGTTTGATAAATAATTTATTTAAAAAATATAAAATCAATTTTAAAAATCATATTTATTATGGCGATTTTGAAGCTTTTAGTGAATTAAACTGCAAAAACTTGAAAGAAAGTGAAAAATCATTCATTAAAAAAGTTGAAAAAAGTTCTATTAAAATGAGAAAGAAATCTAAACCTACTTCTTGTGGCTTAATAGTGAAAGACTTAACAACAAAAAAGAATTGGATAAAGTTATGTAAAAAAAACAGAAAGAAAATCCTTAAATTATTTAATTCAAATCAATCTTTTAAAAGAAGAATAATTGAAATTTGTTCCTCAAGAAAAAATTTGTATGAGTCTTGGTTTCCCGAGAAAGAACAAAAGGATTATTTGGATATTATTTTTGATCAAGGTGCTGAATATACCTCGTTATCTGATGTCGTTAAAAAGAAATTTAAAAATCCTTTTTTTATTTGTTTGGACCACTCAAAAATGAAAATATTTTACAATGTTAACAATTCTATTCCAGTGGTATATAGTAAACCTCATTACTTATAAAATTTAAATGGACTTTTCAAAATTAAGAGGAATAATTTATTTAAATAATAAATTTTTACCTTCAAAAAAAGCTCAAATCCATATTCTTAATCACTCATTACATTTTGCTTCGTCTGTTTTTGAAGGTATAGCTGTTTATAATAAAAAAGCTTTTTTATCTGACGACCATTTTAAAAGGTTAATTAATTCCTCAAAATTATTGAAATTAAGTTTTAACAAAAAATTAAATGAGTTGAATAAAATTGCAGATATTTTGATAAAAAAAAACAAAATTATAGATGGTTATTTAAGACCGATTGTTTTTCGATCCTCAAATTCAATGTCCCCAGATACAGAGGAATGCTCTACTAAATTTGCAATGGCTGCGTGGCAGTGGGGTACGCTTTTTAAAAAAAAGTATATTTCATTAGATATTTCTAAATGGCCTAAGTTAAGTGAAAAAGAATTTCCTATTGCGGCTAAATCATCAGGTTCTTATCAGGCATCCGTTATCAGTAAAGCTGAACTTAACAGAAAAAAATTTGACGATTGTATTATGTTAGATCTCAAAGGTTATATAGCAGAAAGTACCGCTTGTAATATTTTTTGGATTAAAAAAAATATAATTTACACCCCAAAAACACATTCTATACTTAATGGCATAACGAGGAGAGCTGTAATAGAAATTGCAAAAAAAAATAAGATAAAATTAGTTCAAGGAGATTACAGATTAAAAGATATAATGACATCTGATGGTGTTTTTTTAACTGGGACAGCTGCTGAAATTCAACAAGTTAATAAAATTAAAAACAAAATTGTTGGTACTGAGTCTTTAATTATTAAGAGAGTAGTTTCTGAATATAAAGAATTATTAAAAAAAAATTTAAAAAGTTTAAATCAGATATCTAAGTTGTAATTTTTTTTCTATCTATTTTGCCACTTCTGTTGAGTGGATATTTTTTATAAAAAGTAATATTTTTAGGTATCATATAATTTGGTAGTTTCTTTGATAAATTTTTTAACAACGAAATTTTATTTATTTTTTCTTTTGTTTTTATAGCGCAAGATAAAATTTTTTTGTTTTTATTTCTTTTTAAATAAACTATAGCCTCCTCAATATTTTTTATTTTTCTAATATTTATTTCTATATCACCTAGATCAACCCTATATCCTTGAATTTTTACAACTTTATCTATTCTTCCTTTAACAAAATACTTGCCATTGTATACTTCAACCTGATCCTTTGTTTTATACCAAAGCGAACCATTTAACCTTATAAATGTATCTAAATTTTGTTTCTTTTCCAAATATCCATTAGCCACAACAGGACCTGAAACTATTAATTCATTTTTCTGAATTTTTACTTTTATATTTTTTAAAGGTAATCCAACTGGTACTAAATCAAATTTTTTAAAAGTTTTTAAGTCTCTTTTGTTACATTTGTGATAAAATATCCACGGAGATACCTCAGTACTTCCATAAAAATTATAAAGCTCTCTTGGTTTTATTTTTTCTATTATAAACTTTGAAAGCTCTAGCCTAAAAGGTTCACCACACATTACAATTTTTGATAAACTTTTTAGCTGGCTTATTGATTTTTTATTCTCTCTTATCCTGTTGATTGTTGAAGGAACGGTAATTAAAGTATTTATACGATTCGCCTTAATATGATCTGCCGGATTTAATGCTTCAAACATATTTTTTGATGGAGAAATTGATGATCCTAAAAAAAAACACGGAAATAATATCACCAAAGAAATCACAAAAGATGGGTCATGATAATCTCCAAAAACTAAGTTTTTATTTTTTTTGTATAGAATTTTTTCTTTAGATTTAAAACAGCTTATAAAATTATGATAAGTTAAAGGCACTCCTTTTGGGTTTCCTGTTGACCCAGAAGTAAAATAGATCATTGAGATATTGTTAAAATTAAATTTTGTGGAAGGTAAATTGAAAACATTTTTTGTTATATTATTGTTTATATGATCATATGAAAAAATTTTGATTTTATTTTTTTTTACATATTTGTTAAATTTGGTATTTTTAAGAATTTCTAAATTTTTATCACAAACTATAATGTTAACATCACTAGCTTTTAATATGCTTATTAATCTATTTACTGGCAAAGATAAGCTTAATGGTACCCAAATATTATTGGTAAGAAAAATACTAATTACAGTCGCGTACATTTCAAAAGATTTATCGGAAAAAGTTACTATTTTTTTTCTTTCTTTAGAGATTTTGTTTTTAAATTTATAATAAAAATTTTTTAGATCTTGGTAACTTTTTTTTTCTTTATAATATCTATAAAAATTTGTCTTCTTTTCTAAATTTTTGAAGCATTTGTTTATGAATTTTTTTTCGTACAATTTATTTTTTTTTAATTTTTTTTGATAAGTTTTCAGCAGAAAAAATAAATTTTTTTTCTTTTGATAAATCTAACTTTATGTGAAACTCTTTCTCAATATCAACTATAATATTAAGAATATCGAATGAGTCTAATATTCCTTTGCGGAACAAATCATCCTTACTATTAAAATTTATTTTTTTATATTTTTTAATGATTTTAACTATTTTATTTAAATCTGATTTATTCATATATTGAGTATAATTTTAGACTTTATTGAAGTACTTAAATAAATATTTATATCCAAATAAAATTTTTTTCAGTGCATAAATCAAGCCAATTGAGCTATTAGTACTGGTCAGCTACATGCGTTACCGCACTTCCACACCCAGCCTATCAACGTGGTGGTCTACCACGGCTCTATGGGAAGAACTAGTTTTGAGGTGAGTTTCCCGCTTAGATGCTTTCAGCAGTTATCTCGTCCGTACTTAGCTACCCGGCACTGCAGCTGGCGCTACAACCGGTCCACCAGTGGTACGTCCATCCCGGTCCTCTCGTACTAGGGACAGCTCCTCTCAATTCTTCTACACGCATAGCAGATAGGGACCGAACTGTCTCACGACGTTCTGAACCCAGCTCACGTACCACTTTAATTGGCGAACAGCCAAACCCTTGGGACCTGCTCCAGCCCCAGGATGTGATGAGCCGACATCGAGGTGCCAAACACTGCCGTCGATATGAGCTCTTGGGCAGTATCAGCCTGTTATCCCCGGCGTACCTTTTATCCGTTGAGCGATGGCCCTTCCACTCAGAACCACCGGATCACTATGACCGTCTTTCGACTCTGCTCGACTTGTCAGTCTCACAGTCAGGCAAGCTTATGCCATTGCACTCCACGAACGATTTCTGACCGTTCTGAGCTTACCTTCGCACGCCTCCGTTACTATTTGGGAGGCGACCGCCCCAGTCAAACTACCCACCATACAATGTCTTGATGCCGGATAACGGCAATCAGTTAGATATCAAGAAAAACAAAAGAGGTATTTCACTGACGACTCCACAAAAGCTGACGCCCTTGTTTCAATGTCTCCCTCCTATGCTAAATATGTTTTTCCTAACACCAATGTAAAGTTGCAGTAAAGGTGCACGGGGTCTTTCCGTCTAACTACGCGAACTCCGCATCTTCACGGAGAATTCAATTTCACTGAGTTGATGTTGGAGACAGCGGAGAAATCGTTACGCCATTCATGCAGGTCGGAACTTACCCGACAAGGAATTTCGCTACCTTAGGACCGTTATAGTTACGGCCGCCGTTTACTGGGGCTTCAGAAATGAGCTTGCACCCATCGCATTAACCTTCCAGCACCGGGCAGGCGTCAGACCCTATACATCCACTTACGTGTTAGCAGAGCCCTGTGTTTTTGATAAACAGTCGCTTCTCCCTGGCTTGTGCCACCTTTAAATGGTTGCCCAAAAAAAGGTCTTCTTTATTCCGAAGTTACAGAAGCATTTTGCCGAGTTCCTTCAACATCATTCTCTCAAGCGCCTAAATATACTCTATTAATCCACCTGTGTCGGTTTAGGGTACGGTCTAATGATGGAGCTATTTCCTGGGACTTTTTCGCAGCAAGTTCAATCCATTAAGAACTCACAACTTACAAAATCCGTCACTTCCATCTGGTTAAGGAATATTAACCTTATTTCCATCGACTACGGCTTTCGCCCTCGCCTTAGGGGCCGACTAACTCTGCGCGGATTAACCTTGCGCAGAAACCCTTGGATTTTCGGCGATAAAGTTTTTCACTTTATTTATCGTTACTTATGTCAGCATTCGCACTTCTGATACCTCCAGAGTCCCTCACGGGTACTCCTTTACAGGCTTACAGAACGTTCCGCTACCGCTTATAAAATTCGAAAATTTTATAAACCCACAGATTCGGTATATGATTTTAGCCCCGTTACATCTTAGGCGCAGAAACTCTATTAGACCGGTGAGCTGTTACGCTATCTTTAAAGGATGGCTGCTTCTAAGCCAACCTCCCGGCTGTTAAGGAATTTCCACATCCTTTCACACTTAATCATAATTTTGGGACCTTATCTGGTGGTCTGGGCTCTTTCCCTCTCGACCATGGACCTTAGCACCCACAGTCTGTCTGATGAAGAACTACATTTAGCATTCGGAGTTTTATTAGGTTTGGTAAGAATCTCTTCCCCCTAGCCCATTTAGTGCTCTACCTCTAAATGCATATTTATTCATCGCACTACCTAAATAGTTTTCGCGGAAAACCAGCTATCTACGAATTTGGTTGGCCTTTCACCCCTTACCACAAGTCATCCAAAGACTTTTCAACGTCAACTGGTTCGGTCCTCCAGCAAGTGTTACCTTGCATTCAACCTGCTCATGGTAAGCTCATTCGTTTTCGGGTCTAATTCATTAAACTAATCGCCCTATTAAGACTCGCTTTCGCTACGCCTACACCTAGATGGCTTAAGCTTGCTAAATAAATTAAGTCACTGACCCATTATACAAAAGGTACGCCGTCACTCTAAAAAGAGCTTCGACTGATTGTAGGCATGCGGTTTCAGGTTCTATTTCACTCCCCTAATAGGGGTTCTTTTCACCTTTCCCTCACGGTACTAGTTCACTATCGGTCACTAAAGAGTATTTAGGCTTAGAGGGTGGTCCCCCTATATTCGAGCAAGATTTCACGTGTCCCGCTTTACTCAAGAATAAATTTAAGCATTACTTCTACTGGACTATCACCATCTTTGGTTAGTATTTCCATACTATTCAAATTTTCTTAAATTTACTACTGGCCTGTTCCGCTTTCGCTCGCCACTACTAACGGAATCTCAATTGATTTCTTTTCCTCTGGTTACTTAGATGTTTCAGTTCTCCAGGTTCTCTCTTTAAATCTATGTATTCAATTTAAAGTTACACATAAAGTGTAGGGTTTCCCCATTCGGAAATTTTCGGATCAAAACTCGCATACAGTTCCCCGAAACTTTTCGCAGTATACCACGTCCTTCGTCGTCTTTTAGTGCCAAGGCATCCGCCACACGCCCTTAAACGCTTGATTTATGCACAGAAAAAAATTCTGTGTTTTGAATCAAATTTTTGTTGGAATGTTCATTTTTATGAACATTCGTGATTGTTCATCTATTCGAACAATCGGATATAGATATTGATAATAATTATAATATTTACAATTTAAATAACTAAGTGTTTCTGGTGGAGGATAGCGGGATCGAACCGCTGACCTCCTGAATGCAAATCAGGCGCTCTCCCAGCTGAGCTAATCCCCCAGATAAGTTTGGTGGGCCGAGATAGACTCGAACTATCGACCCCACCCTTATCAAGGGTGTGCTCTAACCAACTGAGCTACCGGCCCTCATTGTATTTAAGAGAAACACAAAAATATAAGAAGAGAAATGCGGACGGTCAACATTAGCCTGTTAATTATTTAGAACAAAATTTTTAAAACTTTGTTCATCCTTAGAAAGGAGGTAATCCAGCCGCAGGTTCCCCTACGGCTACCTTGTTACGACTTCACCCCAGTCGCTGACTATACCGTGGTCAAAGTTTTTAACCTTTGCCTTAAGGTAGAACCAACTCCCATGGTGTGACGGGCGGTGTGTACAAGACCCGGGAACGTATTCACCGCGGCGCGCTGATCCGCGATTACTAGTAATTCCAGCTTCATGTACTCGAGTTGCAGAGTACAATCCGAACTGAGGCATTTTTTTAGGATTTGCTTAACGTCGCCGTTTTGCTTCCTATTGTAAATGCCATTGTAGCACGTGTGTAGCCCAACACGTAAGGGCCATGAGGACTTGACGTCATCCCCACCTTCCTCCAGCTTATCACTGGCAGTTCTTTCAGAGTGCCCAACTTAATGATGGCAACTAAAAGTGAGGGTTGCGCTCGTTGCGGGACTTAACCCAACATCTCACGACACGAGCTGACGACAGCCATGCAGCACCTGTGTTTCGTCCGGCCGAACCGAAAACTTTAATCTCTTAAAGTCGCGACGAACATGTCAAGTGTTGGTAAGGTTCTGCGCGTATCTTCGAATTAAACCACATGCTCCACTACTTGTGCGGGTCCCCGTCAATTCATTTGAGTTTTAACCTTGCGGTCGTACTCCCCAGGCGGTGTGTTTATTGCTTTCGCTGCGACACTGAAAATAAATTTCCAACGTCTAACACACATCGTTTACGGCATGGACTACGAGGGTATCTAATCCTCTTCGCTACCCATGCTTTCGTTCCTCAGCGTCAGTAATGATCCAGAAAGCTGCCTTCGCAATTGGTATTCTTTCTAATATCTACGAATTTCACCTCTACACTAGAAATTCTGCTTTCCTCTATCATACTCTAGCTAAAAAGTTTTGATGGCAGTTCCAGAGTTAAGCTCTGGGATTTCACCACCAACTTTTTTAACCACCTACGAACTCTTTAAGCCCAGTAATTCCGAACTACGCTAGGTCCCTTCGTATTACCGCGGCTGCTGGCACGAAGTTAGCCGGACCTTCTTATTCGGGTACAGTCATTTTCTTCCCCGACGAAAGAGCTTTACAACCCAAAGGCCTTCTTCACTCACGCGGCATCGCTGCATCAGGGTTTCCCCCATTGTGCAAGATTCCCTACTGCTGCCTCCCGTAGGAGTTTGGGCCGTGTCTCAGTCCCAATGTGGCTGATCATCCTCTCAAATCAGCTATTGATCATTGTCTTGGTAGGCCATTACCCCACCAACAAACTAATCAAGTGCAGGCTCATCCATTGGCGCATAAAGCTTTCTCCGTAAAGACTTATGAGGTATTAGCACAAGTTTCCTCGTGTTATTCCTCACCAAAGGGAAGATACCTACATGTTACTCACCCGTCTGCCACTAAGTATTGCTACTTCGTTCGACTTGCATGTATTAGGCGTGCCGCCAGCGTACGTTCTGAGCCATGATCAAACTCTCAAGTTTAAAAACGGCGCACACTAGCTTCCATATAAATTTAAGAATAAATTTATATGTAGTTGAAGTGTGTACGACAAATTTTGGTAACCTTAACCGTCCACACTTCTCTTCTTAAATTTCACATTTAAAATAGCTAATTAGGATATACCTAATAATAACAATAATTTTATTGTTTGGAAAAAATGCTTATAGTACAAATTAGCCCTAAATCAAGAATTATGATTGAAAAAAAACTTAAAAAAATGAGCAAAATTAGGCTTTTTTTTATGCTTCTAAAGTCCAAATTTGATTATTTGAAAAAATGAAATTTATTCAACTAAAGATTGTTAATTTATTTAAAAAAAACATTGAGATTGTTTTGCTAATTTTTCTGCTAATAATTTCGGTATTTATCACTCAACTTTATAACTTTAATACAAAAAAAATTCAAAAAGATTACTTGGATGTATTAAGAAATTCTTATTTTAAGAAATCTATAAACCATTTTTTTTCAAACTTGAAGCCAAAATATGAAAACATTGAATATATAATAAAACCCGGAGACTCGCTTGTGAGTGTTTTAACAAATTTTTCAGTTAATGAAAAAGATATACAAAAAATTTCAAAAATATTTAATGAAAGTAACTCTAAAAATTTTAATCAGAATCAAACTATTAAATTGACTTTGGAGAACTCTGAGGGTTTAAAAAATGTATTAAATATTCTAATCCCAATTAGTAAATCTAGAAAGCTTGAAATATATAAAGAAATTGAAAATAGTGTTTTTGCTACAAGGGAAATAGTAACTAATTTAAAAAAAAGAATAATCTTAAAAGAAGGTATCATTAAATCTAGTTTATACAAAAGTGCTACTAAAGAAAATATTAGCCCAAATATTATAATTGAATTTGCTAGACTCTATGGATTTCAAATTGATTTTCAAAGAGATATTAGAAAAAATGACTCTTTTCAAATTGTTTATGAAATTTATGTTGATGAAAATGGAAAAGTTTTTGAAAATGGAAATATAATATACTCGAATTTAATATTACGCGGACAATATAATCAATTATATTTTTTTAAAAAAAAAAGTCACAGAGGGCATTATGATGAAAATGGTAAGAGTGTAAAAAAAGCGCTTATGAAAACACCTATCAACGGAGCAAGATTATCTTCTGCTTTCGGTATGAGAAAACATCCAATACTAGGATATAATAAGATGCATAGAGGAACTGACTTTGCGGCACCAGAAGGAACTCCTATAATGGCATCTGGTGATGGAGTGATAACTAAAGCAGGTTGGTGTGGAGGTGGTGGCAATTGTGTTAAAATAAAACACAACAGGACATATCAAACAGTATATGCTCACATGAAAAATTTTTCTAATATTGCAATACCAGGAAATAGAGTTAAGCAAGGGCAAATTATTGGTTATGTTGGTTCAACAGGTTTGTCTACGGGTCCACATTTACATTATGAAGTAATTGAGAATGGAAAAAAAATTAATTCACAGTTGCTTAAACTTCCTCCAGGAAAATCTTTGGAAGGTATTAATCGTAAACAATTTGAAATAGTAAGAATTAAAACTGATGTTTTAAAATCAGATTTGGTTCAGAAATTTTAATTAGTTTCAGTCAATTGATCAGATTTATCTTTTTGTTTTTCTTTTTGCTCTACCGAAATCCTTAAAAAATGATCGGCGTATTGATAATAATTTTCAGATAATATTTTATCACCATTAGAAAGTGCTTCTCTCGCCAACTCATTATATTTTGTTATCAACTTTTCTACATTTCCATTATTTCTGCTGTTTTTTCTCCTAAATCCATTTTCTCTATTACCAAATTCAGAGTTTAATCTGCTAATTTCATTGGATCTTTTAAAAGATCTATCATGGATACCTCTACCTCTTATTTTTTTATGATTGTTTTTAAAGGTTCTCATTATGATGCTATTTTAATTTTGTAGAAACTATACATCTTTCCAAATTTGATAAATCCTTGACTATTCTGTTTACAAAAAAATTGTTTTTTTTTAAAAATTGTATCATTTTGTATTTTTGATTTTCACCAATTTCAATAACTAATTTTCCATTAATTTTTAACAGATGTGAAGCTTTTAAAATTACCTTCATTAATATTTCAATTCCATTAATTCCTCCATCAAGGGCTTTGGTTGGCTCATACTCGCTAACGCCCAAATATTTAAGCTGATGTTTGTCAATATAAGGAGGATTGCTTATAATTAAATCATATTTACCTGAGTTAAAATTGTCAACATCTGATTTTAAAATTTTAATTCTATTTTTAAGTTGATGTAAATTTGCATTGATATTTGCCACTTTTACTGCTTTTTCACAACAATCTATGCCAATCCCAAAGCATTTTTTGCGATCTTTTAATATGGATAAGATTAGACACCCTGAACCGATCCCAATTTCCAATAAAGAGCTACTCTTATTTTCAGGAATTATTTTCAAGGTTTCCTCAATTAAATGCTCTGTTTCATGTCTTGGAATAAGTACACTATCGTTAACATAAAAATCGTTTTTCCAAAATTCTTTTTTATTTAAGATATAAGCTATAGGTTCCCTCGCTTTTCTTCGCTCTAGTTTATAAATAAATTTTTTGTAATCATAAAGATTTATATTTCTATCAAGATTAAGTATTAAATCTTCTTTTGATATATTTAGACTGTTTGACAAAAGTAATTCAGTGTCAATTTTATAAGAATGAATTTTTTTAGATTTTAGAATATAATATCCATTATTAAGAGCGTTAATTAAATTCATTTTTCTAAATTTCTTAATTCATCTTCTTGTGCCTGTAAACTTAAATTTTCGATCATTTCATCGAAAATTTCACCTTCCATAAATTCTTCTAATTTATGTAAAGTTAAGTTTATTCTGTGATCTGTAACTCTTCCCTGTGGAAAATTGTAAGTTCTAATTCTTTCTGATCTATCTCCAGATCCAATTTTTTTTTTTCTGTCTTTAGATCTTTCATCATCCAGCTTTTTTCTTTCAAGCTCATATACTCTAGATCTTAAAATCTTAAGACCTTTTTCTTTGTTTCTAATTTGGGACTTTTCATCTTGCTGACTTACAACGATGCCTGAAGGTAAATGTGTTATTCTTACAGCTGAGTCAGTTGTATTTACACTTTGGCCACCCGGTCCACTACTTCTAAATACATCAATTCTTAAATCCTTTTCATCGATTTTTACATCTACTTCTTCTGCCTCTGGTAGAACAGCAACTGTAGCAGCAGAAGTATGTACTCTACCTTGTGTTTCAGTTTCTGGAACTCTTTGTACCCTATGTACGCCGCTTTCAAATTTCAATGAAGAATAAATATTATTTCCTTTTACGCTTGCAATAACTTCTTTTAATCCGCCAGCATCACTTTTTGAAATACTTATTAATTCCAATAACCATTTTTTTTTATTACTTACTTTTTCGTACATTTTAAAAAGGTCAGCTGCAAACAAACTTGCCTCAAGACCACCAGTTCCTGCTCTTATTTCAATAATTGCATTTTTTTCATCAGCCTCATCTTTTGGGAGTAAAAATAATTTAAGCTTTTTTTCATTTAATATTTTATTTTGTAAAAGTTCATCTAATTCTACTTTCGCCAAATCTCTCATTTCTTGTTCAGAGTTGTTGTCATCTATAATTTTTTTCAATTCTTTTTCTGTTTCTTCAAATGAAATATACTGTTTAGCGTTATTCAAAACTTCATTTAGAGCTGAGTATTCTTTTGATTTTTTTGCAAAATTTTTTTTATCTATTTTGTCTGAAGAAAGCTCCCTTTCAATTAATTCATGTTTTGAGATAATTTCTCTCACTTTATCAATTGGTATCATTATTTACTTTTTATTTAATATTTCAGATTCTTTTTTTTCAACTAAAGATACAACATGAGATATAATTTCTTCATTTTTAATTTTTTTATTTTGAATTCCGTTGAGGTATAACATATTACTATCTTTTCCACCTCCTGTGATGCCAATTTCTGTTTGTGAAGCTTCACCAGGTCCATTAACAACACAACCAATAATAGACAATGTTATGGGTGCTTTTATATGTGATAACCTTTTCTCAAGCTTTTTAACAGTTTCTATAACATCAAATCCTTGTCTTGCACAAGAAGGGCATGAAATTATTTTAACACCTCTTGAACGTAAATTTAGTGATTTTAAAATTTCATTTCCTACCTTAATTTCTTTAACTGGTTCATCAGATAGAGATACTCTAATCGTATCTCCTATACCATCAAGCAATAAAACGCCTAATCCTATTGAGGATTTCACACTTCCTGGCACAAAACTACCTGACTCTGTTATTCCCAAATGCAAAGGATAATCTGTTTTTTTTGATAATTGTCTGTAAGCAGCTATAGACAAAAACACATCAGAGGATTTTACGCTAATTTTTATTTGATCGAAATTATTATCCTCAACTAACTTAATATTTCTTAATGCACTGTCTACTAATGCTTCCGGGCAAGGTTCTTTATATCTTTCTAATAAATCTTGTTCTAATGACCCAGCGTTTACTCCAATTCTAATTGAACAACCATTGTATTTAGCGGATTTTACAACTTCACTTAATTTATCTTTACTGCCAATATTACCGGGATTTATTCTTAAACATTTTGCACCATTATCAGCCGCCTCTAACGCTCTTTTATAATGAAAATGAATATCAGCAATTAATGGAACTTTTGAATGTTTGCATATTTCTTTAAGTGCTTTTGTGGAGTTTTCGTCAGGACAGGATACTCTGACTAGGTCTGCTCCTTCGTTAGCAAGTTCTTCAATCTGTTTAATTGTTGAAGTGACATCAGTAGTAAGAGTATTTGTCATAGACTGAACAGATATAGGATTATCTCCTCCTATTTTAACATCTCCAACACTAATTTGTTTTGTTTTTCTTTTTTTTATATCTCTGTATGGTCTTAAATTCATAAGCTATTACTTAATTTAAATTCTTGGTGAAGTATTTCAACAGATTTTTTTAGATTTTTTTTATTGATTAGAACCGAAATTTTAATTTCTGAAGTAGAAATTACCTCTATATTTATTTTTTTTTTTGCTAATGCCTTAAACATTCTAAAAGTTACACCAGGAGTGGTAATCATTCCAACGCCAACTATTGAAACTTTAGAGACATTCTTATTAATGATTAATTCTTTAAATTTTATAGTTTTATTATTCTCTACTAGCCGTCTAGTCTTATTTAAATCTTCCAATCTAATTGTGAAAGTTAAATCTGTTTCTTTACCTCCTGCAGATATATTTTGAACTACCATATCTACATTTATTGAATTTTCAAAAAGGGGTTTAAAAATTGATGCAGCAATACCTGGTTTATCTTTAACTCCTATAAGAGTTATTTTTGCATCATTTTTAGTAAAAGAAATTCCTCTTATTGTATTTTTGCTCAAAATATTTTTTTTTTGTGTGATATTAGTCCCTTTTTTTTTTGAGAAAGTAGACCTAACATCTACTTCAACCCTATTTAGCCTTGCCTCCTGAATTGAAGCTGGCTGCATAACTTTTGCACCTAGAGAAGCCATCTCTAACATTTCTTCATAAGAAATTTTACTTATTTTTTTCGCGGAGTTTGTTAAATTAGGGTCTGTTGTATAGACTCCCTTAACGTCAGTATATATTATACATTTTTCTGCGTTAAAGAATTTTGCACAAAGTATTGCACTTGTGTCTGACCCACCTCTTTCTAATGTTGTAATTCTAAAATCAGAATTAATACCCTGAAATCCAGTTATTATAGGTATACCACCTTTTTTCAAATAATTTAAAATTTTACTTTTTTGAATTTTTATTATCCTTGAAGAACTATAATTACCTCTTGTGAGAATTGGTATTTGCCACCCTAGCCATGATCTTGATTTATACCCTAGAGCGTTTAATTTTCCTGAGATAAGTGCACATGAAATTTGTTCACCTGTAGATAATATAACATCTTTTTCTTCATTTGGAAAATTTGAAGCTAACTTTTTGGTCTTTGACAATAGTTCATTAGTAACTCCACTCATTGCTGATGATACAACAATTACTTTATATTTTTTTTTCACGTAAGATATTATTATTTTTGATACTATTCCGATCTTTTTTAAGCTTCCTACTGAAGTACCGCCAAATTTTAAAACTATTATTTTCATTGATAATTTAATTTTAATTATATATTTAGATAAATATTATCATTAATTTAAAGTCAACTACCAATGAAAAATATCACTGTCAACAAAACAGAAATTAATAAATTTTCAAAATTATCTTCTGAATGGTGGGATCCTAATGGCAAGTTTAAACCACTACACAAATTTAATCCTGTAAGGCTAAAATATATAAAGAAAAGTATATTAGAAGAATTCAAAAATAGAAATACCAACCCTCCCCTAAAAAATATTAAAATTTTGGATATTGGTTGCGGTGGTGGCCTGTTATCTGAACCACTCTGTAAATTAGGTGCAGATGTTGTTGGGATTGATGCTTCTGAAAAAAATATAAAAATAGCAAAAATCCATGCAAAAAAAAGTGGATTAAAAATAAATTATTATTGCGCTTCACCTGAAAACTTCAATTCTAAAATCAAGTTTGATGTGATCTTAAATTTAGAAATAGTTGAGCACGTAAATAATGTAAACTTATTTTTAAAAGAAAGCTCAAAATTTTTGAGAAAAGATGGATTGATGTTTATTGCTACCTTAAATAAAACTTTAAAGTCTTATCTCTTTGCTATATTGGGTGCAGAATATATCTTAAGATGGTTACCAATTGGAACCCATGATTGGAACATGTTTATAAAACCTGATGAGCTGATTAAAATCTGCAAAAAAAACTCTTTAATCATCAATGAGGTTTATGGTGTAAAATTTAATGTAGTTACGAGAGAATGGAAACTTTCTTCAGATAATGACGTAAATTATATAACTAAATTTAAAAAAATTTAATTTTTTTTATCCTCAATCCATGGAAACATTTGTGTTTCTATTCCTTCTTCTTGTAATTCTCTAATTTGTTTTTTTGATGCATTTCCATAAATACCCTTCAAATTTTTTTTATTGTTATAGTGTAAAGATCTTGCCTTATATACAAAATCATCTCCAACATTTTCAAAATTCTTTTTTATGAAATTTTGAAATTCTAAAATTTTTTTCTTAATTTCAATATTTTTTTTTGAAGTTATTTTTTTTTCAATTTTTTGTTTTGCACCCAAAATATTTGGTGCCATCAAAGTTTTTACAATTTCCTTGGAGTTACAGAAATGACAATTAAGAAATTTTTTTTTTCTTAATTTTTCGAATTCCCTTGAAGAAGAAAACCAACTATCAAAAGATTTTTCACAATTTTTGCATTTTAATTTATATTTAATCATAATTTTAAGTTCTATAATCTGAATTAATATCTATATATTTTTTTGTAAAATCCATCGTATAACAAGTAAAATTTTTTTTTCCTGAATTGATTTCTAAAATAATTTTAATTGAATCATTTTTCATATATTCTTTTAATTGTTGCTCCGAATAATTTTTATATAGTTGACCCTTTTCTAGCACTTTATTGTTTCCAAACATTAAACTTATAGCATTTACATTCATTTCAACATCACTTTTTCCTGCAGCCATCATTATTCTTCCCCAATTCGGATCCTCACCAGCAATTGCTGTCTTTACTAAGGATGAGTTTGCTATTGAAAATCCTAATTTTTTTGCATCATCTTCACTTTTGCAATTAAGAACATCTATTTGAATAAATTTCGATGCTCCTTCTCCATCGCTTACTACTCTTTTAGCTAAATTTAAAAGCACGTTATTAACACTTTTATCAAACTCTTTTAATTTAATGTCGTTTACATTATTTACGTACTTATTTTTTGCACTTCCAGTGGAGAAAAATGTAATCATATCATTTGTGCTTGTGTCTCCATCGCAAGTGATAGCATTAAAAGTATTATTTATATTTTTTTTTAAAATTTTTTTAAGAGTTGCTGAGGGTAGATTAGCATCCGTAAAAAGGTATGCTAATGTTGTTGCCATATTTGGAAATATCATACCAGAACCTTTTGCTATTCCGTAAATTTTAATTTTTGTGTTTCCTATTTTACACTCCTCCATTGCCAACTTTGGTTTTAAATCTGTTGTTAAAATACTCATTGCGGCTTTTATCCACAAATATTTGGTTTGAGTGTATTTAATTTTATTAACTAGATCTTTAATCGATGACTTAATTTTATTTAAAGGAAAAACCTCTCCAATAGTGCCGGTGCAACCAAATATAATATCGGTAGGTTTGATTTTTTTTGGATCATCTTCATCATTTTTTTGTTTATCAGTTAATAGTTTTGCTGTTTCATCTGCAATTTCCTTTAGAGAGTTAAAGCCTTTTAAACCTGTTAAACAATTAGCATTGCGGGAATTTACTATCAATGCTTTTATTTTTTTATTTTTAATCGATTTATTCCATTTTATATTCTCAGAAATTACTTTTGATTGAGTATAAACAGACGCATACTCTGCACCATTCCTAAAATAAAATAAAACTAGATCATCTCTACTATTATTGTATAAATTTGCAGATGTTACAGAGATAGATAGACCATCTAAGTGATCTAAATCTTGAAAGTCTGCCATTTTTGACCTGTCTTTTTTAGAAATCAAGAAATTGCTTAAATTTATAGCCATAATATTTAAAATTTTTAATTTATAACTATATAATTATTTAAATATTAATGTATATGAAAAATTAAAAAATGCTTAATCCTATAAGTTTTATCAGTAAATTTTTTAAAAGTAGCAATCAAAATGAGATTGATAAAATCCAATATCTTTTAAAGAGAATAAATGTTCTTGAAAAAGAAATTTCGAAATTAGAGGACAAAGAATTCCCTGAAAGAACTGTGAATTTAAAATCAAAAATAATTGAGGAGTCTATAACTGATGAAATAATTTGTGAAGCTTTTGCTTTAGTAAGAGAAGCCTCTAGAAGGAAAAGAGGAGAAAGACATTTTGATGTTCAGATACTTGGGGGATTAGTTTTACATCAAGGAAAAATTGCAGAAATGAAAACTGGTGAAGGTAAGACTATAACGATAGCTTTGGCTGCATACTTAAATTCATTAAATAGTAAAGGCGTGCATGTTGTTACAGTTAATGATTATCTTGCTAAAAGAGATTGTGAAAATATGTCAAAAATTTACAATTTTTTAGGAGTAAGTTGTGGGTATATAAATAATAACCAAGATGACGAAGAAAGATTAAAAAATTATAATTGTGATATAACTTATGCCACTAATAGTGAGCTTGGTTTTGACTATTTGAAAGATAATATGAAACTTTCATTAAACCAATTGGTACAAAGAAATCACTTTTATGCTATAGTTGACGAAATCGATTCCTGTTTAATTGATGAAGCTAGGACACCATTAGTTATCTCTGGTCAAGCTGAAGATATAAGCAAACAATATTTATCCATTGATAGATTTGTCAAAAGATTAAAGTCTTCTGATTATGAAATTGATGAAAAAGATAGAACTGTAATATTAACCAATAATGGCATAGACAACATTGAAAATACTTTGAATGGAGCAGGTGTTTTAAAAAATAATAATTTCTATGATCCAGCCAATCTCCATATAGTGCATCACGTTAATCAAGCTTTAAAAGCAAACTATATTTTTAAAAAAGATAAAGATTATGTCTTAGTGGAAAACAAAGTTAAAATTATTGATGAAATATCAGGTAGAATACTTGAGGGAAGAAGATATGCAGATGGACTTCATCAAGCAATTGAAGCAAAAGAAAATGTAAAAATTGAAATAGAAAATCAAACCCTGGCTTCAATTACATATCAAAATTATTTTAGATTATACAAAAAACTTGCAGGTTGTACTGGAACGGCATTGACTGAAAGCCAAGAATTTTTCGAAATTTATAATTTAAAAGTAATTTCTATACCAACAAATAAAAAGATGATTAGAAAAGATTATAATGATAAAATTTTTAGAACTGATAAAGAAAAACAATCAGCAATTATTGATTTAATAATTGATTGCAATAAAAGAGGTCAGCCAGCACTAGTTTTTACTGCGAGTGTAGATAAATCAGAAATATATTCTGAACTTTTAAAGAAAAACAAAATTGAGCATACAGTTTTAAATGCAAAAAATCATGAAAGTGAAGCAGAGATTATAGCAAATGCTGGTAAGATGAATTCTGTGATAATAACTACAAGTATATCTGGTAGAGGAGTTGATATTCAACTTGGTGGAAAAAAAATTCATGAAAATGAAGAAACAAAAAATGAATTAAATGGTGAAAAAAATAAAGTTAAATCTTTAGGAGGTTTATACGTTATTGGCACAGAAAGAATGGAATCTAGAAGAGTGGATAATCAAGCTAGAGGAAGATCTGGAAGACAAGGAGATGAAGGAAACTCAATTTTTTTTGTTAGCTTAGAGGACGACTTGATGAGAATATTTGGATCAGAATCTATCAATAATATGTTAGAAAAACTAGGTCTAAAAGATGGTGAAAGCATTGACCATCCTTGGATTAATAAAGCACTTGAGAGAGCTCAACAAAAAGTTGAGGCTAGGAATTTTGATATTAGAAAATCACTTTTAAAGTTTGACAACGTGCTCAATGACCAAAGACAAGTCATCTTTAATCAAAGAAAAGAGATTTTAACTACCAAAGAAATATGCCAATTTGTAAATAAAATGTTAGATGATGAAATTGATGCAATTATCCAAATTAAAAATAAATCTATTAATCTTGAAAAGGATAAAGTTTTAAAAAATAAATTCGAAATTTTACTTCAAAACAATGAGCAAGATTATGTTAACAAAATTTTTTCATCTAATCAAAATGAAATCAAAAAAACAATTGAACAGAAGTTTTTCGAAAAAAGAAAACAAAGAATTTCACTTTTATCTGAAGCTGGAAATAATGACCTTGAAAAAAAAATTTTTTTACAAATCATTGATTTAAATTGGAAAAATCATATTCAATATCTCGAACAATTAAGACAGGTAATTGGATTAAGATCTTACGGACAAAGAGATCCTTTAGTTGAATACAAAAAAGAATCTTTTGGGCTATTTGAGAATTTATTAGAAAAAATAAGACAAGATACAATATATTTGTTATTGAATATTAAGGTTGCAGATCAAAATGAAATTAAAAATAAAAAAAACAATTATCAAGAAGTCTCAAATAATCCTAAATGCCTTCTATTGTTAAAAAAAAATCAAAAAATTTCGAGAAACGACAGATGTGAGGCTACCGGCAAAAAATATAAAAATTGTTGTGGATCTTTATCTAAGTAATAACTGAAATACAATTAAAGAAAAAATGCCAGCTAAAAAAATTAATAAAAAAGTATAAGTCTTTTTTCTTCCAATTTTATTTCTCACGTCTAATATATTGCTAATTCTATCAGAAAATAAATCCTCTGAGGACAAAACATTATTAGAAAGGTTTTTATTTCTTCCAATATTTAAAAATTTATTTTTTCTATGTTCTATTATATCTTGCCTAGACATTGTTGTTAATTCACCTAAATTTCTAGCGATAGATTTTTTGAGTTCTATAAGAATCTGGTCTTTATCCCTATGTGCCCCACCGCTGGGTTCTAAAATTATTTCATCAATTATTTTTAATTTAAGCAAATCTTTAGATGTAAGTTTCATAGCAGTGGCAGCCTCTAATGTTTTTTTAGGATCTCTCCACAATATTGATGCACACCCTTCAGGTGAGATCACAGAATATATCGCATTTTCAAACATTAAAATTTTATTAGATGATGCTAAAGCGATAGCTCCTCCAGAGCCACCTTCGCCTATTATTATTGAAATAGTTGGAACTCCTAAAGATAAAGAGCACTCAATTGATTTAGCTATTGCTTCTGCTTGACCTCTTTCCTCAGCGCCAACACCTGGATATGCACCAGGTGTATCAACAAATATTACAACTGGTAATCCGAATTTGTCAGCTAGCTTCATTAACCTTATGGACTTACGATATCCTTCAGGTCTCATCATACCGAAATTTCTTTCAATTCTAGAATTTAAGTCATCTCCTTTTTCTTGACTTATAACCATGACTGACCTTCCCTCAAAATTAGCAAGTCCACTTATAGATGATTTATCCTCACTAAATAACCTGTCTCCAGATAAAGGGAAAAAATTCTCAAAAAGATTATCTATAAAAAATTTTGATTTTGGTCTATCCTCATGCCTAGCAACCAAGGTTGTTTGCCAAGGGTCTAAATTTGAATAAATATCCTTTAGTTTTTTGTCGAGATCTATTTGTAATCTATCAATTTTATCAGTATCGACGCTAGATATGCCCTCATTATTATATGGATCTTTCAACTTGTCTAATTCTGATTCAATATTTTTAATTTCTTTTTCAAAATTTAAATAATTTTTCATATACAACAATATTCATTATATTTTAAAAAAGGCAATATGATGATTGCGTTGATTATACCAGAAATAATCCTTGTAAATGTGGAATTAAATAAAATATTATAAATTAATGAATAAAATTAAAAATAAATATCAGTCAGTAGGTAAATTGCTTGTAAGCAAAGTTTTATATAACTTTGTAAATAAAGAACTTTTAAAAAAAACAAAAATAAAATCTAAAGAATTTTGGTATGGTTTAGATAAATCACTTTATTATTTAAGAGAGAAAAATGAAAAGTTATTACAGACCAGAAAAGATTTGCAAAACTCTATAGATGAGTGGCATTTAAAAAATAAAGGAAAAAAATTTAATATAAATAATTATAAAAAATTTCTATTAGAAATAGGATATCTGAAAAAAAAATGCACTGGCTTTAAAATACAGACAAAAAATGTTGATGATGAAATTGCAAAAGTGCCAGGCCCACAATTGGTGGTGCCTATATCTAACGCTAGGTATGCTTTAAACGCGGCAAACGCTAGATGGGGAAGCTTATATGATGCGCTTTATGGAACAGACGCTATTGGTTCAATCAAATTAGATAATAGATACAATCCAGTAAGAGGAGGAAAAGTAATCAGATATTGCAGAGATTTTTTAGACGAAGTATTTCCTATAAAAGATGGTTCATGGAAAAAAATAAACACGCTAAAAATAGTAAGAAATAAACTGATATTAAAAATAGACGGTAAAAATGTTAAACTTAAAAATGCAAAACAATATAAAGGATATAGATCAGATAAAAAAAAACTAAAAGGTGTACTATTAATAAATAATAACCTTCATGTTGAATTAATAATAAATCCATATGCTTTTAGTGCTAATAATGATCCTATTGGTCTCAGTGATTTAGTAATCGAGTCAGCAGTTTCAACAATAGTTGACCATGAGGATAGTGTAGCTGCTGTTGACGCTGAAGACAAAGTTTTAGGTTATAGAAACTGGTTAGGATTAATGAAAGGAGATCTAAAAGTAAAGTTCGAAAAATTAGGAAAAAAATACGAGAGATTTTTAAATTCAGATAGAAATTATATTTCCTCTAAGGGTAAAAGTATTAAGTTACACGGACGAGCGTTGCTACTTAATAGAAACGTTGGCCATTTAATGAAAACTCCGGCTATTCTTTTTTCAGATAAATCCCAAATTCCAGAAGGTATTTTGGATGCATTCATAACTTCTGCAGCTTGTCTTCATGATTTAAATAAAAGAAAAAATTCTAGGACAGGTTCAATCTATATAGTTAAACCAAAAATGCATGGTCCAGATGAAGTGGCTTTTGCAGATGAAATTTTTTCAAAAGTAGAGGAAGTTTTGAAACTAAATAACAATACCATAAAAATTGGAATAATGGATGAAGAAAGAAGAACAAGCACGAATCTTAAACAATGTATAAAAAGAGTTAAAAAAAGAGTTGTTTTTATTAACACGGGATTTCTCGATAGAACTGGTGATGAAATGCATACATCCATGGAGGCAGGTCCTATGATGAAAAAAGGTGAAATGAAAAATTCAGATTGGATAAAAGCATACGAAAACAATAATGTTAAGATTGGGCTAGAATGTGGTTTTTCAGGTAAGGCACAAATTGGAAAAGGAATGTGGGCTGCGCCAGATAAAATGCAAGATATGTTGGATCAAAAAATTGGTCACCCGAAATCTGGAGCCAATTGTGCCTGGACACCGTCCCCTACCGCCGCAACTTTGCATGCAATGCATTATCACAAAGTAAATGTTTTTGATGTTCACAAAAAAATCGAAAAAAAAATAAAATTTGACTTAGATAGACTGTTGTCAATCCCTATAATATCTAAACCAATTTGGAATATGGACGAAATAAAAAATGAGCTAGAAAATAACTGTCAAGGAATTTTAGGTTATGTTGTTAGGTGGATCAACAGCGGCATAGGTTGTTCAAAAGTGCCAGACATAAATAACATAGGATTAATGGAAGACAGAGCAACTCTAAGAATATCTTCACAACACATTGCAAATTGGCTTCATCACAACATATGTACTACTTTTCAGGTTTTAGAAACCTTAAAAAAAATGGCGAAAATAGTTGATGATCAAAATAAGAATGATCCAAAATATGAAAAAATGTCAGCAAATTTTGATAAATCTATAGCTTTCAAAACAGCATGTGATTTAATTTTCAAAGGAAAAGATCAACCTTCAGGTTATACAGAACCATTGTTACATGCTAATAGACATTTAAAAAAATTAAATCTGTACCCTGTTTTTAAAAGCTGAAAATAATGTTCCATCATCGAGGCTTTCGATTTCACCTCCTACAGGAAGTCCTTGAGCTAGTTTAGAGATTTTTACATTAGTATTTTTTAAAGTTTCTTCAATATAATAAGCTGTTGTCTGACCTTCAACTGTAGCACTTGTAGCAACAATTACTTCTTCAATATTTTGTTTTTTTACTCTTTCTACTAAAGAATCTACAAGTTGTCTCTGGCTTTTATCTATTGTGCCAGATATAGACCCGCCTAAAATGTGAAAATAGCCACTAAAAATATTTGTGCTTTCTATGCTCCACTGGTCTGCAATGTTTTCAACAACACAAATTTTAGAAAATTTTTTTTGTAAATTGTTACAATTTTCATATCCATTACATTCATTTTTTGAAGATTTTAGTGTTCCACAATAATTACATCTAGAAATGTTTTTATATACATTTGCTAAAGCATTTATTGTTGGTTTCATTATCTCGTCCTTATTATTTATTAATTTTAAAATTATCCTTTTTGCAGACTTTGGTCCTAACCCTGGAAATTTAGATATTGCTTTAATTAATTCCTCAATTTCTTTAATTTCCATCATGTCTTATAAAGGCCATTTGAAACCAGGTATTCCAAATCCACCTGTTACTTTTGAAAGCTCATCTGAAGTTTTAGACTTTAAATTATGTTTAGCATTATTGTGCGCTGCAACTATCAAATCCTCTAACAATGATTTATCCTCTTTAAATAAACTGTCTGAAATATGTAGTTTTTCAATTTCTCCATCTCCGTTTAAAATTATTTTTACTGTTCCACCCCCAGAACTACCTTCAGCTTTTATATTTTTTATTTTCTTTTGACTTTCTTTAACTTTTGTCTCTATTTCCTTAGCTTTTTCAATAATTTTGTTGAAATCAGTCATTATCGTACCCCTTTAAATCTTTAATATTAGTAACTTCAAGATCTGGAAATTTGTTAATTGCATTTGTATACGTTTCAGAATTTTTTAAGTCATTTAAGTTTTTGTTTAAAGCATCTGCCTGGAGCTCTTTAATTGACTTTGATCCAAATTTTTTTGATAGTGATATTATCCATCTCTCTCCAGTCCAATTTAGCAATTTGTGGGTCAAGTTTTTAATAAAATTTTTATTCAAATTTTCATTAAAAGAAATTTCTATTTTATTACTATCAAAACTTATTAAGTTAACATTGTTTTCAAGCTCATATTTTAGTTCTATTTCCTTTTTTTCTGTACAGATCGATATTAAATCCGCTAAAGAATTTACTTTTGTTTTATTTATTTTTTTTTCATTTTCGATAAGTAATTTTTGTTTTTCTTGTGACGAAAATTTAATCTGATCAATTGTTTTATTTTTATTTATGAGATCTGATTTACTGCTACGAATATCATCAACTAACTTTTTATTTTGATTGTCAGAATTATTATTAAATTTATTATTATTTATTTCACTATTTGTATTTTTTTTCTTAACATATAATAATCTTATTAAAAACATTTCGACAGATAGATGCTGGTTTGTAACAAGATTAATTTCATT
>CACIJY010000006.1 GCA_902587095.1 uncultured Pelagibacteraceae bacterium
CATCGGGTAATTTAAGAAGTTGTAAAATTGTACTTTCACATCCATAATTAAAAATATCATTTTTCTTTGGATCATCAACTTCTGAATTTTTTTGGGTTACCAGTATAATCTTTTTATCTTTTTTCATTACCTCATTTAAAGCAGTAATTGATTTGTCTCTACCTACAAATAAAGGGATAACCATGTGAGGAAAAACCACTATATCTCTCAGCGGTAAAAGAGCTGAATTAAATTTTACTTCCATAACCTAAGTATATGGATATTAAACTAAATAATGCAATAGTTTTTTATTCTTTATTAAGTGCAATATTACGCAGCTGAGGTTTTAGACTTGTCTTTATCTTGTTTATTTTTTGAATGAACAATTATTGGCTGAGTATCACCTTTTACGGAGCTTACATCCACTATAACCTCACTTACATTATCAACACTAGGAATATCAAACATTGTTTTTAGTAAAACATTTTCTAATATTGACCTTAATCCTCTGGCACCAGTTTTTTTCTTAATAGCTTTTACAGCAACCTCTTTTATTGCATTATCTTTAAAATTCAATTTTACGCCTTCAAGTTTAAACAGCTCCTGATATTGTTTTATTAATGAATTTTTAGGTTCTTGTAGAATTTTAATTAAAGATTTTTCATCTAAATCTTCAAGCGTAGCTGTTATTGGTAATCTACCAATAAATTCTGGAATTAGTCCATACTTTAATAAATCTTCGGGTTCTAAATTTTTAATCCATTCACCTGTTTTTTTATCTTCAATCGATTTTACTTTGGCGCCAAAACCAATTGAAGAACCTTTGTCTCTTTGAGAAATTATCCTATCTAATCCTGCGAAAGCACCTCCGCATATAAACAATATATTAGTTGTATCTACTTGTAAAAATTCCTGTTGTGGATGCTTTCTGCCACCCTGTGGGGGAACGCTAGCTATTGTGCCTTCCATTATTTTTAGTAAAGCTTGTTGTACTCCCTCCCCGGAAACATCTCTTGTTATTGATGGATTTTCTGACTTTCTGCTAATTTTATCTACCTCATCTATGTAAACAATTCCTCTTTGTGCTTTCTCAACATTGTAATCTGCGGCTTGTAATAATTTTAAAATAATGTTTTCCACATCCTCACCAACGTAACCTGCTTCCGTAAGAGTTGTTGCATCTGCCATCGTAAAGGGAACATCTAAAATTCTTGCAAGTGTTTGTGCTAACAAAGTTTTTCCACATCCTGTAGGACCAATTAAAAGGATGTTTGATTTTGCTAGTTCAACATTTTTACTTGTCTTATTTTCGTAATTTAGCCTTTTATAATGGTTGTGTACTGCAACTGATAAAACTTTCTTAGCTAAGTCTTGGCCTATAACATAATCATCTAATACTGAGCAAATTTGTTTGGGTGAAGGTAAGCCATCTTGGTGTTTTATAAATGTATCTTTATTTTCCTCTTTAATTATATCCATACATAACTCTACACATTCATCGCAGATAAAAACTGTTGGGCCGGCGATTAACTTTCGAACTTCATGCTGACTTTTGCCACAAAAAGAACAATACAGTATGTTTTTGTTATTACTCATAAATATTTATAAACGAATCAATTATGTTACTTTATTATATTTTAACTAATGGTATCAAGTTTTGAATATTGGTTTTGCTATATATAGTGGAAAACTAAATCCTTTTCTCAACAACTTGATCAATTAGTCCAAATTCTTTTGCGTTTTCAGGCGTCATAAAGTTATCTCGCTCTAATGCCTCCTTTATTTGATCAACATTTTTACCTGTGTGCTTCGAATAAATTTCATTTAATCTTTTTTTTAAAGACAAAACCTCATTAGCATGTATTTCTATATCTGTAGCTTGTCCTTGAAATCCTGCAGATGGTTGATGAACCATAATTCTAGAATTAGGTAAAGAAAACCTTTTACCCTTTTTTCCTGCAGCTAATAAAAAAGACCCCATCGAAGCCGCTTGACCAATGCACAAAGTTGATACATCTGGTTTGATGTATTGCATAGTATCATAAATACCCAGTCCAGCTGTAACTAAACCACCAGGACTATTTATGTATAAAAAGACTTCTTTTTTTGGATTTTCAGATTCTAAAAATAATAATTGGGCAGTAACTAATGAAGCTACATTATCATTAATTGGGCCCACTAAAAAAACAATTCTCTCCTTTAAAAGTCTTGAGTAAATATCATAAGCTCTCTCCCCCCTAGATGATTGCTCAACAACCATAGGTATAAGGGTATTCATGTGTTCAGATATTTTTATGCTCATAATTACGAATCAGTTATTTATACAACTTGTAATTACTTTTTGCTAACTTTTTTTGCTTTTTTCTTAGTAGGAGCTTTGTTTTCTTTTTTTTTAGATTTAGATTTGTCAATTTTAGAAGTAGATGTTGCTGAAATTTTCTTTTGTTCTTGCAAATTTTTTTCATTTTCGGCTTTTATTATTTTTTCTGCTTCTATTTTGTTTAAAATACGCTTGTTCGATTTTCCTTTTGACTTTATAAAATTAATGATTTTTTCTTCGTACAAAGAGCCTCTAAGACTTGCTGATGCTGAAGGATTTTTTTTATAATAATCCATTATAATTTTTTCTTGGCCAGGCATCATGCTTAATTGTTTTTGAATTTCTGCTTGAATCTCATTAGGATCAATTTTAATTTTATTTTTTTCACCAATTTCATTTAAAATTAAACCAAGCTTAATTCTTTTAGAAGCGTTTTTTTCTAAATTAGTTTTATTTTTTTTTAATTCATCTTCTGTCTGACCCTGGCCTAATACTTTTACTTCTTCATCCACAAGTGTTTGTGGTAAATCTCCAACTTTAATTTGCTCTAATCCTTTTAATATTTGATTCTTTGAAATTAGATTTAAAGAATTCTTAAACTCTTCATTTATTTGTTTAGATATAATCTTTTTTAAATCATTAAGATCTTTTGCACCAAGTGTTTTTGCAAATTCATCATTTACTTCAACTTCTTTAGGTTTTTTTACAAAATTTATTTTACATCTAAATATACCTTTCTTGCCCACCAATTCTTTTTTAGGAAAATTTTCTGGTAAAATTACCTCAACTTGAATTTCATCTCCTTTTTTTGATTTTAATAATTGTTTATCAAATCCTTTTATAAATAAATCTTTACCGATCTCCAACTGTGTGTTTTTACCTTCGTTGCCATCAAATTCATTACCTTCTACTGTGGCTTTATAGTCAAATGATATTAGATCTCCTTCATTAGCAACTTTGGATGCATCTACCTCAATAAAATTTTTTTGACTTTTTGCTATTTCCTTAATTCTTTTGCTAGTTTCTGCGTCGTCTATTTTTATTTCATATTCATCGAACTTTATTTTGTCTAAAGAGTCTAATTTAACCTCTGGAAATTCTGTAATACTTATTGTGTACTCTAAATCTTTTCCCTCACCAAAACTTTTGAGATCTATTTTTGGCTGTAAGGCAGGTCTAATTTTTTTTTCATCGAGAGCTTTTGCTGAACTTTCTTTTAAAATTTTATCTATTACTTCACCATAAACAGCTTTTCCGAATTGTTTTTTAATAATATCTGTTGGAACTTTTCCTGGTCTAAATCCTTTAAGGACAACATCTTTTTTAATCTGCTCATATTTTTCTTCAAGCTTTTTATTGATTGTTGTTTTATCAACTAAAACTTTTAAATTTTTTTCTAAATTTTTTTTATTTTCTACAGTTACTTTCATAATAAAATGGTAGGCGAGAAAGGACTCGAACCTTCACATGTTGCCATATTGGTTCCTAAGACCAACGCGTCTACCAATTCCGCCACTCGCCCAATTTTTAAAAGACTTATATATGATAGATTAAAATTGTCCAATTAGAATATTTGTGCAATAAATAATTCATTTTATGATAGTTTCGCCTTGTATAAGTATTTGTAAATCTGACCCCGTAACTGGGTTTTGTTATGGATGTGCGAGAAATATCGAGGAAAAAGTAAAGTGGAAAGACAAAAACATAAAAGATGAGTGGAAACTGAATAATTTAATAGAAATACAAACTAGAATGAGTGGTTGGCAATTAGAAAGTTTTAAAAAATCTTATAAGTATAAGTGCGAAAATGGTATTTCTTTAAAAAAGAAAAAAACTGAAATAAATGATTAAGATAAAACACGTCGTAATTTTATATATTTTAGGAATATTATTAGGTGCCTTTTTTTTTGATTTATGGGAGGCAGAAACAAGCATAAAAAAAGGATTGGCAGCAATGTTTTGGACTGCATTATTTTTAATTGCTCTAATATTTGTAGAAAAGAATAAAGAAGAAAATTAATCAAAATTCTTAAATAAGTTAATGACAGAAAAAATATCTTTAATAATACCCTGTAAAAACGAGGTAGAGTCTTTGGGGGCTGTTCTTGATGAAGTTAAGGATAACAAATTTGTTGATGAGATAATAGTAGTTATTGATAGTGAGGAAGATAATTCAATTCCTATAGCAAAAAAATTTGATTGTAAATTGATAGTTCAAAAAAATAAAGGATATGGATCAGCAATTATTGAGGGTTTTAAAAATGCTAAAAATAACTTTGGATGTATATATAATGCAGATTACTCATTCGATCCTAAATATTTTGGAGAACTAATTAATCTATCAAAAAATAATGATTTTATATTTGGTAGCAGATATAAAGGTTCTGGTGGTAGTGACGATGATGATGTTGTCACTTTTATTGGTAATAAGATTTTTACTTTTATTTCAAGGTTTGTGTTAAGAATAAAGTTGTCAGATATACTGTATACGTATGTACTTTGTAATGTTAACAAATTTAATAATTTAGATTTAAAAAATAATGATTTTAAACTTTGTATTGAGCTACCTGTAAAAGTAAAAAAAAATAAACATTCTTATATAGATTTAGACATGTTCGAGAGAAAAAGATACGATGGTAAAAAAAAGGTTAATGTAATAAAGGATGGTCTATTGATATCTTATGAGATAATAAAGAGTTTTATTTATTTATATTTTAAATAGTTAATTTGTTGTAATCCTATCTATTATTTCATAATTTTTATTAGATATTATAATCTCTCCTGATCCAACTCCAATTTTAAGTAATTCTAATATTACTACATAATGAGTCACAAAAACTAAATTTGAGTTCTTATCCCAGTTACTGATAAATTTTTTTATCTGCTGAATTTGCTTTTTTTTATTTTTATGGAATTTTTCACTATAAAATGAATTAAGTGCATCAAACGTTTTATAATTATCGAATGCATAAAAAGCAGTATCTTTACATCTGCACCACTCACTTGAAAAAATATGCTCAACTTTAATATTATTTTTTTTAAAAAAGTTGCCAATTTTTTTTGATTGTCTGATTCCTTCTTTGTTTAAATTTCTTTGTGTTTTACAATCATTTAAATTTATATTTTCTGGATCACCTGATCCTGGTGCAAGTGAATGTCTTATAAAAATTATATTATTGTTTTTTTTTAAGATTTCCACAATATTTTCATCAGCATAACTTTTATGATTAAAAAAAAATAGAATAATTAGAATTATTATTTTAAAATGCTTCATTATGAATTTAGGTTTTGTAAAACTAAATAAATCTATAATTAAATGTAACAAATGTCCAAGATTGGTAAAATTTAGAAACAAGATATCAAATGAAAAAAGGAAACAGTATCAAAATGAAACCTATTGGGGCAAACCTATAACAGGATTTGGTGATGTTGATGGAAAATTACTTTTTGTGGGATTAGCGCCAGCTGCACATGGTGGAACAAGAACTGGTAGAGTTTTTACTGGAGATAGGTCATCAGACTTTTTATATAAATGTTTGTATGGTGCTAAAATTTCAAATCACTCATATTCAGATAACATAAATGATGGTTTAAAATTAAAAAATGCTTATATAACTACAGCCCTTAAGTGTGTGCCTCCTAAAGATAAACCCAATAGAGATGAGTTGAACAATTGTTTTAGTTTTTTTCATAATGAAATAAAAAATCTAAAAAATCTTAAAACAATTGTTGCATTAGGAAAAATTGCTTTCGATAGTTGCGTATTGTTTTTTAAAGAAAATTATAACTTTAAAGACAAAGTACATTTTTCTCATGGCAAAATTTATACTCTACCAGAAAATATTAATTTAGTTGCATGTTATCACCCAAGTCCAAGAAACGTTAATACTGGAAGGATTAATGAAAAAAAAATGAAACACCTTTTTAAAAAGGCGCTTGAATTATATTAATTCTCTAATTTTTTTTTTAGGATTTCTGGTATTTTGGATGGTTTTCCTTTTTTATCAACTATAACTAAGTGTATTTCACAATCAGTTATTAATTCATTATCTCTGAAAGCTTTTTGTCTCATCTTAAAGGATGTATTAGATATTGAAATTATGCTAGATTTTATTTCAAGTTGGTCTTCAAGTTTAGCAGGTCTTTTGTATTCGATATTACAAGATTTCACTATTATCAAAATTCCATTTTCCTCTAATAATTTTTTGTTGCTCAAACCAATTTCTGCAATTGCTTCGGTTCTTGCTCTCTCAAAAAACTTTAAGTAATTTGCATAATAAACCACACCACCTGAATCAGTATCCTCATAAAAAACTTTTAATTTATAACTAAATTCACTCATCTATAAATTTATTAATCGGCTGAAAAATATATACTTTGGAAGTAAGAAATTGATCGCTTTTTTGACTGATCGGTATCGGCCATTATCGCAACCCCATCTAATATATCGACATCTAAATTATGCAATTTTTTATAATCTTCTTTAACATTAGTTTTTACTGTAACCCACTCATTCAAGCTATTTTTCGTAGATGATAACACATAGTCAATCGAACTTTTAGTGTAAGGGCTAGTCCAATGGTCTTCAATTTCTTCATTACTTGAAAAAACGTAGTTTATCGCTTTGTTTGAAAGTGGTGTTAGACCAGTTTTTTTAACTACGAAGAATCTCGCAGCAAAATCATGCCCTTTTTTTGTTTTCTCATTAATCCCACTTAAGTCTTTTTCAACTTTCCAGGTAATATTTAAAAAAGGGGTTTTATTAAGATCCACTAAAACTTCTTTTCCTAAACCTGACCCCCCATCTTCAACTTCAGCTTTCAAAAAATTACCTTTTTCATTATTACCCAGGCTATAATTGGTGAGATTTTTTGCGCCTCTAATTTTTCTTACTTTTAAAGTATCTAACTCCTCATTATTAAACTGAAATATTTCTAAATTATCCCCGTATACATTGTTAAAAAAGAAAATTGAGATAATTAATATTAAAATTTTTTTCATTTTTGGAAGCTATAGACTAAAAAAAAAAAAATTCAAATAATTTGAAAATCTTACTTTTGACATTTTTTAGACATTCGAAATTCATTATTTGAGGCTATTTATTAATCATGAAACTTTTAATACCCCTTATATTACTATTAGTTCTGACTGGATGCTCAACACATTCAGTTAAACTTGGTAAAAAATGTACTAAATTGGCTGAGGACAATACTTACGAAAAGTCTTTTGTATGGATTATCAACAACGAAAATTTAGAAAACTTTGATCAAAAAATAAATAAACAAAATTGTTTAGTTAATGGAGAGAAACTTTGAAGTTAGTATCAATCTTCATACTTTTAATTTATTGGTCAGTAATTATTTTAGCACCTGTTATCGCTAACGAAGATAGTTTATATAAACTTGAAAACACAATTTTGCCTCTAGAAAAACCTAAACAAATAAATTAATAAGTAGATCTACCGCCGCTAATATCAAATACTGCGGCGGTAGAAAATGAATTTTCTTCAGATGAAAGCCAACATACCATTGATGAGAGCTCATTTAATTTCAGAAATCTTGCTCTTGGAACTTTAGAAAGCATTCTTTTTACATGTTCTTTAGTCATTTGATTTAAGATCCTTGTTTTCGCGCCCGCTGGTGTCACTGCATTAATTGCTATATTTTTATTTGCTAATTCCTTTCCTAGAGATTTTGTAAGTGCAATAACGCCTGCTTTTGAAGAGCTATATGCGCTAGCTTTTGCATTACCATCTTTTCCAGAAACTGAAGCTATATTAACTATTCTTCCATAATTTTTTTTTATCATGTGTGGAACTACAGCCTTACAACAATTAAAAGTTCCATGTAAATTTATATCAACAATTTTTTTCCATTCTTCGTAATCGTAATTCCACAGTTCAGTAGTTGACCCAGTAATACCAGCACTATTAACCAATATATCAATTTTCATATTTTTGGTGATTTTTCTGACAGCATTTTCAACGTTTTCAGGGTCTGTTACATCGACCATTTGATTATATAAATCTTTATTTTTAATTTTCTTAACAATTTTTTTAAGTTCATTTTCATCATTATCCCAAATAATTACTTTTGCTCCAGATTTAAGAAATCTTTTTGATATATCCAAACCAAAACCTTGGGCTCCACCTGTAACTATTGCAACTTTTTTTTTTAAATCAAATTTATTCATTTTCACTTGCTAGCAGGTAATAGACAATACTTGAAACAACAAAACCAATTATCCAAGAAAAAGATTGAAATATATTAAGACTAGGATTCCAAATTGTTGAAAATGCAAAGATGGTTCCTATTAAAATTGAATATAATGCTTTTAAATTCCATCCTTTAGAATACATGTAGACACTTTTTTCATCTGCAAAAAATATGTCTTTATTGATTAAAATTCTTTTTTTAATTACATAATAATCAACAATTATAATACCAAATATAGGTCCAAAAAAACTCGCAACAGTATCTAAGATTGATAAGGACCCGTTTTGGCTCAAAAGTGGTGTCCAAAGTGCTCCAACAAAAAAACCAAAAAACAATATAGTCAAACCTGATTTTTTTAAAGTCATATTTTTTGGCATAAAATTAATAATGATATTTTGAGTTGGGATATAGTTTGCAATTAAATTTGTTGAGGAAGACGCAAATAAAATAAATATTAATACAACCACTGTTAAAATTGTATTATTTAATTTTCCTATAATATCTGTAGGGTTTGTAAGAACTGTTGAAATATTAATGTTATTACTTCTAAAATATGTATCAGAACCAACAATAATAACTAACACAAAAAAAGAAAACAGAATTAAAGAAAAAGCTAAAGATATATTACCTTTAGTTAATTCTTTTGTATCTTTTACATATCGTGAGTAGTCACCAAAGTTTAAAATTAAGATTGAATAATATGCAAATAATGTTCCTGTGATACCAATCATATTCGCTAATTTAAATCTTTCAAATCCACTAGATAAGTTTAACCTATCCGACAATGTTTCTAAAACATACAAGTCACTTTCAGAAATAAAAATCAAAAAGAATAAAAACAGTCCAAAAAAAACAAACATTGCTGAAAAATTTACAAAATTCTTTATTATTTTTTGTCCATTGCTAAAAATTAAAAATTGTATCAATAATGTTAATATAAAAGATAACCAATCAATCAGGTTCATTGACATGAAATATATTAAAAAAATATCATTATCTAAAAAATTACTATCAATATTAAATAAAGTAATTCTTATTAAGTATCCAATTGATTTAGAGATAAAAAAAGTTTGTACTCCAAAAAAAAATAAGCCAACTAATCCTCTTAAAAGACTAATATATTTTGCCCCCAAATAACCAGTTGATATTCTTAAAAAAACTGGAAAAGGTATACCATGTCTTTGGGAAGGTGCTCCACCAATGTTTGAAAAAAAACAAACTAAAATTGATGCTAATATTGAGCCAAATAAAACTTCATAAAAGTTTAAATTATAAAGCAAATATAAAGAGCCTAATAAAGCGAAAGAAATGATGCTTTGTGTTCCAACAGTCCAAAAACAAAATATATCTTTCCAATTCCAATTTTTATTTGTTGGATTTACTGAAACTATTTCCCAGTTTGTTAAATGAATATTTTCTTTATTAGGACTCACTATTCCATAATAATCATATATAAATTACTGTCCATACAAGACAGATGGCAACCAAAGGACTATTTTGGGAAATATAATAATAATAATAAGACCAATTATTTGGAGCACCATAAATTGCATCATTCCTAGATAAATATCCTTTAAATCCCATTCTGGAACGACTCCTTTTAAAAAATAAGCTGATAATGCTACAGGAGGTGATAGCCAGGCGGTTTGTAAATTTACGGCAACTAATATTGCAAACCAGGTTAAATTAAATCCTAAAGCTTCAACTAAAGGTAAAATTATCGGAATTATAATCATTACTATTGGCACCCATTCAAGAGGCCAACCTAATAGAAAGATCATAACCATTATCATTCCAAGGATTAGATATTTGTTCATTTCTAATCCTAATAAAAATTCTGTTAATAAAGTTGGTGTACCTAGTCTTGCAAATACTGCTCCAAAAAAGTTTGATGCCGCAACTAAAACCATTATAAGTGCAGTAATTTCTAATGTTTTTACTAATGCTTCTTGTAATTTTGGTAATGTTAATTTTTTATAAGCTAAAGACAATAATAATGCACCCATTGCTCCGCATCCTGCTGCTTCAGTTGGAGTGGCAAATCCTAAAAGAATACTCCCAAGTGCTGCAAATACTAAAGCTGCTGGTGGTACTAAACCTAAAAAAAACTCAATCCAAACTTTTTTCATACTTGTAGCCCTCATATCTTCTGGTAATGGTGGCCCTAACTTTGGGTTCATCATACATCTAATTGTCGTATAAGCCGCGTACAATGTTGCTAATAAAATTCCTGGGAAAATTGCTGCCGCAAATAGGTCAATAACGGGAATTTCCATAATAGGACCCATTACAACTAACATTATACTTGGTGGTATCAATATTCCTAATGTTCCGCCAGCAGTTATAGTTCCAGCCGCAAGTCTCACATCGTAACTTGAACGGTTCATTGATTTTGCAGCCATAATTCCTAAAATTGTAACTGAAGCACCAACAATTCCTGTTGCAGCTGCAAATATAACTGAGACAAATAAAACAGCGTAATATAATGAGCCTCTAACTTTAGCTAGCATTAATTGAAAAGCAGAAAATAATCTTTCCATTAAACCAGCTTGTTCCATCATTATCCCCATAAATACAAATAGTGGAACTGCTGCTAGGGTTTGCTCGGTCATTACCATGGAAAATTGTAGCGTCATTAAATAAAAAACTAATTTCCCAAATCCTAAATATCCGAAAACAAATCCTAAAAAAATTAATGTAAATGAAATAGGAAAACCAACAAATATTGCAAATAACATTACACCAACTAAAATAAAACCTAATATTGCTGGATCAATTAGCTCTGCAATCATTTATTTTCTCCTGGCCATTCACCTTTTTTACTTGCCCAATAACTTTTTAATAATTCTGATACACCTTGAATTAATAAAAAGATTATTCCAACCAATAAGCATGTTTTAATTGGCCACATAAAAGGCATCCAAGTAGTATCCATCCCTCTTTCACCTCTTCTAATAGACTCTTCTACAAAACCGATTGTCATATATAAAAAAACAAGCAGTCCCGGAAAATAAAATAAAATATATAACCAAAAATCAATTAAACCTTGTGTCTTAGTTTTAAAATTTCTATATAAAAAATCTGCTCTAATATGAACTCCTTTTGATAGAGCGTAAGCTGCGCCCAACATAAATAATGCACCATAAAGAAATCTACTTATATCGTAAGCCCAAATTGTAGGAGCTAAAAATAATTTTCGAGCAATGACTTCATAAGTCATTGCAAAAATTAATGGGATTAAGATCCAACAAACTATATTTCCAACGATTTTACTAAATTTATCTATTCTTAATATGGTATTTGCCATCCATGATGGCATATCTTCAGGCATCTTTTTAGAGGTCCCTCGCCTCTCAGCAATCATTTCATCTGATGTATCAAAGTTTGATTGTTTGTCTGACATAAAGGAATTTTAAACAAAAAGAGCGGACTGTAAAGTCCGCTCTTATTAAATTTAAAAGTTATTACTTTTTTACTTCAATGTCGCTGCGTGAGCCATTCCAAGCTTAGCATTAGACATTTGAGCACCGCTCCAGAAAGGAACAGCAACATCAGCAAACTCTTTCATAGAGTCATATACTTTTTTGAAAAATGCGTTTTTCTCAGCATTTTTATTTAAAGTAGCTTTTGCTGCAGCCATATATTCTACGAAATAATCAGATGGAGTGTCTTCTAATTTAACTCCATGCTTAGTAGTAAGCTCTTGTAAAGCTTTACCGTTTTCGTAAATTCTGTAGCTTAAAGATTTTGCTAGTGATGCATTAGCAGCAACTTCAAGAGATTTTTTCTCATGAGCTGTCATTGCATTATAAGTTTTTCCAGTTATGTAAAAGTCAGCATTAACTACAACTTGGTGTAATCCTTGTAAGTAGTAATGTTTTAAGACTTTTTGAAAACCAAACGTTAAATCTGGTTTTGGACAACACCACTCAGCTGCATCAATAGTACCTGCTTCAAGTGCTGGTAAAATATCACCACCACCCATAGCAACAGATGCTATACCAATGTCTTTGTAAGTTTGTCCTGGGATTCCTGGAGGAGTTCTGAATTTATATTTTCTAAAGTCAGCCATATCTTTAATTGGTTTTGGAAACCAACCTAAAGCCTCTGGTCCAACTGGTTGAAGCATAAATCCTTTTATGTCTCTTCCCATTTCTTTCCATAATTGGTCGTAAAGTTCTTTTCCACCACCATATTGGAACCATGATAGAAATGCTAAGTTATCTATACCTACTCCACCTCCTGCTACAGGTGAACCAAATAACATAGCTGCTGGGTGATCACCTGACCAATAGTGTGTCCAAGCAAATCCACAGTCAATTAAACCTTTGTCAACCGCATCTAAAGTTTCTTTAACTCCAACAACTGCTCCTGCTGGTAAAATTTCAAATTTTAAAGATCCATCAGTTAAAGCTGTTACAGTATCAGTGAAGTCTTTAAGCATTTTTACTTCATCTGCTTTAGTATTAAGAACGGTCTGACATTTCAATGTTTTAGCGCTAGCGTTTGATACAAAACCAAAAACTAAAAAAGCGGTAAACAAGATTGAAATAATTTTTTTCATAATTTCCCTCTCTTAAGTTATTTTTAAAAAACTAATTCTGACAAAAATCTTATAACGATACAAGAACCAAATATCTCAATAAACCTAGTAAAAATGAGAGATTCAGTATAAAAATAAACCCAAAGTGATTATGGAAAATTTTGATTATATTATTATTGGAGCAGGCTCGGCTGGTTGTGTTTTAGCTAATCGATTATCAGAAAATCCTAAAAATAAAGTTTTGCTGTTGGAGGCTGGTGGAAAAGATAATTATCCATGGATACATATACCCGTTGGTTATTATAAGACTATGCATAATCCAAAAGTAGATTGGTGTTTTCGTACAGAAAAAGATGAGACGATGAATAACAGGTCAATAAGATATCCTAGAGGTAAAACATTAGGAGGCAGTTCATCAATAAATGGTTTGTTGTGGATAAGGGGTCAAAGTAATGATTACGATAATTGGCGTCAGCAAGGTAACAAAGGTTGGGGATGGGATGATGTATTACCGTACTTTATAAAATCAGAAAACAATGAGCTAGGCAAAGGCAAATTTCATAGTGATGAAGGTCCAATCATGGTTGCAAATAAAAAAATTAAATTAAAAATGCTTGATGAATTTATAAATGCAGCAGAAGAGAAAGGTATTCCTAAGGTAAATGATTTTAATACAGGTGATAATTTTGGTGTTGGTTTTTTTCAATTTACTACAACTTTTAATAAATTAGGTTTGAAATTAAGATATAGTGCAGCAAAAGGTTACTTAAATCCTGCAAAAAAAAGATCGAATTTAAATATAATAACTAATGCTCATGTTCAAAAAATTAATTTTGAAGGTAAAAGAGCTTCAGGTATTGAATACTTTCTTGGAGAAAAATTGAGTAAAATTTCTGCCAATAAAGAGATTATATTATGCGCGGGCTCAATTGGATCGCCTCATATCTTACAAGTCTCAGGAATTGGCGATGGTGATAAATTAAGTAAAATTGGGATAGATTTAATAAAAAATCTTAAAGGAGTTGGTAAAAATTTACAAGACCATTTAATGTTTAGACCAGTATATAAAGTTAAAAATTTAAAATCGTTGAATAAGAAAATTAACAGTCTTTTTGGAAAATTTTTAATTGGATTAGAATATATCTTTAATCAAAGTGGACCAATGACTATGGGGGCAAGTCAGGTGTGTGGTTTTGCTAAAAGTGATAGTTCTAGAGAAACTCCAAATCTACAATTCCATGTACAGCCCATTAGTACAGATATTTTAGGAGCAACTAAACTTCATGATTTTGATGGAATTACTCCAACCGTTGCTAATATTAGACCAACAAGTAGAGGAGAAATTAATATTGTAAGTAAAAATATTAAAGATAATCCAAAGATTAAGATGAATTATTTATCAACTGATGATGATAGGTATGTTGCTGCACAAGGATTAAAGCTTGTAAGAAAAATAATGCTAGATACTAAAACATTTAAAAAATATGAACCAGAGGAATACCGTCCTGGTGCTCACATTAAAGATGATGAGGAGCTAGTTAAAGCTGGTAGTGACTATGCACAAACAATTTTTCATCCTGTTGGCACTTGCAAAATGGGTCAAGATGAGAATTCAGTTGTAAACGATAGACTTAAAGTTTATGGAGTTGAAAATCTAAGAGTAGTTGATGCATCAATTATGCCTAATATTACATCAGGAAATACAAACGCACCAACTATAATGATTGCAGAGAAAGCATCTGACATGATATTAGAAGACAATCTGCAATGAATGAAGAAATAATAATTTTTACACAAATAGTTTTTATCGATTTAGTTTTAGCGGGTGATAATGCAATAATAATTGGCATGGTTGCTTCTCAATTTCCAGCCGCGCAGAGAAAAAAAATTATTTTTTGGGGAATTGGTGGAGCTGTCGTATTAAGAATAATACTAACTCTTTTAACTGCATACTTGTTACAAATAACTGGTCTAAGATTGATAGGTGGTTTAGCGTTATTATATATTTGCTATAAACTTTATAAAGATATTCTAAAAAATTCTAATAGTGAACCAAATAGTAACATAAAAATAGATAAATCTAGTTTTATAAAAGCTATATCAACTGTATTAATTGCAGATTTTACAATGAGTTTAGATAACGTGCTTGGTGTAGCTGGAGCAGCAAAAGATCACTACGGACTTTTGGTTTTTGGTTTAGTCTTATCAATAGTTTTAATGGCAACTGCTGCTACTTTAATATCTGGATGGATAAAAAAGTATAAATGGATTGGTTGGGTTGGTTTATTAGCAATACTGGTAGTTGCAATAGATTTGATTTATACTGACCTGAAAATTTTAATTATTTGATGTACTTAAAAAAATATAACTTAAAAAATAAAACGGCTCTTGTGACAGGCGCTGGTAAAGGTTTGGGAAGAGCCTGCGCAATTGCTTTAGCTGAAGCTGGAACAAATCTAATAATAATTAGCAGGACTGAAAAAGATTTAAAAGAAGTCTCAAAAATTATTAAAAAATTTAGAGTAAAATGTAAATATTTTGTTTGTGATGTTACAAAATATGAACAAATTAAAAAGGTTATTAATTCTCAAAAAAGAATAGATGTTGTTGTCAATAATGCGGGAACAAATATTCCAGAACATTTTACTAAAGTTAAAAAAAGTAACATGGAGTATTTGGTAAAAGTTAACACTATAGCTTCATTTAATATAGCTCAGCTAAGCGCATTGAAGATGATTGAATTAAAAACAAGAAAAAAAACTGGGGGAGTTATAATTAATATGTCTTCACAAATGGGGCATGTGGGTGGACCAATTAGAAGTGTTTATAATATGAATAAATTTGGTTTAGAAGGATTAACTAAAGGGATGTCAATAGATTTAGCTAAATATAATATAAGAGTAAATACTATATGCCCAACTTTTGTTGTAACTCCAATGACTAAAAAATTTTTAAAAGACAAAAAATTTATGAAAGAAGTTCTTGGTAATATTCCACTAGGAAAATTTGCAGAACTGTCAGATATTGCAAGTGCTGTTGTTTTTTTAGCTTCAGATCAAGCATCGATGATTACTGGCACATCTTTATTGGTAGATGGTGGATGGACAGCAAAATAATAAAATATATTTTATTATTTGTTTTCATTTTTTCATTTGAAGCAAAATCAATTGAATTCAATGGTAAATTTATTCAAGGTCATTTTATTTTAGGAAAAACAGATTCTGGAGCCAAAATTAAAATTGACGATAAAGAAATAAAAGTTACTGAAGATGGTGATTTTGTTTTTGGACTTGATAGAGATAGAAAAAATGACGTAGTGATAGTCAAAACATTGAATGGTAATAAGACTAAAATAGTTAAAAAGGTAATTAAAAGAGAATATAAAATTCAAAGAATTGATGGTCTTGAGCCTAAGAAAGTCACGCCTCCTAAAGAAGTTTATGCAAGGATTAAAAAAGAAAATAAATTAATTGTTAGAGCTAGAGAAATAAATTCAAATTTAAAATTTTTTAAAAATAAATTTATTGCTCCTTTAGATGATGCAATAATAACAGGAATTTATGGTAGTCAAAGGATTCTTAATGGTAAACCCAGGTCTCCCCACTATGGAATAGATTTTGCAGGTAAGCTTGGAACTCCAATAAAAGCAATGGCTAATGGAGTAGTCACACTTGCTGAGAATGATTTATATTACACTGGAGCAACGCTTATTTTTGATCACGGACATGGAATTTCTACATTATATATGCACATGGATAAAATATTTGTAGAAGAAGGTGATATTGTAAAACAAGGTGATATAATCGGTACTGTAGGTTCTAGCGGAAGATCAACTGGACCTCATTTAGACATTAGGTTAAATTGGTTTGGGATTAAGTTAGATCCCTCAACAGTTATAGATATAAAATTATGAAACAAAATAATTTAGAAAAAATCTCAAATAAACTTGTAACTGCGTTTTTGAAAAATAAACTAATAAAAGCAATCCCTAATAAATATACAAAAAAAATAAAAGAAGCACAAAAATTGAGAAAACTTTGTGAAAGCAAAATTAAATTGCCCGCAATTGGTTTTAAAGCAGCTGGCACAGGTATTCCTTTAATCAAAAAGTTAAAAGAAAAGGAGCCTTTTTACGCAACAGTTTATAAAAGAAATTGTTTAAGTAGTGGTAAAAGTGTTAAAATAAATAAAGCAACTTTAGGTATAGAGCTTGAAGTTTGTTATAAAGTTAAAAAATCCTTTTTTTCATCTAAAGGTGTAATTACCATGAAAAATATATCGAAATATATTTCTCACATGGCGCCATGTATTGAGGTGGTTGGTTACAGACAAAGAAAAAAAGGAATTACTTCTTTTGGTGACTTATGCAGTGACTTTGGTGCAAATGTAAAATTTTTAATAGGTGCCAAAAAGAAATATAAAAGAATAAATATTGCGAATTTGAAAACTAATATTTCAAATAAAAAAATTAATCAAAGCGTAAGTGGTAATACTAATACAGTTTATATAAACCCATTGAACTCTTTGAGATTTGTTTTGAATAAAGTTAAAAAAGATAAAATAAATTTAAATAAAGATTTTTGGGTTTTTACTGGTTCTTCGGTTGGTGTAGTTCCAATTAAAGGTAAGGGTCTTTATACTGGTAAAGTTGATAAACTAGGTTCTGTTAAAGCAGTTATAAGATAAAAACTTATTTTAATTAAGAAATTAAAGAGGGTTGTTTCTTCATGTCCTCTTTTTTAATACCTGCAACTTTAACAGGTTTTTTCATAGCATCTCTTCTAAAAGGTTCGCCAAGCTCTTGATTTAAAATTATTTCAATAAAAGTTGTAATGCCTTTTTTTTGATCTTCGCAAGATTGTTTAATTGCTTTGGTTGTCTCTTCCATTGTTTTACAAGTTACTCCTTTTAATCCACAAGCATTAGCAACTTTTGCATAACTTAATTCAGGATCAAGTTCTGTTCCAACAAAATTATCGTCAAACCAAAGTATTGAATTTCTTTTTTCAGCACCCCATTGATAATTTCTAAAAATTACCATTGTGATAGCTGGCCATTCTTCTCTTGCACATGAGCTCATTTCGTTCATACTAATTCCAAAAGCTCCATCACCTGCAAATCCTACTACCGGAGTATCAGGACAGCCAATTTTTGCGCCTAGAATTGCTGGAAAACCATATCCACAAGGACCGAATAAACCAGGTGCCAAATATTTTCTTGGTTTTTCGAAAGTTGGGTAAGCATTTCCTATTGCGCAATTGTTACCTATATCGCTAGAGATAATTGCATCTTGAGGTAAAGCGTCTTGTATTGCTCTCCATGCTTGTCTTGGAGACATTCTATCTTTATCTCTTTCTCTTGCTTCTTTGTTCCAAACTGTACCAGGATCGTCCTCCTCATGATCTAAACCAGATAAAGTTTGTAACCACGCAGATTTAGTTTTATGTATTAAATTTTTCCTCTCTTCTCTGCCAGTATTTCCTGCGTCTGAAGAAAGTTTATCTAAAATCTGTTGAGCTACTTGTTTGGCATCTCCACAAATTCCAACTGAAACCTTTTTAGTAAGACCAATTCTGTCAGGATTCATATCCACTTGAATTATTGTTGCCTTCTTTGGCCAATAATCAATTCCATATCCGGGTAATGTTGAAAAAGGATTAAGTCTGGTACCAAGTGCTAGTACTACATCTGCTTTAGATATTAATTCCATAGCAGCTTTAGATCCATTGTATCCTAAGGGTCCTACAGCTAAAGGGTGGCTTCCAGGAAAACTATCATTATGTTGATAACCATTACAAACCGGTGCGTCCAATTTTTCAGCTAATTTTTTACATTCATCAATTGCTCCACCTAAAACAACTCCAGCTCCAGATAAAATTACTGGAAATTTAGCTTTTGATAAAAGTTTTGCCGCGTTCTCGATTGCTTCTTTGCCCCCACCCTGTCTTTCAAATCTAACAATAGGTGGCAATTCAATATCTATAACTTGCGTCCAATAATCTCTTGGAACATTTATTTGCGCAGGTGCAGAGCCTCTAAATGCTTTTTCAATAACTCTATTAAGAACTTCTGCCATTCTAGATGGATCTCTTACTTCTTCTTGATAGCAAACCATATCTTTAAATAAATTCATTTGTTCAACTTCTTGAAAACCTCCTTGTCCCATAGTCTTGTTTGCAGCTTGTGGTGTAACCACTAATAAGGGTGTGTGATTCCAGTAAGCAGTTTTAATCGGAGTTACTAATCCAGTTATACCCGGACCATTTTGGGCTATCACCATCGACATTTTTCCAGTAGCTCTTGTGTAACCATCGGCAATTAATCCGCCGTTTGTCTCATGAGCTACATCCCAAAAGGTTATACCAGCTTTTGGAAATAAATCTGAAATAGGCATAAAAGCAGAACCTATAATTCCGAAAGCGTGTTCAATTCCATGCATTTGAAGAACTTTAATAAAAGCTTCTTCTGTTGTCATTTTAGTCATAAAAAAACTTAATAAATTTTGTTTGCAATCGAACGATTAATATATAAATTCTTTCGAAGTTTCTACTAAGAAATCGTCACAATGGCTAAAACAGACATAATAATTCACGATAAAAAAGACAATGTTGGGGTAATAGTAGTTGAAAAAGTAAATAAAGGCCAAGATTGTGGTTGTTGGATCATGGAAAATGACGCCTCAAATAACATTAAATCCGAAGCAGAAATTCCCCTTGGACATAAAATTGCTTTACAAGATTTTAAAGAAGGTGACACAATTATAAAATATGGACATGATATTGGTAAAGTAGTTAAGTCAATAAAAAAAGGTGACCATGTTCATGTACATAATGTAAAAACAAAAAAGTGGTAAAAATGGATATTCCAAAAAGTTTTTTAGGTTACAAAAGAGAAAATGGAAGAGCGGGTACAAGAAATCATGTAATTATTCTTCCGGTTGATGATATTTCAAATGCATGTGCGGAAGCTGTATCTAACAATATTAAAGGGACTATTGCTTTGCCTCATTCTTACGGAAGGTTGCAATTTGGTGCTGATCTTGAATTACATTTTAGAACAATGATAGGAACAGGTAAAAATCCTAACGTTGCAGCTGTCATAGTTATAGGTATAGAGCCTAAATGGACTAAAAGAATTGTAGATGCCATTGCAAAAACTGGAAAACCTGTGGAAGGATTTAGTATCGAGGGTGTTGGAGATATTGATACAATCGCAAAAGTTTCTAAAAAAGCTCAAGAATTCTCAATGTGGGCCTCTGAAAAACAAAGAGAGGAATGCCCAATAAGCGATTTGTGGATTTCTGTAAAATGTGGAGAGTCTGACACAACATCAGGGTTAGCATCAAATCCTACAGTAGGAAATTTGATGGATAAACTTGAGCCTTTAGGTGTTCATCTTTGTTTTGGAGAAACATCTGAGTTAACAGGTGCTGAAAACGTTTGTGCTAAAAGAGGTAAAACTAAAGAAGCTCAAGACAAATTTATGAAAACTTGGAGTTCATATAACGATTTCATTTTAAAAGAAGCAACTGACGACCTATCTGAAAGCCAACCAACTGCAGGAAATATTGCAGGAGGATTGACTACAATTGAAGAAAAAGCTTTTGGAAATTTTCAAAAAATTGGATCAAGGAAATTTATTGATGTTCTCGAGCCTGCCGAAGAACCGAGTAAGGGAAAAGGATTGTATTTTATGGATACTTCATCAGCAGCTGCTGAGTGTGTCACTCTTCAAGCAGCAGGTGGATTCAATATTCATTTATTTCCAACTGGACAAGGAAATATAATTGGAAACCCAATAGAACCGGTTATTAAATTAACTGCGAATCCATTAACTGCTAAAACTATGAGTGAACACATTGATCTTGATGTATCTAAAATACTTTCTAGAGAAATGAATCTAGATCAAGCAGGTGATGAATTAATAAAAGCAACTCTTAAAGTTGCTAATGGTAGGTTAACTTGTGCAGAGGCACTAGGTCACAAAGAGTTCGTAATGACCAAACTTTATAGAAGCGCTTAAAATTACTTAGTTGATATCGTTGGTTTTGGAATATACTTATCTTTTAATTTAGACAAAACTTTTCGTAAAACTGCAGCTCCAACTCCTAATCCTAAAGCTAAAACTAAAGATGCCATACCATAAAGAAAAGGAACATTTTTAGATAGATCCCTTACAAATTCTGAGACAGGTCCTAGTGAAGGTTTAGAAAATTTATATATTTCTGATGCATTTTCTGCTGCAAAAAAAGTATCGTAGGCAATCGCAACCCCAACCAACAGTAATAAAACTGCTAAAATAGTTTTAAATTGTGAGCTATCAACTCTTTCCCCAAGTTTTTGTCCAATTTGTACACCTAATATCGAACCTAAAATTAAAACTGTAACTAATATAAGATCAATAGTTCCATAGTTAAATGCATGCAATACAGTAACTATTGCGCTCACAAAAATTGTTACAAATAAAGATGTTCCTGGAATTAATTTTGTAGGCATTCCAATTATATAAATCATTGCAGGAACTAAAATAAAAGCTCCACCAACACCTAATATTGCTGCGATAAAACCTACCAAAAAACCAATTACTATTGGAGTAAATGCACTTTCATAAAGTTTTGATTTCTTAAATCTCATTCTAAATGGTAAGCCGTGAAACCAATAATGATCATGTAATTTTTTCTTAACTACAATTTTTTTTCGTGCTCTATCTATCTCAGTGACACCCTGGACAAGCATCATTGTACCAATGATTGCAAGTATATACATATACGCAAGAGATATTACGATATTAATTTTGCCGATATCTTGAAAATAACTAAAAGTATAAATTCCTAAAGCAGTACCAACTATTCCTCCAACTACTATCATCAAACCCATTTTATAGTCTAATGTTCCTTTAAGATAATGTGTGGTTGATCCTGATATAGAAGTTCCTAAAATATTATTAGCCTCATTTGGTACCGCATAAGCTGGTGGAATTCCCAAAAAAATTAAAAAAGGCGTCATCAAAAATCCACCACCAACACCAAAAAGACCAGATAAGACACCCACTGCTAAACTTAATATAAATATGAATGGCAGGCTTACGTAAACTTCTGCTATTGGAAGAAAGAATTCCATGACTGTTAATTATCCCGAAAATATTTGAAGTCAACTATTTGATTATTAAATTCCAAAAAATGTACTCGAAAGAATTACTACCCAATATGCTGCTAAACCCATGTATAGTACAAACTTAGCATTTATATATGAAAATATTTTAGAGTTTTTTATAAGCTTGAAGATGTTTAGGTTTTTATTTAAATTTTCAAGCATACTTATCAAGTACACCCAGAAAGAATATTTATCAAGTCTTATTTAAAAAATCGTTGCACCAAAAACTTTGACTGAGTCGCCTTCTTCTCCAAGAACAAGTCTTCCAAGAAACTCCCCCTCTTCAGTGGTACTCCTCTGTTTAAAAAGAACTGTCACGTGTAATCCTCTTCTAAGGCAGCCAAAAGCCTTATAATCATCAGACAAACTACATATTAATTTGTTGCTGGCCCATTGCTTCCCGAGCTCCACTTCATTTGCTCCATAAAGCATTTGAGATGAAAAATCTTTGGTAAAACCGCCATAATCCTTCATATTTGATGATTTAATCAAATTTTGCCAAATTGGATTAGCAATTTCTATTATTTGTTCATCTGATTTTGATGTGAAACTCATATTTATAATTGTTAGGACTTAAGATGCTTTTTTCTTCTCTTTATCGTCGACTATGTGATAGACAGGTTTTTTTTCCATAGTGAACTTGCCAGTTTCTGGATCACGTCTTGAAACAGTTAAACAATGCCAATTTTCATCATCAAGTTTCATATGATCGCCTCTATAATAGTACCCTGGCCAACGAGTTTCCTCTCTATATAAAGTATGTTCTGTAACACACTGAGATGTCAAAGTTCTGTGTTTTAACTCCCATGCTCTCATTAACTGATGGTAATCCTCAGCTCCTACGTTTTCCAAGTCTTCCTGAAGCCAATCTAGTAATTCTAAAGCTTTTTTAAGGAGATTGTCATTTGTCATGTAGTTATTGGTGATACCACCGCAATATTCATCCATGATTTTTTGAAGTCTTTGTAAACCTTGTATCGGTGAGATATAACTTGGTGAAACTGTGCCTCCAGTTATTTCATTTCTACCAACCGTATAATTCTCTAGTGGTTTATAAATTACTTCTTTTAGATCATTATATTGTTTTTCACTTACTTTAATATTGTTTGCTTTTTTATCTTCAATGTATTTAACCGCAGCTTTTGCAGCTAGTCTTCCCTCAGTGAAAGAACCCGATGAAAATTTATGTGCACTGCCGCCTACAGTGTCGCCTGCACCAAATAAACCCTCAACAGACATCATTCTGTTATATCCCCAAAAATAATCTCCTGGTGCAATGTCTTCTGGACCGCTTACCCATGCTCCTGAGCATGTTGCATGTGAGCCCATAACATATGGCTCTGAAGTTGTTAATTCTGGATTAGTATATTTTGGATCAATATTTTGAGATGCCCAAACTACAGCTTGTCCTACTGTCATACCTAAAAAATTTTCCCAACCCACTGTTTCAAGGTGTGGATCCTGAAAAGCTTCTTTTGTAACCATGTGAATTGGTCCACCACCTGCTGCTACTTCTTGAATAAAAGCATGGTTTCTTAGACATGTTGGAGTTGGATGATGATCAATGTACTCGCCAACAAGTTTTTTTGTAGCATCATACCATTTCTTTTCATAGTTCTCACCATTTGCATTTTGAGTATAAGTTTTTAAATGTAAAAAATATGCGCCAACTGGACCATAACCGTCTTTAAATCTACATAACACAATTCTATTTTCCATTTGTGTCATTTTCGCGCCTGCAGCAATTGGTAATGCGTATGCAGAGCCATTACTCCAAGGTGCGTACCATGTTCTTCCCATTCCCTCACCAACTGCTCTTGGTTTAAAAATATGAGAAGCTCCACCAGCTGCAATAATAACTGCTTTAGCTTTAAATACGTGGTAATCACCTGTTCTCATATTAAAACCTACTGCACCTGCAATTCTATTTTCATTTTCTTCATCTTTTAAAAGATGAGTAATCATTATTCTGTTATAAATTTTATCAGCTGATTTCTTTGCTGCCTCAGCAACAATTGGTTTGTAACTTTCGCCATGAATCATAATTTGCCATTTACCTTCTCTTTGATATCTGCCAGTTTCTTTATTTTTCATCATTGGTAAACCCCATTCATCAAACATGTGAACAGTTGAGTCAACGTGTCTTGCCATATCGTACCCAAGGTCTTCTCTTACTAATCCCATCAAATCATTTCTTGCATATCTCACATGATCTTCTGGTTGATTTTCTCCCCACTGCATTCCCATGTAACAATTAATAGCGTAAAGACCTTGCGCTACAGCACCACTTCTATCAATGTTTGCTTTTTCTACACAGATTATTTTTAGATCTCTTCCCCAATGTCTAGCTTCAAAAGTGGCTCCGGTGCCAGCCATTCCACCACCAACAACTAAAACATCGCAATCTTCAAATACAGTTTTGTGTTTTGGCATTAATAATAAACTCCTTTTTTAAAAGAGCTTTTATCAAGTGTTGGTAAATCTTTATCCGTATTTAAACCGTGAGGTTCATTGTATAAAATTTGAGAGTTTATTTCTCCTTGATTAGGTTTGTCACCTTCTGCAAGTTTAGGGATATATTTTCCCCAAGGTTTAGTAGTTATTGGGGAAACAAAATCTTTTTCTGTTCCATTTCTAAATTTTATTTTCCAAGATATCGTTCCTTTTTCTTCCTCTCTTCTTACTCTAACGCTGTGCCCCATGGGAGCAAAGTCGGCATAACCTCTGACATCTATTGCGTGATTAGGGCATGCTTTCACACAAGAATAACATTCCCAACAAAAATTCGGTTCTATATTTTTTGCTCTTCTAATATTTTTATCAATATGCATTATGTCTGAAGGACATATATCTACGCAGTGTCCGCATCCATCGCACCTAGTCATATATACAAATGTCGACATTTATTTTATCTCCTTTTTAAATCTTACCATATTAATAGTGTTTTGGCTCTTCTCTTTTTATACCAAGACCAAATTGTTCTGGAGCATCTGCTGGAGGTGGTAAATTATCTCTAGAACCATCGGCTTCAGCTAAATTTTTCTGTATCGCAGCACCAGGTTTGTAAAACATATGTGCAAATTTAGACCAATATACTCCACCAAATAAAACTATATTTGATACTGCAAAGAGAACTAGAAATAAATTGTCCCATCCAGAAATATTATTAAATTGCAAGAAGGACCATATTAATCCGAATGTGGAAGATGCTAATAAAGCTAGCACAAAAAGATCTGCAGTAATGATTCTAAATACTGAGTTAGCTTCTGCAGCAACATCTACTCTTAAAAATAACCAGAACCAATATCCACCCAAGCAAGTCATTATTGCTCCTACATGCCAAAGAATTGGCCAGATTGCAGGTGTATCGGGTGTTGTATAAAAGAAAATCATTGCACCTGAACCAACCCAGAATAAAATTGTACCATACATTCCAAGAACGTGAGCTATTCTTCTTTTACCTAAGCCTAATTCTGAAGTAGTACCAATGTCATGGACAATTGTTTTTGCTATTACTGCAATCCTTTCACCGCTGCCTAATTCTCTTTTAGCATTTTTCTTTGCTTTCTTGGCGTTATTAAAAAAATATTTTACATTTTTTTTGTGTATCATATCTAATACAGTTCCTAAAATCACAAGTGCAACCATGATAACTACAAAAGATTGTATTCCTATTAATGGAACAGTTTCAGATAAAATTGAAAATGGATTAGTTGAAAACATAAAATTTATAAAATCGTTATATTAGTAGTACACTTAAAAAAATAGTTCAACTGCGATATAGAGCCATTATGAGGATTTTAAATAATCAAAATGTTATTTTTTTCTTATATAATGCTGTTTAGAAGGAATAACGCTTCGAACACCGCCTTGGGGATTTTCTACATCGCCTTCTCTTCTTGGAATCACATGTATATGACAGTGAAATATAGATTGACCCGCAACTTTTCCTGAGTTTGTACCAACATTAAAACCTTTTACAGTGCTATCTTCTAAGCTGATTTTTTGTTGTAATTTTTTAATTAAATCATCACAAGCTAAAATTTCTTTATCATTTAATTCAAAATAATTTTTAATACACCTTTTAGGTACTACTAATGAATGAAATTTAGTTACTGGGTAACTATCTTTTGATGCATAAGCAAGACTATTTTCAAATATCAATTCATTTTTTTGTATTGAACAAAATATACAAGGATTATTTGGATCTTTCATTTTATTAAATTAATAATTCAAAGTTTTTTTTTATTCTTTTAAAACCAGTCATACTCTTATTTTTCCATTTATACTGTTTAATAAATTTAACAGGGGTAACACCTTTGCCTGATCCAATCAGCAAGATTTCATCAAATTTATGTATATCTTTCAAATTTATATCTTCAAAATTTATTTTTACTTTTTTACTTAAATAATTGATTGTGTTTCCGATATAGCAGTTATTCTTTGGTGAATAATATTTGTTATTTCTAACAAGTAATAAATTAGAGGTACAAGTCTCAAGAATTTTCTTTTTGTAAACTAATAATACATCCACCTTTGTAGCATCATAGGAATTTAATTTTTTAAGAATGTATTTGTATTGCAGATTTTTATATTTAGGATCAATTCTTTTATAATTTAAAACCTTTAATTCAAAATTATTTGAAGGTTTTAGTCTTTTACGAATAGAAATAGATATTAATTTTTTTGACAGAGCAATTCTAAACAAATGATTATATTTAAAATTATTTTTTATATTTGCTCTTATTAGAGATTTAATTTTCTCTTCAATATTTTTGGAATAAATCTTATATTTTTTTAAAGACTTAATTAAGTTTATAAAATGATTATTAAATAAAACTAATTTACCTGGTTTGCCAACAAGTCTTATTGTCGTGAACACACCATGTGATCCCCATAAATCCTTAAATTTTGAAATTTTAAGATTATTTATATGATAAGATTCTTTTAATAAAAAATTTGCCATTTTCAGTCAAGAATGAGTCTGGATGAAATTGAAATCCATAAACTTTATTTAAGTTATCTTCAAAAGCCATTGGAGTATTTGATTTTGTGCAACGCATAGTTATATCAATATTATTAGATTTAAAGGGCTCATGTAATTTTAATGAATGATATCTTCCAATCTTAAATATTTTATTTTTTTTAAATATTTTACTTTTATTATTTACTTTTACTTTTGATTGATAGCCATGATAAATGTTGTTCTGCTGTTTGATTATTCCTCCTTCATTAAACAAAATTAATTGAAATCCTAAACATATACCTATTATTTTTTTTTTACCTTTAAATAATTTATATATTTTCGAAGTCTCTGGATAGTCTTTTGGAGAGCCAGGACCAGGAGAGAAAACTATTACATCTGATTTTTTTAGTAATTTTAAATTCAAATTGAAATAATCTGAGCAGTATACTTTTTCAAATTCTGCAAATTGATGAACAACGTTCCACGTAAATGAGTCCTGGTGATCAATAATATAAATCATTTAAATAGTTCCAACAAAGATTTTGCTTTTATAAAATTTTCATTAAATTCTTTTCTAGGAGAACTTTCTAACACAACTCCAGATGCCGCTGATATTTCAGATTTGTTTTGAAAATTTAAAATTGATCTAATTATTATATTAAAACGCAAATCTTCGTTAAACTTAATAAATCCAAAACTTCCAGTAAATATATTTCTATCTTCTTTTTCTTGGCTATTAAGTAATTCTAATGTTCTAATTTTAGGGCAACCTATTACAGATCCACCTGGCATCATTGACTTAATAATATTTATTAATTTAATTTTTTTTCTTAAATTACCTTCTATCGTGGTTACATAGTGAAAAAGATGTTTATATTCCTCAACATATTTTTTTCTTGTTATCCTTACAGTTCCTGGTTTGCAAATTCTTGATAAATCATTTCTTTCCATATCAACTATCATATTATGTTCTTTTGTTTCTTTATTATTATTCTTAAAAAAACTAAGTGCTTTTGATTTATTGAGCTTTGAGTTTTTTTTTAAAGTTCCAGCTATTGGTTTTGTTTTTAATTTTAAACCTTTTTTTTCAATCAATGTTTCGGGGGAACAGCTGACAATTGAATAATTTTTATCTCTTATCATAAAAGACTCTGGCGATGAATTTACTTTCATTAACTTCCAGAAAAAATTAACTGGGTTGATTACTGAATTATTTTTATATTTTGTACAAATTTTAATTTGATAAGTTTCACCTTGTTTAATTTTTTTTGAGAATAAATTAAAAATTTTTTTATATTTATTGAAATCAGTATTTATTTTAAAAGGACTTAAAATTTTAGTTGGATTGAATTTATTATTAAATTTATTTTGTTTAATATTTGATAAGATTTTTATTTTATCAGATATTGTAATTACAGTCTCTGGTTTATAAAAAACTCCTTTATAAAAATTAGTTTTTTTCTGATTTTTTAATCTTATATTTAATAGATTGCACAATATTTCATATCCAAAAAAACCTATAAATAAATCCTGCTCTTTTTTATATTTTTTATTTGAAAAACTTCTTAAAAAGCTTTTTATATTTGAATTATTAAGTATTATTTTTTTTGAGAAATCTGTAAAAATTTTATACTTGTTTCCAAATTTATAGATAATCATTGGCTTATCAGATTGATATAGCTTTTCCAGATAAGGACTAAATCTTAGTTTATGCTTTTTGTAATCTCTCAATAGCTTGCTCTTTAATTGGTAAGTGTATTAAACCTGCAAAAATTGATAATGCAATTGCCAAATACCACGCATAGTCGTAAGAGCCATATAAATCATAAAACAATCCGCCTAGATAAGCTCCAAAGAATGAGCCAATTTGATGACTTAAAAAAACTAGCCCATACAATAATCCCAAATACTTTGTTCCAAAAATATGTGCAACTATCCCACTGGTTGCTGGAACAGTTGAAAGCCACAAAATACCAAAGCTTGCTCCAAAAAAAATAGAGCCTAATGTGCTAGGAGGTAAGAAAATAAACAAACATATTGAAACACCTCTTAAGAAATAAATTATACTTAAAATTGTTTTCTTTTTTCTTTTTGTGCAAAGATAGCCACTTATAAGTGATCCAAAGATATTAAATAACCCTATTAAAGACAATATCATTGCAGCAGTCCAATCCTCTAAACCTCTATCAATTACATATTTTGGAACGTGTGTTCCTACTAATGTTATATGAAAACCACAAACAAAAAAGCCAGACAAAAGTAATAAATAACTTTTATATCTAAAAGCTTCGCTTAAAGCTTCTATAGTTGATTGACTGCCTCCATCTTTTTTTTCATTTATTTGAGGTGAACGAACAAAAAAAGATATCAGAAAACCTAAAGACAAAAACAACATAAAATAAAATAATGTCTGCACCCATCCATAGTTTCCAAGTGAATAATTTGTAAATAATGGCGATAAAAAATATCCAAATGACCCTACTGCCGTTACAATACTCATCGCAATAGTTCTATTTGATAATGGAAAATGCTTGCCAACAATCGACATTGGTATGCTAATTGCTGTTCCACCACAACCAATTCCAACTAGGACACCTAACCAAATTTGAAAGTAAATTCCTGTATTAGGACCATTGTATAAAAAGTAAATACCAATAATGTAAAATACAAAAGCTAAAGATATAGCTTTATGTCCACCATATTTATCAGCAATTGCTCCAAAAATTGGGCCAGATAAACCCCAGCCTAACATTTGTATACCAATAGCTAAACCAAATTCAGTATTAGTAATTCCTAGATCTGAATTAAAGTCCATAAAGAACATGCCAAAAACTTGTCTTACACTTAAAGATATAAAAACTACAAGTGATGCTGCAATTAAAGTAACTAATGCTAAATTACTTTTTATAAACTTTTCTGAGCTCATTTAATAAATTTTAACGAACTTTTTAAATCGTTGATTAAGTCTTTAGGATCTTCAAGGCCAATGTGCAATCTTACAATGTGCTCATCATTAGATAAATTCAAATATTTTCTTTTTCCTTGTTCTTTAATTTTTTGGTGCAATGCCAAACTCTCGAAACCTCCCCAACTATATCCATATCCAAACAATTTTAATGAATTGACAAATCTGTCGATAGAGCTTTTATTTTTAGACTTTATTTTAAGACCCATTAAACCAGAGGAGCCTTTATAATATTTTTTCCACATCTTATAGTCTTTAGTTCCTTTTTTGTAAGGATACAAAACTGTAATCTTTTTATGTTTACTTAAAAAGGAAGCAATTTTTTTTGTATTTATCTCGTGTCTATCTAATCTCGTATCTAAAGTTCTAAGACCTCTAATTATTAAATAAGCATCATCTGGTCCCATTCTTAAACCAGAAATTTTTTCTGCTTTTTGAACAAATTTAAACACCCTTTTATTGACTGCTAAACTTCCTCCCATTACATCTGAGTGTCCAGAATAATATTTGGTTGCTGATACAATAGCCATATCAAATCCTAACTTAATAGGTTTTAGAAAATATGGAGTTCCCCATGTATTATCCATAGCTGTAAAAATTTTATTTTTTTTTGCAATAGAAATTATTTTTGAGAGATCTTGAAATTCAAATGTGTTACTGCCCGGATTTTCAACAAATATTAATTTTGTTTTTTTTGTTATATTATTTTTTAGTGTGGATAAATCTCTTGGATTATAGAATATGGCTTTAATATTAAAATCTTTGAAAAAATCCTGAGTTAATATTCTCGTAGGACTGTATACTGGATCAGAAACAAGAATTTCATCTCCAGGTCTTACTACACTAAACATTGCAAGAAAAACGGAACCAAAACCAGTTGGTGTTAGGAAAACATGATATGATTCCTCTAATTTTGTTAAAATTTTTGATAATGCATGTGTTGTCGAAGTTCCTTGTCTTCCATAATCAAAATGGCCTCCTGTAGGATCTTTCAAGTGTTTTTTTTGAGTTTTTCTAATGTCATTAAGAGATTTAAATAAAATTGTAGATGCTCTAACAACCGGAGGATTTACAGACTGATTGTAGAAATCTTTGGCTGTATGTTTTAAAAAAGTTTTGAAAGAATAATCCATAAAAAATTTGATAACTAAATATGACAATGCTATATCCCACATATAAGTCAATAAAATAATAAAAGGAGAAAACTTATGGGATACCCAAAAAAACATCGTGGTAGAAGAAAGATGGGATCAAAAAAAAGAAGAGCTAGAAAAAAAAATAAGAAAAAATAAATCTACTCAAAATGGATACCATAAATAAAGTTAAGTCCATAAGTATATGGATTTTTATTGTTCCTTTTGTAGCAATTAATACTTGTCTTATATTAATTACAAATTTTCACGATTTATTTCCTAACAAAGAACATATTATACATAATACAATTCCTTATATTGATGGAGGGGCATCAATAAGTAGAACTGCAAGAGTTTTTCCAACATATTTGATTTTTAAACCTGCTATGTTCTTAACAGCTTACCTTTTAATTAGATATTGGATATATATAAAGACTATAATTCTAGATATTCACGGTGAACATAAAAATTTAAAAAAAATTTTATTCTTTGGAATTGGTTCAGCTGTTTGTTTAATCATTCATTCAATATTTTTAGGCATAAAATTTGACTATGATTTATATAAATTATTTAGAAGAGTAATAATGCTTGCCTTTATTATTTTTGAAGTAGTGGCTCAGGTATATTTAGTTGTTACTTTTTACTCGATTAAAAATAAGTTATTAAATTTTATAAATATTAGATTTTTAAAGTTAAAAGCTATTCTAGTATCCTTTTTAGTGTTTGTAATGATTATTAGTATTCCGATAGTAAGTATGCCAGGTAATAAACATCTGAAACATGCTTTAGAGTGGGACTTTTTTGTTGGTGTTATATTGTTCTATGTTTTGACTTTTTATATGTGGAAAAAACAGAAGTAATTATTTAGTTATCCAGCCCCCTCCAAGAACTCTATCGCCATCTTTATCCTTTTTATAAAAAACACATGCTTGGCCTGGCGAAATACCATACTCATCTTCTAATAGTGTTAAAGAAGTTTTGCCATTATATAAATTTAATTTAGATTCTAATAGTTTGCCAGTAGATCTTACTTTTACAAAAATTTTTTCATTAAAAAATTTCTTGTCAGCTAAGAGATTTAAGTTTTTTAAAATAATATTTTTTTTTATTAATTCTTTTTTTTCACCAACTATTATCTCATTTTTATCAGAGTTAATATCAATCACATATAACGGCTCTTTTGCTGCAATTTTAATTCCCCTTCTTTGACCTATAGTAAAGTTGACAATCCCATCGTGTACTCCTAAGACTTTACCTGCAGAATTTTTTATATTTCCTTTTTTGAATGCATCAGGTCTGAATTTTTGAATAACTGACACATAATCTCCATTTGGTACAAAGCAAATATCTTGACTGTCAGGTTTGTCTGCAACATTTAATTGAAGTTTTTGTGCTATTTCTCTAGTTTCTTTTTTTAACAAATTTCCTAATGGAAATCTTAAAAAATTTAATTGATCTCTAGTAGTGTTGAACAAAAAGTAGCTTTGGTCTCTGTTTGTATCAATAGCTCTATACATTTCAGTTTGATTATTTTTTGTTATACTTTTAACATAATGGCCAGTAACTAAAGCATCTGCTTTAATATTTAATGACTCCTGAAATAAATCATTAAATTTAACTGTCTTATTACATTGAACACATGGAATAGGAGTTTCTCCTTTTAGATAGCTGTCTACAAAGTTGTCTATTACGCCCTCCTTAAACTTATTTTGATAATACAAAATTTTGTGTTCAATATTTAATTTGTTAGCTACCCTTTTTGCATCAAATATATCTTGACCTGAGCAACAAGTTTTTGAAGCAGCTACCTCTTTATTATCATCATATAACTTTAGTGTTATCCCAATTACGTTATAACCCTCTTTTTTCATCATACCTGCAACAGTAGAAGAGTCTACCCCGCCTGACATTGCAACAACTACAGTTGTATCTTTTGGGCTCTTTTCAAATCCAAGAGAATTTAAAATATTTTTCATAAGTTTGGAAATTATACTTTTTTCTATTATAAGTTAAACTATATGATTTTAGATTTTGAGCCAGGTGACAAAGTAGTTAATCCTAAACAAAAAGACTGGGGAATTGGGCAGGTACAATCTATTATCAAAGGGAAAGTTACAGTTAATTTTGAAAATGTAGGTAAAAAAGTAATAAATTCAAATATAGTTGAGTTAACTAAATTAAAATCAAATGGACGATAATTTAAAAAAAAAAATTATTTATGAATTAATCAAAACTTTTATTAATGCTGGGGAAATTGCTCTTGAATTAAGAGATAAGGGTTTAAAGAAAATTATAAAGGATGATAATACTCCTGTTACTAATGGGGATTTAGAGGTCAATAAAATAATAACTAATAAACTAAAAGAAATAACTCCTGAAATTCCAATTGTTTCAGAAGAAGTATCTGACAATAAAAACTCTAATAGTCTGTCAACTTTTTGGTTGATAGATCCAATAGATGGAACATATGACTATTTAAACAATAAAGAAGAATTTACTTTAAACGCTGGTTTAATTATTAATAAAAAACCTGAAATAGCAATTATCAATGCACCAGCAAAAAAAAGGTTATTTTATACTTTTGGTATCAATAATAGTTTTGAGTTAAAAGATAATATAGAAACGAAATTGGATTCTGGTGCCAATTCTAATAATAAAGAACTAAGTGCTTTAGTTTACTCTGATAATATTAAAGGAGAAATAAAAAATATTCACAATAAATATAACATAAAAAAAATTACAAAAATGAAAAGTTCTTATAAGTTTTGCGTTATAGCCTCAGGGGAATTTGACTTATATGTTGCGGATCCCAGAGCTTCTGAATGGGATATAGCAGCGGGTGATGCAATATTAAGGAATGCCGGAGGTTCAGTGAAAGATATGGATGGAAATGAAATATTATATGGGAAAAAGGATTTTAAAAATCCAAGTTTAGTAATAAAAAGTGCAAGACTGCTTAATAATGAGTGAACAACTTAGAATTATTTTAATTATAATTGTTAGCGTATCGATTTTTGGCTTAATTGTCTTTGTGATAGTTAAAAATTTTATTAAATCTAAAATTGATTATTATTTGATTGAGAAAAATAAGAAAACTAAAAAAGACGAGTGATTTTCTCATACTCTTCTTTAGAAAGATCCATAACTCGTTTTGATGTATCAAAATCAAAACCATTTCTTGCTAAAACTGCAATATCTTTTTTATAAAATAATGGTCTATTGTCCTCTACTCTACATGGGCCTATTCTTCTTTTTTTACACACTTTTAATGCAGAAAAAAAATCTTGATCTTCATTTTCATCTTTTATTTTGTCTAAAGTTTCCTTAACAAATTTTTGATTGATGCCTTTTGACATTAAATAATTTCTTATCTTGTTAATTGAACTGCCCCTTTGAATAAGATTTTTTGCTTTACTATTAGAATAAAATTTGTCATTTAAATATTTAGAGTTTTCAAGATCGCTTAGGACTACATCAATTAAATCTTTAATTTCATTTTTTTTTATCCCTACGGCTCCAAATTTCAAATATTTTTTAAGTAAATAAGTCCTTAATTGCTGCTTTGATGGAGCATACTTTTCAATATACTTCATTGAAAAATCTCTCATCTCTTGAACTGTGTCTTCAAAACTCTTTTTTTTATTTTTTATAGGAATCATTTTAATTTTTAATATATTATAAACTTTAATGATTGAACAAATTAATAACTTCTTCACAGTTCCAATGATTTACTTATGGTTGAATTTAGGTGTTCTGCCCTTTTGGTTAGTACTATTATTTTTTCCAAGCTCAGGTGTAAGTAAATATATGGTTAGATCAATATTTCCATTTATGATTTTTTCATTTATTTATGCTTATTTATTATATTACTTTTTTCTTACAGAATTTGATTTTAAGAATAATTTTAATCTTTATCTAGGTTTGGAACAATTGTCTGAATTATTTTCTGAAACAGGTTTTTTAATTATGTTTTGGTGCCATTTTTTAGCGATAAATTTATTTTGTGGTGCTTGGATTGTAAGTGATAGTTTAAAATTTTCTATGTCAAAATTTTTAGTTTTTTTTCCACTTTTGATTACATATTTTATAGGTCCTATTGGATTGTTTTTATACTGGCTGACAAGAATCTTTTTTGCAAAAAAATTATCATTGTATGATTAAAAAAATTCAGTTTTATTACGATTTTTCGAGTCCATATACATACATTGCCCACAAAAAAATTAAGAAATTAAAGAATGATAAAAATATTAATTTTATATACAAACCGATGCTTTTAGGTGGTTTGCACAAATTAGCTGGGATAACCGCTAATGCGTTTATTGGTCATAAAAACGAATTTATGATTCAAGATTGTGAAATGATTTCAAAGAAACTTGGTATCAATTTTCATTTTAATGAAAAATTTCCTATTAATTCTTTATATTTAATGAGAGGAACATTGGTTTTAAAGGATAATTTACTTGAAAAATATATAGATACTTTTTTTGACTCCTACTGGCAGTTAAATTTAGATTTGTCGGACAGAAATATTTTTGAAAAAAAATTAAAAGAAATAAATATTGATGTTGATAAATTTTTTCAAGATATTGAGAAAAAGGAGACTAAAGAAAAGCTAAAGTTAGTCACCAATGAAGCTTTTTCCAAAAAAATTTTTGGTGCTCCGACTTTTTTTTATAATAATAGAATTTATTGGGGGCAAGATAGATTGGATTATGTAATTGATGAGGCAATTAAATAATTTCAAAATCGCTTGCTTTAATACTACTAAAACCACCATCAACATGAGACACATTTTTAAAACCCATGTCTTGTAAAGTTTTAGTGGCAAGAGCAGATCTTAAACCAGCAGCACAAAACAATATTGTTTCTTTTGACGGATCGATTTTTCCTTGTTTGTAGTATGGGCTAGATGGATCCATCCAAAATTCTAACATCCCTCTCGGAATATGTAGGGAATTTTTTACTCTTCCATCTCTTTCAAGTTCTCTAATGTCTCTAATATCGATTAAATTACATTTATTTTCCTTAAATAATTTTGCAGCCTCATTGCTTGTAATAGTTTTAATTTCTTTTAATGCATTATTAACAAGATCTTGTGATGATTTAATAGTCATATAAGTGTAATCTGTTAATATCAAAAAAAATGAAAAAAAACATCTTTAAAAAATTATTTATAAAAATATCCAAATTAGTAGGTTACGAATTAATAGACCAAAACGAATTTTACTCGCCAACTCTTGAAAAAAATCTTGATGAAAAATTATCTAATAAAAACAAGTCAATAATTCTTCCTTTAGGTGAGGTAAAATTAACGAAAAAAATTAAAAATTTGTCAGTTATATTTAGGACTAATTCTAACATAGACATTTGGGACCAAAACAAAAAGAGAATTTTTGAAGAACCCAAAATCGAATATGTATTAAGATGTTTGTTTTCATTAATAAAATCTATTAACCGACTTAAAAAAGAAAATTCATTAATTAACATTAACTTACTGATTATTGATGACAATTCTAAATCAGATAATTTAAATAAAATTAAGGATGTTTTAAATAAAAACCACTCAAAATATTTAATTATAAATCACAAAAAAGAGGAGCATAAGGAAAAAATATTTGAGAATACAAATGATCAAACATTCTCAAACCTATCTAGCTTATTAAAATGTTTCGAAACTGCGAAAAAGGAAAATAGTGATTTAATTTATTTTGTAGAAGATGATTATTTGCATTTTGAAAATTCTTTAACTGATATGATCAATACTTATGAAAGGGTAAGCTCACAAAGTGAAACAGATATTATAATTTGTCCTTGTGACTATCCTTTTAATTATATGTCCAATGAAAAAACAAATATTTTAATAGGTAGTAATCAACACTGGAGAACAGTTCAAAAAATTTTATGTACCTTTATGATTTCTAAAAAAATGCTTGAAAAATATTGGGATAATTTAATAAAAACTTGTGAAAAAAGACACGACCCTTTTGAAAAATATATTAATGAAATTTTGTTAAATGAAATTGGTATATCGCCAATAAATACACTCTCTATTCATCTAACCAATGTAAATTCAAGTTATGGCTTATCTCCCTTTGTTGATATCAAAAAGCTTTGGGATGAAAACAATACTAGTTGATGCAAATGTTTTTTTACATAACTTGCGCCAATACTAAAGAGGCTAAAAAAATTTCATCAGTTTTGGTAAGAAAAAAATTGATAGCCTGTGCAAATATTTTTAATAATATTCAATCTGTTTTTTCGTGGAAAAAAAAAGTTAACTTCTCAAAAGAAGTTATAATAATGGGAAAGACAACAAAAAAACTACAAACTAAAATAATTTCAGAGGTAAAAAAAATACACTCTTATGATGTGCCTTGTATTGTATTTTCTAAAATTTCATCAGGAAATAAAGAATTTTTAAAATGGATTAGCAATTCTACAAGATGAAAAAAGCAAAAAATTTTAAGCTATTAGGAACATCAAACAAGCTAGTTGAATTAAATAAAATAAAATCAAAATATACTGTTTTGTACTTTTATCCAAAGGATGACACTCCAGGGTGTACTCTCGAAACAAAAGATTTTAACTCGTTTTACAATAAATTTATAAAACTTAACTGTGAAATATATGGAATTTCTAAAGATACAATCGAAAGTCATTTAAAATTTAAGAAAAAATATAAAGTAAAATTTGAGCTGTTATCTGATGAGAATAAAATTGCTATTAAAGAATTTAAAGTTTGGGGTAAAAAAAAATTTATGGGTAAAGAATTTATGGGTTTAATTAGAAGTACCTTTTTATTGAAAAAAAATAATATTATTAAAGAGTGGCGAAATGTAAGGGTTAAAGGTCACGCCGAGGAAATTTATAATTTTATTAAAAACAATAAGCTATAAAAAAAAGGCCTCCTATTTCTAGGAGGCCTTAATTAAACGTCAAACCAAAGAGGGAGAGATGCTTAATCTCGTATAGCGTAACCTATTACGCCAGTCTCGACGACGTCAGTACCTTTAAGCTCTGCTTCTTTACTTAATCTAATACCAATTGTGCTCTTCATAAGTGCCCAAACGATATAGGCAACTACAAAAACAAAAACGTTAATTGATATAATACCAAGTAACTGAGCTCCAAAAGTTGCATCTGGATTTGTTATCGGCACAGCTAATGTACCCCAAATTCCAGCAAACAAGTGTGCAGGAATTGCACCTACAACATCGTCAATTTTTAATGCAAATAGCAATTTAGTACCATAAACAACAATTACACCACCAACAGCACCAATTAAAATTGCTGCGAAAGGTGAAGGTAATAATGGTTCAGCGGTAATAGCAACTAATCCACCAATACATCCGTTTAACATTTGAATTACATCTGTTTTACCAAAATGTAATCTTGTCATCGTTGCAGCCGCCATTACACCACCAGCACCTGCTAAGAATGTATTCATGAAGATTTTTGCTACAGCAATTGCATCTGCACCTGTTCCGATTGCAAGTTGCGAACCACCGTTAAATCCAAACCAACCTAGCCATAAAATAAATACACCAATTGTAATTAATGGAATCGAAGAAGCTGCAAATGGTTTCATTGGAGCTGGTTCACCTTTTTTAGTGAATCTTCCAAGTCTTGGTCCTAGTAAAAATGCACCAGCAAGAGCAGCTGCACCACCAGTTGAGTGAACTAGAGTTGATCCAGCAAAATCTTGGAAATTAGCAGCAGCTAACCATCCACCACCCCATTTCCAACCCATTACGATTGGATAAATAATACCTGATAAAATTGCAGCAAATAATAAGAATGGCCACAATTTAATTCTTTCAGCTAATGTACCAGAAACAATAGATACTGTTGTTGCACAGAATACCATCTGGAAATACCAGTCTGATGCATCTGAGTAACCAGTCTCTATTTTACTTGCATCTGACCATGGCAAAAATTTTCCGATATATCCACCTTCTGGAATACCATATGCTAGATTATAACCAAAAAGCCAAAACATCATTCCGGCAATTGAAAACAATCCAATATTTTTTGCACAAATTACTGATACACTTTTTGATGTTACACTTCCTGCTTCTAGCATTGCAAAACCTGCAGCCATAAACATGACTAAGAATCCACATACTAAAAAGAGGAAAGTATTAAAAATAAATCCGACTTCAGCGGATACTGTAGTTGCAGCATAACCAACACTGGTCATATTAAGTAAGAACAAAATACTTACTACTGGTCCTAACAGTTTACTTAAAAGTTTTTTCATTAATCCTCCCTATTGAAAGAGTTGTTTATAAATTTTTATGATTTAATAACTATTGCTAAGTGGAATATTTAGATATGCATAATTTGCATATAGAAACAGCCTTTATTAACTCTCAATTAATAAAGGCTGTCTAGAGGAAATATCTATTTATTGAATATTTCTTTAAGTGCTTTTGCAGGTAAAAACTTTACCTTTTGAGAAGCCGCGATTTGGATCTGTTCTCCAGTTCTTGGATTTCGGCCAATTCTAGCTTTTCTTTTAGCAACTTTATAAGTACCAAAACCTGCTATTTTTACAGAATCGTCGTTTTTTAATGCGTCTAAAATAGTGTTAGTTATGGTATCAAATGTTCGCTCAGCATCAGCTTTACTTTGGTTTAAAGAACCAGCTAATTTAGCGACTAGTTGTTTTTTGTTCATTTTAGCTCCGGTATTAGGTTATTTCCATAGTTAACAAAATGCTTTATAAATCAAGCTTTTTTTTAGTGTTTAATTTGGTTTTTAACACAATATGTAGTGTTAAAAAAACGTTGAATTTATTGAGTTTTTTAGGGTTTAAAAAAGCCTTTAAAATAAGCCTAAATCCTTTAGATCATTAAAAGTTGCAAAAAACATGAGGGATAATAATAAAAACATTCCGATTCGAAAAAAACCTTCTTGAGTTTTTTGTGTTAAAGGTCTTCCAAGAATTTTTTCAATTCCATAAAACATCAAATGACCTCCGTCTAAAAGAGGGATTGGAAAAAGATTTATTAAACCTAAGCTTATAGATATGTAAGCCATCATGCTTAAAAACGGCACTATTCCAAATTCTGCAACTTGTCCTGAAATTTTTGCAATTCTTATTGGTCCACCAAGCTGTGAGCTGTCACCTTTTCCAGTAATAATGGTCCCTAAATATTTAAGTGTGGAAGTTGTCACAAAATATACCTCAGTAACTGAATAATACAGGGCTTTTACAGGTCCAAGTTTTTGGTGATTGACAGTATCTTTATAAGGTGAAAGTTGAATACCAACCATCCTTTTTTTAATTTTATTTCCTAAGTTGTCCTCGGTCTCTACGAAGTTAGGTTTCACTTTTACATTTAATTCTTGTTCATATCGTGAAACTTTAAAATCAATAGATTCAGATGTCGATAAAGTTATAAATTTAGATACATCTAAAATACTCTTAACTTTATTGTTATCGATAGACAATATTATGTCGTTCTTTTTTAATCCAGCTACTTGTGCGGGGCTATCTTTGGTAACCTCACTTATCATTGCTGGAGTAAAATCCTTTCCAACAAAAATATTTATCATTAAAAATATAAATATAGCTAATATAAAGTTAGCAAGTGGACCTCCAAAAACAATCCATGCCCTTTGATATAATGGTTTTAAGGTAAAAATTTTTTTTCTATCGTTTTCATTATACTTTTTAAGAATTTCATCACGATCAGCTTGGGAAAATACATTTCTATCTCCAAAAAATTTTACATAACCTCCTAAAGGAATCCAGCAAACTTTCCAACGAGTACCTGATTTGTCGTTCCATCCAAACAATTCTTTGCCAAAACCAATTGAAAAATCTGTCACACCTACTCCATATCTACGAGCAAAATAATAATGCCCATATTCATGAACAAAGACTACAGCGATGATTAATATTATAAAAGGTAAAACAAATTCAAACATTCTTATATAATAATATATTTACCTTACTTTCCAAGTTAAAACTGGAAGTAATGTTGCCGCTATAAATGACAAAAATAAAAGAGATTGTGTTACAAATTCTGGGAAATAACTAGCAGGAAATAGAATACCAATTAAGATACTTTTTGAAAAATCAGGACTTGGAAATAGCAATATGCCACCTAACAAACCAACAATAATTGAAATATAAGCTGTTTTTTCACTAAATGATTTTGAGTAAAAACTATAAAATATACTTAAGACTGCTGCACAACAAAATAAGTCTGCTAGCAAAAATAGATATAAAATACTAAAACCTTTTGAGGCAACATATAAGGCTATAAGAGAAAGTGCTATAATTATTTTTTTTGATAATTTTAAATAATCACTGTTAGAACTTAAAATCTTTTTACCATCTACTATTATCAGGCTTGATATGGCATTTAAAAGTGTATCTATACTGCTTATAGTTAAAGATATAGCGAGTACAATAACTATTACAGATAGTGTGAAAATCTCCTCGTTTATCAATAAAGAAAAAAAAGCAAGATCAGGCGTTACATTTAAATTTTTAGATACAGATACTAATCCTGTAAAACCCATCATGTATACAATTGGAATTATAATTAAAAAGGAAAATAACAAACTCTTTTTTAAAACATCATTATTTTTTGCAGCATAAACTCTTTGCCAATTACCTTGATGAAAAAGATTAGTAGCTGCAACAGCAATAAAGAACGTTAAGCCTGCGGTAAAGTTTGGAAAATAATTTTTGCTTAATAAATTTGGCTTATTTTTATTTATAAATTCAAAACTGAATTCATTTGTATTAAATGAAAATAAGTAAGAAAAAGCTATTAATAGCAATAATGTAAAAACTATAAATTGAATATTGTCAGTGAATATTGAGGC
>CACIJY010000007.1 GCA_902587095.1 uncultured Pelagibacteraceae bacterium
CAACTTCAGTTTTTGTTTTGTAACCTATTAATTCTTCAATTTTATTTGACTGATGACCTTTTATTTTGTCAATTTCCTCAGATGAAAATGAACTCAGGCCTATTGCTAGCTCTTTATCATTTTTGCTAATTATTTTTATTTGATCACCTTTTTTGAATGAACCTTCAACACTCTTTACACCTGCGGCCAGCAAACTTTTGCCTTTTCGTAATGCATTTTCAGCACCTTCATCAATCTTTAAATATCCTTTTGCATGTAACGTGCTGGCAATCCACTTTTTTCTGGCATCTAATTTAGAAATTTCAGGAATAAACCAAGTACATATTTTTTTATCTAAAATATTACTCAAAGGTCTTTCTTTTAATCCGTTTGCTATTGCCATTTTACATCCTGAGAGCGCACATATTTTAGCTGCATCAATTTTAGTTCTCATACCACCTGATCCATACTCACTAGTTTTTCCAGAAGCTAATTTAATTATATTTTGGTCTATTTTTTCAATCTTATTTATTAATTTAGCATCTTTATGAATTTTTGGATTTTTTGTATAAAGTCCATCCACATCTGATAATAACACAAGACAATCTGCATCAGAAATTTGAGCAACTCTTGAGGCTAGTCTATCATTATCTCCATATTTTATTTCGGAAGTAGCAATAGTATCATTTTCATTAACTATCGGTAAAAAATTAAGATTAAATAAATTTTCAATTGTCCTTTTAGCATTTATAGCCCTCCTTCTTATTTCAGTGTCTTCTAGTGTAAGCAATATTTGGGAAATATTAATTTTTTGAATAGCGAAAATTTCCTTAAATAAATTCATTAATTCGATTTGTCCTACAGATGCTACTGCTTGACTTTGATCTATTTTAAGTTTTTTCTTTGTTATATTTAATTTCTTACAACCAAGAGCAATTGCACCTGAACTTACTATAATAATATTCTTATTTTTTTTTCTTAAAGCTTTAATATCTTTTGCAAACTCCAATAACCATTTTTTTCTTATAATTTTTTTGTCATCAATAATTAACGACGATCCTATTTTAACAATAATAGTTTTAGAATTTTCAAGATACATTTTTAAGCAACTTTATTTTTAAATTTGATATTAATTTTTTGTTAAAAGTAGATAATTGAATAACTTTTTTATTTAATTTTTCCTCAAATTTCACCTTTTTATTTTTGAGCTCTTTTTGTGATAATAAATCGACTTTATTTAAAACTATAATTTCTTTTTTTTTTAATAATTCCTTACTATACTCACCTAATTCTTTTCTAATTTGTTTATAAGAATTAACCAAATCTTCCTCAGAAACATCAATTAAGTGTAATAGTGTTTTACATCTTTCTACATGTTTTAAAAACTTTATACCTAAACCGACGCCAGTATGCGCTCCTTCGATTAATCCTGGTATATCTGCTAATGTAATCTCTTTATTATCATACATTGCAACACCTAGATTAGGATTTATAGTTGTAAACTTATAATTAGCAATTTTGGGATTTGCAGAGGTTATTGAGGCAAGTAAACTTGATTTACCTGCATTTGGTAAACCTATTATTCCAATATCAGCAATCGTTTTGAGTTGTAACCAAATCCAAAATTCCTCGCCTTTTGTACCTTTTGTAAATTTTCTAGGAGCTCTATTTGTAGATGACTTAAATCTGGTATTTCCAAAACCACCTCGACCTCCTACAGCAACAGTAAATTCATCTTTTTCTTTTTTGAAATCAAAAAGTAAAGTTTTGTTATCTTCTTCAAAAATTTGAGTCCCAATTGGAACAGATAAGAATAAATCTTTTCCACCTCTCCCTGTTTGATTTTTTCCTTTACCATCACCACCCCTTTTGGCTTTGAAATGTTGTTGATATCTATAATCGATTAATGTATTTAAATTTCTTTCTGATTTTAATACAACAGAGCCACCCTTGCCCCCGTCACCTCCATCTGGACCTCCGAACTCAATAAATTTTTCACGTCTAAAGCTTGGTGATCCTGAGCCACCGTTGCCAGCTTTAACAAATATCTTTACTTGATCTAGGAATTTCATAATACAACTTTTGTTTTTGTTGTATGAATTTAATTGGGTTTTACTGAAACGTAAGTTCTATCTGACTTACTTTTTTTAAAAACAACCTTACCCTTAACAACTGAGAAAATAGAATGATCTTTACCCATACCAACGTTTTGGCCTGGAAAAATTTTAGTTCCTCTTTGCCTAACTATTATATTGCCAGGCACAACGAATTGGCCACCGTATTTTTTTACACCTAATCTTCTACCAGCACTATCTCTTCCGTTTCGAGAGGATCCACCTGCTTTTTTTGTTGCCATAATTTATTTTACTTATCTTTTTTAATTTCAGTCTTTTTTTCTTTTTTTACTTTACTAACTTTTTCAGCCTCAGACAATACTTTACCATCTTTTGACATTATCTTATTGACTCTAATTAATGAGTATTGCTGTCTGTGACCATTTTTTCTTCTAGAATTTTTTCTTCGTCTTTTTTTAAATATTAGAACTGTCCTATTTTTATCATTTTTTAAAAATTCGGCTTCTACTTTTGCACCTTGAACGGTAGGCAAACCCACCTCAATATTTTTATCATCCCCGTAGGCAAGTATTTCTTTAAATTCAATTATAGAATTTGGTTTTTGATCTCCAAATTTTTCTATTTTAATTATTTCTCCAGCTTTAACTTTATATTGTTTTCCACCAGTTTGTATTATCGCAAAAGACATGTTTTATCCTTAAAAATTAAATGCAATATATAATTAGCTTTTTTATAGTCAAGATTAATAAGCTAAAAATTATCCTTTAAATCCCTCAGTTTTGAGAAGGCTTCAATACTTTCTGCCTTTAAAAATATATTGCATTCTAGTTCCTCTTTTAAAATAGATGGAATTGTTGGAATACCTGCCTTTAAATTTTTATTAATTAATTCTATTTTTTTTTTAAGATTTTCATTATCTGGATCATGCTCAATACAGAATTTTGCATTGCTCAACGTATATTCATGCCCACAATAAATTAAAGTTTCTTTATCAAAAGTTTTAATCAATGATAATGATCTGAACATATCTTCATACGTTCCTTCAAATAACCTTCCACAGCTTAATGAAAATAAAGTATCTCCTGTGAACAATATTTTGTCATTGAAAAAATGATAGCAAATATGACCTGAGGTGTGACCTGGAGTATGATAAGTTTTAAATTTAAAATCACCTTCTTTAAATATCTCCTCATTTTTGAGACAAATATCTATGCCTGGTATTCTTTTTTTATCATCTATAAAACCAATTATTTTACACTTGTACTTTTCTTTTAATGTTAAATTTCCGTCTATATGATCAAAGTGATGGTGTGTGTTTAAGATATACTTTAATTTTAGATTAAATTTTTCTAATGATTTGATAAGTGGACCAGATTCGCTTGGGTCTACAACTAGTGCCTCATTATTATTATGCACTATATATGAAAAATTATCTTTTAAACATTTTACAATTTCAACTTTTATCATTTTTCTATTAAAAAAATACCAAGTTCAGAAGTTAAATTTTTAAAATTTAAATTAAACTTATTAATTGAAGATACTTTATTATTTGTAAGAGCTAAAGATTTAAATAAATTTATTTTTCTATCATTACAAAAGTTTACGAAGTCCTTAATTGAGCACATGTGGAGATTGGGTGTATTATACCACTCATTCGGTAGCGTCTTAGTAACAGGCATTGTACCTTTAAATAACAAGTTAAATCTCACTTTCCAAAAACCAAAATTTGGTATCGTTACAATTGATGTCTTTCCTATTCTTAATAAATCACTTATTACTTTTTCGGGATTTAAAAAAGCTTGTAAGGTTTGGCTTAAAATAACATAATCAAAACTATTGCTAGGAAATTGTCGTAAATCCATCTCAGCATTACCTTCAATTACGGTGAGTCCCTTCTGAATACATTTTTGAACATTATCTTTAGATATTTCTAAACCTCTAATTTTTTTAGATATGTTTTCATAAATAAATTTCATCAGTTCGCCATCTCCACAACCGACATCTAAAATTGATTTTTCTCTTTGAATAGAGTTTGCAATAATTTTAAATTCTTCTTTCATAATTATTTTTTATATGAGTTATCAACATAATTCTTTAATGCATTTAGAAAATCAGGAACATCCAATAAAAAAGAGTCGTGACCTTTATCAGATTTTACCTCTAAAAATCCTACATCTGCATTTATCGCATTTAAGGCAATTACTATCTCTCTATTTTCGGATGTTGGATACAGCCAGTCAGAGGTAAATGAAATTATAAAAAATTTGGTTTTTGTATTTTTAAATACTTTTGAAAGATCACTGTTAGTATTTTTGCTAAGATCAAAATAATCCATAGCTCTTGTTATATAAAGATAGCTATTTGCATCGAATCGGTCAACAAATATCGATCCCTGATATCTAAGATAACTTTCAATTTGAAAATCAGCATCAAAACCAAATTTGATTTTGTCTCGCTCTTGAAGCTTTCTGCCAAATTTTTCCTGAAGACCTTTTTTTGATAAATAAGTAATGTGGGCTGCCATTCTTGCAACAGACAGTCCCTTAGCAGGAGATTTATTTTCTAAATCATAATTACCATTTTTCCAGTTTTCATCTGCCATTATTGCTTGCCTTCCCAACTCATTAAAAGCAATATTTTGGGCAGAGTGACTAGCAGAGCATGCTATAGGAATAGCAATTTTTGATTTATCTGGGTAGTTAGCAATAAATTGTAAAACTTGCATTCCACCCATAGATCCACCAGTGACACAAAATAATTTTTCTATATTGAAATGATCAAGTAAATTAAATTGTGCATTAACCATATCGTTTATTGTTATAACAGGAAAATTAATACCAATTTTTTTTCCATTTTTTTTATCGATGGAGCTAGGACCATAGGATCCCATACAGCCACCAATAACATTTGCACATATTATAAAATATTTATTTGTATCAAGTGCTTTATTTGGACCAATCACATATGACCACCATCCATCTTTATTAGTTACTGGATTTTTACCTGACGCAAACTGATCTCCAGTAAGTGCGTGAAACACCATTATAGCATTATCTTTATCTTGATTGAGCTTTCCATAAGTTTCATAAGCAAGAGGATAATCTGCAATAGTAACTCCGCAATCTAATTTTAGTGGTTTTTTAATAATTATTTTTTTTATATTGTTAAATTCGTTCATAATATCTGATGTGAATTGTGAGGAAAAAAACTTATTTAGCGGTTTTTTTAAAGCGCTCGCAATTCAGTTAAATCAGCGCAAAGATCTTCTATAGCAAGTTATCAATTATGTCAATTACAACTGATCGTTGTTTAATTTTATTTCAATTATTTTATTATTATTTATATATATGATTATGCAAAAAGTAATTTTTAGGAAAATCGGAGTAAAAAGTTACAAACCTGGTAGGTCAGTGCTTTTAAACAAAAAAAAGGTAATTAAATTGTCAGCAAATGAATCTGCATTAGGTTTCTCGCCAAGAGTAAAAAAAAAATTATCAAAAATTAATTTGTTATCTAAATATCCTGACTCAAAATCTAAGAGTTTACGTAAGGAAATTTCAAAAAAATTTAAATGTAATTTCGACCAAATAATTTGTGGCTCAGGTTCAGACGAAATAATTCAAATGATATGTCAACTATTTTTGACAAAATCAGATGAAGTAATTGTGCCAAAATATAGTTTTTTAATGTATAGAATTTATTCAGGAATAATTGGGGCCAAAGTTATCTATGCTGATGAAGAAAATTTTAAAGTATCAGTAGACAATATATTAAAAAAAGTAACTCGAAAAACTAAAATTGTTTTTTTAGCAAATCCTAATAATCCAACAGCAACTTATTTGTCTGCAGTAGAATTAAAAAATTTAAGAAAAAGGCTCAGGACAAATATTCTGTTAGTTGTTGATGATGCTTATGAAGAATACATGTTGAATAAAGACTACAAGTCTGGACTAAACTTATTTAAAAACAAAAATAATGTTTTTATTTTAAGGACATTTTCTAAAATTTATGGACTGGCCTCCTTAAGAGTTGGTTGGGGGTATGGGTCTAAAGAAATAATAAAAGCGTTGATGAATATTAAACCACCATTTAATATTACAAAAATAGGCGAGATGTCAGCTATTGAATCTCTTAGAGATAAAAAATTTATATCAAAATCGGTCAAACATAATAAAGAATGGGCAGAAATACTTAAACGTAATTTGGAAAAATTTAACATAAATACAAACAAGGTGTCTGCAAACTTTTTGTTATTACACTTTGACAAGTGCAAAATTTCTGCTCAAAAATTTAAAAAAAAACTTGAAGAAAAAGGTATTATTGTTAGAAGCCTTGAAGTATATGGTATTAAAAACAAATTAAGAGTGACAATTGGAAACCGTAAAGAAAATTATTTTTTTCTCAAAACCTTAAGATCAATATTCTGAAATGTTTAAAAATATATTAATTGTTGGATGCGGGCTAATTGGTTCATCTATTCTAAGAGGTTCAATAAACAAAAAAATTTCGAAGAATATTTATGTTTTTGAAAAATCAAAAAAAAATACTTCTTTTGTGAAAAAGATTGATAAGAAAATAAAATTTCTTAATAGAATAGACCATAAAGTTTCTGATATGGATTTAATTGTTCTCTCTACTCATATGAGTCAGTATAATAATATAGTTAAAAAGTTACAAAGATACATCTCTTCTAAGAGTCTTATAACTGATACAGCTTCAACAAAACGTAATATTGAAAATTTGATTAAGAGAAATAAAAAATTGAAAAAAATCTTTATACCAAGTCATCCAATTGCTGGTTCGGAAGTGAGTGGACCAGAGTTTGGTAATAAGGATTTATTTAAAGACAAATGGTGTATAATTTTAAAAAAAGATAGCTATTCTAGAAAAAATATAAAAAGAATAGAAAAATTTTGGAAAAAACTTGGATCAAAAACAATATTCATGAATGCCATTGATCATGATAAAATTTTTTCAATAACAAGTCATTTACCACATTTAATTGCATATAATTTAGTTAAAACTGCTATAGATTTTCAAAAAAAAAATAAACAAAATATTATAAAATATAGCGCGGGTGGTTTAAGAGATTTTTCAAGAACAGCAGCGTCCAATGAAATTATGTGGCGAGATATTTTCTTTAGTAACAAGGACAATGTTATTAATTCAATTAATATTTTTATTAAAAATTTAAATAATTTTAAGAAATTTATTAAAAATGAAAATAACAAAAATATATTAAAGATATTAAAAAATTCAAAAAAAGTTCGAAAACAAATAATTGATTTAAAGCAAGATATTTCGAAACCTAATTTTGGAAGAGATCTATTTTAAACCAAATCTTCAAGAATATTTAAATAATTTTCAAATCCTGTATATGATTTTACAGAAGTATTATAAATTGGCTTCCTAGCTTGATTAAAACTTATCGTTTTAATAGCTCTTTTGTTTTTGTGATGATTCAAACAATTTTCATCCCAATCTAGTGAGCAAAAATTTAATAATTTTTCTACCTCTACTTTAGTATTACTAACTAAATTTTCATAATGAAGATCGTAAATATAGTCTGGAAAATTCTTTTTCCAAAAGTTCATTAAATTTTGATATTTTCTATAATAATTTGATAGATCTAACAAATCATCAGCAAAATTTATCTTTGTTGGAAAACAATTCTTGTACATAGACCAACAATTATCTACTGGATTTCTAACTAAGTTAATAAATTTGGAATTTGGTAAAAATTTTATAATAAAACCTATATAGAAAAAATTTAGAGGTGCTTTGTCTGTAAAAACTTTATTTGAATTATCGAGATTTGATGTGAATTCAATGTAATCCTTTTTACATTTTATTAAGTCTTTTTCATCCAAGTTTTCTTTTGTCTCAATATAGTTCTTAAATATTCTCTCTAAATATGGCAATTCTCCACCTCCAAATACATTTTCATGAGATGAAAGAATTTGTTCAGTTAAAGAGGTTCCAGATCTTGGTAAGCCGATAATAAATATAAAATTTCTAGTATTTTTATTTAATTTTATATTACCCAATGAATTAAACTTGTCTTTAATCAAATCAAATTTTTTTCTGTCGTTTTCAAAATTATAATTACTTATTTTTTTTGAAAGGTCATTGGCCTTTTTATAATTTTCAAAAGATTCTTTGAATTTTTTTTGATCATTATAAGCTTTCCCTAGCGCATAATGTAAATGTAACAATGAGTTATCATCAAGTTTCATATTAGATAATTTTTTTTTCATTTCCAAAAAATGCGGATGATTTGAATCATATTTTGTTGTTTGAGAAATCATACTATCTGCCATTGTTAGATTTGAATTCATTTTCAACATTTTTTTCAACAATTCTTTTGACTCCTCATATTTTCCCATCTGACTGTATAAAAGCGCCAGGTTATAAATGACAGTAATTGCATCACTTTGTATTGCTAAAATTCTTTTAAAAATTTTTACTGCGTCTTCACTTTTATATAAATTTTTTTTTAAATTTCCCAAATTATTTAATATTTCAAGGTTGTTTTGATTAATCTCTAAGCCTTTATTGTAAAATTCTTCGGCATTCTTATACTTATATAAATTTGAATAACTCATTCCTATATTATTATAAAAGTCAGGATTTTTTGGATTATGTTTTAATGCCTCATTCATTACTTCGATGGCTTTATTAGAATCACCTTTGTTATTGTATGCTAGGCATAACAGATTATAAAAAACATCTATTTTATTTTTTTTCAATATTTTTTTACATTCTTTTATTACCTCATCGTTTTCATTATCTAGAAATTTTTTTTTTAATTCCTCGAATTTTTCTTTTAAATTCTGTAAGCTCATTTATCTAATTCCAATAACTTTTAATCTAGCTGTTTTCTCTATCAGTTGTAGTGTTTTATTTATATTCATTAAAATAACTTTTTTTTTAGGACCATAAGCATGTATTAATTGGGTCTTTGATAGACAAACTGCAACATGCCCTTTCCAAAAAATAATAGAATTTTTTCTGATACTTTTTACTTTCCTAAAATATTTTATTTGGTCTTTGGTATCTCTAGGACAATATAAGTTATTAAATTTGAAAAAAAGCTGAACTAATGCAGAACAATCTATTCCTTGATAAGTTTTACCGCCCCACTTATAAGGTATATTTTTAAATATATGTATATTCTTAAATAATTTTTGTTTATATTTTATTGAAACCACATCCTTTTTTTTAATCCAATATTTTTCAAATTTGTAAAAATTTTTTTTTTTATCAATTACCGAAATTAGTGAACAAAATGGTAGTTTCGTTCTAATTAAAAAATTTTTATTAGGCTTTGAATATAAACTAGCATTTAAGGATGAGACTTTATGTGTGTTTTTTCTATCTTTAAAATATTTTCTTTGTTTTATAAATCCTGTGTACTTATCATATGAAGTTTTAATTTTAAGCCAATTATTTTTTTTACTTAGTATTTTAAATTTTTCACCAAATAATATCTGAGACGATAACTTTGATTTTAATGAATTTTTTTCGTAAATATTTATTATAGGATAATTATTTATCATTTAATTGGTGCAATCTTTGAAATATATAATATTAAAAATAAAACAGGCACTCCCATTAAAGCAGTAGTTATAAAGTACGATTGATATCCCATTACATCCACCCATGCTCCAGAATAGCCCGCTATCAGTTTAGGTAAAAATAACATTAAAGAACTAAAAAGTGCATACTGAGTAGCAGTAAATTTAATTGATGTTAATCCAGACAAATATATTACAAAAGCAGCTCCTGCAAACCCACTCGAGATGTTGTCAGCAGTAATTACAGAAATTAAATATTTAATATTAGCCTCAGTAGTTGCTAGCCATGCAAAAAGTAGATTACTTAATGATGCAATCAGCGCTCCAATAAATAAGGTTAACATTGTTCCAAATTTCATTGCAAAATATCCCCCAAACAATCCTCCAATAATTGTAGCAAAAACACCAAAAAATTTAGAATATGTTGCAATATCGTTGATGCTATAACCTTTTTCTAAATAAAAAATATTAGCCATCACCCCCATCACAACATCAGCGATTCTATAAAGCGATATTAAAAGCAAAATAAGTAAAGCAAACTTTCCGTACCTTTCTATGAAATTTTTAATTGGATGTAAGTAACTTTCCTTGATTATCGAGCTATCTTGAAATTTTATTTTAATTAGCAGGAAAATATATAAACCACTGCATAGAGAACAAACAATTAACTTTAATGACGTAAAGAAAAAACTTAATAATTTATTAGTATCAAAAGGATTGGATATTTTTGAATAAATAAATATAAAAATTATTACTGAAATAACTATATTCACAAAAAATTTAAATTGTAATCTAGTTCTTTTTGTAAATATCCTCTTTTTATTTGGTTCATGTGATATAAAATTAGCTATAATTCCAATTAGCATTAATATCGACATAGTAAGATATACTTTTTTCCATACATTATGTTCGTATTGCTCACCTCCCCAATATGAAGCTAACCATAAACTCCCAGCGCCACCAACCAACATACCAATTCTATAACCAGCTATATATGTAGACGAAAGAGATCCTTGTAATTTTTGGTCTACTGACTCAATTCTGTAAGCATCAATTATTATATCTTGGGTAGCACTAAAAAATGCTACAAGCGTGATACAAACGGCTGTTATATAGAGATTATTTTGAGGATCATTTATTGAAGTCAATATAAGTGAGAAAACTATTAGCAATTGAATTAAAAGTAACCAGCTTCTTCTATGTCCCATAATGGAAAAAAAGGGAATATTGACTTTATCTACTAAAGGAGACCACAAAAATTTAAAAGCGTACGCAAACCCAGCCCAACTAAAAAGTGTAACTGTGCTTCTTTCTATACCAGCTTTAGTTAGCCAAACAGATAAAGTAGAAAATACTAAAAGTATTGGTAATCCTGAGGAAAAACCTAACATTATCATTTTCAGTGGCTTTTCAGTAAAAAAAAATAAAAGTTTATTATTCATTTATTTTCTCCAAAAAGACGGTAAAAAAATTATTAATATAGCAAATATTTCTAACCTACCTAAAATCATACCAATTGTTAACAGCCACTTAGACTGATCAGGAAGTCCAGAATAATTACTGTTAGGTCCTATTTCACTTCCTAAACCTGGCCCAACATTAGATAGAGATGATGCTGCGCCAGAAATTGAGGTTATGAAATCTAGACCTGTTAATGTTAAAAGTGAAGCTAATACAAAAAATATTAAAATATAAAGATAGATAAATGATATTATAGAAGCTATTAACTTATCATCAACTTTATCATTATTATATTTTAGATTAATTACAGCTCTTGGATAAATAATTTTTAATAATTGATTTCTAATAAAAAAATATAATATATGAACTCTAAATACTTTAATTCCACATGTGGTTGATCCTGCACAACCTCCTATAAACATAAGGATTAGAAAAAATATAAGAGGAAAATTACCCCATTGATCAAATTCTTTTGTCACATAACCAGTACCTGTTAATATTGAAATAACATTAAAAATTACAGATCTAATATGCACCTCAAAAATATTTTTATTAACTATTATGAGATAAAGAAATAATATTAATATAGATCCTGCTGAAAGTTTTAAAAATAATTTTACTTGCTCATCTTTAAAAATAACTTTTTTATCATCAGAAATAAATTTTATGTATAAAATAAAAGGTATGCTTCCTAGTAAAATAAATATAATTGAAATTGTTTCAATATACGGGTTGTTAAAGTAACCTATTGATTGATCATAATTTGAAAAACCACCAGTAGCAATTGTTGTCATTGAGTGAGTAACACTGTCAAAAAAATTCATACCAAATACATTGTAGAAAATTGCACAAATTATAGTCAAAAATAAATATACTGTTATTAATCTCAATGATATTTGTTTAGACTTAGGCAGTATTTTTTCTGAAGTATCATAAGATGAAATTCTTAATAATTGCATTCCTCCAATATTCATAATTGGCATTAAGGTTATGGCCATTAAAATTACACCTATTCCACCTAACCATTGCAGCATTGCTCTCCATATTAAAATACCTTTAGGTGTGTCTTCTATATTACTTAAAATTGTTGCTCCCGTTGTGGTTATACCTGACATGCTTTCAAAAAAGGAGTCAGTGATAGACAAATTTAATTGTGAGAAAAAAAACGGCAAAGAACCGAATATTGCTATACTTAACCATGATAATGCTGTTAACAAAAAAGCTTGATGAGTATTTATTGACTTTAAATGATCAATGTTAGATAAAAAAAACAATATTCCAAAAGTAATCGTAATAATTCCAGAAATAATGAATGTAGAGTCAAATTCATTATAAATTAGTTGAAACGCTACGGGTACGATCATGGCTACACCTAAAATTATTAATAAAATCCCTAATGTAAAAAATACTGTTTTATAATTGGACATTTTTAACGAACATTATTTTATGGAAAATAAATTTCAACATTATATGAATAAAATATGTTCTTAAAATACAAGATATTCTAAATTGATGATTAAAATTAAAAAAGAGGATATAGAAAAATCGAATTCATGGCCATTTGTTGAGGCAAAAAAGATTCTTAAAGAGAGAAAAAAATTTATAGACAAAAAAGGAAAAATTTTACTACAAACTGGATATGGACCTTCAGGATTACCTCATATTGGAACATTTGGAGAAGTTGCAAGAACAAGCATGGTAGTTAATGCCTTAAATTATTTAACAGATTTGCCAAAAGAAATTATTACATTTTCAGATGATTTAGATGGTTTGAGAAAAGTACCAGATAACGTTCCAAACAAAAATATACTTGAAAAAAATTTGCATAAGCCCTTAACAGATATTCCTGACCCATTTGGAAAATTTAAAAGTTTCGGGGAACATAATAATGAAATGCTAAAAAAATTTTTAGATGAATTCAATTTTAAATATAAGTTTATGAGTTCAACGAATTTATATAAATCTGGATTTTTTAATGCTTCACTAAAAAAAATATTAGATAATTACGAAGGGATAATGAAAATAATTATTCCTACATTAGGGAAAGAAAGACAAAAAACATATTCACCATTTCTTCCTATATGCAAGGAAACAGGCCGAGTGTTAGAAATACCAATTATTGAAATAAATAAAAAAAATTCATCTTTAATTTTTGATAATAATGGAAAAAAATTGGAGACAAGTATTTTGGATGGTAATTGTAAACTTCAATGGAAAGTAGATTGGGCAATGAGATGGTATACTCTTGATATTGATTTTGAAATGTATGGAAAAGACTTAATTGAGAGTGCAATTCTATCTACTAAAATAATTAAACTCCTTGGAAAAAATAATCCTTCGGGCTTTGCCTACGAACTATTTCTTGATGATAAAGGTGAAAAAATTTCAAAGTCAAAAGGAAACGGTGTAACTATTGAGGAATGGCTTAATTATGCTTCACCAGAAAGCTTATCCTTGTTTATGTATCAGAATCCAAAAAGAGCAAAAAAATTATATAAAGAAATTGTACCAAAAGCTGTAGATGAGTATCTAGATCTAATCGAAAAAAGCAAGAAACAGGACGCAAGAGAGTTGTTGCTCAATCCTTTATGGCACGTTCATAATGGCAAAATTCCCTTTGAGAATAGCATCATGAGTTTTTCCATGCTTTTAAATTTAGTTGAAACTAGCAATGCTACATCTGAAGAAATACTTTGGAAATTTGTAAAAAATTATAAAAAAGATATCGTTAAAGATAACTTTCCTATATTTAATAATTTAATAAAATATTCAATCAAATACTTTAACGATGTCGTTAAGCAAAATAAAAAATATAAAAAACCAAATATTTCAGAAAAAAAAGCTTTGTTAGATTTAATTTCAAACTTAGAAAAATGTTCTGACAATATGAAGCCTGAGGATATTCAAACAGAAATTTATACAGTAGGAAAAAATAATGGTTATAAGGAAAATCTTAGAGAATGGTTTAAATTAATTTACGAAGTAGTCTTCGGAGTAGAAAATGGTCCAAGGCTAGGGTTTTTCATAAGTTTTTTTGGAAGAAAGGAAATGATTTCGCTTATAAAAGAGAAAATAAATTAATGTTCGATAAAATTAGACCATTGATATTTAAATTGGATCCTGAATTGGCGCACACATTAGCTATTAAGGCTCTTAAAACAAATTTGTTTTTAAAACAAAAAATTTCAGAAGATTCATATTTAAAATCTGAATTATTTGGAAGAGAGATAAAAAATCCAATCGGGATTGCTGCTGGTTTTGACAAAGATGCTGAAGTTTATAATTCATTATTTAATCTAGGTTTTGGTTTTGTTGAGGTGGGAACAGTCACACCTTTAAAACAATATGGAAACAAAAAACCAAGGGTTTTTAGGTTAGAGAACGATAAAGCTTTGATAAATCGTCTTGGTTTTAATAACTCAGGCAGTGATGTTGTAAGTGAAAGAATAAAAAAAAATAAACCGATTGGCATACTTGGTGTAAACATAGGGCCAAATTGGGATAGCAAAGATAGAGTAGGAGACTATCTAATTGGATTTAATAAATTTTATAATTTAGCAGATTATATAACAATAAATATTTCATCACCTAATACGGAAAACTTAAGAGATTTTCATAATTTAGATGAATTAGGAAATTTATTAGATAAAATTTTTAATGAAAAAAAAAAATTAAATAGTGAGATCCCAATCGCTTTGAAGGTTTCGCCAGATATTGATAATACTATTGTTAAAGACATATCTAAAATATTAATACAATATAAAGTTAATGCGTTAATTGTTTCAAATACAACAGATCAAAATAGATATAACCTTAAAGACCATCAAAAATTTCAGAAAGGTGGCTTATCGGGCAAACCTTTGAACGATATATCAAATAAATTAATAAATAATTTTTTTAAAAATCTAAACGGACAAACAAAAATAATTGGTGTAGGAGGTGTGGACTCTGGAGAAACAGCATACAAAAAATTTTTGAGTGGGGCTAATTTTGTTCAACTTTATACAGGCATGGTTTTTGAAGGACCTAAAATTGCAATAAAAATTAATGAAGAACTTAAAAAAATATTAAAGGAAAAAAAAATAAAAAATTACTCTGATATTATTGGTAAATTATAAACTTGACTGAACCAAAATGTACATTTATACACTCTCTTCATGTCAAAAAAGTGTGAATTAACTGGAAAAAGACCTTTAAAGGGCCACAAGGTTAGTCACGCAAATAATAAAGTTAAAAGAAGATTTTTACCAAGTGTAAAAAAAGTTAGTTTTAAAAGTGAATTATTAAATAAAAAACTAAAGATAACTGTGTCTAATGCAGCGATGAGATCTATAGATAAAAAAGGAAGCTTCGATCAATTTATGAAAACTGTGAAATCAAAAAATTTATCTATAAGATTAAAAAAAATTAAAAAAAGCATAATCCAAAAAACAGCGTAATGAACAAGTTGTTCTTAACTTTATCCCTTTTAATGGGGTTTGTTGTTCTAATTTCAAACTTTCTAGTCCAGTTTCCCGTCAAATATTATGGATTAGAAAATATTTTAACCTACGGAGCTTTTAGTTATCCAATAGCTTTTTTAATTACTGATTTAGCCAACAGGTCTTTTGGTAAAATAATAGCTAGAAAGATTGTTTATTTTGGATTCGCAATTGGTGTGGTATTTACACTTATTTTTTCTACAAATTTTTCAGACTTAATTTCAGTTAGAATAGCAATTGGGTCTGGAACAGCATTTATAGTTGCACAATTGTTAGATGTTCAAGTTTTTGATAGATTAAGGAAAAAAACATGGTTTGTTGCTCCTTTGTTTTCATCGTTAATAGGCTCAACTGTTGATACGTTTTTATTCTTTTCTATTTCATTTTATGCAACCGGAGTACCTTGGATAACATTATCACTTGGCGACTTAAGTGTAAAAATATTTATAGCATTAATAATGCTTGTTCCATTTAGATTATTACTTGGTACACTTAAACCAGTCTAAATTATTTTAAAAAAAATTTATACGCCAGTATTTTATAAGCAAGTTTTGCCACTAGAAAATTATATGAATTAAATCCTTTAATTGGAGCTAATTCATTTATATCTGCCCCTATCACATTCGCATTCTTAAAAGTAGTTTTGATTAAACTTAACGTTTCATACCAAAACAAACCTCCTGGTTCGGGAGTTCCAGTTGCTGGCATAATACTAGAGTCTAAACCATCTACATCAAAAGTTAAATATACATTCTTATTTTTAATTAATCTTTTAAAATATTTTAAATTCCATTTTGTTTGATCTTTAGCCCAAAATATTTTGATTCTGTTATTATTTTTTTTTAAAAAGGGTATTTCTTCTTTTGAAATATTTCTTATGCCAATTGAAATTAAATCTACATTTTTAAAGTCTAAGCACCTTCTCATGGCTGATGCATGTGAGTATTTTTGATTATTATAGCTATTTCTAAGATCCGCATGGGCATCAAATTGTAAAACTGTTACATTTTTATAACTTTTAACAAAAGGTTCAATGCAACCTGCTGTTATCGAATGTTCACCTCCTAAAGTTAGTGGAAACAAATTTTTTTCAATTGATTTTTGGTTTAAAAGTGAAATTTGTTTTAAGGCTCTATTTATATTTTTATTAATTTTAAATGGTTTGATAGTTTTTACGCCTATAACTTTGAAAGGTTCACAATTGAGTTCCTCATCGTAAAGCTCAACTTGGTGTGAAGCTTTTATAATTTCTTTGGGCCCATTTTTTGTACCTCCACCATAGCTAACTGTTTTTTCTAAACCAAATGGTATAACAATAGATTTTTGTTTAATATCGAATTTGTTATCAATACCTAGAAACCCATTTTTATTTGAGAGATATTTCACTTATTCAAAAATTTTAGAGAAATTCTTTCGATCCCTCTTTTTCCATTCGCCTTTGTGATATGCATCGCTTGCAATTAAAGGTATTACACTAGTTGCTTCAGCAAACACCATTTGTTCCTTAGAGGTATCAACTTTGCCCCAAGAACTAGCCTCTTTTAAAGTTGAACTACTGCATGCCCCATCTCTACTGTCTGCAACTGTAATTTGAATTGCATATTTATGCATTTCCACATCTTTACCCAACAGCTCTGCACAAATAACCGTATCCTGAATAAAATTTTTTGGAACTCCCCCACCAATCATCAATAAACCCGATCCTTTTGATTTTATCTTTATCTCAGTTAATTCTCTAAATTCTCTAATTGAATCAATAGTCATATGCTTTTCTGGATTTTTTTCTTGGTGCATTACTAGCCCAAATCCGGCACTGGAATCTGTAAATGCGGGACAGAAAATGGGTACTTGGTTGTCATAGGATATTTCAATTAAAGAACTTTTTTTCTTTGCATTTTTTTTTAGATATTTACCAAGCTCTAAGATAAATTCTCTTGACGTATAAGGTCGTGGTTCAAGTGAGTCAGCAATTTCTCCAATTACCTTATCACAATGTTGTAGTTCTTCCTCATCAATATAAGTGTCATATATTCTATCAATATAATTTTTTCTTAATTCAGTGTCATCTTGAAACTGAGAGCCTTGATAATGCTTAAAACCTAATGCTTCAAAGAAATCCATGTCAATAATTGATGCTCCAGTTGCTACTATTGCATCGACCATATTATATTTAACTAAATCTCTATAAATATGCATACATCCTGCTGCAGATGTTGATCCTGCCAATGTTAAAAAAATAGTACAATCCTTTTCACTTAGCATTTCATTATAGATTTTTGCAGCATTAGCAGTCTCTCGAGATACAAAAGACATTTTTTCCATTGAAGAAATTATAGGTCTTGCATCAAACTTTGTTATATCAATATGTTCTACCGGCTTGTTTAGAAAATCTTTTTTACTATTATGACCTAGGGTTTTTTTCACAGGATTTTAAGCAACCAAATAACTTTTGCTTTTATCTTTATCATACATAGTCATTACAGGCTCATCCTCAACTTCATAAATTTTATCAGAATAAAAACCATTAAACTGTGTTCTAAATGTAAGACCATAAGCACCAAGTTGTCCTAGTTCTATGTAATCATTTTCCTTTATATTGTTTGGAAGTATAAAAGGACCTTTCATATAATCCATGCTGTCACACGTTGGACCATAAAAATCAAATGCTGTCATTTTTTTTGATATCATTCTACCATTTGTAATAAGTCTTGATGGATAAACTATATTTGGAACACCTCCATCAAATAAAGTTCCATAAGTACCGTCATTAATATATAGCTTTTGTTTTTTTCTTAAATTCACTCTCACAATTGTTGAACCTGACTCTGCTACTAACGCTCTACCAGGCTCACATATAATTTCTGGCAATTTATCTATTTTAAGGGTGTTTAATGATTTTTTTATTTCCTCAAAGTAGCTATTTAAAGATTGGGGAATTAAGTCGGGATAAATAGTTGGAAACCCTCCACCTATATTTATTACTTTTGGTATAATTTTTGTTTTCTTAATTAAATTTCCGATTTCAGTTATTCCTTTTGTATAAGAAATTGGGTGCATACATTGAGAACCAACATGAAAACTTAAACCTAATTTCTTTGTATACTGATTTGCAAGTCTGATTAGGCCTGGGGCCTCATTATTATTAGCACCAAACTTTTTTGACAAATCAATTTCTGCGTGCTCATTTGAAACTGCAATTCTTACATATAAATCTAAATCATTTGCGTGGTTAGTAGTCTCCAGGATCTTGATTAGTTCGTCCTTAGTATCCAGCGAGAATGCTTTAACCCCAAATTTGAAATATGCATCTCTTATGTCCTCTCTACTTTTTACGGTATGCATATATGAGCAATCTAAAGAACTGTCTATTTCTTTTATGCCTTGGATTTCTTTAATAGATGCTACATCAAAGTTTTTTATACCACTTTCAATTAATGTTTTAACAACTTCTTTGTTCGGATTAGTTTTAACTGCGTATAAAATTTTACCTGGAAAATTTTTTATAAAGAATTTTGAAGCCTTTTTTATTGATTTTTTTCTGATGCAGTACACTGGATCAGATGGTTTTAACTCAGTTATTAGTTCATAAACCGATTTAAATTTTTTCATTTTTAGCTCCTTAAAAAAAATTTAACAAAAAAAAACTGCATAACATGTATGCAATTTTCGTAAGTCGTTTTTTACTTATATAGTGAGCTCTGTAAAGAAAATTATGAGGTTTTTTTGGTTTTTTTAGACTATTGAAATTTTAGGATTTGTGACCATATGATTACCACTATGGAGACAGATAAGCTTAAAAATATAAACGAATTTGAGGACAAATCACTTCTAATTGTAGATGATGATAATCCCTTCAGAGAAAGGCTTGCAAGAGCTATGGAAAAGAAGGGCTTTAAGGTGTCACAAGCTGAAGGTGTAAAAAAAGGTATAGATTCAGTAAAAAATAATAAGCCAGCTTTTGCTGTCGTAGACTTGAGACTGGGTGATGGTAACGGTCTTGAGGTTGTAAAAGAGATACAAAATTCAAATTCAAACAGCAGAGTAGTAATGTTAACAGGATATGGAAACATCCCTACAGCTGTTGCAGCAATAAAACAAGGTGCAATAGATTATTTGGCAAAACCAGCTGATGCAGATGACGTTGAAAAAGCACTTTTAGCTAATCCAAATAAAAAAGCAGAACCACCTGAAAATCCAATGTCAGCTGATCGAGTAAAATGGGAACATATTCACAGAGTATTCGAACTTTGCAATAGAAATGTTTCTGAGACAGCTAGAAGATTAAAGATGCATCGAAGGACCCTTCAAAGAATATTGTCAAAAAGGTCACCTAAATAGATTTTCTTAACTTTACAAGTTTCGAAGCAAGAAAAGTTAAAATCAGAATTTTGAACAATTCTGCTAATAGAAAAGGTTTTGCACCAAGCTCAAAAATAGGTTTATCCCATCCAATTAGACTTCCTAACCATATTAATCCCAAAATATAAATAGTTGAAACTGATATAAGAATTTTAAAAAAATTTTGAATTATATTTTTTCCAAAATTAAAATAACCTGTCAAAAAAACTGCACTCAAAAATCCAATTAAGTAACCCATAGTTGGTCCTGTAAAGTAAACTAAACCAACTCCTTTTTCAGGAGAATTAGAGAAAACTGGCAATCCTAAAATTCCTTCGAACAAATACACGGTTATTATTAATAAACCAATTTTGTAACCAAATGCTATGCCTAAAAACAAAACTACAAATGTTTGCATTGTCATTGGCACAGGATAAAAAGGAATTTTTATTTTCGCAGATATTGTTAAAATTAAACTGCCCAGGATTATTATAAAAAAATTTTTTAAAATTTTTTGATTTTGATTTGACTGTACATTGTCCATATAATCATTATATATTTTTGTTAAAGATTTATCTAGTTTTTTATCAATTTTATAAACACATCTTCAAGGTCTGGATCCCTTGATTGTACATCGAAAATATCAATTTTTTGGCTTTTGATGACATCAATTATTTCTTGTATATTGATAATATTTTTTTCGTAGGATACCACTAGCTCTTTTTCATTATTTTTTATTATCTTTAAATTTTTTTTTAAGGTATCAATTAATTCTACTTTATTATTTACTGAGAATTTAACTATTTTTGTTTGTATTTTATTCAACATATTTTCAGTAGTTTCCAGTGCAATCAAATTTCCTTGATTAATAATACCAATACGATCACACATTTCTTCTGCTTCAGATAAATAATGAGTAGTAAGAATAATTGTTACACCTATGTCTCTCAAAGATTTTACATTATCTAATAACTTCTTTCGTAACTCTACATCAACTCCAGCCGTAGGTTCATCTAAAATTACAATTGGTGGTTTATGTACTAATGCTTTCGCAATTAAAAGTCTCCTCTGCATACCGCCTGATAAATTTCTAGTGTAGCTATTAGCTTTTTCATTAAGAGAGACTAGATCTAATATGGTATTTGTAATTCTATCCTTTTTTTTTACACCATAAAGACCAGCCTGAAGTTCCAATAATTTTTTTGGTGTAAAAAAAGGATCAACATTTATCTCTTGAGGAACTATCCCTAGCGAAGCTCTAACTTGTCTTGGGTTTTTGTCCATATTGAATCCCCAAACATCTACATTTCCAGAAGTTTTAGTAGTTAGTCCTGCAAGGATATTTATAAAAGTACTCTTCCCTGCACCGTTTGGACCCAATAAGCCAAAAATTTCTCCTTCTTTCACCTCTAAGTTTAAATTTTTAAGAGCATGAATTTTTTTGTTGTAGGTTTTGTTTAGATTTTTGACAGAAAGTACAATTTTATTACTCATTTAGATTTATAGACTTATAACATTAAGATAAATTAAAATAAAATTTATTAATGAGCAAAATATCCAAAAAAGAAAATTACTATTTAATCGATGGATCTGGATATATCTTCAGAGCTTACTATGCATTACCACCTTTATCTAGAAAATCTGATGGGCTACCAACAGGAGCTGTAGCTGGATTTTGCAATATGTTATTCAAACTATTAGAAGATGCAAAATCTTCTGATAATAAATCTAAACCCACTCATTTTGCCGTCATATTTGATTCTGCCAGAAAAAATTTTAGAAATGAAATTTATTCTGAGTATAAAGCCAATAGATCAGATGCACCCGATGATTTGATTCCACAATTTGAGTACATTAGAAAATCTGTAGAGGCTTTTAATTTACCATCTATAGAACTCATTAATTATGAAGCAGATGACTTAATAGCAACTTATAGTGAACAAATAATAAAAAAGGGGGGAGATGTTACAATTGTATCTTCTGATAAAGATTTAATGCAGCTATATAAAAAAAATATAAGAATTTATGACCCAATGAAAAATAAGTTCATTAATGAAGAAGATATTCAAAAAAAATTTGGTGTAAAGGCAGAGAAAATAATAGATGTTCAATCTTTGGCAGGGGATAGCAGTGATAATGTACCTGGTGTACCTGGTATAGGGATTAAAACTGCTGCAGAATTAATAAATCAGTATGGCACCTTAGAAAATCTTCTATCAAATTCAAAAAATATTAAACAAAATAAAAGAAGAGAAACACTTGTTGAAAATAAACAAAAAGCAATAATTAGTAAAAAACTGGTTACTTTAAAAAAAGATGTACCAGTCAAAGTTCCATACAGCGATTTTATTTTAAAACAGATTGATAAAAAAAAATTATATAATTTTTTAAGGGATATGGAATTTAATAGGTTGTTGAGTTCAGCAATATCGACTTATGGAGCAATTGATTTTAAAGACGATAGAAAAGTATTTTTCCAAGCTAAGCCAGAAAGTAAAATCGATAAAAAAAAGTATATATTAATAAAAAATGAAAATGAACTCAGTGAATTAATATCTAAAATTGAACAAGAAAGTGAAATATCTATTGATACAGAGACAAGCTCTCTTGATCCACACCAAGCAGAACTAATTGGTATATCTATTTCACCTAAAATTGGTGAAGCTTATTACATACCTTTAAACCATAAAAATTTTAAGAATTTAATGGAAAAAAATGTAATAAAAAAATTGCATAATATCCTAGAAGACAAAAGTATTAAAAAGATTGGTCAAAACATCAAATTTGATTATATCATACTTTATCATAGAGGTATTGATTTAGAACCATTAGAAGACACAATGTTAATGTCTTATGTGTTAGATGCTGGAAAAAATAGGCACAATATGGATACTTTATCAGAAATTCATTTAGGTCATAAAACAATTTCATACAAAGATCTTGTAGGAAGTGGAAAAAAACAAATAAATTTTAGTGAAGTTAAAATTGAAGTTGCAAAGGACTACGCCGCTGAAGATGCAGATATTACTTTCCGACTTTATAAGAAATTTTTAGTTAATCTCAAAAATGAAAAATTAATGAATATCTACGAGACTTTTGAAAAACCATTGATTAAAATTTTAGCTCATATGGAAATGGATGGTATCAAACTTGACAAAAAATTTTTAAATAAATTGTCTGAAAATTTTCAAAAAAAAATCTCTGATCTAGAAAAAAAAATTTTTAAAATATCAAAAAAAGAATTTAAAATTGGATCAACCAAGCAACTTGGAGAGGTATTATATAATGACCTGAAAATATCTGCCCTAAAAAAAACGAAGAAAGGTAGTTTTGCTACTGGCGCTAGTGTATTAGAAGATCTCGCTTACAAAGGCCATGAGTTACCACAACTTGTTTTAGAATGGAGACAGCTAACAAAATTAAAAAATACTTATTCAGATTCTTTACCAGAATTCTTAAATCCTATCACAAGTAGAGTGCATACTAGTTTTTTATTAGCCGCTACAACAACAGGCAGATTAGCATCAAGTGATCCCAATTTACAGAATATTCCAATTAAATCTAATGATGGAAAAGAAATTAGAAAAGCATTTATTTCAGATAAAGGATACAACCTTTTATCTGCAGATTACAATCAAATCGAGATGAGAATATTGGCTGACCTTGCAGATGTAAAAGAACTAAAAAAAGCTTTCAACAATAAAGAGGACATACATTCATTAACAGCAAGCCAAGTTTTTAATGTAAAAATAAAAGATGTTACATCTGAGCTCAGGCGCAAAGCAAAAGCAATAAATTTTGGAATAATTTATGGTATTTCTCAATATGGTCTCGCGAAACAAATCTCTGTGACAACTAATGAAGCTGATGAATTTCTTAAATCTTACTTTAAAAAATTCCCTGAGATCAAAGATTACATGTCAACTACAATAAATTTTTGTAGAAAAAGTGGATATGTTAATAATATCTTTGGAAGAAGAACTCATATAACAGGAATTAATGATAAAAATTTTAATGTAAGAAATTTTCAAGAAAGAGCTGCTATAAATGCACCAATCCAAGGATCAGCATCTGAGCTAATGAGAATGGCTATGATCGATATATTTGAAAAAATTAAAGTAAAAAAAATAAAAGATTGCAAGTTACTTTTACAAATTCATGATGAGTTAATTTTTGAGGTTAAGAAAGATAATATAGAAAATATAAAAAAATTAGTAGAAAATGGAATGAAAAGCGTTCAAAAAAGTGATTTGCATTCATTTTCAATTCCAATACTTGTAGATGTAAATATTGGTGAAAATTGGGGATTGTTACAATAAGATAAACTGTTGCCCAAATTATAACAATTTAGTATTTTTAATTACTGCATGACACAAACAATTGCATTAGTAGATGATGATAGAAATATTCTAACAAGCATTAGTATAGCTTTAGAAAAAGAGGGATTCAAAGTTCAAACATATTTGGATGGAGAAAGCGCACTAATTGGTCTGTCCAGAACTCCACCAGATTTAGCTATAATTGATATCAAAATGCCAAAAATGGATGGAGAAGAATTACTCAAAAAATTAAGAAAAAAAACTTCTCTCCCAGTTATTTTTTTAACTTCCAAAGATGAGGAAGTAGACGAGCTGTTAGGACTAAAACTTGGTGCAGATGATTTTGTGAAAAAATCTGGTGGTTTTTCTATAAAAGTTTTAATTGAAAGAATTCGTGTTCAGTTAAGAAAAAAAAATATTAATATTGAGGACACAAAAAATATTATTAATCACGGCAAACTTAAACTTGACCCATCCCAATTAGAATGCGAATGGGGTGGTAAACAATTACCAGATAAATTAACAACTACTGAATTTTTAATAGTTCAAGAATTAGCAAAAAGACCAGGAATAATAAAAGAAAGAGCCCAATTGATGGATATTGCTTATAGAGAGGATACAGATATAGAGGACAGAACAATTGACAGCCATGTGAAAAGAATTAGGAAAAAATTTAAAAAAGTTGATGAAAATTTTTCAGCTATCGAAACTAGATATGGCAGTGGCTATAGGTGGAATGTTAGTTAATGTTTCCCTCAATTATTAAAAATTTATCAATTTTAAAGAAATTTTTATTTATTAATCTAATTATCTTTTTGTTTATAGGTTCACTAACAATAATCTATTTAAGTTACGTTCAACCAAATTTAATTAAAAAAAAAACTTCAATTCACATTCAAATCTTAAATAATACTATACAAAACCTAAATAGATTGAATGTTAAATTTAATAAAGAGGATATAAAAAATTTTTTATTTTCTAAAAGATTTCTATTTCAGAGTGTTGATAGGGTAGTATTTTTAGATGAAGATTATGATATAATAGCGGATACCAACACTTTAGACTTAGATCCCAGGTCATTTAGTCAGAGAATTGATATTGTTGAATTTGATATTTCTACAAATAATAATGAAATAGTTACACAAGAAGATAAAATAAACCAAAAAAAAGAAACAGAGCTAAAAGAAAAAATATCGAATTACGCCTCTTCAACTAATTTTGGCAAACCATTTACCTTTACAACTGAAAGCTATCAGCAATTCAAATTATCCACTGTAAAAAACTTAATAATAAATGATACACCGTCTGGTTATTTATTAATTTCAGAAAATGCAAATGAGATTAAAACTGCGATTAATGAAAGAAAAACTTTTATAATACGTACTGCTATATTTGTAGGAATTGTAATTTTTATTTTTTCCTTGGTTTTAAATAGGTATTTTTTAAAGCCAATCAAGAATTTGGTTAATTTTACCCAAAGCATTAAAGAGAGAAGTAAAAAAAGAGTCGATTTAACAAATCTAGTTAAAAGAAATGATGAATTAGGAATGTTGTCACACTCATTAAGTGATATGACAAATGAATTACAAAAAAGAGTAAATACAGCAGAAAACTTTTCTACTGATTTAGTACACGAGATTAGAAATCCGCTTGCATCATTAAAAAGTGCCTCAGAAATTTTAAGTGAAACAAGTAGTAACAGTGAAAAAGAAAAATTAATAAAAATCTTATCACATGATGTTGAAAGAATTGAAAGACTAATTACAGACTATTCGCAAATGTTAAAAGATGAAGTTGCTATAACGCAAGAGCAAATGAAGAATATCGATTTAGAGGAAGTTATCAATTCAGTTGTTGATGATTTTAATGGAATATACTTTTCAAAAAGAGGAATTAAGATTAATTTTAAAATTCAAAAAAATGGTGAAAGATACTTTATTAAAGGTATCGAAAATAGAATTGAGCAAGTTTTAGCAAATCTTCTTGAAAATTCTATTTCTTTTAGCGAAGATAATAAGAAAATTATTGTCGAACTTAAAAAAAATAACAATAATAAAATCCAACTATCAGTAGTTGATGAGGGGAGAGGTTTTAAGGAAAAAAATACTGAAAAAATTTTTAAAAGATTTTACAGTAATAGACCTGAAAAATTTGGAGAACATTCTGGTCTAGGTTTGAATATAGTAAAAAATCTAGTTGATTTACACGGTGGGAGTGTTAATGCATCAAATAATAAGGCTAAAAACGGAGCAAGGGTCGATATTTATTTTCCAACCATAAATTGACTAGTTGAATAAATTTTGAATTAATGTACAAGCAGAAAAAAAATGACTGATTATAAAGTAAAAGATATCAATTTAGCTGATTTTGGAAGGAAAGAAATTTCTCTCGCAGAAACTGAAATGCCAGGTCTAATGGCATTACGAAAAGAATATAAGGGTAAGAGTCCATTAAAGGGCGCAAGAATTTTAGGATGTTTGCATATGACAATTCAAACTGCAGTCTTAATTGAAACTTTAGTTGACCTTGGTGCTGAGTGCAGATGGTCATCTTGTAATATATTTTCTACTCAAGATCATGCTGCTGCAGCCATCGCAAAGTCTGGAACTCCAGTTTTTGCATGGAAAGGTGAAACTGAGGATGAATATTGGTGGTGTGTAAGACAAACTATTGAGGGAAAAAAAGATTGGAAACCTAACATGATCTTAGATGATGGGGGAGACCTAACAGCTTTAATGCATAAGGATTATAAACATCTTATGAAAGATATCAAAGGATTGTCAGAGGAGACAACAACAGGTGTTTTAGCTTTAAAAAAAATGGAAAGCGAAGGAACTCTTTTGGTTCCGGCGATTAACGTTAATGACTCTGTTACAAAATCAAAATTTGATAATTTATATGGCTGTAGGGAAAGCTTAGTAGATGGTATCAAAAGAGCGACAGATGTAATGATGTCAGGAAAAGTAGCTATAGTAGCTGGTTTTGGGGATGTAGGAAAAGGTAGTGCCGCATCATTAAGACAAGCTGGTGCAAGAGTAATGATAACCGAAACAGATCCAATTTGTGCATTACAAGCAGCTATGGAAGGTTATGAAGTAGTCTTAATGGATGACATGATCAAGCATGCCGACATAGTTGTGACTGCCACTGGAAATAAAGATATTATAACAGCAGATCACATGAGAGACATGAAAGATAGAGCAATACTTTGTAATATTGGCCACTTTGATAATGAAATTCAGGTTGAAGCGCTTAGAAATTACAAATGGGATGAAATAAAACCTCAGGTGCATGAAATAGAACTCCCTAGCAAAAAAAGAATAATTTTACTTGCAGAGGGAAGATTAGTAAATTTAGGATGCGCTACTGGACACCCAAGTTTTGTTATGAGTGCATCATTTACAAATCAAGTTACAGCTCAGATAGAATTATGGAATAATTCTGATAAATATGAAAAAAAAGTTTATGTTTTACCAAAACATCTAGACGAAAAAGTTGCCATGCTTCATTTAGAAAAAGTTGGAGCTAAGTTGACTAAGTTGTCTAAAGAACAAGCAGATTACATTAGCGTAAAACAAGAAGGACCTTATAAACCAGATGCCTATCGCTACTAACGGTAGCTCGATAAAAGTTTCAAATTTAAAAGTTTTAAAAAATTTAGCTTGCAAGATTGCAAATAAAATAAAGTCAGGAGAAACAATTCTATTATACGGTCAACTTGGTGTCGGTAAAACTACATTTGCTAGATTTTTTATAAATCATTTACAAAAAAAAACACATTCAAAAATTACTGAAGTGCCAAGTCCTACATTTACTGTAATGTATGAATATCTGGCTAATCAAAAATTAATTCAGCACTATGATTTTTATAGAGTAAAAAATTACAAAGAATTGAGTAATATTGGTGTATTTGAGGATAATGAAGTAATTTCCTTAATAGAATGGCCAGAAAAAATAAAATTTAAACCAAAAAACCGTATCGAGTTGAAATTCAAATATTTAAAAAACTTTGAAAATAGAAATATTAAAATTAAACTTTTTGGAAATTGTAAAAAATATGAATTTTAAAAAAATTAAGGGCGATGCATCAGATAGAGAGTTCTATAGGTCAAGAAACTCTATATTAGTTTATTCAAAAAAAAATAAATATAAGAATCTTTTAGTATATGACTGTATTAATAAAATTTTGAACAATCATAAAATACATGCCCCAAAACTTATAAAAAACAATTATAACAAAGATTCTATACAGATTACTGATCTTGGAAAAAAAAGTATAAAAAATATTCTAACAAAAAATAATAGATACAAAATTTATAAAAAAATAATTGATATACTTATTAAGTTTAAAAAAATAAAAAATACAAAAACCATAAACTTAAATGGAAAACAATATTGTATGAAAAAGTATAATCACATAGATTTATATAAAGAGGCAGATTTATTTAACAAATGGTATACACCTTACTATAATAAAAAATTGGCCAAGCCTTATAAAAAAAAAAAAATTAGAAAAATTATAAATGTCTTAATAAAAAAAATAAAATTACCAAATAACACTTTTGTTCATAGAGACTTTCATGTTTCTAATATGATGTATAAAAATAAGAAAATATATTTAATAGATAGTCAGGATGCTGTTATTGGTAACCCAGCATATGATTTGGCGTCATTAATAGATGACGTAAGGTATAAATCATCAAATCTATTAAAAAAAAATATTTATTCATATTTTTTAAAAAAAAGTAAAAAAATAGATAGAAAATCTTTTGAAAATGACTTTTTAATACTTTCTGTTTTGAGAAACCTAAAAATTTTAGGAATTTTCACAAGACTTGCAAAAAGAGACAAGAAAAACAATTATCTGAAATTAATACCCTATACATGGAAATTAATTAAACTTAGAACAAGTGGCAATAACATTTTTGATGAGTTAGTTTCTTGCTTAAATAAAGAAAAGTAGAAAAGATGAAAAAATTAAACACAGCCATAATTATGTGTGCAGGCTTTGGTAAGAGATTAAAGCCACTAACAAATAAAGTGCCAAAACCCCTCTTAAAGATAGATAATAAGTCTCTTCTAGAAAACACAATAGAGTTATTATTTAGATTAAATATAAATAAAATTTTCTTAAATTCTCATCATTTAAGTCAACAAATAAAAAGATTTATTTTAGAAAAGAAATTATCAAAAAAAATTAAAGTGTTTGAGGAAAAAAGAAAAATTTTGAACACAGGAGGGGGTATTTTAAATATTGTAAAATCTTCGAATGATAAAAATTACTTAGTTTTAAACCCAGACACAATTTGGACCATAAAGCATTCAATCGAAATAATTAAAATGAAAAATTTATATTTTTCTAAAAAAGCCTCAAACATGCTCCTAGTAGTAAAAAAAAAAAGAAGTTTTGATAAAAGACTAAGTGGTGATTTTTCAATGAAAAAAAATATCCTTACATATAATTCAAAAAAAGAATACATATTCACAGGCTGTCAAATAATCAACAGAGATCTATTTATAAATATAAAAAAAAAAATTTTTCCTATTTCATTAATCTGGAACAAATTGTTAACTGATAAAAATTTGTACGGTTATGAAAGTAAAATTAATTTTAAACACGTAACCGATATTAAAATTTATAAAAAATTAATTATTAAATAATAATTTTTTAGACCTTGCCTCGTCAAGATATCTTGCTTTGATTACTTTTAAATTTTTATCAAAATCTATAACCAGTGGATTACCAGTAGGTATTTCTAAATTTGAAATATTTTCGTTACTTATTTTAAATAAATATTTACATAAAGCTCTTATAGAATTTCCATGTGCAGCAACCAATATACTTTTTTCTAATTTTAGTAGTTTTAATATTTTACTTTCAAAATAAGGGATAACTCGATTATATGTGTCTTCTAAAGACTCAGTATCAGGAATATTGCTTTTTGGAATGTTTTTGTATTTATCTATATTCAATGGATGATGAACGTTATTTTTATCTAAATTTTCAGGCCTTAAACTCCATGATCTTCTAAATTCATGTATTTTTTTTTCTCCAAGTTTTTTTTTCATTTCCTCTTTATTTAAGCCAGTTAAAGCTCCATAATGTCTTTCATTCAGTTGCCAAGCTTCTTCAAACTTTAGATTTTTAATTCCTATAGTTTCTTGGATTAACTTTAATGTATTGATAGCTCTTTTTTGAAATGAGGAAAAATAGTAATCGAATTTAAGATTTTCATTAATAATTAATTCACCAGCAGTTTTTGCCTCTTTTTTACCTTTATCAGATAAATCTATATCAACCCATCCAGTGAACTTATTTTGACTATTCCATTCGCTCTGTCCATGTCTTATTAATACAAGGTGCACCATTTATACATGTTTGATAACTTAAAATTACAATTAAATAAATGTTTATAATGAGAAATATTAGAAAATATTTAGACTTATTTTTCAAAATTTCTAATTTTACTATAATATTTCTTTATTTATATCCAGGTAGTATTCTTGGATGGATACTATATGGAAATTTAAAATCGCAGCCTCAATTAACTGGAGATTTTTTATCTTTATCATCAAATCATCTTTATACTTTTTTAATTTTATCATTTATTGCTGTTTTAAGTTATTCAAATAACTCAAAAAAACTTAATTACATTTTTTTATATTTACTTTTTATTTCGATAATCCTAGAACTAGCACACATTATAATTCCAAATAGAAGTTTTCAATTTGAGGATTTGATTGGTAACATAACAGGTGTTATAATTTCTTTTATATTAATGAAATTTTATGAGTTCATTCGAAGATAGAAAAAAAAATTTTGAAAATAAGTTTGCTCATGATGAAGAGCTTAAATTTAAAGTAAATTCAAAAAGAAACAAATATTTAGGTGAATGGGCCGCAGAAATTTTGGGAAAAAAAGATCAAGAAAAAGAACAATATATATTAGAAGTAATAAAATCTGATTTTAGCGAACCAGGTGATGAAGATATAATTAAAAAATTATACCAAGATTTAAAAGACAAAAATATTTCAGAAAATGATGTTAGAGAAAAATTAAATGAACTGCTGCAAACTGCAAAAAAAGATTTTTTATAGTTTAATTATTTTTTTTTTTTTATTTTCAAAACCCACTCATTCATTAGAGGTTGAAGGATTTGCAAAAGTTATAGATGGTGACACAATAATTATAGATAAAAAAAAAATCCGATTATTAGGAATAGATGCACCTGAAATTGAACAATACTGTAAAAAACCCTGGATACAATTTAATTTTATTACTTTAAATAAAAAATACAAATGTGGGTTAGTAGCAAAAGAAAGATTAGATAAAATTATTTCAAAAAATAAAATAAAATGTAAAGGTGAAAAGTATGATCGCTATAAAAGATTAATTGCAATTTGTTATAAAAAAAAAATAGATTTAAACAATTGGATGGTTAAAAATGGGTTAGCATTAAATTACACTAAGTATTCAAAAAAATACATTAGTTCTGAAATACAAGCTAAGAGAGAAAAATTGGGATTATGGAAAGGTCAATTTGATAAACCATGGGAATGGAGAAAAAAAAATAAATAAATTATAATTCTGAAGTGATTCATTTTAAAAAAACTTGGATAATTTTTTTCTTTTTTTTAATAAGTTGCTCGTCGATACCAAAAAATACATCTGATGGCTGTTCAATATTCTCTGAAAGATATTTATGGTATAAGCATTCAAAAAAAACAGAGCAAAAATGGGGTACACCAATTTATATACAATTAGCAATAATTAAAATGGAGTCTGATTTCGATTGGCTTGCTAAACCCGAGAGAAATAAGATTTTTAAAATAATTCCTTATAAAAGACCTTCATCTTCTTTTGGGTATTCTCAAGCAGTCAAGGGTACTTGGAAACAATACAAAAAAGAAACAAACAATCCGTTAGCAATTAGAAATAGGTTTAAAGATAGTGTAGATTTTATAGGATGGTATACAAGCAAATCCTCAAAAATATTAAAAATTTCGAAAGAAGATCCTTTTAGACAATACATTGCTTACCATGAAGGGTGGGGCAATTATAAACACTATAAAAGAAATAAAAAGGTTATTAATTTAGCTAAAAAAGTAAAAGGTTATTCTGAAATATATAAAAAACAATTAACGAAGTGTAAAAAAAAATTAAGTCGAAAGAAATTTATAATTTATTAACTTAACTCTTTATTTAATTTTTCCTCAATATAATTAATACTTTTAGTATTTTTTCCAATTATCAAATAAATTACTGGTATTACATACAAGGTAAAAAATGTTGAAAAAAACATACCTGCAAATATTGTTATACCAACAGTTAATCTACTTGCCTCGCCAGGACCGCTGCTAATTATTAATGGTAAAACTCCAAATATTGTAGAGGAAGATGTCATTAATATTGGTCTTAATCTAATACTAGCTGACTCCATAACAGCTGTTTTAATATTCTTTCCTTCGTTTCTTAATTGATTTGCAAATTCAACAATCAATATCCCATTTTTTGTGGCTAAACCTATAAGAATGATTAACGCTATTTGACTATAAACATTTATTGAACTCCCTACTAATAATAAACCGACCAAACCACCTAAAATAGCTAGTGGAACTGTTAACATTATGGTTAACGGATGTTTGAAACTTTCAAATTGGGCAGCCATTACTAAATAAGCAGTTATTAATGCTAAAACAAATATTAAATATATTTGATAACTAATTTCCTTTATTTGCTCACTTTCACCCTTAAATTCAACCCTGGCTTCTGGGGTATTCTTCTTTACAACATCTTCCAAAAAATTAAGTGCTGATACTAATGTGTAATCACCAATAATATTCGCAGATATTGTTACAGCTTTTTGTCTATTATATCTCGATAAAAATGGAGCAGTGCCTTCCTCTCCAATTGTAACTAAATTAGAAAGAGAAATAAGCTTATTAGTATTTTTTGATCTTACATAAACTTTATTTAAACTTGATGGCTCATTTCTATTAGATAAATCTCCCTGCAATATTATAGAATATTCTTTTCCGTCTTTAGTAAAGTTAGTAACATTTTTTGAACCAAAAATTGTTTCAATAGTTTTTCCTATCTCCACAGTCGAGATACCTAAGTCAGAGGTTTTTTTTTGATCAATCTTTACATTTAAAATTGGTTTATTTAGTTCAAAATCATCCTCAATATTAGTAAGATTTTTATTTTTTCTTGCCTCCGATTTTATTATTTCTTTCCATCTTATTAATTCTTCATAAGTATTTCCTTGTATTACAAATTGAATAGGTTTTTCTACACCACCAGTTCTAATTCCTTGTGGCATTATTGGAAATGCTAAAACTCCAGGCACTTTAGAAATTTCTTTAAAAGACTCCATCATAATTTTTTGACCACTTCTGTCTCTTTTTTCCCAACTCTCTAGTAAAGCTATTATGAATGCAGAGTTTACTTGTTTACTACTTTTTCCAAACCCAGGTACTCTTAATATCACTCTTCTGTACTCTCCTTTGCCAATTTTAGGGAGGAGAAATCCTTCAATTTCTTGAGCTTTGTTTGATGTAAAATCAAAGCCAGAACTTTGTGGCGCTTTTACAATTACAAAAAAAGCTCCCCTATCTTCTTTTGGAATTAGTTGTTTGGGAGCATAAAGAAATGCTGCTATTGTTAATATTAATACAGAAAACAAAAAAAATATAACTGTCTTTTTCTTATCGATCCAGTATGAAAGCGAGTCCTTATAAAATATTTTAAAGTCTTTTAGTTTTTTCTCGAAACTATAAGTTAATTTATTTTTTTTATCATTTTGACTTAGAACCTTACTTGCTAGCATAGGGCTTAGGGACAAAGCTACAAAACTAGAAATTATCACTGCAAAGCTTAAGGTAACAGCGGTTTCCATATATAGAACGCTTGATAATCCCTTAACAAAAATTAGGGGAATAAAAACAGCTACAAGAACTAATGTTGTTGCAATAATTGCAAATGAAACTTGTTTCGAACCTTTGTAAGCCGCAACTAACGGTGACTCTCCAAGCTCAATTCTTCTTACAATATTCTCTAACATTACTATGGCATCGTCTACTACAATTCCAATAGCAAGTACTAGTGCCATTAATGTGAAAAGATTTATTGAGAAATCGAAAAAATATATTGCAAGAAACGTAGAAATTAGTGAAACGGGCAAAGCTACAATAGGTACTATTAATGACCTAAAATTACCTAAAAAAGAATAAATTATAAATGATACAAGTATTAAGGCTACAAAAAGTGTTTTATAAACCTCACTAATTGCACTTGAAATGTAATTACTCCTATCAAAAGAAACTTCCAATTTTGTTCCATCTGGTAGGCTGGGTTCAATTTGTTTTATTTTTTTCTTAATTCTGTTTGCTACTGAAATAGTGTTTGCATCTGAGTTTTGATAAATACCTATACCGACTACTTGTCTACCATTTCCTTTAAATAATGTTCTTGTTGAGACTGGACCGAATTCGATTCTAGCAACATCTTCAAGTTTGGTAATAGATCCATCTATCGATTTTTTTAATGGCAATTTTTTAAAAGATTCAAGTGATTCATATGCATTTTCGAGTTTAATTGTTAAATCAATATCTTTAGATTCTATTTTTCCAGCAGGAAATTCTACATTTTCCTGCCTAAGGACATTTTCTATATCTTGAGTTGTAAGATCTCTAGCTGCTAATGACAGTGGATCTAACCAGACCCGAAGGGATAGTTCCCTCTCTCCACCCAACCTCACTCTTCCAACACCTTCAACTGTTGAAAAATAGTCGGTTAAATACCTATCCGCATAATCTGTCAATTCAAGATCAGACATAAAGTCAGAACTAAAACTTAACCACATGGTTGTTCTAAAACCAGCTGATTGTTTGAATATTTCAGGTGCATCTGACTCAGTAGGTAAATTATCTAATACTCTTGCAATCGAACTTCTCACGTCATTTGCCACATCATCAATATCAAGATTATCTTTGAATGTTAGATCAATTCTCGACCTTTCATCTTCACTCATTGACTCTATTGAGACTAACCCAGCAGTACCTCCAACAAAGTCCTCAATTTTTTGAGTAATTTGTTTATCAACAACATTTGCAGATGCGCCTTTATAGTCTGTTTGTATCGATACTACTGGTCTATCAATATCTGGAATTTCATTAGTAGGGATATCAAAAAAAACTAGACTTCCAAATATTACTAATACCAAACTCATCACTGAGGCAATGACAGGTCTTTTAATAGATAAATCAGTTAGAAACATTTTAATTTAAAATTTTTATTTTAATTTTGTCTCTTACCTTTGATATTCCTTCGGTAACTATTTTGTCTCCTAAAGACAATCCATCAATTATCGAAACTTTACCAAAGTTTCTCTTTCCAATTTTCACTTTGATCTTATTGACCGTATTATCTTCTAGAACTTTGTAGACAAAAGCAGTTTCACCTTGAATTAAAAGTGAATTTTCAGGAATTCCTAATTGTTCTTTCTTATCGTAAATAATTTTAATATCTAAAAGCATACCTGGAATTAATTTTAAGTCTTTATTTTCAACAATTATACTTGCAAGTACAGATCTTGTACTGGGGTCTACCCTTGAACTCACTGACTCTATAGTACCGTAAAATTTTTTTTCGAACGAATCTGATTTAACTTCAGCTGAGAGCCCAGGTTTTAATATGTTTAAATATATTTCAGGAACCTTAATATTTAGTAATATTGATGTTGTATCATCTAAAGTTAATATAAAAGACTCAGTTCCCAAAACTCCTTGCGCTATCTCTCTTTTTCCTAAAATACCTTTAAAAGGCGCAACAATTTTTTCGTCTGAAGTTTCAAAAATAACCTCTCCTTCTTCAACAATCTTACCTAAAATTATATTTTCGTTTAATATTTCACTTTTTTTAATTCTATAATTTTTATTTTTAAGAGATAATGCAGTTCCAAAAGTTTCTATGCTTTCATAAAATGTGGACTTGCTTACGGCGTTAACTATTACACCTGGTGGCGGCATCTTAGAAAATTTCTTTACAAAGTGTTTAGTAACAAAATGCCTACCAACTATTACTGAAATAATAATAATTAATAAAACTATTAAAAAAAATTGAATTTTTTTTGATTTAATCATGGTAAATACTTACCATATTCACTCCAAGATCCATCATAAATAATTGGCTGGTAGTCTTTATTAACTATCTTATAGGCATATGCTAGCACTGAAGCAGTGACTCCTGATCCACAAGTAAAAACAAATTTATTATTGTTCTTTGTTTTTATTATTTTTTCAAAAATTAACTTAAGTTCATCCTCGGTTTTTAATTCGTTTGTAATTTGATTTATACATTCTCCATAAGGCAAACACATAGAATTTTTGATACTTCCTCTTCTTAATCCTTGTCTAGGTTCATCTATTTCTCCATTAAATCTTTTAAGACTTCTTGCATCAACAACTGCAAAATTATTTGAATCAATATTTTCATTTATTTGCCTCATATTAAAAACATAATTTTCTTTTTTAATTGCTTTGTAATTTGAAGTTACGATTTCGGTTTTCTCATTAGTTAAAGGTTTATTCTCTTGTTTCCATTTTTTCAATCCTCCGTTTAAAATATATAATTTTCCAATGTCATGCCCAAAATACAATAAAGAAAACCAACATCTGCAAGCAGAATATAATCTTGAATTATCGTATATAAGAATTTTGTCATTATTAGAAATACCCAACTTAGAAATACTTTTGCTCCATTGATCCTCAGAGGGCAACATGTGAGGGAGATCAGTATTTTTTTCAGATGTATTGTCTAGGTCGAAAAAAACGGAATTTGGAATATGACTATCCTTATATTCTAAATAAGGATCCCTATTTTCAGTTGGTAAATGCCACGAAGCATCAATTATTTTAAATTCTTTTAAATTTTTTTCTGCAAAGTCTGTTGAAATTAGACTCATAGATTTTTCATAAGATATTTTTGATGATATTCCTCTGCCTTACAATAATTTAAAACCTCAGTTATTTTTGTAACAATCCTGCCTTTAAAATCTAAATTTCTCTTATCTAAAACTTTTCCAGCTATTTTTTTTTGAATTTCATTCAAATAGAAAATTTCACTTCTATACTGAGTTCCTATATCTGGACCTTGTCGGTCAAGAGTTGTTGGATCATGAAAATCAAAAAATAGATTTATTATTTTTTCGTATGAAATGATATTTTCATCAAACTCAATTTTTACTACCTCAGCATGTCCAGTGGTACCAGTGCAAACTTCTTGATAATTTGTATCTTTATTTTTTCCACCGCAGTATCCTACTTCAGTATTGGTTACACCCTCTATTTCACCAAATTTTCTTTCTGGTCCCCAAAAACATCCTAAACCTAAGATTGCTATTTCCATTGATTATTAAATTAAAGTATCTAATAGTATATTGAGTTAATCATATGCTCAGTAAAAATCAATTAGGTTTTTTGTACATGTTTCTATCAGTGTGTGCTTTCTCACTAATGGATTTAATAATAAAATGGACTGCAGATTACCCGCTTGGTCAAGTTGTTTTTTTTAGAGGTTTTTTTGGTATAGTATTTTATTTTTTTGTAATACCAAAAAATAGAATAAATGATTTTTATCAAACAAAAAGAGCATTTTTACATTTTTTAAGGTGTTTCGTTGGTCTTATAGCAATGGTAGCAATATTTATTGCACTAAGAAACTTACCTTTAGCTACAGTAGTTAGTATATCATTTGCCGCACCTATATTTACAACTATTTTTTCAATATTTTTTTTAAGTGAGAGAGTTGGTATTTATAGATGGCTGGCTGTTGTAATTGGATTTGTAGGAATTCTTATTATTACAGAGCCAGGTTTTGAAAGTTTAAATATTTATTATATCTTCCCAATAATTTTCTGTATTGGTCTTTCATATGTTGCAATTGCAATAAGACAGCTTTCTTCAACTGAACCAGTTTGGTTAATTTCATTAAATTTTTCAATAGCAATCACAATTGCTGGATTATTTACTTTGCCTTATGGTTGGAAAATACCTTCCTTTTTTGATTTTTTTGTTTTATCTCTAGTTGGTTTGTTTGGTGGTGTTGCAAACCTCTGGCTAAGCCAATCTTATAAATTTTCTGAGGTATCTTTAGTTACTCCATTAAAATATTTAGGATTAGTATTTGCTATTTTTTTTGGTTATTTAATATGGGGTGAAGTTCCATCTTTGAAATCATTAATTGGCGGATTATTAGTAATTTTATCTTCAATTATAATTTTTAGACGTGAAATTATAATTAAAAAAGTACCCACAATACAAAGACATGACTAAAAAACCGCATTATTGGAATAAAGCGATAAAAGTTTTATCTAAAAAAGATAAAATAATGAAAGGGTTAATATTAAAATATCCTGATAAGACCTTAACAACCCGTAAAGATTTATTTTATTCTTTATGTAAAAGCATTATTGGTCAACAAATAAGTGTCGCAGCCGCTAACTCGGTTTTTAAAAAATTTTCAAAAACATGTAAAGGCAAAATAAAGCCTAGTAATGTTGCAGTGTTAAATAAATTAAAACTTAAAAAGTGTGGTTTAAGTAGACAAAAGATAAAAGGTATTCAAGAACTTGCAAAAAAAATTAAGAATAAAACCTTCGATGCAAAAAAAATTAAATATATGAGTGATGAAGAAGCAATTGATTATCTCTCTAATTTACGTCAAATTGGGAGATGGTCTGCAGAAATGATACTAATTTTTAATTTGAATAGATCAAACATTTGGCCAATACAAGACATCGGCCTTTTAAGAGCTATTTCAAATAACTATAAAAAAAAATATCATCCTCCAAAAAATTTTGTAAATAAGCTAAATAAAAAATTTACTCCTTATTGTACTGTAGCTACCTGGTATTTATGGAGATCAATAGATGATGAACCAATACAATATTAGAAAAATTTCTTTACTTTTTCTGAATTTTTTCATGTAATAAAATTTTCAAATGTCAAAAAAACTTATTATTGATTGGGATACATACAATAAGTCTATAGATAATCTGGCTGTCCAAATTAGTGACAGCGGCTTCAAACCTAGCTTTATAATATGTATTGCAAGAGGTGGTCTTAGAGTAGGTGATATTTTAAGTAGAATCTTCAATGTAAAATGCGGATATTTAGGGGTTGAGAGTTATTCAGCAGAAAAAAATAATCTAATTGCTGATAAACAAAATGAATTAACTTTTGCAAGAGATTTATCGACTACCTCAAGGAGTTATGGAGAAAATATATTAGTAACTGACGACCTAATTGATACAGGTGTAACTCTAGAAAAAACTTTAAAATGGCTAGAAAATTATAAAGATTTTAAGGATAAAAAAATTAACTTCAAATCAGCTGTGCTTTATAAAAAAGAAAAATCTAACTTTAAATCAGATTATATAGTTCACAATTTACAAGATAATCCTTGGATTGTGTTTCCTTACGAATTAAGAGAATTAATGTCTATAGAAGATTTAAAAAAAGAATTAAAGTAAAGGGGCTAGTTTATTGGCCAGCCCCTCTTAAATTCTACGCTACAAGAAAACTAATTACACTCAAAACTGCTATTAACCAAATAGCAGGAGAAGTATTAGATATTTTTCCGGTAAATATTTTAATCAAAGCATAAGATATAAAAGCTAAAGCAATTCCATTACTAATACTATAAGTAAGCGGCATTGTTATCATTGCTACAATTGAGGGAGCAGATTCTGCTATATCATTCCACTCAATATCCGTAATGTTTCTTACAAAAAGAACAGCAACATATAGAAGTGCAGCTCCGTCAATTTCCTTAGGCAAACTTGTTGCAAGAGGAGAAAAGAATAAGCATGATAAAAACAGGATTCCAATTACTAAAGAGGTCATGCCTGTTCTTCCACCCGCTTTAACACCAGCACCTGACTCCACATAACTTGTTACAGTTGTTGTGCCCATCATGGCACCAGCAACTGTAGCAACACTGTCAGACATCATGGCTTTATTTATATCTGTAACTCTACCTTTACTATCTACTTTTCCAGCAACATTAGCAACCGACGTTAATGTTCCTGCAGTATCAAAAAAATCGATAAATAATAATGTAAAGACCACAGTTGACATACTTGCTGATAACGCCGCTTTTAAATCAAAATCAAATAAATATGTCATTGGCGGAGGTGAACTTACTACTCCATTAAATTTTGCTAAACCTGTTACCCATGCAATTATACTAAAAGCAATAATTCCAATTATAATATTTCCTTTAACTTTAAGTTTTTCAAGAACAACCATAGCAACAAAAGCTAAGCACCCTAATAACACTAAAGGATTTTTTAAATCACCGAGAGTTACTAAAGTAACCGGATGATCTCCAACAACTCCCATAATTTCCAATCCTATTATGGCTAAAAACAATCCTATACCTGCTCCAATCCCTAATTTTAAACTTTTTGGAATTGAGTTTATTAACCATGCTCTTAAAGGTGTAAGAGAAATAACTAAAAATAATATTCCAGCTACTAGAACTGCACCTAAAGCAGCTTGTGGAGTGTAACCCATACCCGCAACTACACCAAAAGCTACAAAAGCATTTATTCCCATGCCTGGAGCAAGTCCTATTGGCCAAGTTTTTCCATAAAAAGCCATTATAAAACAAGCAAGAGCGGTTGCTAAAATTGTGGCTGTAAATACTGCACCAAAATCAAAAAAACCTTTTTCAGGTCCAGCGAATTCCCCCGATAAAATAAAAGGGTTTAGGAACATTATATAGGCCATTGTTAAAAATGTAGTTACACCCGCAATAACCTCAGTTCTAAA
>CACIJY010000008.1 GCA_902587095.1 uncultured Pelagibacteraceae bacterium
GTTAGTTGAACCTTTAAGACTTTTGTTTAAAGATGAAGTTAGAAAATTAGGATTAGAACTTAAACTTTCTAAACAAATAATTTCACGTCATCCTTTTCCTGGACCAGGTCTAGCAATACGGATGCCAGGACAGATAACAAAAGAAAAAATTAAGATTTTAAAAGAAGCTGATCATTATTTCATAAATGAGTTAAAAAAAGAAAATTTATACAATAAAATTTGGCAGGCCTACGCTGCATTATTGCCAGTAAAAACTGTTGGTGTTATGGGTGATAATAGAACTTACGATTATATTTGTCTTTTAAGAGCCATAACCTCATCAGACGGTATGACAGCAGACTACTTTGATTTTTCAAAAAAATTTATGCAAAATGTATCAAATAAAATTATCAATAATATTAAAGGTATAAATAGAGTTGTTTACGATGTAACCTCAAAACCTCCAAGCACAATTGAATTAGAGTAATAGTGAATTTTATAAATAAAATACCTGGTCCCTTTTTAGTATTTTTAGGTGCATGCAGCCTTAGTTTTGGTGGACTAATTGTAAAGTCATTCGAAGGTGCAACGCTTTGGCAAATTTTATTTTGGAGATCTCTATTTTTTATAATTATTGTAACTGTATTCTTACTTTTAACTTACAGAACAAAAGTTTTACTTGCTTTTAAAAAATCAGGCTTACCCGGTTTAATTGGAGGAATTGTTTTGTCCTCTGGATTTTGTGGATATGTGTTTGCTATGTATAATACTACTGTTGCAAATACAAATTTCATAATTCAAACTCAAATTTTATTTTTAGCAATATTTGGTTATATTTTTCTTAAAGAGAAAATTTCTAAGACAACTCTAATTTCAATATTTTTAGCAATTGCAGGTATAATATTAATGGTTAGCTCTTCATTATCTCCAGGTCAGATGACAGGCAATCTTGCTGCTTTTATAATGCCAATATCTTTTGCAATTTTAATTTTAATTATCCGTAAGTATCCGCATGTAGACATGATACCATTACAGTTGATAGCAGGCATCGTTGCAATGATTGTTGGTTATTTAATAGCTGGTAAAATTAATATTTCATATTATGATATTTTCTTAGGCTTTTTAGCAGGTTTTTTTCAATTAGGTTTTGGTTTTATATTTATCACGATAGGTGCAAGAAACACCCCTTCTGCAGTAGTAGGAATAATCATGATCACTGAGGCTGTTTTAGGTCCGTTATGGGCATGGATGTTTGCTAACGAAAACCCTCCAATAACTGTTTTAATAGGAGGAAGTGTAATTATTTTTGCAGTTTTGTTACAATTTTTATTTGTAAAAAAAAAGGATAATTCACAAGTAGTTTAAAAATTGACTTTCTAAAAATAAATTCTAAGCTTAAGTTATGGTAAAAGTTGTTGATAATCTCTTAAGCCCTGAAGAATTTAAAAAATTAAATGATGTGTTAATGGGGCCCGAATTTCCGTGGTATTTCTTGCCAAGCAAAGTTCATTCTGGTGACGGAAATTTTCAGTTTTGCCACAATTTTATATTATCTGGCAAAGTAGTATCTAAATTTGTAACTATTTTGGATCCTTTTTTAACTAAATTAAACATGAAAAAAGTAATTAGAATTAAAGCTAATAAAACATTTAAAAAAAAAGAGAATATTGAGTCTGCAATGCATACTGATGTGACCAGAAAAGATGATGAAAAATTTAAGACTGCGGTTTTTTATTGTAACTCTAACAATGGTTCTACTATGTTTGAAAATGGTAAAAAAGTTGAAAGTAAAGCAAACAGAGCAGTAGTATTTGATGGCAGAACTTTACATTGTGGAGTAGATTGTACAGATTCGCTTAGAAGGGTTGTAATAAACTTTAATTATATTGATGAGTAAAATTTATTGTAACTAACTTTCCCTCTAAAAACCTTATTTACCTAGATTTATGATATATTTTTTTATGTATCTTTTTTTTATTTATATGCTAAAAGAAACTATACGGGAGAGACTACACATTTGTAGCGCCGAAGGAGCAACCACCCCGGAAACTCTCAGGCAAAAGGACCGTACATATTAACTCTGGAAAGAGAAAAATTCTCGCCGAAGGAGCCAAAATCTCTCAGGCACACCGACAGAGGGGGTTTTAAAGGGTTAATATGAATGTAAAAAAAACTGCACTGTTCGAATTACATAAAAAACACAACGCTAAGTTCGTTGAATTCGCTGGTTATAGTATGCCAATTCAATACTCTGAGGGAATTGTAAAAGAACATAATATTACAAGAAATAAGTCAGGAATTTTTGACGTTTCGCATATGGGGCAGTTATTCATTAAATACAGTGATGACATAACAGATAAGCTCCAAGAAATTTTACCGACTGACCTCAAAAATTTAAAAATTAATCAAAGTAAGTATTCGTTTATAATGAAAGAGAATGGAGGAATATATGATGATCTTATTATCACAAGGATGAAAGATCAGTACATGATCATTTTAAATGCTGCATGTAAACAAAACGATCTTCAGATTATTAAAAATAAATTGAATAATCAAAATTTGGATATGAACAATGATTTATCTCTTATAGCTATACAAGGTCCAGAGTCTAAAACAATTCTTGAAAATGTAGTTTTAAATGTATCAAAATTAAAATTTATGAATGGAGGAAACTTTTCTTTTAAAAATAATGAAATCTTTATAACAAGATCTGGATATACAGGTGAAGATGGCTTTGAAATATCATTACCTAATAAAGTTGCAATCTCTTTTGTAGAAGAATTAATTTTAAGAGGGTCAACTTTAATCGGTTTAGGTGCAAGAGATACTTTAAGATTAGAGGCAGGTTTATGCTTGTATGGTCATGATATAAATGAAAATACCAGTCCAGTAGAAGCAAATTTAAAGTGGGCTATTTCAAAAAACAGAATCAATGATAATTTTACAGGGTCACAAAAAATAAAAGAACAAATTGAAGAAGGTGTATCAAAATTAAGAGTTGGTATCAAACCAGAGACTAGAGTTATAGCAAGAGAGTCGACGAAAATATTTGATGAAAAAGACAATGAGATTGGAAAAATTACGAGTGGCACATTTGGACCAAGTGTTAATGCATCTATCGCGATGGGTTATATTTCAAATTCTCATTCTAAAACAGATACAAAAGTTTTCTTAGAAGTAAGAGGGAAAAAAGTTCCTGCTAATGTTTGTGATTTACCGTTTTATAAAAAAAGTTATGTGAAAGGAGAAGCTAATGTCTGATACAAAATTTTCAAAAGAACATGAATGGATTACATTAGATGGGGAGGTTGGAACTATTGGAATTACAAAACATGCAACTGAAATGTTAGGTGACATAGTTTTTGCTGAATTACCTGAGAAAGGATCTAATGTTGAAAAAGATGGAACTGCGGGGGTGGTAGAGTCAACTAAAGCTGCTAGCGATGTATATACTCCAGTAAGTGGTGAGGTTGTAGAAATTAATCAATCAATTGTTGATGACCCATCAAAAATCAATGCTGACCCAGAGGGTGGAGCATGGTTTTTTAAATTAAAGTTAAAAGATAAATCAGAACTCGATACTCTTATGAATAAAGAAGAGTACGATAAATTTGCAAAGGAGACATCAGCATAATGTTACCAAATTCAGAAAAAGATTTTTTAAAGAGACACATTGGACCTTCTAAAGAAGATCAATCAAAAATGTTAAAAGAATTAAATTATCAATCACTAGATGATTTAATTGACAGCACAGTACCAGAAAAAATAAAGTTTAGAGGAGAATTAAATATTGGTGAATCAAATTCTGAATATGAAGCTTTGAGAAAATTAAGAGCAATATCAAAAAAAAATCAAGTTTACTCAAATTTTATTGGTATGGGTTATTATGGAACTTATACACCTTATGTAATTTTAAGAAATATATTAGAAAATCCAGGTTGGTATACCTCATATACGCCTTATCAGCCAGAAGTAGCTCAAGGAAGACTTGAGATGTTACTAAATTTTCAACAAATGATCGTTGACTTTACAGGAATGGATATCGCTAATGCCTCTTTACTAGACGAGGGTACAGCAGCAGCGGAGGCTATGGGCCTAAGTCACAGATTGAACAAAAAAGACAGTAATTTAGTTTTTGTATCTGAGGATTGTCATCCTCAAACAATAAATGTAATTCAAACTAGAGCCGAACCGTTGGGTTTAAAAGTATTGGTTGGTAAAGAAGATGACGTTTTAGACCAGTTAAAAGAAGATTTAGTTTGTGGAATTTTACAATATCCTGGAACTTTAGGAGATATTAAAGACCCAAGTGAAGCAATTAGCAAAATTCGTAAAAAGAATGGTAAGGCTGTATTAGCTTGTGATTTGTTAGCATTAGCAAAATTAAAAACACCAAGAGAACTTGGTGCCGATATAGCAGTTGGAAGCTCTCAAAGATTTGGTATTCCAATGGGATATGGCGGTCCACATGCAGCTTTTTTTGCAACAAAAGATGAGTACAAAAGATCAATGCCGGGAAGAATTGTCGGTGTGTCAGTTGATAGACACGGTAACAAGGCATATAGATTGTCTTTGCAAACTAGAGAGCAACATATCAGAAGAGACAAGGCGACAAGCAACATTTGCACCGCCCAAGCTCTATTAGCAATTGTATCAGCAGCATATTCTATTTATCACGGCCCAGATGGAATTAAGAACATTTCTGAAAGGGTCTCACAATTAGCAAAAAGTTTTGCCGATAAAATAAAACAGTCTGGATATTTACTTTATTCTAATTATTTTTTCGATACTGTTACAATTATTACTAAAGAAAAAACTAATCAAATTTATAAAAATGCTTTAAATCAAAAAGTTAATATACGTAAAGTAAATTCTGAAATGCTTGCAGTTTCTTTTGATGAAAGAAAAAATGTTTATAGAGTAAATCAACTATTAAAAATTTTTAACGCAGCTGAATCAATCAAAAAAGAGGATCCTTCAGTAAGTTTACCTAATCTTCCAAAAAACTTATTGAGAACTTCAAAATATTTAGAACATCCAGTTTTCAACTCATATCATTCTGAAACTGAGATGCTGAGATATTTAAAAAGATTAGAAGATAAGGATATAGCATTAAATAGAACAATGATTGCACTTGGTTCATGTACAATGAAGTTAAATGCTGCAGCAGAGATGATACCAATTTCATGGAAAGAGTTTGCAGAACCTCATCCATTTGTACCAATTGAACAAATGGAAGGATTCAGAGATCTATTTACCGATCTAAAAAATTGGTTGCGTTCCATAACTGGTTTTTCAGGTGTTTCTCTTCAACCTAATGCAGGAGCTCAAGGTGAATATGCGGGATTAATGGTTATCCGAAAGTATCATTTAGATAGAGATGAGGCTAATCGAAACATATGTTTAATTCCAAGTTCAGCACACGGTACTAATCCAGCAAGTGCACAAATGGCTGGAATGAAAGTTGTTGTTGTTAATTGTGATAAAGAAGGAAATGTTGATTTTGATGACTTAAAGAAAAAAGCAGAACAACACTCTGAAAACCTTGGGGCACTAATGGTAACTTACCCTTCCACTCATGGAGTATTTGAAGAAAAAATATCAGATATTTGTGAGTTAGTTCATAAACATGGTGGTCAGGTTTATATGGATGGTGCAAATCTAAATGCACTAGTGGGAATTGCTAAACCAGGAAATTTTGGTCCAGACGTTTGTCATATTAACTTACATAAAACGTTTTGTATTCCTCATGGTGGAGGAGGACCTGGAATGGGACCCATTGCTTGTAAAAGACATTTACAAGTCTACTTGCCCAACCACCCAGTAATAAAAGATTGTGGACCAACATCTGGGATTGGAGCAGTTTCCGCAGCGCCTTGGGGAAGTTCAAGCATTTTATCAATTTCTTGGATGTATATTAAAATGATGGGATCAGCAGGATTAAAGCTTGCTACTCAAGTTGCGATATTGAATGCAAATTATATTGCTCATAGATTAAAAGATCACTTTCCAATTTTGTATAAAGGGTCAAATGGCAATGTGGCACACGAATGCATTATTGATATTAGAAATATAAAATCAGAGACAGGAATAACAGAAGAAGATATTGCGAAAAGATTAATTGATTACGGTTTTCATGCACCAACTATGTCCTGGCCTGTCGCTGGCACTATGATGATAGAACCAACCGAGAGTGAAAATTTGAGAGAGATAAATAGGTTCTGTGATACGCTCATTAAGATCAAATCTGAAATTGATAATATAAAATCTGGTAAATTTGATAAAATAGACAATCCTATAAAGAATGCACCTCACACAGATTTAGAGCTTTCATCTGATGAATGGAGCCATAAATACACACGTGAGGAGGCAGCTTACCCATCTAAATATTTAAAAAGCAATAAATTTTGGCCACCAGTTGCTAGAGTAGATAACGTATATGGAGATAAAAATATATTCTGTACTTGTCCAAGTATGGATGAATTTAAAGAAGACGCAGCTTAGAATTAATGAAAGTTGCAGTTATTGGCTCAGGTATTTCAGGACTTAGTGCTGCATATTTTTTATCAAAAAAATATAAAGTTGATTTATTTGAAAAAGAAGAACGTTTTGGAGGACACTCTCACACAATTGACATTAAATTGGACAAAGATACAGATAAAATTCTTGCAGACATTGGTTTTATTGTTTTTAATAAAAAAACCTATCCAAATTTAATTAATTTTTTTAAAGAAATAGACGTAGAAATAGAAAAAAGCAACATGAGCTTATCATTTATGTCTAAAGACATAAATTTGGAATATTGTGGAAAAGGATTAAAAGGTATCTTCTCGCATAAAAAAAACTTGTTTAATTTTGATTTTTTTAAAATGTTTTTAGAAATATTAAAATTTTATAAAAAAAGTTCTAAATTAAATAAATTTAATGAAGATATAAGTCTTGGTGAATATCTAGTTAATGAAAAACATTCTGAATATTTTATTAATTACCATTTAATTCCTATGGTATCCGCAATTTGGTCAATGCCACCCTATGATGCAAAAAAAATGCCAATTAAATTTTTTATGAAGTTTTTTCAAAATCATGGTCTATTTAATTTGCGTAAAAGGCCACAGTGGTACACAGTAAAAAACAGAAGCAGACAATATGTAAATAAAGTAATAGAAAAAATTAGTGGTGAACATTTTAAAAATTACAAAATCGAGAAAATCAAAAGAATTTCAAATTTTGTAAGAATTTTTTATGGTTCGGAAAATGAATATTTTGATTATGATAAAGTTGTTATTGCTACTCATGCTGATGAAGCAAAAAAAATGATAGAGGACAAATCTGAGGAAGAATCTAAAGTTTTGGGAAGTTTTCAATATAAAAAAAATTTAGCCATAATCCATTCAGATGAAATAGTTATGCCTCAAAAAAGATTTAATTGGTCTGCGTGGAACACATCAATTTCTAAAGAAAATAGTTCCGTAACTTATTGGTTAAATTTACTCCAAAATTTCAAAATAAATAAAAATATCTTTTTAACTCTTAATCCTTTTGAAAAGATAAATACAGATAAGATAATAAAGAAAGTTGAATTTACTCACCCTTATTATGATCATAATACACTAAAAAATCAGAAAAATTTACATTTGATACAAAATAAAAAAAATATATTATTTTGTGGTAGTTACTTTGGTTATGGATTTCATGAGGATGGAATTAAATCTACATTAGAAATGATTAAATTTTTGAATGATTAATAATTCTTGTATTTATGTTGGGAACGTAATTCATAAAAGGTTTAAACCTAAGAAACATTTTTTTAAATATAGCGTTTTTTCTCTTTTCTTAGATCTCGATGAAATAAATGAACTTGATGAGAAAATTCCTTTTTTTTCATACAATAAATTTAATATTTTAAGTTTTTTTGATAAAGACCATGGTCATAGAGATGGCTCATCAATTAAGAATTGGTTAATTCATGTTTTGAAAAAAAAGAATATTTCTACAATAAGCATTAAAATTAAAATATTATGCTATCCAAGAATATTCGGATATGTTTTTAATCCATTGAGTATTTTTTTTATCTATGATGCAGACTCAAATCCAATAGCAATATTATACGAGGTTAAAAATACTTTTGGGGAGCAACATACTTATGTATTTAAAATTGGTATAAAAAATAAACAGATCTTTAATAATTGCAAAAAGAAATTTTATGTATCACCTTTTATGGATTTAGAGTCAAAATATTTTTTTAAAGTGCTGATTCCTAATAAAAGACTTTCAGTAATTATTGACCAGAGAGACAAAGAGGGAAAACTATTATTTGCCTCACAAGATGGTGAAAGAGTAAAATTAAGCTCAAAAAATCTGCTTATATCTTATCTAAAACATCCTTTAATGACCATCAAAATAATTTCAGCAATACATTATGAGGCATTAAAACTTTGGATCAAAGGCATTAAATTAGTTAAAAAGAACTTAAAAATTAAAAACAATACTAGTTACGAAAATTAATGATTAATAATTTTTCAAAAAAAATTGCTTTTTCAGCGTTAAAAATGATTAAGTATGGGAAGATCGTAGTAACAGATTATGATCAAAGCAAACATATATTTGGGAACGATGAGAATTTAATTGTTTTTGTAAAAATTAATAGATCAGATTTTTTTAAAAAAATAATATCAAAAGGTAGCATTGGCATGGCAGAGGCCTACATGAATAACGAATTTGAAACTGACAACCTATCAAAGTTGATAGAGTTAACTGCAAAAAATATTGAAATTGTACATACGTTTTCAGGTATTTTAGACCTATCTTTTATTAATTATTTAAAAAATCTTTTTAATAAAAATACGAAATCAAATAGTAAAAAAAATATCTCAAAACATTATGATTTGGGAAATGAGTTTTTTTCCCTTTGGTTAGACGATACCTTGACTTACTCTAGTGCTATTTTCGAAAATGACAAATTAGATTTGGAAAAAGCACAAATAAATAAATATAAAAAATTAACTTCACTTATTAAGCCTAAAATTGGTGACAAAGTTTTAGAGATAGGTTGTGGATGGGGTGGTTTCGCAGAATTCATAGGAAAAAATTATGATGTCAAACTAGATTGTATAACAATTTCAAAAAAACAATTCGATTACGCTAAAAATAGAATTTATAAAATAGGTCTTAACGAAAAAATTAATATTAAAATGCAGGATTATAGAGATGTAAAAAATAAATATAATTCAATTGCTTCAATTGAAATGATTGAAGCAGTAGGACAAGATTATCTTAAAAATTATTTTCAAAGTATTAAAAAGTATTTAAAAGATGATGGCAAAGCAGCAATTCAGGCAATCACGATCGATGATAAATTATTCAATAGATATAAAAAAAAAGAGGATTTTATTCAAAAATATATTTTTCCAGGTGGATTTCTTCCATCAAAAAACTCCTTAGTTGAATACGCAAAAAAAACTGGACTAGAGTTTACACAATGTAATTCTTATGGAGTGCATTACAGTAATACTCTTAAAATTTGGAGAGAAAAATTTTTTAAAAGTTGGGAACATATATCTAAGCAAGGCTTTGATAACACATTTAAGAGAATGTGGAATTTCTATTTATCTTATTGTGAAGCTGGTTTTAGATCAAAAAATATTGACTTAATACAGTTCTCTTTGCTTAAAAATAAATAATATGAAATTAATAAAATCAATTCTATTGATTATTGCCTTGTCCTTAGTTACAAGCTGTTCAAATAATATGAAGCCAGAAGATTTTAAAAATACCAAGCCTACTCTACTAATCGAGGAATATTTTAACGGTAAAGTGAAAGCATGGGGTATCCTACAAGACAGAAGTGGAAAGGTAACACGTCAATTCAAAGCAGATCTAATCGGTTCCTTTAATGATAATATCATAACTTTAGATGAAGACTTTTATTGGACCGATGGTGAAAAACAAAAAAGAACTTGGAAAATAAAAAAAATAGACAATAATAATTATATAGGGACAGCACCAGACGTAGTTGGAGAAGCAACTGGTGTACAATATGGATCAGCATTTAAATTTAAATATGATTTATTAGTTCCATTCAAAAATAAAAACATCAAAGTCTCATTTGACGATTGGATATTTAAACAAGATGAAAAAGTTGCAATCAATAGAGCGACTCTAACTAAATTTGGTTTTAAAGTTGGTGAGTTGACTGTCTTTTTTATGAGAGACTAATCAACAATCTTCTTCATACCTTTTTCAATTATTTTAAAATATAAACCATTTGGCATTACTTTTAGGACCTTCATTATAGATGTGAATGATTTTGGAAAATGAATTTCAAATCCCTTATTTTTTGTTAAACCCTTATACATTTGATCTGCAGCAAACTCTGGAGACTTAATCATTGGCATTGGAAAATCATTTTTATCAGTCATTGGTGTTTTTATAAAACCAGGACTTACAAGAGAAACACGAACATTAAATCTTTTCAGATCAAAGTATAGACTTTCTGCAAAACTACTTAGGGCAGATTTAGACGCACAATATGCGCCTGCAGCAGGCAAACCCCTGTAACCTGCTACTGAAGACACTATAGATATATGACCTGACTTTCTATTTTTATAATAATCGTACACAGAGTTTATTGAGTGTACGGTACCAAAAAAATTAACTTCCATAATTTTCTTAACCTTCTCAAGATTCAAACTTTTCTCTGATTTTGGATCATGAATACCTGTACAGAATACAGATATATCAATCTCCCCAATTTTATTTTTAATATTTTCGAAAACATTTTTACACTTTTCACTATCTGTAACGTCTAAAGGAAATGGCATTATATTCTCATTACTTTGAGATATTTCATTTAATAAATTTTCTCTTCTTGCTGAAATTGCTACCTTCCAACCTTCTTTTGCAAATTTTAAAGCTAGTGCTTTACCGATCCCACTACTAGCTCCAGTTATCCATATTGATTTATTATTCATATAAAAATGATGTATAATATGAATATGTTAAAAAATAAATTTATATCTTTTATTATATTTGCAATAATTACTTATTCTGCATCATTTATAGGAAGTATAGCGACAATTTCTTACAAAGAACCATGGTATTCAACACTCAATAAATCTGTTTTGACACCTCCCGATTGGGTATTTGCTCCAGTTTGGACCACATTATATCTTTTTATGGCTATAGCCATTTGGTCAGCTTGGCATAAAAATTATAATATAAATTTAGTTTTAATTTATTTAATTCATTTATGTTTTAATACAACTTGGAGTATAGTTTTTTTTGTTTTTCACAACATTGAATTAGCTTTATTAAATTTAATAGTAATATTAACATTTATAGCAATATTAACTTTCAAATATAAAAAAATAAATAATTTAAGTTTTTATCTAATGATTCCGTATTTACTTTGGAGCTGTTATGCATTAATTCTTAATTTTACTTTAGTTTTATTAAATTAATATGGATGACATAGTAGTAGTTGGTGGTGGAATAATTGGAGTGTCCACAGCTTATTTTCTCTCAAAGGAAGGCAGAAAAGTAAAAGTAATTGAAAAAGATCCAACTTACAAAAAAGCCTCATTTCCATTATCTTTAGGTGGTTTTAGAAGACAATTTTTTCAAAAAGAGAACATCATGCTAGGAAAGTTTTCAAGAGAATTTTTGTTAAATGTTCCTAGTGATCTAAAAACTAAAAATAACCCAAGCCCAACAGTAAGTATGGTCCCAAATGGCTACCTTTTACTTTTTGGACCAGAACATGCTCAAGAACAGTATTTAGCTTTAGAAAATCATAAAGCTTGTGAGGCTGGTACAAAAAATATTAAAGGTTCAGAATTAAAACAAGTATTTCCATATATAAGTGAAGAGGGTATAGAAACAGCAACTTACTCCGATACAAAAATTGAGGGTTGGATAGACCCATATTTATTTCATAATGCTTTGAAAAATAAAGCTATAGAATTAGGCGCAGAATTTACTAAAGGAGATGTAAAAAGTTTAAAAGAAATTAAAGCAAATGCAATAGTATCTGCTGCAGGTTGTTGGACTAATGAACTTTTAAATGATATTCCAGTTTTTCCTCAAAAGCACACTGTTTTTAGATTTAAATGCCCTAAACATATTCCCGAAATGCCATTAACGGGTGATTTAACAACAGGAGTATATTGGAGACCCGAAGGTAAAGAATATTTAGCTGGATCACCGAAGCCTGTATGGGATGCTGAAGATTTGGAACCAGAATGGAATGATTTTGAAGAATTAGTTTGGCCAGGTTTAGCAAAAAGAATTTCGGTTTTTGAAGAAATTAAAATGACTGGTGCTTGGGCTGGTTACTATGATTGTAATAAACTGGATAATAATGCAGTAGTCGGAAAACACCCAGGATATAAGAATGTGTATATGGCATCTGGATTTACTGGAAGAGGTTTAATGCAAGCACCTGGTATTGGTAGAGCTTTGACAGAATTGATTACAACAGGTTCTTATCAAACAATCGATTTAGGTTGTTTTTCTGTTGAGAGAGTATTAAAGCAAGAGGAGAGAGTAGAACCTTATGTTTTATAATTATTTATTCTCCAATTTTTTTTACAAATAAACCTAATATCCCATTAAATAATGATACCAGTAAAATAATAAATTGACCTTTAAAAGAATAAAAGTCAAAAGATGGATAAAAACTTATAGCAACACTAAAAAATAAATAAGTTAAAATAAAAGGTTTTAAAAATTTTTTTATTTTCAAATTTATTTTTTCTTGTATTTAGCAGCCTCCTCCGAACCACTTGTTGCTGAGCCTTTACTATATGAGTGTGCACCCATTCCAGCTAATTGCCCATCTTTTACAATTAAATACTGATCTCTGATAGGTTTATTATCAAAAAAACATTCTAGAATTTCTCTTACACCATCTGCATATCTTGCTTGAGCTGATAATGATGTCCCAGATGTGTGGGGAGTCATTCCATGATTAGGCATACTTCTCCAAACATGATCATTAGGAGCTGGTTGCGGAAACCAGACATCACCAGCATAGCCACTTAGTTGGCCTGATTTTAGAGCTTCTGCAATATCGTCTTTATTACAAATTTTTCCTCTTGCAGTATTCACGATATACGCGCCCTTCTTCATTTTGCTTATCAAATCTTTATTAAAAAGATTTTCAGTTTCAGGGTGTAGCGGACAATTAATTGTAACTACATCACAAATTTTAACCATAGATTCAACTGAGTCATGAAATGTTAAATTTAATTCCTTTTCAACGCTGTCTGGTAATTTATGTCTATCAAAATAGTGTAAATGAACATCGAACGGTTTCATTTTTCTTAATGCATCCAGTCCAATTCTTCCAGCTGCTACTGTTCCTATATGCATTCCTTCGACATCATAACTTCTGTGGACTGCATCAGCTATATTCCAACCTCCTTCGTTTACTATTCTGTGTTGGTTGTGATAATCTCTAACCATTGAAACAATCATCATTACTATGTGTTCTGCGACAGATCTTGAGTTACAAAAAGTAACTTCAACAACATCAATTTTGTTATCCATAGCAGCTTGTAAATCAACATGATCTGATCCTATACCTGCGGTAATAGCCATCTTCAAATTCTTTGCTTTTTTAATTCTCTCTGCAGTTAAGTAATAAGGAAAAAAGGGCTGCGAGATAACTATATCTGCATCAACTATATGTTTGTCTGCTTCACATCCATCACCATCTTTACTATTTGTAACAATAAATTCGTGACCATTGCTCTCTAAAAATTTTCTAAGTCCTAATTCTCCCGACACACATCCTAGTAATTGACCAGGAGTAAAATCTCTACCTTTTGGGGTAGGTAAACTCATTCCATCAGGATATTTTTCTAATTTTGGTAAATCTGATAAAGGATAAGACTTCGGCATTCCACCTTTTGGGTCGTCATATAATACACATAATATTTTCATTTTTTCTCCTTAAGCTTTTTAAGAACGTCTTTTTGATAAATTTAGTCTATCATGAAAAAGGATATTCAAGCAAACAAATTATTTTTTGGATATTTTTTCTTAAGGATAAATCTGTTTAAAATAATTCCAAACACAATGATGATAATTGAACCGACCATAATGGGGTTTAAAAGATAATCAAAAGAAACAGACCCAAGAATTACAATTATTGGATTTCCACCTGCAGGTGGATGAGGGACATTAAAAAGTATCATAAGACCAACTCCAAATCCTACAGCTAAGGGTAAAATTATGAATAATGGTAATTGAATGAAAGAAACAAAAATTACTCCTACAAACGAAGTTAACAAGTGACCAAAAAAAATATTTTTTGGTTGTGCAAAAGGGCTATCTGGATAACCATAGAGTATAACCATTGTTGAACCAAATGATGCTATTAAAAAGACTCCATAATCAGTCTTATAAGTCAACGCAGACAAAACACCAATTGTAAAAAAAGAAAATAGTCCTGCTAAAAACGATTGTTTAATTTTTTCCATAATCAGATTTTAGACCTTTTTTTAAGGTTTCAAAAGGCAATAATAAGCATTCTTTTCTAGAATAATTATTTTCTGTTAAAATTTTTTTAAAAAAATTCAAACTTTTAATCTTTTTATTCTCTTTTGATTTATAAAAGTTAATTGCATCATTGCACAAATCGAATGCTTTATCAGAATTCATATTAACTATTTTCTTACTTAATAAATTTACAGAGGCCTGGCAAAATACACACGATTTACAATCGTAACCAATATCTTTGATTATTTTATTATTGATTAATAGCTTTATAGTTATTTCATCACCGCAAATCGAATTTTTATTTTTAATCTCATGAGTATATTTTTTTAGTATTTTTTGGTTTTTATTGTCTGAAGCTATTTTAATAATTTGTAAATCCATCTGATGCTTTAATTATTTTCAATTATCAATAGACTATTTTAATAAAAAAGCGAATTAAATTAACCCAAATTGACTTAGATTTGGGCTAATAACCATTAAAAATTAGTTGTTTAAAATATTAATTAATACTAAGAATCTGGAATGCTGGAATTAAAAAACGAAAAAATAGCAATACCAGTAGTTTTATTTGCTGGAATTCTTTGGTCTTTTGGACCCTTAGTTGTAAGATATATCGACCAGCCAGAACTTGTCCCGTGGCAGTATTTATTGGGCAGGGGAGTAACAATATTTTTATTACTTAATCTCTATCTTTTTTTCGAAGAAGGAATTGATTTTTATAAAAATTATAAAAGAATTGGTTGGTCTGGTTTGATAGGTGGCACAGGTCTAGGAATTGCAATGATCAGTTTTATTTGGTCAATTACAAATACCTCAGCAGCAGTTACTTTGTTGTGTCTTGCGGCTATGCCATTTATGACAGCTTTTTTAGGCTTTTTGTTCTTACATGAAAAAATTTCCTTTAATGTATGGGTAGCAATTATATTAGCATCAATAGGAATTATTATTATAGCTATTGGTAATTTTTCTGCCGGCACACTATTTGGATTATTATTTGGTCTTGCCTCGGCACTAGGTTTCTCAGTTTTTTCAGTATCATTAAGATGGAGAAAGGAGACACCAAAATTCACAACAGTTGCAATTGCTGGCTTGATATGTGCAATTGTATCAATGGTTATTTTAGTAGAGACAGATAGTAACCTTTTATCATCTAGCAGAAACCAAGGGCTTTTTTCAGTACACGGAACTCTAGTATGCATGGGCTTAATTTTATATTCAATAGGATCAAAATCTATTCAAGCTGCTGAGTTAACTCTTCTCTCATTAACTGAAGTTATAGGTGGTATCTTCTGGGTATGGCTACCTATTCTGGGAATAAATGAAATTCCATCTAATAATACTATTATAGGTGGTTTCTTAATTTTTATTGCAATAATTTATTACAGTTTAATAATTAAAAATAATAGAAGATTTATTGCTTTAAATTAAAATAAAATGTCTGATAAGAAAATCGTTAATAGTTGGAATGAATGGGATCCTTTAAAACATGTTATCGTGGGGAGAGCAGACGGTTGTTGTATTCCAGCACCTGAGCCAGCATTAGATGCAAAAGTTCCCGAAGACTCTGATATGAAAGGGACGCATGGACCTAGATTAAAAGACACAGTTGATAAAGCTAATCAATTGTTAGATGACTTTTCAGAGATTTTAAAAAAAAGAGGAATAAAAGTAGACAGACCCACATCTTTAAAACATAATCAAAAAATCTCAACACCTGACTGGGAAGTTGAAAGTATGTTTGGCTGCATGCCAGCAAGAGATATTTTATTGACAGTGGGAAATGAAATTCTAGAGGCAACTATGAGTTATAGATGCAGATGGTTTGAATATTTAAATTATAGACCACTTTTACAAAAATATTTTAATGAGGACAAAAATATGAAGCATGAAACTGCTCCAAAACCAAGACTAACTGATCTTGATTACAGAAAAGATTACTTGTCTGATAAAATAGGAAATAAAAAAAGATTAGAGTGGACTGAGAAAAAATTTTTTGTCACTACAGAGGAAGAACCTTTGTTTGATGCAGCAGATATACTAAGATTTGGAAAAGATTTAGTAGTACAACATGGTTTTACCACAAACTTAAAAGGTATTGATTGGTTAAGAAGACATTTTAAAAGTCATAGAGTGCATGCAGTTAATTTTCCAGGAGATCCATACCCAATACATATTGATGCAACTTTTACACCTATTAGAGAAGGATTAATTATAAATAATCCTCAAAGAAAACTTCCAAAGGATCAAAGATCACTATTTGAAAAAAATGGGTGGGAAATTATTGATTCTGCTCAACCTGCGCATAATACACCACCACCACTTTGTTATTCATCAGTTTGGTTATCAATGAATGTCCTTGTATTAGATCCAAAAACTGTTTGTGTTGAAAAAAGTGAAGTTTATCAGGCAGAACAATTAGATAAATTAGGGATGGAAGTAATTCCTATAGATCTAAGAGATGCATATGCCTTTGGCGGCGGACTACATTGTTGTACTGCAGATGTATATCGAGAGGGTGAATTAAAGGATTATTTTCCCAATCAATAATATTAATTTTTAGTGGTGCTTTTTATATCTAAGTCTTTAAGTTGAGTTGAAATTTCATCACTTAAATTCTGATAATCTTGATCTCTAAGTTTTCTTTGCTGTAGATCTAATTGTTTAAGTTTTTCCTCTTTTAATCTTTCTTGATCTTCTTTAATTTTTTGTTCTCTATCAAATTTTTCTTCCCATTCTTTGAGTTTCTGCTCTTCTAACATTTTTTGATCGTTAATTTTTTGCTCTAATTGTTTTTGTTCTCTTCTTTTTCTTCTCGAATCTCTTAATTCTTTTTGTTTTTGCTCATCTTCTCTAACTTTAAGATCTACATCTTTTCTTTTTTGTTCTTCATGTTTTAATTGTAAATTTTTTTCTATTTTTTTTATTTCAATACGACTAAGTTCAATATTATTTTCTTTTTCTGTTAAATTAGTTTCTCTATTTTTTAATTGCTCTTGTTTATTTGTTATATCTATTTCCTTTAAGTTTAATTCTTTTTCTTTTAATCTTAACTCTTCAAACTTCATTGAAATTTTATCTTCCTGTTTTTTTAATTGGTCTATCTTTTTGTTAATTTCTTTTTTTTCTAAGTTTAATTTACTAAATTCTTCTTTTTTACGTTTTTGTGCTAATTCCTTTTGCTTCTGTTTTTGTTTTTCTTTAAAGGTGGTTATGGCACTTGATGTTATAGACGCTAATTTAGCAATAGCTCCATTGTCTAATTTATTCTTAGATTTTTTTTTCATAAAGAACTTATTAAAGCAAAATTAATGTTTTTTAACAAGAATTTTATAATTTAAAGTTCAAAATGAGGTGCAACTTTTAAGTGAAAATTTAATTTTTTGTTAAATTTAATTCTTCATCCTTTTTATTTTCCTCAGCTCTTTTTTTGATTACAACACCTTTCCTTTTCAACATTTTTTCAATTTTCTCGGGGTAAGGTTCATCAATGTGCTCCGTTGAAGGATTTAATTCCATTCCAACTGGCGTTATGGTCTGAGGCATAGGAACAAACTGAGAGTCTGGATTATCTAAAGATGGCCTTACTTTCATCCGATGGATACCAAAAAATCCAATCATTGAATGAAATATAATAATAAATATAAAAAAACCGTTATTTCCAATTAAATTCATAAAAATTGAACAGAGGAAGGGACCACTCATTGCGCCAAAACCAAAAGCAAATTGTAGACTGGCTCCCGCTGCTACAAATTTATCTTTAGTAATATAATCATTAGTGTGTGCTAAAATCAGAGAAAACAAAGGCAAACTACAAAACGAAAACAAAACTACGAAAAAATAAAACCAAATTTTTGATGAGCCAAGCCCTTGTGGTAAATACATTGTGCCACTAGAAAAAATAAGCAACAATGCAAAAAAAGCTGCACCAAAAGTTGTAAATACAATTACTTTTCTTCTATCAAATTTATCTGAAATATAACCAATTGGATATTGAGCAATAGCTCCTGAAATTGTTAAAAGAAAAGTAACAATTGAAATTTCAAGAATTGAAAAATTCATTTCAGCTGCATATACAGCAAAAAATAAAAAAACTGCTGAGTGAACAGTACCCAATAATAATGCACCCACAGTACCAAGTGGTGATGAATTATATAAATCTTTAATAGACATAGTGCTAATTTTTTTAAAAGTTGGCGCCTTTCTTTTAGTTAACAAAATTGGTATCAGTGCCAAAGACATAATTGCAGAAATTAAAATAAATGGCTCAAAATTCTCTGGTTTACTAAAATTAAGTAAAAACATTCCAAGCCCCATACTTCCGTATAGAATGATCATATATATCGATAAGACTTTTCCTCTATTTTTATTACTTGCTCTATCGTTTAACCAACTTTCTGCAATTGTATAAATTAAAACCATTGAATATCCTGTCACAACTCTTAATAAAAACCATGAGAGTGGATTTACAAAAATTGAGTGTAATAAAATTGATAAAGAGGCGATGGATGCAAAAGCAGCAAAAACTCTTATATGTCCAACGCTTGAAATTACAGGTGTAGCAGTTCTAGCTCCAATAAAATAACCAACAAAGTAGCCAGACATCATAAAACCTGTAGAAGCTAAACTAAAATTTTCTACAACAGCCCTTACCCCAAGAAGAGAACTTTGGTATCCATATGACAACATAATCATACTCATACCCAGAAATAGAGCCCAAGAATTTTTTACAATTTTATTCATAAACCGCCTGCTTATTATTTGCGATTTAAGACTAAATCAAGAAATTATTATGTCTAACTTATGATTTTTTTAACTTTAAAAAAGAGTGAATAGCAATTGTAACAATTATAATTATACCACCAAGGATTGTTTCAGTGGTTGGCTGTTCTTTGATTATCAACCAAACCCAAATTGGACCGATGATAGTTTCTAATAAAAAGAAAAGATTTACCTCTGCTGCAGTTATAAATCTTGGAGCTATAGTGACTAAAACAAATGGTATTGCAACACACATTAAACACATTAAAGGAACAATTATTAAATCGTTTCCAATAAGAGAATAATCGTCAATAAAAATTACAGCAAAGCATGCTACAAACAATTTTCCAATTACTGCTGACGGGACTAAATTTAATTTTTTTGCAGACCTTATTATTACAGCACCAATAGCTAACCCTAGTGCTGCAATAAAACCAAGTATATCTCCATAGAAGTTACCAATTTTAATCGAATCATAAAAAATATAAATTACTGAAATAAAAGTAATGATTATAGCTGTCCAAGTTTTTTTGTCAGGGTTTTCTTTTAAAAAAATATTACTCAAAATTGCAGATAACATTGGCGCTGTTGCAATCATGACCAAAGTATTTGCAACGTTGGTATTTTGAATTGAAACAACAAACGCTATATTTGTTATCGAAAAAGTTATTATATAAGCGATTCCTTTGTAACCATTTGAAAACAAAATTTTAAAAAATCTAATTTGATAAATTATAATCATTCCTATAAAAACAATACCAAAAGGGATAATTCCCCTATAAAAAACTAAACCCCATGTATCAATTGATGATAATCTTATAAACAAAGAGTCAGGAGTGATTAACATCACGGCCACAAAAGCCATCAAGGATCCTTTTTTTTGATTAGATAGATCTCTCATTTAAATATTTATTGATTTCAGAAATATTTTTTAGTTTGTGTGAACAAGTTTGATTTTTACAAATTAAAATATATTGCTCATCATTAGATTTTTTGTAAATAAATGTAGATTTCTCGAAGTAATTTAACAGTAAAAAATCTCTAATTTTTTGAAATTCGTCATTAAAACCAAAGAATGTAAAAGTAATATTATTTTCACAAATATCTAAGGTTTTATAATAGCTAAACATTTGTGAATAATTTCTGTCTATTAATGAATAAAAAGATTTTGTAAGATTTTCTATTTTATTTTTATAAATATTATTTTCAGTTATGTTAAAAATTTTATTTAATGTTAGCAGAAAAATGCTATTTCCATTAGGAATATTATTATCAATTATATCTATAGGTTTTACGAAAAGATCATTTGTTTTTTGAGAATTTTTTTGTAAAGTTTTTGTCTCTTCATCATAGAAAAGGCTCCATGTTTCTTTTAATATTTCCTCACTCTTGTTAAGATACTTTATATTACCTGTGACCTCATAAAAACTTACTAAAACTAATGCAAAATAAGCGTAATCCTCCAAAAATACATCTATTTCTCCATGTTTATCATAACAATGATAAATCTTATTTTTAAGATTTTTTTGTAAAATTTCTAAAAGTTCAAATGATTTATCTCTAAGTATTTTATTCTTAAGCACAAAAGATGAATGCAATAAAGTATATATCCAGAAACTGTTTAAATCAGTTTGACTTTTATCGTCAAAAAAAGGCTTTACTCTTTTTTTTCTTTCATCAAAAAGTTTTTTTTCACTTTTATTTATAATTTCTAACTCATTTTCATTTAATTCATAATTATCATTTTCAATTAAAATATTTGATCCTTCAAAGTTTCCTTCTTTTGTGACTAAATATTTTTTTTTAAATATATCTATATCGTTACCAAGTAATCCTTTAATTTCCTCATTACTCCAAACATAGTATTTGCCTTCAATACCCTCACTATCAGCATCATAAGCAGAGCCTAATAAGTTTTTGTCGTTAAGGAATTCACTATTTATAAAATCAATTGTTTGTATTAATTTATTATTCAATTTTTGATCTTGTTTATTAACCAAATAATTATTTACTGTTCTTACAAACAAAATATTATCATAAAGCATTTTTTCAAAATGAGGAACTATCCATTTTTCATCAACAGTATATCTAGAAATTCCCCCACCAAGGTGATCGTAAATTCCTTTAGATGAAATATTATTCAGTAATTTTCTAACTACATCTAAGAAAGTATTTTTTTTATTCTTATTATAAAAATAAAATATTGTATCAAAAATATATAATTGTGGAAACTTAGGTGCTCCTTTAAAGCCACCATTTTTTTCGTCCATATATTGTAAAATTTTTTCAACTAATGGTTCAACATCTTGTTTTATAACAGCAGTTTTTAAATTAAACTCTTTAAAAACTAGCTTCATTTGTTCAACCTGATTTATAATTTTTTCTCTATTATCTCTATAAACCTTCGAAACATTATTTAAAACTTGAGTAAAACTTGGTCTACCTTGCATTTCTTTTGGTGGAAAGTATGTCCCCCCAGTAAAAGGCACACCATTTTCGTCTAAAAACATTGATAACGGCCAACCGCCTTGGGCACCGGTTAATATACCTAGGCTTCTTTGAAATATAAAATCTAAATCTGGCCTCTCTTCTCTATCAACTTTTATATTGATAAAATTATCATTCATTACTTTTGCTATCTCTTTATTTTCGAAACTTTCATGGGCCATTACATGACACCAATGGCAACTAGCATATCCAATACTTAAAAAAATGGGTTTTTTTTCAACTTGTGCTTTTTTTAAACTATCTTTATTCCATGCCAACCAATCTACAGGGTTATTTTCATGTTGTTTAAGGTAAGGACTTTTTTCAGATTTTAATTTATTAGACAATTTAATAGTGAGAATATGGTTTTCTTGAAAATATATTTCTAACCATAGGCTCAAAATCCTCAAGGCTCATAGACTTATAATTTGGATCAAAAGAACATTGATCATATTTTTCACAAAAATCTACTGTTGCTTGATAGTATTTATGATCTTTGTATTTTTCTCTTTTAAACCGATCAGCACCCAAATGGTGAGCATAATAATACATTTGAAACTCACCATGTTTTTCTATTATCCAATGAGTTTTTTCAGAAACATATGGTTTCAATACCGTTGCTGCGTACTCTGAATGATTTAACGGAGCAAGTTCGTCTCCTATATCATGCAACAAACATGCAACTACCATTTCTTCACTTTCGTTATTTTTATAAGCTCTAGTAGCACTTTGCAAGGAATGTTCTAATCTTGAAATTTTGTAACCTTCTAAAGTTGAGGTCATTCTTGATAAAAAACCTAATATTCTATCAGCGGTTTCACCTACATATTCTTTTTCGAGTTTATCTAAAAACATGTAGTCCTCTTTAGTACCATTTTTCATTTGTGTGAAATTTACTTTTTTCATGATTTAATTATTAGATGCAGTGCTTAATAATGACAACTGCGTCACTTTATTATCACCAAGATTATCTATTAATTTAACAGGATAATCACCAGTAAAGTAATGATCTGTCAGTTGAGGATATGTGTTATTTCTATTCTCAAAACCCATGGCTTTATATAAACCTTCAATACTTAAAAATTCTAGTGATTTTGCATTTATATATTCACATATTTGTTTGTTATTCATATTTGCTGCAAGCAACTCTTTTTTTGTTGGTGTATCAACACCATAAAAATCTGGGTATTTGATTTCCGGGCAAGCTATTCTTACATGAACTTCTTTTGCGCCAGCATCGTATAGCATTTTAACTATTTTATGTGACGTTGTCCCACGAACTAAAGAGTCATCTATTAAAATGATAATCTTATTTTTAATAGTAGTTTTATTTGCATTAAGTTTAAGTTTAACACCTAAACTTCTAATTTTTTGAGCTGGCTCTATAAAAGTTCTACCAACATAATGATTTCTGATTAAACCAAGTTCAAAAGGAATTTTAGTTAGTTGGCTAAAACCTATCGCTGCGGCATTACCTGAGTCTGGAACTGGCACTACTAAATCTGCTTTTAATGAGTTTTCTTTTGCAAGTTCAGCTCCAAAATTTTTTCTATATTCATAAGCACATTTACCATTTAATAAACTATCTGGCCTTGAAAAATAAATATATTCAAAAACACAAGGTCTAACTTTTTTAGCAGGAAAAGGTTTTATGCTTACTAACTTATCATCTTGAACAGATACAATCTCACCATTTTCAACATCCCTAATGTATTTAGCACCAATGATATCTAATGCACACGTTTCTGATGCAAAGACATAAGAGTTATTTAATTTTCCAATAACAAGCGGTCTTATTCCAAAAGGATCTCTAACTCCAATCAAAGTATTTTGAGTTAACATTACTAAAGCATATCCTCCTTGAATTTGAAATAATGCATCTATGATTTTATCTATGGTTTTTAATCTTTTAGATCTCGCAATTAGTTGCACAATTGTTTCAGTATCAGATGTTGTATAAAAAATAGCACCATCCTCAACTAATTTTCTTCTGAGCGTTATAGCATTTGTTAAATTACCATTGTGAGAAACTCCAATTCCTCCAGTGTTAGTATCTGCAAAAAAAGGCTGTATGTTTCTTAAAGTTGTACCTCCTGTAGTGCTATATCTATTATGACCGATTGCATAATTTCCAGGTAGTGACTTTAAAACCTTCTCTTTATTAAAACTATCTCCAACTAAACCAAATCTTTTTTCTGAATGATATTTTTTGCCATCAAATGAAACTATTCCACAACCTTCCTGGCCCCTATGTTGTAAAGCATGTAAACCAAGTGCAGTTAAAGTTGATGCATCTTCATTATCACTAATCCCAAATACACCACACTCCTCTTTAATTTTTGGGCTATAGTTCTTGAACTTTTTCTTTAGTATCCCGATAGTCTTTTTCATTTGGAAATTCTTTAATTAAATAATTACTACCTTTTAGAACATATGGAAAGCTATAAGAATGGTCAAGATTTATCGGCCATTTTTTATGATTATAAATAATGTCAATTGTAGCAAAAATACATACAGAAATTACATATGCTCTTAGGAAACCAAAGAAAAAACCAAATATCTTATCTAACATTCCTATTCCAGAGTAACTTACCGCTCTACCGATTCCCTTGTTTATCATCAAAATTATAAAAAGTATAATCACAAAAGTTGATACTCCTAAAGCAATATCTAAAACATATTCATTATCAATTATACCATCTACAAAGGGTTTAGTTTTTGGAAAAATAAATAAGGTTAAAACATATGCTAATAACCATTTGCTTGCAGATAATAAACTAAAAACAAAACCTTTAGATGTGCACTTAATTAAAGATAAAACTATCAATACAATGAAGATCAAATCAAAAATTAATACTTTATTTAATATTTCTAAAATTTGATCAGTCATTTATTTTAATGCCAAAAGGCTTTATTAAAATAATTAGACTTGGCAGCAAAGTCAAAACAAGTATCATTGCAAGCAACATTGCTATACCTGTGAAAATTCCAAAATATATAGTTGGAATAAAATTTGACAAAACGAGTATTGAAAAACCAAAAACTATAGTAATTGAAGTATTTAATATTGCTATACCTACTGTTGAGTGACAAGTATTAATAACTTCATTATAATTACTATTTTTTTTATATTCCTCTATAAATCTGTAAATATAGTGAATACTATTATCAACAGCAATACCGATTGTTATTGCTGCAATTGTTATTGTCATCATATCTAATGGAATATTTAACAGTCCAATTAAACCTAAAATAGCGAAAGCTGCTATAAAATTTGGGATTACTCCAATTAAGGATATTTTTATATTTCTAAATAAAATTAAAAACATTAAAAAAATACCAAGCATTACTAATCCAAGTGTTAAAATTTGCGATTTAAATAAACTTTGTAATAAATTATTAAATAAAATTAATACTCCGCCAAGCTTAAAACTTTCATTTTTTAGACCAATTTCACTTTTAAGTTCTGAGTTAATTTTATTTATTAACTGGTTTCTTCTTAAATTTTCAGACGAGTCTTTAATTCTTAAATTTATTCTAGCCTCATTACTTTTCACTGAGATATAGGGATCAACAATCTCTTTTTTAATTGTTTCTGGAAGTTTACTATATAGAACTCCCATTTCTAGTGTACCAAGTTCCTTGTCATTATTAAGTTTAGTTGCTATTTCTATAATTGAATAGAAAGATAAAACTTTACCTACATAATCTAATTTTTCTAAATATAAATGAACATTTTTTATTCGATCAATTTTATCTTTAGTAAACCAATATTTACTCTGGTCGTCTTCATTGCTTTCCTCATCCCAATCTTCAAATTGATCTTCTTCTTCACTTACTACCTCTATCTCTTCATTATCAAATTTGAGAATTATATTTAGTGGTGTTGTTCCCCCTAATTTTTCATCGATGAGTTTCATACCTTTATAAATTTCCGTATCTTTGCTAAAATAATTAATGAAACTGTTTTCAACTTTTAATTTTGAAATTCCAAATATACTTAAGATAATTAAAATTATAGATACATATAAAATCAATTTTACGTTATTTACGGAATATTTTGAAAGTGCGTTTGTAAATAATGAAAATGACTTTTCCTCAACCTCAACTTTCTGATAGTCAAAAATATTTAGTAGTGTTGGTAGGAGAGAAAACGTGACTATAAAAGAAGTTAACAATCCAAATGACATCATAAGACCAAAATCAATAATTGGTTTAATTTCGCTAAATATCAAAGATAGAAATGCACACATAGTGGTTAGAACAGTATAAATAATTGGCCAAACCATTTTTTCTGTAGTTAATGTAATAATTTTAAATAAAGATAAATTTGGAAATTCTTTCCTTAATTGTAGAAATCTTGTACTCATATGAATATTCATTGCCATAGTTAATATCAACATTAATGCAATAAAGTTTGAAGAGATCACTGTCACTTTCCAATTCATTATTCCTAAAAATCCAGACATAATTAAAACTGAAAAAAAACAACTACTAATAGGTATAAAAATCCAAATTAATTTTCTAAAAACATACCATAAAGTAAATACGATAAATAAAAATACTCCAAAACCGAAGACGATTATATCATTCTTTATAAAAGTCATCATATCGTCAGCAATCATAGGGATCCCACCTAAATGAATTTTTCCAACATCTTCAAATGATTTTATAATTTCTCTTATTTCAATTATATTTTGGTGTCTTTCTTTTTTTAAAGAATCTTTATAATCCTCAATTTCTTTTTTATTATCAAAAGCACTAAACTGAGGTTTTTCTTTTTCTTTTATATTTACAATTATTCCAGTTGTTTTTGCGTCCTCACTTATAACAAAGTTTTTAAATACGGGGCTGTTTAAAATTTCCTGAAAACCTCTATCTCTATCAATATTTTCGTCTTTTAAAGTTCTAAAATTTTTAATTCTATCCATTAAAGGCTCATCGGAACTATCAAGTAGTGGAATATCTAAAATTGTAATTACATTATGAACCCAACTTAAACTTTGAATTTTATATTTAAGACTTAGAATATTATTAATAGTGTTTTCAGAAGTTATTTTTTCTTTTGGTGTTAGTGTTAAGACTAAATATTCTTTCGCACCAAATTTTTCATTGATTTCATTTAAATATTTGAGATCTGGATCTCCTTCAATTAATAAAGTCTCTGAAGAAGCGTCTAATCTAAAATCTTTAGATTGATAACCAAAAAATACAGCTATCAGTATTAACAACGATAAAATGACTTTGGGTTTACTTAGTATAAAATTTTGATAAATTTTAGAGATCATTTGACTGCAAATATACTATTTTATATTAATTATTTACAGCATCTTTAAATTTAGTAAACATTTCCTCAAATTCTAACATTACATTTCCTGTTGGACCATGTCTTTGTTTACCAATTATTAATTCTGCAAGATGAGATACTTCATTCATTTTAGCTTGCCATTCAGCATGTTCTACAGTTGCAGGTCTTGGCTCTTTAGCTTTTAAATAATAAGACTCTCTATACACAAACATTACAACGTCCGCATCTTGTTCAATCGAGCCAGATTCTCTTAAGTCTGATAGAAGAGGTTTTTTGTCATCTCTTTGCTCTACTGCTCTAGATAGCTGAGATAGCGCTAGCACTGGAACAGAAAGCTCCTTAGCAAGCGCTTTCAAACCTTGAGTAATTTCAGATATTTCTTGAACCCTGCCTTCCTTTAAAGCAAAAGATGCCCTCATTAGCTGTATATAATCTATTACGATCATATCTAATCCGTAAAGCCTTTTGATACGTCTTGCTCTATTAGATAAAGCCGCAACACTTATGGCTGGTGTTTCATCTATATAAAGAGGTAATTCAGAAATATTTTTCGAAGTTTCTATAAATTGTTCAAATTGTTCTTCAGAAATTTTACCTCTTCTAATATCATTTGATTTTATTCTTGATTGTTCAGCGAGTATTCTAGTTGATAACTGTTCAGACGACATTTCAAGAGAGAAGAAAGCAATTGAACCTTTTTTACCAGTTTCTTGAATTTTTTTTGCTGCATTGAATGCTATATTAGTAGCCAAAGCAGTTTTACCCATTGATGGTCTACCTGCAATTATAATTAAATCTGATTTATGCAAACCACCCAACCTGTCATCCAAATCTCTTAATCCAGTTGGTACACCAACAATTCCTTCCTCATTTTTATAAGCACTAGATGCCATATCTATAGTTTGTTTTACAGCATCGTCGAACTTTATTAGTGAAGAATTAAAGGATCCTTTTTCAGCTAGGTCATATAGAACTTTTTCAGAATCCTCAATAATTGATTTACCACTTACATTAAGATCACTTATTTTAGCACTATCAATTATATTTTCAGAAATTTTAATCAATTGTCTTCTAACATACATATCATAAATTATTTTGGAATATTCAATTGATTGTCGAGAAGATGTTGCAAATTTCGTAATTTTAATTAGATATTCAGGAATATTAATATCATCATTTTCATTTTCAAAATAACTTTTCAAGGTTATAGGGTTGGCTAGCAGCCCTTTATAAATTAAATTATTTATTGCTGAATATATTTTTTGGTGCAAAGGATCATAAAAATTATTTTCTGATATAATTATACTGCTTATATCATCAAGTATTTCATTTGAAGTCAAAACAGATCCGATGACCGCTTGCTCTGCTTCAATATTATTCGGAAGCTCTTTAATAGTATTTGAAACTAGGGATAAATTTTTATTCACACCCTAGGATACATATTTCAGTAATTTAAAAAAAGGGTTTATTAAATTTTATTTTGCTGGGGAAAAAAATGTATAATTACTTACTTGCTTCCAAACTTTCTACTTGAATCTTGATTTCAGCTTGAACTTCTGAGTGAAGATCAATTTTTACTTTAAAAATACCTATGGATTTAATTTCTTTTAAGGGTTGTATCAACGAGGGTTTAATCTCAATTTTTTGATTTTCGAAAATGAGTTTTGATATCTCTGTGGGTTTTATAGATCCATATAAATCTTTATTTTCTGTAACTAATTTTTTAACCGAAATTATTTTACCATGAATTTTTTCCATTATTTGTTTAGCTGATTTCTTTTTTTCTTGATCTTTTTTACTTAGCTCAACTTTTATTTTATCTACTTGTTTGATATTTTCTTTAGAGGCATAAAGTGCTTTCTGATTTGCTATTAGAAAGTTTCTAGCAAAACCTCTTTTCACGTCAATTACTTCACCTATGGAGCCAATTTTTTTCAAGTTTTCAAGCAATATTACTTTCATAATTTATATTAAAGCTAAATTTCTAGCTCTTTTAATTGATAAAGAAAGTTCTCTTTGTTTTTTTTGAGATACATTTGTTATTCTCGATGGCAATATTTTTCCGTTTTCTGAAACATATCTTTTTAATAACTTGATATTTTTGTAATCAACAATTGGTGCACCTTTTGATGATAACGGACAAACTTTTTTGAACTTATATTTATTTGGTTGAAATATACTTAATTTAGAAAAGTTACTAGATTTATTTTTTTTCAAATTACTTTTTTTATTTTTCACTAGTTTTCTCCTCTTTTGAAAAATAATTAGTTTTAAGGTCAAATTTTTTGACTTTAACAGTTAAAAATCTCAATAAATTTTTGTCTAATTTTTCATTTTTTTCAAGTTCTTTAATTAATGAGCCTTCACACTTTATCTTAAAATGTATATAGTTACCCTTCTTATTCTTCTTAATTAAATAAGACAAATTCATCAGACCCCAATCTTGTGTTTGAACGATATTTCCACTGTTTTTTTCAATAATATCAGAATATTTTTCCTTAATTTGTTTAATCTGAGATGCAGATGTGTCTTGCCTAGTTATAATTGTGTGTTCGTAATTACTCATTATTAATTTTATTATAAAAAAAATTGATATACTATTATAATAGTTTTAATACAAGAGTTAATAATAAAAAAAATAAATGTTTTCTGTAGTTTTTCCAGGCCAAGGATCTCAAAAAATAGGCATGGCTAAAGAATTTTTTGATAAATTTGAAATAGTCAAAAAATTATTTCAAGAAGCAGACGATATACTTAATCTATCAATTTCTAAAATCATTTTTGAGGGTCCAGAAAGTAAATTAAATCTTACAGAAAATACTCAGCCCGCAATCTTTTTAACTAGTTATGCAATCTTTAAAGTAGCACAAAAAGAATTTGGAATAAATTTAGAAAACGCACAATACATAGCTGGACATTCTTTGGGAGAATATTCAGCTTTATGTTGTTATGGAGCTTTAAAATTTGAAGATACGATAAAAATTCTAAAGAAAAGGGGCAAGTTTATGCAAGAAGCAATTCCAGCTAACGACGGCGGTATGTTAGCTATTTTAGGCTCAGAGAAAAAAATAATTGAGAATATTATCAATGATAAAAACCATGATTGCTTTATTGCTAATGATAATTCCCCTCAACAAATTGTAGTAAGTGGTTTAAAAAAGAACTTAGAATTATTTTCAGAAGAATTAAATAAATCTAAAATTAAAAATATTAAGCTCAATGTAAGCGCGCCTTTTCATTGCAATCTAATGAAAAGTGCTACTGAAAATATGAGAGAGAGTATAAATAATTTAGAATTTAAAGAGATTAAAAATCCCATAATTTCAAATTATTCTGCTAATCCATCAGTTTCAGAGTCAGAAATAAAAAAGTTGCTAATATCCCAAATAGAGGGAAGAGTAAGATGGTTAGAAAGTATTGAATTTACTATTAGTAAAGGCACTAAAAATTTTATAGAAATTGGACCTGGAAAAGTGTTATCTGGATTAATAAAAAGAATCAATAAAAATGTTAACATTAAATCAATTAATAATGAGGAAGATATAAAAGAAATAAAAGGCAATGTTTAATTTAAAAAATAAAAAAGTAATTGTCACTGGGGCGACAGGGGGTATTGGCAACTCAATTATAAAATCATTTGTCCAAAATGAAGCAAGAGTTTTAGCTACAGGTACAAATGAAGAAAAATTAAAATCTTTAAAAAGTACCTATGATAATGTTCTGATAAAAAAATTTGATATTTCAAAACATAATGAAATAGAAAATTTTATTGAGGAGGCGACCGATATATTGAACGGTAATCCAGACGTTTTAGTTAATAACGCTGGAATTACGAGAGATAATCTTTCTTTAAGAATGACTAGCAAGGAGTGGAATGAAGTTTTAAATTTAAATTTAACATCAACCTTTCTATTATGTAAATTTTCTCTAAAAAAAATGTTGAAAAATAAATTTGGGAAAATAGTAAATATTACATCTGTTGTAGGCCACACTGGAAATGTTGGACAAGCAAATTATGCAGCCTCTAAGTCTGGCATAATAGGATTTTCAAAGAGTTTAGCTCTAGAATACGCAAAAAAAAATATAAATATAAATTGCATATCGCCTGGCTTTATTCAAACTCAGATGACAGATAAGATTGATGCAAAATTTAAAGAAACTATAATTTCAAAAATACCCTCAAATCGCCTAGGATCTACCGAAGATGTAGCTAATGCTGTAATATTTTTATCCTCAGATTTAGCCAATTATATCACCGGAGAAACAATTCATGTCAATGGAGGCATGTATTTAGGTTGACAAAACTTCTAATTTATTTATTAAGAAAAAATCAAATAAAGGATTCAATATGGGAGAAGATATTTCGAGTAAAGTTAAAAAAATTGTTGCTGATCATCTTGGCATAGAGGAAAGTAAAGTTACGGATGAAGCAAGTTTCATTGATGATCTTGGAGCTGATAGCTTAGATACTGTTGAATTAGTAATGGCTTTTGAGGAAGAATTTGGTTCTGAAATTTCTGATAGTGAAGCTGAAAAAATTCTAACAGTTGGTGATGCAATAAAATTTATAGAGACGAAAAGCAATTAAAAATAAATGTCCTTAGGTAAAAGGGGAGCGATGATAATACTTTCATCCCCTTCAGGTGCTGGAAAGACTACACTAGTTAAGTTAATTTCTAATAATAAAAATCTATTTACTTCAGTTTCACACACAACAAGAACACCAAGATCAAATGAAATAAATGGCGTAGACTATTTCTTTGTTAGTAAAAATGAATTTGAGAAGTTAATTAAAGAAAATCAATTCTTAGAGCATGCTAATGTATTTAACAACTTATATGGCACTACAAAAAAGAATGTTATTGATAAATTAAACAAAGGAAAAAATGTTGTATTTGATATTGATTGGCAAGGAACAGAACAAATTATTCGTAGTAAATTAAATTATAAGTTAATTACAATTTTTATTTTACCACCGAGTAAATCTGTCTTGCACGAAAGACT
>CACIJY010000009.1 GCA_902587095.1 uncultured Pelagibacteraceae bacterium
ACTATGGTTATTTAATTAATCAAATTTCATTTAATAGCTATGAACTTTCATCAGATATAATAAATGTTTTAGACGGATTATATTTCCCAAGATTTTTTGGTTCTAAAATAATGGGTTACCTTTACCTATCTACTCTAATATTTTTAATAATATTTAATAGAAAGATATTTATTCAAAAAAGTTCCAATTATTTAATATTATTGATAATTTTTATTTATTCTTATTTAGTTCCTTTTGTTTATAGTTTAATTAAAACACCGGTATTACACGATAGGTATATTATCTTTGTTATAATTCCCGTCATATTATTAATTTCATGTTTAGCTAACGAAATTAAATCTAAAAAAATTAAATATTTTATGATTTTCTTAATTATAACATCTACTTTAGCAAATCATTACTTAGAAATTTTTAAAAGAGAAAATAAAAAACCAGAATTTACTAAATTAATAAAATTTATAATTAAAAATGATACAGAAAAAAATATTGTATTTTATGATTATACTGCAACATCTGACTTAGTTTTTAACTATTTAAAACGAATAGATTTAAATGGCATCGAGGATTTAAATATTATTCAGTTTAAAGATAGCATCCAATCGGATTTGAATAGTTTTTGGTTAATATGTTATACACCTAGAGTAAACTTTGAGTGCAATGTTTCAAACCTTAAGAAATGGAAATTAAAAAAAATTAAGAAAAAATATTTAGTTGAGGCGAAATTATTTAAGTCACATTAGTATTTTCTTTTATTAAGATGATGAAATACTATTGCCGCGCTATTTGAAATATTTAGACTTTCTATTTGATTATTAATTTTTATGTTAACATTAAAGTCAATATAATTTTTGGTTTTTTGATTTAATCCCGAGCCTTCAGAGCCAAATAATAGAACATTGTTTCCTTTCCACTCTAACTCAGTAAAATCTTTATTTGCATTAGATTCAAATCCATAAATCCAAAAATTATTTTCTCTTAAAAATTTGAGAGTAGTATTTATATTTGAAACTTTAAATATATTTATATATTCTATACTTCCACTACTTGATTTATACATAGATTTACTAATTTCTGGAAAATTTCTCTCTTTAATTATTAAACCGTCAATATTAAATGATACTGCACTTCTTATGACAGATCCTATATTCCTTGGATCAGTTACACCTTGCAAACAAACCAAATTAATTTTTTTCTTATTTTTAATAAAATCTTTTAAATTTGGATATTCTAACTTTTCAACCTCCGCCACAAAACCTTGATGCATAATTTGCTCGTTTTTGCAGTATTTATCTAATTCTTTTTTTGTTTTAAAATAAATTTTTAAATTTTTTAATATATTTAAAGATTGATTTTCTCTGTTTATAGTTTTTTTGCTTTCTTCAGTAAGAAAAACTCTAATCACTTTTCTTTTTGGATTTTTTAAGGCTTCAGTTACAGGGTGTTTTCCAACTATAAAATAATTTGAATTTGTCATTTTTGCCCTGATTTTACTTAATTTTTTATTATTTTCTTGCTATTTCTATCATTGCATTTGTTCAATAAAAATATATAAAACCCCTGTTGTTTAAAGCTTTAATTGAACAAGGGGTCGCTACCCCAATATTTAGGAGGGGTACCAAAGCGGTCAAATGGGGCGGGCTGTAAACCCGTTGACTTCGGTCTTCGAAGGTTCGAATCCTTCCCCCTCCACCATTCAATTAAATAATTTAAATGATTTGGAGTTTTTAACTTGGTTACGCGGGTGTAGTTCAATGGTAGAACGCTAGCCTTCCAAGCTGGATGTAAGGGTTCGATTCCCTTTACCCGCTCCAAAAATTAAAAAAATTAAAGTGAGGTGAAATAGTAATGTCAAAAGAAAAATTTAATAGGTCTAAACCACATTGTAACATAGGAACAATTGGCCACGTAGACCATGGTAAAACAACATTAACAGCTGCAATAACAAAAGTATTGTCAGAAACAGGCGGAGCTCAATTCACAGCCTATGATCAAATTGATAAAGCACCTGAGGAAAAAGAGAGGGGTATTACTATATCTACTGCCCACGTTGAATATGAAACTGATAAAAGACATTACGCTCACGTAGATTGTCCTGGTCACGCTGACTATGTTAAAAACATGATAACTGGTGCAGCTCAAATGGATGGCGCAATATTAGTTGTAAATGCTGCAGATGGTCCAATGCCTCAGACCAGAGAACATATTCTTTTGGCAAGACAAGTAGGTGTTCCAGCGATTGTAGTTTTTTTAAACAAAGTAGACCAAGTTAAAGATAAAGAGCTGATAGAACTTGTAGAAGAGGAAATCAAGGAGCTACTAACATCTTATAAATTTCCTGGTGATAAAACACCTATAATTAAAGGATCTGCATTAGCTGCAGTTGAAGGTAAAGATGAGGAAATAGGAAAAAAAGCTATTATGGATTTAATGAAGGCTGTTGATGAGCACATACCTCAGCCAGACAGACCAAAAGATAAACCTTTTTTGATGCCAGTTGAGGATGTATTTTCTATTTCAGGAAGAGGTACAGTTGTTACGGGCAGAGTAGAGCAGGGTGTTGTAAAAACTGGTGAAGAAATTGAAATAGTTGGAATAAGAGATACAAAGAAGACAGTATGCACTGGTGTAGAAATGTTTAGAAAAATTCTAGACACTGGTGAGGCTGGTGATAACATTGGAGCTCTTCTAAGAGGTGTTGAAAGAACAGATGTTGAAAGAGGTCAAGTATTAGCTAAACCAGGCTCAGTAACTCCACATACTGAATTTGAAGCACAGGCATATGTTCTAAAAAAAGAGGAGGGTGGAAGACACACACCTTTTTTTACTAAATATAGACCGCAATTTTATTTTAGAACAACAGACGTTACGGGTGAAGTCGAGCTTCCATCAGGCACAGAAATGGTTATGCCGGGTGATGATGCTAAGTTTACAGTAAAATTAATTACACCTATTGCTATGAGTGAAAAATTAAATTTTGCTATTCGTGAAGGTGGTAAAACAGTAGGTGCAGGAGTAGTAACAAAAATAATTAAGTAAGCTACCCATAGGAGTGTAGCTCAATTGGTAGAGCGCCGGTCTCCAAAACCGGAGGTTGGGGGTTCAAGTCCCTCCGCTCCTGCCAGATTAATAAGATTATGAAAAACCCAATTAAATTTATTCAAGAAGTAAAACAAGAAGCTTTCAAAGTAACCTGGCCAACTGGCAAGGAAACTTTACAGGGTACATTAATGGTAGCAGCAATGGCTATAATAGCTTCAATTTTTTTTTTATTACTTGATCAGTTATTTCAATTTATCTTAGGGCTAATATTAAGGATAGGTTTATAATGAAAAATTGGTATATCGTTCAATCTCATTCAAGCTTTGAAAATAAGGTTGCTCAACTAATTAAAGAAGAGGCAGATAAGGCAAAAATATCTGATAAAATTGAGGAAATAGTGGTACCAACACATGATGTAACAGAGGTAAAAAGAGGTAAAAGAATTCAGAGAAAAAAAAAATATTTTCCTGGTTATGTTTTAATTAAAAGCGAAATGGATGACAACATTTATCATATGATTAAAGGAATAAAAAAAGTTAGTGGATTTCTTGGATCTAAAGGAATACCCGCGCCGGTTTCTGATATAGAAATTGAAAAAATTTTAGGTCAAATGAAAGATGGAGTTGCTCAACCAAAATCAACGATTGATTATTCAATAGGTGAAAAGGTACAAGTTGTAGATGGTCCTTTTGCTTCATTTTCTGGTTTAATAGAAGATATTGACGAGGAAAAACTTCGTGTTAAAGTCTCGGTTTCTATTTTTGGCAGACCTACACCTGTTGATTTAGAATTTAACCAAATTGAAAAGGCAAGTTAATGGCTAAAAAAGAAATTAGTGGATATGTAAAATTACAAATTAAAGGTGGACAAGCTAACCCTGCTCCCCCAGTTGGACCAGCTTTAGGGCAAAGAGGAATAAATATAATGGAATTCTGTAAGGCATTTAATGATAAAACTAAAAATTTCATGGGAAAGCCTGTTCCAGTAGTTATAACTGTTTATAAAGATAAAAAATTTGACTTTATAATAAAATCTCCACCAGCCTCACACTTTATTAAAGAGGCGGCAAAATTAAAAAGTGGATCTCAAGAACCAGGCAGAAATATTGTAGCATCTATTACAAAAAAACAAGCTGAGGAAATTGCAAAAAAGAAAATGGAAGATCTTAATGCTCATGATATTGAGGAAGCAATTAAAATTATTGCAGGCTCTGCAAAATCTATGGGTATTGAGGTAAAAGATTAATGAAATCAAAAAGATTTAAAAAACTACCAGAAAAAACAAATATTGAAAAACCAAATTCAATATCAAATTTGATTCCAATAATTAAAAAAAATTGCACTACAAAATTTGATGAGTCTATCGATTTAAGTATTTTAATTAATAATAAACAAAAAAAAAATGAAATAAATATTAGAACTGCTGTCAACTTGCCAAGCGGGACTGGAAAAAAAACAAAAGTTGCCGTAGTAGCAGAAGAAAGTAAGCATAAAGACGCCAAAGCCTCTGGAGCTGATTTAGTTGGTGGTGATGACTTAATAGAAAAGATTAAAAATGGTGAATTAGATTTTGAAAAATTAATTTGTTCAACGTCTATGATGGTTAAGTTATCAAAGCTTGGTAAAATTTTAGGTCCAAAGGGGCTGATGCCTAATCCAAAATTGGGAACAGTCACTGACAATATTTCAGAGGCTGTGAAGAATGCTAAAGCAGGACAGATAGAACTTAAAAATGATAAAGATGGGAATATTGGACTAAGTTTTGGTAAAAAATCTTTTTCTGATGAAAACTTAATTAAAAACTTTAATACTATTTTAGATACACTTGAAAAAGAAAAATCTAATTTAACAATTAAAGGTGACTTAGTAAGAAATGTTTTTATAACCTCTACAATGGGAGTTTCGTATAAAGTAAAAATAGAAAAAAGTATTTAAATATTATGATGAACAAAGAAAAAAAACAAATTTACATTAAAGAAATGACAAATCAACTTGATAAATCTGAAGCAGTAATTGTTGCACATTATCAAGGTTTAACAGTAAAACAATTAGATGATCTAAGAAAAAAAATGAGAGAACATGGCATCCAATTTAAGATTACAAAAAATAGAATTACAAAATTAGCATTAGAAAAAACAAGATGCAAAGAATTATCTAAACTTTTTACAGGCCCTACGGCTGTGGCCTTGTCTTCAGATGCAATTACATCTGCTAAAATATTAACTAATTTTTCTAAAGAAAATTCAAATCTTAAAATTCTTGGTGGAATCATGGGTGAGGATATTTTAGACGTTGCAGGAGTACAAAATGTTGCGACATTACCTTCTTTAGATGAAGCAAGAGCAAAAATTGTAGGAATATTGAGGTCTCCAGCACAAAAAATTGCTAGTATTTTACTTGCGCCAGCCTCAAAAATCGCTATTTTAGCGCTCGAAAAATCAAAAAAATAACCTTGGATAAAGTATGGCAGACCTAAATAAAATAATCGATGAACTATCAAAACTTACTGTTGTTGAAGCAGCTGAATTATCAAAACAATTAGAAGAAAAATGGGGTGTTACCGCAGCAGCGGCTGTAGCAGCACCAGCAGCAGGAGCTGTACCTGGAGGAGCTCCAGCGGAAGAAAAAGACGAGTTTACAATTGTGTTAGCTTCTGCAGGTGATAAAAAAATTAATGTAATTAAAGAAGTAAGAGCAATTACAACTTTGGGATTAAAAGAAGCGAAGGATTTAGTTGAGGGAGCACCAAAAGAAATTAAATCTGGCGTAAATAAAAAAGATGCTGAAGAGATGAAGAAAAAACTCGAAGCAGCTGGCGCCAAAGTAGAACTTAAGTAAACAAAATTTAAAATAGGCTGCTAATTTTATTATTAACAGTTGGAAATTGATGCAATTATCTTTTACTAAAAAGAAAAATATAAGAAAAAATTTTGGAAAATTAAAAGAAGGTTTATCTATACCAAATCTAATTGAAGTTCAAAAAAACTCATATAAGGAACTTACAGAATTTAAATCTGACATTGATCCACAATTTATAAAAGGTTTTGATAGAGTTTTTAAAAGTATATTTCCTATTGAAGATTTAAACGACAAAGCTACTCTTGAATATGTAAGTTATAAACTTGAAAAACCAAAATTTGACGTAGAAGAATGCATACAAAGGGGTTTAACATATTCATCAGCATTAAAATGTAATCTAAGATTAGTTGTTTACGAAATAAATCAAGAAAATAATACAAAAGATATTTTATCAGCCAAAGAACAAGAAGTTTACATGGGAGAAGTTCCAATGATGACTAATAGTGGAACATTTATAACGAATGGTGTTCAAAGAGTTGTTGTAAATCAAATGCACAGAAGTCCAGGTGTATTTTTTGATCATGATAAAGGCAAGTCACACGCAAGTGGTAAATTGCTGTTTAATTGCAGAGTTATTCCTAATAGAGGTTCATGGCTTGATTTTGAATTTGATGTTAAAGATTTACTTTATTTCAGAGTAGATAGAAAAAAAAAGATACTTGTATCTACCTTATTACTAGCCTTAGGATTTAACAAACAAGATATGATCAATGAGTTTTATGATAAAGAAACATATACTTTTGATAGCAATTCTAAGAAATGGAAAACAAAGTTTAATCCTGAGAATTATAAATCTAAAAACTTTTCAGAAGAAATTATTGATGCAAAAACAAATAAAGTAATCATTAAAAAAGGAGAAAATATTAATTTTTTAAAAGCAAAAAAACTTCAAAGCGATGGATTAAAAGAAATCTATGTTTCCAGTCAGTTTTTAAATGGCAAGTATTTAATAAAGAGTTTTACCGTTGGTGATGAAATCTATAAAATTGGTACAGAATTAAATGAAACAATAGTTGATAAAGCCATCCAGTCAAATATTGCTTCACTAGATACTGCCTACACAAATTCAATAAATAAAGGACCATATTTACTTCAAACAATTTTTAACGATAAAAATGATACAAAAAATGATGCTATTAACGAAATATATAAAGTATTAAGACCAGGTGAACCACCTACTATTGAGATTGCTTCTCAAATTTTTAACAATTTATTTTTTAGTTCTGAAAGATATGATTTATCAGATGTCGGTAGGGTAAAGCTAAATTCAAGATTAAATCTTAGTTGCTCAGACAAAATAACAATTTTAAGAAACGACGATATTATATCAATTATTAAAAAAATGCTTGATCTTAGAGATGGCAAGGATGAAGTTGATGACATAGATCATTTAGGAAACAGAAGAGTCAGATCTGTTGGAGAGTTAGTTGAGAACCAGGCTAGAATTGGTGTTTACCGAATGGAGAGAGCTATTAAAGAAAAAATGACAACACTAGACGTTGAGTCAGCGATGCCTCAAGATTTAATTAACGCTAAACCTTTAACTATTTCTTTAAAAGACTTTTTTGCTACATCACAATTATCTCAATTTATGGACCAAACTAACCCTTTATCTGAGATAACTCATAAAAGAAGAGTGTCTGCCTTAGGACCCGGAGGTTTAACTAGAGAGAGAGCAGGTTTTGAAGTTAGAGACGTTCACCCAACCCACTATGGTAGAATTTGTCCAATTGAAACTCCCGAAGGTCCAAATATTGGTTTAATAAATAGTTTGTCTACATATTCAAAGATAAATAAATATGGCTTTATTGAATCTCCCTACAGAAAAGTGATTGAGGGCGTTGTTCAAGAAAAAATAGAATACTTATCAGCAATGGAGGAAACAAAGTATACTATTGCACAAGCAAATTCAAAGATTGATAAAAATGGAAAATTGACTGAAGACTTAGTCTCAAGTCGACAAAACTTAAATTTTATTTTATCAAAACCTGAAAAAATAGATTATATAGATGTATCTCCTAAACAATTAGTTTCAGTAGCAGCTTCACTAATTCCTTTCTTAGAAAATGATGATGCCAACAGAGCTTTAATGGGATCTAATATGATGAGGCAAGCTGTGCCTTTATTAAAACCAGAGTCTCCATTAGTCGGAACTGGAATTGAAAGCGATGTTGCCTTAGACTCTGGTGTAACGATAGTAGCAAAAAGAGATGGAATTGTTGATAAAATTGATGGTAAAAGAATTGTAATAAAGGCAACTGGTGAGACAGACTATTCAAAATCTGGAGTGGACATATACAACTTACAAAAATTTAAAAGATCAAATCAAAATACATGTATTAATCAAAAACCGTTAGTCAGAGTTGGTGATAAAGTTAAAAACGGAGATATTATAGCTGATGGTCCTTCAACTAAAATAGGAGAATTAGCTCTGGGTAAAAATGTGACAGTAGCCTTTATGCCATGGCAAGGTTATAATTTTGAAGATTCAATTTTAATATCAGAAAGATGTGTTACCGATGATGTATTTACATCTGTTCATATCGAAGAATACGAAGTAATGGCAAGAGATACAAAACTTGGCGAGGAAGACATTACAAGAGATATTCCTAATGTTAATGAGGAAGCTCTCAAAAATTTAGATGAGTCAGGCATTGTATATATTGGTGCTGAAGTAAAACCTGGGGATATATTAGTTGGCAAAGTAACGCCCAAAGGAGATACAGCCTCGGGGCCAGAAGAGAAACTTTTAAGATCTATATTTGGCGAAAAGGCAATAGATGTTACAGATACATCTCTGAAGATGCCTAGTGGTAGCGGAGGAACAGTTATAGATGTTAGAGTGTTTAATAGGCATGGTATTGAAAAAGACGAAAGGTCAATAACAATAGAAAGAGCTGAGATTGATTTAGTTCAACAGGACAAAATTGTAGAAGAAGAAATTTTAGATAGAAGTATAAAACAAAGAGCTTTACAAATTTTAAGTGGTCATAAACTAACAAAGAAAATTAAAAATTTAAGCCAGGGCGATGAAATTAATCAAGATAATATTTATAGTATACCTAGTACGGATTTATTTAAGATTAATATGAACGATACTAGTAAAAATGAAATTTTAAATAAATTAAAAGATCAATACGAAAAAGCTAGTCTTGATATTAAAGAAAGATTTGAAGATAAAGTATTAAAGATAAAACAAGGAGATGATCTTTTACCAAGTGTAATGAAAATGGTGAAAGTATTTGTGGCCATCAAAAGAAGATTGAGACCGGGTGATAAAATGTCAGGAAGGCACGGAAACAAGGGTGTTGTAAGTAAAATTGTTCCTGTCGAGGATATGCCATATAGACAAAATGGCAAACCTGTAGATATAGTTTTAAATCCTCTTGGTGTACCTAGTCGTATGAATGTTGGTCAAATACTTGAAACCCATTTAGGATGGGCTTGTACTGAATTGGGAGAAAAATTAAAGTCATTGATATCTGAAAATCAAAAAAAATTAGAACTAAATAATAAAATTAAAGATTTTTTAAAAACTGTCTATGGTCAAGAAATTTTGGGAAACTCCATTGAAAAATTATCTAAAAATGAATTTTCAGATTTGTGTGAAAACTTAATGAATGGGGTTCCAATTTCTACACCTGTTTTTGATGGAGCCAAGGAAAAAGATGTTACGGAAATGTTGGAATTAGCAAAATTACCTAAATCTGGACAGACAGAACTTTGGGACGGGAGAACAGGTGAAAAATTTGATAGATCAGTAACAGTTGGAACTATTTATATGCTTAAGCTTCATCACTTAGTTGAAGATAAAATTCATGCAAGATCAACAGGACCTTATAGTTTAGTTACACAACAACCTTTGGGAGGCAAGGCCCAGTTAGGTGGCCAAAGATTTGGAGAGATGGAAGTATGGGCATTAGAAGCATACGGAGCATCTTATACACTTCAAGAAATTTTAACAGTAAAATCAGATGATGTAGCTGGTAGGGTTAAAGTATACGAAACTATTGTTAAGGGAGAAGAAAACTTTGAGTCAGGGATACCTGAGTCATTTAATGTGCTTGTTAAGGAAATAAAATCTCTAGCTTTAAATGTGGAATTAAATTAATTATGAAAAAACTAGTTTTAATAATTATCTTGTCAATGTTTTCAACGTCAAGTGCTGAAGAAATGATAAAGATCGGTGAAAATATTTTTTATAACAAAGAAGCTTGTGTAAATTGTCATATTCTTAATGCTGCAGATGGCGGACAAAATAAACTTACAAAAGAACATGTTATAAACATAGTAACTAATGGCTACGGAGTTATGCCTGCTTATAAAAATAAATTGACAGAAAAAGAAATTGAAGCAATAGGAATTTATGTTTCTACAGAGGGAAAAAATTGGAAAAACAAACTTAGCTCATTTGTACAATAATTATGAAAAAAGATTTAAGTAATATTTTTAAAAGTAGTGAAATTTCAGATGCACAAAATTTTAATAGCATAAAAATTTCTTTAGCAAGTCCTGAAAAAATTAAATCATGGACCTATGGCGAAATTAAAAAACCTGAAACAATTAATTACAGAACTTTTAGGCCTGAAAAAGATGGTCTATTTTGCGCAAGAATATTTGGACCAATAAAAGATTATGAATGTTTATGTGGTAAATACAAAAGAATGAAATTTAGAGGAATAATATGTGAAAAGTGTGGTGTAGAGGTTACTAAATCGAATGTGAGAAGAGAAAGAATGGGACATATTAATCTCGCTACTCCCGTTGCTCATATATGGTTTTTAAAATCTTTACCAAGTAGAATATCTTTAGCTATAGACATGAAGCTAAAAGAAGTTGAAAGAGTATTATATTTTGAAAATTTTATTGTTATAGAACCAGGATTAACTGGTCTTAAAAAAAATCAACTGTTATCTGAGGAAGAATTAATAAAATATCAAGATGAATTTGGAGATGAAGCCTTCACAGCCGGAATAGGTGCTGAGGCGATATTGGAAATTCTAAGGTCAATTGATCTACAAAAAGAAAAAGAATTTTTAGTTAAAACAATTAATGAGACGAAATCAAAAGTGTCAGAGGAAAGATCAATTAAGAGACTTAAGCTAATAGACTCTTTTATAAAAACAGGTAATAAACCCGAGTGGATGATCTTAACTGTAATACCAGTTATACCACCAGAATTAAGACCTTTAGTTCCACTAGACGGAGGAAGATTTGCTACATCTGACTTAAACGATTTATATAGAAGAGTTATAAATAGAAACAATCGTTTGAAAAGGTTAATGGATTTAAAAGCTCCAGACATAATTGTAAGAAACGAAAAAAGAATGCTTCAAGAATCAGTCGACGCTCTTTTTGACAATGGAAGAAGAGGAAGAGTAATTACTGGTACAGGAAAAAGACCACTTAAGTCTCTTGCCGAAATGCTTAAAGGAAAACAGGGTAGATTTAGACAGAACTTATTAGGTAAAAGAGTAGATTATTCTGGCAGATCTGTGATTGTGGTTGGTCCAGATTTAAAATTACATGAGTGCGGATTACCAAAAAAGATGGCATTGGAATTATTCAAACCTTTTTTATATGCTAGATTAAATAAACTTGGATTGGCGTCAACTATAAAACAAGCTAAAAAATTAGTTGAAAGAGAAACAAATGCAGTTTGGGACGCTCTAGAACTTATAGTAAGAGAGCATCCTGTAATATTAAATAGAGCTCCAACACTCCACAGACTTGGAGTACAAGCTTTTGAGCCTAAGTTAATAGAAGGCGATGCGATTGAATTACATCCATTAACTTGTGCTGCCTTTAATGCTGATTTTGATGGTGATCAAATGGCAGTGCACATTCCATTAAGTTTAGAGGCACAACTTGAAGCTCGTGTACTAATGATGTCAACTAATAACATATTAAGTCCATCTAATGGTAAACCAATAATAGTTCCAAGCCAAGACATGATCTTAGGTATTTATTATTTATCATTACCACCCTATCAAGAAAAAAAAGTTGAGGGATATTTTGTTAATAATGCTGAAATTGAACAAGCATTGGAGACTGGTAGTATTAAAATACACTCTAGAATAATATCAAGGTTCGAAACAGTTGATGACACTGGTAAGATTAAATATGAAAAACACACAAGTACTGCAGGAAGGTTTTTATTAGCAAATCTTTTACCTAAAGATAAAGATATTACTTTTAACTTAATTGATAGAGTTTTACCGAAAAAAATAGTTTCTGAAATAATAGATATTGTTTTTAGGTTTACTGGTCAAAAAAGCACGGTTATATTTTGTGACAAATTAAAAGATCTAGGTTTTAAACATGCATTTAAAGCAGGGATATCTTTTGGCAAAGACGATTTAATTATACCTGATAGTAAAGAGTCATTAATCGATGAAACAAAAAAACTCATAAAAGATTATGAAAATCAATACTCAGAGGGACTTATAACAAGAGGAGAAAAATATAACAAAGTAGTAGATGCTTGGTCAAAATGCACAGATAAGGTCGCCTCTGAGATGATGAAAGGAATTTCTGCTACAGAAAAAACTGATAATGGTCTTAATATAAATTCAGTATTTATGATGGCAGATTCAGGTGCTAGGGGTTCTGCCGCACAAATGAAACAATTAGCTGGCATGAGAGGTTTAATTGCAAAACCATCTGGTGAAATAATTGAATCTCCGATAACCTCAAATTTTAAAGAAGGTTTAACAGCTTTAGAATACTTTAATTCAACTCACGGTGCCAGAAAAGGCTTAGCGGATACAGCATTGAAAACTGCTAATTCAGGTTATTTAACAAGAAGATTATGTGATGTCGCTCAGGATTTAACAATTACAAAAAAAGACTGTGATTGCAAAACTAAGGGAAGTATTACTTTATCCGAAATAATTGAAGGTGGAAATATTATTGTTAGTTTATCAGAAAGAGCGCTAGGTAGAGTGGTTGCTGATAACGTAAAAAATCCAATATCAGGTGAAGTTATAATTAAGAAAGGTGAAATGATAGATGAAGCAGGCTGTGAAAAGATTGATGCAGCAGGTGTGAAAGCTATTAATGTATACTCCGTAATAACCTGCGGGTCTAAAGAAGGTGTTTGTGCAATGTGTTATGGAAGAGATCTTTCAAGAGGTCAAATGGTTAACGTAGGTGAAGCTATAGGAATGATTTCTGCGCAATCGATAGGTGAACCCGGTACCCAATTAACAATGAGAACATTTCACGTGGGTGGTACTGCACAAATTAAACAAGATTCACAAATTGTTATAAAAAATGATGGTGTTTTAAAAATAATTAATACAAATTTGTTAGAGGACTCTAAAAAAAACCAGATAGTAATGGGAAGAAATACACAAATTTCCCTTGAAGATGAAAAGGGTATGCAAATTGCAATTTATAAAGTTCCTTACGGATCAAAACTTTTCTTTAAAAACGGTGATAAAGTTAAAAAAAATTCAAAAGTTTGTGAATGGGATCCGTATACAACACCAGTCATTGCTGAAAAAAGTGGTATAGTTAATTTTGTAGATTTGATTGATGGAGTTTCTCTTTCTGAAACTCAAGATGACTCAACTGGAATATCATCTAAATCAGTTATTGATTGGAGATCACAATCTAAAAATACAGAACTTAAGCCTCGAATTACCTTAAGAGATGAAAAAGGAAATGTTGTAAAAAAGGCAGATGATAATGAAGCCAGATATTACTTAGTTCCTGATTCTATTTTGTCAGTAAAAGACGGACAAAAAATAAGTGCTGGTGATGTTATAGCTAGATTACCAAAGGAAACTTCAAAGACGAAGGACATAACTGGTGGATTACCGAGAGTAGCTGAATTATTTGAAGCAAGAAAAGCTAAAGATAGCGCTATCATAGCCGAAAACGATGGCAAGGTTATGTTTGGAAAAGAAGTTAGAGGAAAACAAAAGGTTTCAATTGTTTCAGACTCAGGTGAAACTTCAAATTATTTAATTCCAAAAGGAAAACATATTAATTTTAATCCTGGAGAAGAAATCAAAAAAGGGGAATATCTTCTTGATGGTCAACCATTACCTCACGATATATTAAGAATTCTTGGTATTAAAGAATTAACTGAATATTTTGTTAATCAAGTTCAAGAGGTTTATAGACTTCAAGGTGTTATAATTAATGATAAACACATTGAAACAATCTTAAGACAAATGCTTAAAAAAGTTGAGATAAAAAACTCTGGAGACTCAGAATATCTACCAGGTGAAATAATAGATAGATTTAGACTTGAGAGCGTGAATGAAGAATTAATCAAAAATGGCAAAAAACCAGCAGTAGGTGAAAGAGTATTAATGGGAATTACAAAAGCTTCTTTACAAACAGAATCATTCATATCAGCTGCCTCTTTCCAAGAAACAACAAGAGTTCTAACAGATGCTGCTATCAAAGGAAAAGTTGATACTTTAGCTGGATTAAAAGAAAATGTAATTGTTGGCAGATTAGTTCCTGCAGGAACAGGCTCAATCAAAAACAAGTGGAATAAAAAGGCACTAGAGGACGATCAAAAATTCTTATCTGAACAAGAAAAAATCGATCAGGCTGAAACCCCTGCAAATCCATAATAATAGAGCATTTTTTTTATTGTTTTAATTTGACAATTTCAAAAACTATAGTATTTTCACCAAGATTTTGGTTGGATAGTAGTACTATTTTGGTACTAAACGCGACCACGGATTTTAACTACTATAATTTCTTCCTTAATCACTATTATATTATGCCAACAATTAACCAACTGTTAAAAAAAAAAAGAACTAGACCAAAGGCTAGGGACAGAGTACCCGCGCTTGAAAAATCTCCTCAGAAAAGAGGTGTATGTTTAAAAGTTTATACCACAACACCTAAGAAACCTAATTCTGCACTTAGAAAAGTAGCTAGAGTAAGATTATCTAATGGACACGAAGTTACATCATATATACCTGGCGAAGGTCATAATTTACAAGAACACTCAGTTGTTTTAATTAGAGGCGGTAGAGTTAAAGATTTACCAGGCGTAAGATATCACATCTTGAGAGGTAATTTAGATACTCAAGGCGTAACTGCAAGGAAGCAGCAAAGATCTAAATACGGAGCAAAAAAAGGTAAATAGCCATGTCTCGTAAAAAAAGTGCAACTAAAAAACTCATTTCATTAGACTCTAAGTACAAATCTCCAATAATTCCGAAATTAATTAATTCATTAATGTATGATGGTAAAAAAACTATAGCAGAGAAAATTGTATACGACGCAATTGAAAAGATAAAATCAAAATCAAAAGATGAACCAATCACAATATTCAATCAAGCCATAACAAACATAAAACCAACTGTTGAAGTAAGATCAAGAAGAGTAGGTGGCGCAACATATCAAGTGCCTGTTGAAGTAAAATCTAAGAGATCACAAGCTTTAGCAATTAGATGGCTTATAGATGCTTCAAGAAAAAGAAAAGATAAAAAAATGTCAGATAAAATATTTAACGAAATATATGACGCTTATCAAAATAGAGGATCAGCAATTAAGAAAAAAGAGGATACACATAAAATGGCAGAGTCAAATAAAGCATTTGCTCATTTTAGATGGTAACAAAATGACAAGGACACATACTTTAGATAAATATAGAAATATTGGCATAATGGCCCACATAGACGCTGGTAAAACTACAACGACTGAAAGAATTTTATACTATACAGGCAAAAGCCATAAAATAGGTGAAGTTCATGATGGTGCAGCTACAATGGATTGGATGGAACAAGAACAAGAAAGAGGTATTACTATAACTTCTGCTGCTACAACTTGTTTTTGGAATGATCATAGAATTAATATAATAGATACACCAGGTCACGTAGATTTTACAATTGAGGTTGAAAGATCTCTAAAAGTTCTTGATGGAGCAGTTGCAGTTTTTGATGGTGTTGCAGGTGTTGAACCACAATCAGAGACAGTTTGGAGACAAGCAGATAAATATAAAGTGCCGAGAATATGCTTTGTGAATAAACTTGATAGAACAGGTGCTGACTTTTTTAGATGTGTAGACATGATAAAGGATAGATTGGGAGCAAAACCTTTAGTCATGCAAATACCTATTGGAATTGAGTCTTCATTACAAGGTGTTGTTGATCTTGTAAAAATGAAAGCAATAGTTTGGAAGAATGAGGATTTGGGAGCTGCATGGGAAGAGAAAGAAATTCCTGCTGATCTAAAAGAAATTACAGATAAATATAGACAGGAATTAGTAGAAACCGCTGTTGAGCAAGATGAGAAATTAATGGAAAGTTATTTAAATGGTGAAGATATCAAAATTGAAGATTTAAAAAAATGTATAAGAAAAGGATGTTTAAGCTTTAATTTTGTGCCTGTGCTAACTGGTTCAGCCTTCAAAAATAAAGGTGTGCAGCCATTATTAGATGCTGTAGTAGACTATTTACCAAGCCCAGTAGACATAGGATCAATTAAAGGAACGAAACCAAACTCAGATGAAGAAATTGAAATGAAGTTTGAAGATAATGCACCTTTCTCTGCATTAGCTTTTAAAGTTGCTAATGATCCATTTGTAGGGTCACTTACCTTTATAAGAATTTATTCAGGAACTGTTAAATCTGGAACCGGCATTTATAATACGTCAAAAGATAAAGAGGAAAGAGTTGGTAGAATGTTATTAATGCATGCTAACTCGCGAGAAGACATTAAGGAAGCTAATGCAGGAGATATTGTTGCGTTAGCAGGATTAAAATATACAATTACTGGCCACACTCTTGCTGATGAGGATAAACCAGTATTACTTGAGCCAATGGAATTTCCAGATCCCGTAATCGAAATTGCTGTGGAACCAAAAACTAAAGGTGACCAAGAAAAAATGGGAGAAGCATTAGGAAGATTGGCAAAAGAAGATCCCTCATTCAGAGTTACGTCTGATGAAGAGTCTGGCCAAACAATAATTAAAGGTATGGGAGAACTTCATTTAGATATTATAGTTGATAGAATGAAAAGAGAATTCAAGGTTGAAGCTAATATTGGTGCACCTCAAGTCGCATACAGAGAAACAATTTTAAAAAATTCAGAATTTGATTATACACATAAAAAACAAAGTGGTGGGGCCGGTCAATTTGCAAGAGTAAAATTATCTGTTGAGCCTTTAGAACCTGGAAAAGGAAGAGAAGTTGAAAGTAAAATCAAAGGCGGCGCAATACCAAAAGAATTTATACCAGGTGTTGAAAAAGGAATAGAAAGCGTTTCTGATTCAGGAATTTTAGCTGGCTTTCCGATCATAGATTACAAAGTTACAATTTTAGATGGATTACATCACGATGTTGATTCAAGTGTTTTGGCATTTGAATTAGCATCTAGACAATGTTTTAAAGAAGCTTGCAATAGAGCAACTCTAAAATTATTAGAACCAATAATGAGAGTTGAAGTAGTTACTCCAGAAGATTATATGGGAGATGTTATTGGTGATTTAAACAGCAGAAGAGGCCAGATAAATACCCAGGAGCAAAGAGGTAATGCAACAGTTATAACAGCAATGGTTCCTTTAGCAAATATGTTTGGCTACATTAATGCTCTAAGATCGATGTCACAAGGTCGAGCTCAATATTCAATGTTCTTTGACCATTATGACAAGGTTCCTCAAAATGTTCAAGACGAAGTAACAAAAAAAACAGGATCTTAATAAATGGAAAAACAAAATATAAGAATTAAATTAAGGGCATACGACAATAAGGTTTTAGACCAGTCAACTGAAGAGATTGTGAATACAGTTAAAAGAACTGGTGCTAATATTAAAGGCCCAATACCTTTGCCAACTAAAATTGAAAGATACACTGTTTTGCGATCTCCTCATATTGACAAAAAAAGTAGAGAACAATTTGAAACAAGAACTCATAAAAGATTAATAGATATTATTGAACCAACACCGCAAACTGTAGAGGCATTAATGAAATTAGATCTAGCCTCAGGTGTAGATGTGGAGATTAAAATTTAATGATTGAAATTGGCTTAATAGGAAAAAAAATTGGGATGACTAGAGAATTTTACAAATCTGGACAATCCGTTCCGGTAACTGTAATTAAATTTGATACAGGTAGAGTGATACAATTATTATCAAAGGAAAAAAACGGGTACAACGCTGTTCAAATAGGTTTTGGAAAAATAAAAAATTCAAAATTATCAAAGCAAATGAAAGGATATTTTGCAAAAAAAAATACAGAACCTAAAAAAATCCTAAAAGAATTTAGAGTAAAAAATTTAGATAATTTTAAAGAAGGAAATGAAATAGGTATTGAAATATTCAAAGATACAAAATTTGTAGACATTAAATCCAAAACAATCGGAAAAGGTTTTGCAGGAGCTATGAAAAGACATAACTTTGCAGGATTAAGAGCATCCCACGGTGTTTCAATATCACACAGAGCACATGGATCAACAGGACAAAACCAAGATCCAGGAAAAGTATTTAAAAATAAGAAAATGGCCGGACATATGGGCGATAAAATAAGAACAATGCAAAATATTGAAATAATTAAATCAGATCCAGAAAATAATTTATTATATTTAAAAGGGTCTATACCAGGATCAAAAAATACCCAAGTAGTAGTTAAAGAGTCAGTCAAAAATGTACGTAAACTTACAATGACTGAAAAAATTGAGAAAATTGAAAAATTAAAAAAAATACCTGAAAAAAAGAAGAAATAAATGAAGATAGATAAATTAAGTATAGATGGAAAAAAAACTTCAATTGAAGTCAAAGATAATATTTTTGCATCTAAAATAAATGAAACTTTAATTAGTGAAGTGATATACAAAACTAACGCAAATTACAAAGGTAGAAAATCCAAAACAAAACAAAAGAATGAGATTATTGGATCCACATCCAAAATTTATGCTCAAAAAGGAACAGGTAATGCTAGACATGCAAGTAGAAAGGCTCCAATATTTGTTGGTGGTGGTATAGCTCATGGTCCTAAAGGTGAAAGTAAATATAAAAAAAGAAAGTTAAATAAAAATGAAAAGAGATTAAGTATCGCTTCAATATTAACAAAAAAACATAAATTAAATGATTTAATTATATTTAATGATTTTTCAAAGGAGATCAAAAAAACGAAAGAAATGAACTTAATTTTAAAAAAATTTCACGCAATAAACAGTATTTTTATTTTAGATAAATCTTCAAAAAATAACATTGATAAAGCAATAAGGAATATTCCAAATGTAAAGTGTACTGATATAAATCATTTCAGTGCATTTGATATAGTTAAGTATAAAAAAATAATATTTACTGAAAGTTCGGTAAAAGAATTAGAAAAAAGGTATAATTAAATGACTAAAATTAACTTGTATGACACAATAGTTAGCCCACTTATTACTGAAAAGTCAACTAATTTGTCTTCTTTGAATAAAATTGTATTTAAAGTAATTGACTCTGCTAATAAAAAAAATTTAAAAAAAAATATAGAAAAAATTTTTAAAGTTAACGTTACAAAAATAAATATTATTAACAAAAAAAATAGAACCAAGTTTACGAGAGGCAGAAAGGTCAAAGTTAAAGGTTATAAAAAGGCTATTATCACTCTTAAAAAAGGTCAAAGTATTGATTTAACGACAGGCATTTAATGAGCTTAAAAACATTTAAACCATATACAAAATCTTCTAGAGGCACAATTTTAGTTGATAGAAGTAAAGTTTGGAAAGGCAAGCCTTACAAACCGCTTACATCCGTAAAATATTCATCAAGTGGAAGAAATAATCAGGGAAGGATTACAGCAAGAAATATTGGTGGTGGTCATAAACAAAAATATAGAATTATTGATTTTTATAGAAAAAAGAGAGGATCGATAGCAGAAGTTGAAAGAGTTGAATATGATCCAAATAGGTCTTGTCATATTATGTTGGTAAAATTTGATGATGGTGAAAAATACTATTATTTGGCACCGCAAGGAATAAAGATTGGAGATAAAGTTTCAAATGGTGGTGACTCGGAAATAAAAATTGGAAACTGTTTACCTTTATCAGAGATTCCTGTTGGTATTGATATACACAATGTAGAAATTAATCCAGGCGGAGGTGGAAAAATTGCAAGATCGGCTGGTACTTCAGTTTCAATTTCTGGAACTGATGGAAATTATTCAATAATAAAAATGACATCAGGAGAAGTCAGAAAAATCGACTCTAGATCGTTAGCAACTATAGGCGTTCTCTCAAACCCTGATCAAAAAAATATTAAAATAGGGAAAGCTGGTAGATCAAGATGGCTTGGAAGAAGACCTCATACTAGAGGTGTAGTCATGAACCCAGTTGATCACCCCCACGGCGGTGGTGAAGGTAAATCTGCTGGTGGAAGACATCCAGTTTCAAGAACTGGTCAATCAGCTAAAGGCTTAAAAACAAGAGACAATAAAAGAACAGATAAATACATAATTAGAAGAAGAAAGAGGAAAAAGGGATAATTTATGGCAAGGTCAGTTTGGAAAGGTCCATTTGTTGAAGAAAGCTTAATAAAGAAAGCTGAAAAACAAAAAAATGAAACTATTAAAAAACCGATAAAAACATGGTCAAGAAAATCAACTATTATCCCAGATTTTATAGGATTAAGTTTCTTGATATATAACGGTAAAAAATTTATTCCATTAACAGTTTCTGAGGATATGGTTGGTCATAAATTCGGTGAGTTTGCACCAACAAGACAATTTTTTGGGCATACACCAGCTGACAAAAAAGCTAAAGAGGAAGATACCAAGGACAAAAAATAATATATGAGCAAAACTAAAAAAAATAACGAACTTAACTTAGTAAGATCTGTTAACAAAAATGTTAGATCAAGTACAAGAAAATTAAAACCTATCTTAAAAGCTCTTGTTGGTAAAAAAGTTGATTATGCCTTAAGAGACCTTGAATTTTCAAATAAAAGAATATGTGGTGACGTAAAAAAAACTCTTGCTTCAGCTATTGCTAATGCAGAAAACAATTATCAATATGATATAGACAAACTAATAGTTAAAGAAGCTTACTGTGGAAAACAGGTTATAATGAAGAGGTTTAGACCTAGAGCAAAAGGTAGAGCAGCTCCAATAATTAAACCTTATTCAAATTTGACTATTATTTTGTCAGAACAAAAACAAAATCAAAAGGAGAAACATGGGACAAAAAGTTAATCCAGTAGGCTATAGACTTGGTGTTAACAGAGGCTGGGATTCAGTTTGGTATGCTAAGAAAAAAGATTTTGGAAATTTCTTAATAGAGGATTTTAAAATTAGAGAATATATTAAAAAAAATGTAATTAACTCTGGCGTCTCCAAGGTAATGATTGAAAGAACATCTAAGAAATGTTTTGTTACAATTTATACTTCAAGACCAGGATTTGTTATTGGTAAAAAAGGAAGTGATATAGAAAAGATTAAAAATAAATTGTCAGCATTAACTACAAATGAAGTTAATTTGAACATTAAAGAGGTAAAGAAACCAGAAACTAATAGTTTTTTAGTTGCAGAAAATATTGCACAACAACTAGTCAAAAGGGTGTCATATAGAAGAGCAATGAAAAGAGCCATGCAGTCTGCTTTAAGACTTGGAGCAAAAGGTATAAAGGTTTCGGTAAGCGGCAGATTGGGAGGAAATGAAATTGCAAGAACGGAATGGTTGAGAGAAGGGAGCATACCTTCACATACACTGAGGGCAGATATTGATTATGCTGAGTCGGAGGCATTAACAACTTATGGTATTATAGGTATCAAAGTATGGATTTATAAGGGAGAAATATTCTCAAAAGAATTTAGTCAGGAGACAAATAAAAAATAATTATGTTACAACCAACTAGAACAAAATTTAGAAAGGCTCATAAGGGAAGAATTCATGGAAATGCATCAAGGTGCAATATAATGAATTATGGCTCATACGGATTAAAAGCTTTGCAACCAGATAGGGTGATATCAAAACAAATTGAGGCAGCGAGAGTCGCGCTAACAAGACATATGAAAAGACAGGGAAGAGTTTGGACGAGAGTATTTCCAAACATACCTGTATCAAAGAAACCAACTGAAGTTAGAATGGGTAAAGGAAAAGGATCACCGGAGTTTTGGGCATGTAGAGTAAAACCAGGTCGAATATTATTTGAAGTAGACGGTGTTTCAGAGCAAATTGCTAAAGAGGCATTGTACAAAGCTTCTGCAAAATTACCTATTAAAACTAAATTTATCAGGAGATTTGCTTAATGAAAAAAAGTGAATTTAAAAAACTTACTTTAGATAAAGCTAAAAAAGATTTAGAAAAAAACAAAAAAGATTTATTTAATTTAAGATTCCAACAAGTAAATGGTCAACTTACTAATACTTCTAAATTCAATCAGATTAAAAAAACTATAGCAAAATTATTAACATTTATAGAGAGGAAAAAGAATGCCTAAAAAAATTCTTAGTGGAGTTGTTGTAAGCGATAAACCAAACAAAACAATCACTGTTTTAGTTGAGCGAAAGTATCAACACCCTTTATTTAAAAAAGTAATAAAAGTGAAAAAAAAATTTAGCGCTCATGATGAAAATAATAAATTTAAAAATGGAGACAAGGTAAAGATAATAGAGTGTAAACCATTTTCTAAAACAAAAAAATTTCAAGTTATGGAGGATAATAAGTGATACAAGTGCAAACAGAATTAAATGTAGCTGACAATACTGGAGCTAAAAGAATAGAATGTATAAAGGTTCTAGGAGGTTCAAAAAGAAGATATGCTAGCATAGGTGATACAATTGTCGTTGCTGTTAAGGAGGCAATTCCAAAAGGCAAGGTTAAAAAAGGCTCTGTACACAAAGCTGTAGTAGTTAGAGTAAAAAAAGGTATTCATAGAGATGATGGTTCAAAAGTTAAATTTGATAATAACGCAGCAGTATTGACTGATGATAAAGGGGAACCGATAGGAACAAGAATATTTGGACCTGTTACAAGAGAGTTGCGTGGTAGAGGACAAATGAAAATAATATCACTTGCACCAGAGGTAATATAAATGATTAAAAAAGGAATAGATGTAAAAATACTAACTGGTAAAGATAAAAATAAAACTGGTGAGGTCATTGAAGTAGATAGAAACAATAACAGAGTTAAAGTCAAAGGCACAAATATGATCAAAAAACATGTCAAAACAACAAAAGATAAAAAAGGTGGAATATTTGAAAAAGAAAATTTTATACACATTTCAAATATTGTTATTTTAAAAAAAGAAAAGAAAAAAGAAACAACTAAACAAAAATGATACCTAGATTAAAAGAACTTTATAAAAATGAAATCAAAAATTCTCTTAAGGAAAAGTATGGATTTAAAAATCTCAATATGTCTCCAGAATTAGAAAAAATTGTTATAAATATGGGTCTTGGTGTAGATGGCAACGATAATAAAATTATCAAATCATGTGAAGAAGATTTATCTAAAATTACTGGTCAGAAACCCGTAATTACTAAATTTAAAAAATCTATATCTAATTTTAAAACAAGAAAAGATACTAAAGCTGGTTTAAAAGTTACTTTAAGAAAAAATAAGATGTATGAATTTATTGATAGACTTGTAAATATAGCATTACCACGTATTAAAGATTTCAGAGGATTGTCCTCTGCTGGTTTTGACAACTTTGGAAATTACACTTTTGGAGTAAAAGAACACATAATTTTCCCCGAGGTTAATTTTGATAAAGTAGATAAAATCAGAGGTCTAGATATTTCAATTGTTATAAAATCGATTTCAAAAGAACATAGTTTGGAATTATTAAAAAAATTTAATTTTCCATTTAAAACAGAAAGGAGCAATTAATGGCAAAACTTAGTTCTGTAAACAAAAACAATAAAAGAATTAAACTTTCAGAAAAATTTTTCAAAAAAAGAGAAAATTTGAAAAAAATAATTATGAACAAAAAACTACCATTAGAAGAAAGGTTCAAGGCTCAACAAAAATTATCAAAATTACCTAGAAATTCTGCAAAAAATAGAGTTAGAAACAGGTGTCAGATTACGGGAAGACCTCACGGCGTATATAGAAAACTAAAAATTTCAAGGATAGCTTTAAGACAATTAGGTCTCCAAGGTAAAATCCCTGGAATGGTAAAATCAAGTTGGTAGAAAGGAAATTTTATGAGTTTAAGTGACCCAATTGGAGATATGTTAGCGAGAATAAAAAATTCTCAAATGAGAAATCATAAAAAAGTAGAAATGCCTTCATCAAATTTTAAAACTAAAATTGCGGATGTTTTAAAAAATGAGGGTTATATAAATAATTTTAATGTTGCAAATAATGATAACAAAAATATTTTAACAATTGATTTAAAATATAATTCTGGATCCCCTGTTATTAGCGTAATAGAAAGAGTATCAAGACCTGGTAGAAGAATATTTTCTAGTGCCGAAAGTTTACCAAAAATTAACAATGGCCTTGGTATAGCAATTGTATCAACACCAAAAGGTGTAATGACTGATATTGAGGCAAGAAAGCAAAAGGTTGGTGGAGAGGTGATCTGTAAGGTTTTTTAATGTCTAAAATAGGAAAAATAAATATTTCAATACCTGATAAGGTAAAAGTTTTACTCTCTGGATCTGATATTAATATAGAGGGACCTTTTGGTAAACAATCTATTAAAATTAATTTAGATGTTTTTGATCTAAAAATTAATGAGGGAAAAGATATATCTATTAAACCTAAGAAGTTAGATGACACAACAAAAAGACTTTGGGGCATGAATAGAAGTTTAATTAATAATGCTATTATAGGATCAAGTGTTGGTTTTGAAAAAATACTTGAATTGAGTGGTGTTGGTTATAGAGCAGCACTTAAAGGTAATAAATTAAATCTCCAATTGGGCTTTAGTCATGATATTAATTTTGACATTCCAAACGATATTAAAATATTAGTTGAAAAACAAACTACAATAAAAATTACAGGTATGAATAAGCAAAAAGTTGGAATGATTGCTTCACAGATAAAATCTTTTAGACCACCAGAACCTTATAAAGGAAAGGGCATAAGAGAAAAGGGTCAATATGTTTTGAAAAAAGAAGGAAAGAAGAAGTAATGAAACTAAACACTATACAGAGAAAAAAATTTAGAGTTAGAAATAAATTAAAAAGAAACGCGAGCAGTGATAGATATAGACTAAGTGTTTCAAGAAGTTTAAAGAATTTTTCAGCTCAAATTATTGATGATGTAAATAATAAAACTTTACTGTCCGCTTCCTCTATAGAAAAAGACATTAAAAATGCACCTAAAACAAATAAAATTTCAATTTCCAAAGTTGTTGCAGAAAAACTTGCAAAAAAAGCTATAGAAAAAAATATAAAAAAAATCTATTTTGATAGAGGTAAGTTTAAATATCATGGCAGAGTTAAAGAATTTGCTGAAACATTGAGAAAAAATGGTATGGAATTTTAATGCAAAAAGATGATTTTATAGAAAAATTAGTTCACGTAAATAGAATAACTAAAGTAGTTAAAGGTGGAAGACGATTTGGTTTTTCAGCTTTGGTGGTTGTTGGAAACCAAAATGGAAAGATAGGTATCGCGCATGCTAAAGCAAAACAAGTTCCAGATGCTATCAAAAAAGCGAATGAATTAGCAAGAAGAAATTTAGTACAAATACCTTTAAGAGAAGGTAGAACAATACATCATGATATATATGGCAAAGATGGAGCTGGTGGATATGGTATTATGATAGGGCCAAAAGCTAAAATTAAAGAAAGAGAAATGTTCCAGAGAAGAATTAAAGATAACCCAAGAAATTATATTGCCCAACCATTAGAAGTATTATCAACAACTCCCACTCTTCAAGGTGATTTGTTTGAACCGCGACACCAAGATTTAAGACCTTTTATATTATCTGGAAAAGAAACTTATGTAACAATGGGAGGCTTAACGCGTGTAGCTCTTAGAAAAGGTAGTACCATAGTTAATAGTTCAAGAGGTGGTGGTTCCAAAGATACGCTTGTTGTTGATATTTAATGAATGCCAACCATAAAGTTGTAATATTTACAGATTTAGATGGAAGTTTATTAGATAGAGATACTTTCAAGTTCGATAAAATTTCAAAATATATTAAAGATTTAATTTCTAAAGGTATTTTTATAATTCCTAATTCTAGTAAGACAAAAAAAGAAATAGATAGTTTTAATAAAGAATTAGATGAAGATTTACCTTTTGTAGTCGAAAATGGTGCAGCTATTTATAATCTAAATTTAATTAATTCAAGTTTTCCTGAAAAGATAAGTTTAAGTAGAGAGACTAATGAAATTATAGAAATATTTGATAACAAAATTTCTAGTAAATACAAATCAAAATGTAAATTTATTAAAGATTTGAAAAGTGACAAACAATCAGAAATTTTTGGACTTCCAAAAGATAAGGTCAAATTAGCAATAAATAGAGAATATACTATACCTCTGATATTTGAAGGTTCGAAAATTCAAAAAACTGATCTTTTTAAATCTGTAAATAATGTTGGTCTTTCCTTACAAGAAGGAGGAAGAGTAATTAATCTTTGTGATAAAATTAGCAAGTCTAAAGCAATGAAAAATGTTGTGAAAATATTTAAGAAAATAAGCAAAGAGAAACTAATTACAATTGGAGTTGGAGATAATTTCAATGATCTAGATATGCTTAAAAATAGCGATATACCTTGTTTAGTCTTTAATGATAAATTTACAATGGAAAAAATAAACATAGATAATTGTCTAGTATCAAAAAAACCTGCACCAGAGGGATGGGAAGAGGTAGTCAAATTGGCTCTGGATAAAATAAAATAATGTTACTAGAATAAGTTATGGGTGATTTTTCTCAAAATGGTATCGTTTCAACACTTCATGATTTTGGAACAAAATCCACAACTGAAATTGAAAAGGATTTATTAAATTTTTCTAAAGAAAGAAAAATGGAATTAATTCTCCCATGTTTATACTCCGAATTAGAAGGTGGTGCGCTACCTAATATAGTAGATCAAATAAGTAAGACAAAATATTTAAACCACGTCATTATTGGGTTAGATAAAGCTTCAGAAAGCCAAGCTAAAAAGGCTTGGAAATTTTTTAAAAAAATAAATGTTCCTTTCACAATTTTATGGAACGATGGACCTAAGCTTAAAACATTAGATACTGAGTTAAAGAAAAAAAATTTAGCACCAAACCAAATGGGTAAAGGTAGAAATGTGTGGTATTGTATAGGAATGTGCATAGCTAGAGATACAGCAAGATCTGTTGCATTACACGATTGTGATATCAAAACTTATGATAGAAGAATGTTGGCCAAATTATTCTATCCAGTTGTAAACCCATTGTTTAACTTTGAATTTTGTAAAGGTTATTATCCAAGAATTTCAAATAATAAAATGAATGGAAGAGTGGCAAGACTTTTAGTTGGGCCTTTATTAACAGCATTAGAAAAAACAATTGGCCAAAGTGATTATTTAAATTTTATGAAATCATTTAAATATCCTTTAGCAGGTGAATTTTCATTCAGACGTAATGTATTACCAGAGTTAAGAATTTCATCAGATTGGGGCATAGAAGTTGGAATTTTATCAGAAATGCAAAGAAGTTTTTCACCAAATAATATTTGCCAAGTTGATTTAGCAGATACTTATGATCATAAACATCAGGATCTCTCTATCGATGACGAAACTAAAGGACTATCAAAAATGTCAATTGACATTATAAAAACATTTATAAAAAAATTAGCCACTCAAGGAAAGTCATTTAGTAGAGAAACATTCAGATCTTTAAAAGCAACTTATTACAGATCAGCATTAGACTTAATTGATATTTATAGAAGTGATGCTGCAATGAATGGATTAAAATTCGATTCTCACAAAGAAGAGGAGGCTGTTGAATTATTTGCAGTAAATATTATGAAAGCAGGAGAAGCTTTTTACATTAATCCAATGGACACACCATTTATTCCAACTTGGAGTAGAGTGAAAAGTGCAATACCTGATTTTCTTGTAAGATTAAATGAAGCTGTTAGTGAAGATAATAAAAAATTTATTTAATGTTATCAAGCACAGTAAAAAGTCAAATAAATTCTAAGCTAAAAAATATTTATAGTAGAAATTTTAACAATAAAGATTTAAAAATATTTTCTGATGAAATTTTTGAATTAATCAAAATTTCTAATAAAAAAATATTAAAAGCTAAAACTAAAAAATTGAAAATATCCGAAGATACTTCGGTTGTGATTTGTTATGGTGATAGTGTTTATGAAAATGGAAAAATAAATTCAATTAAGTCATTTAAGAATTTTTATAACAAAAATTTATCAAGGTATTTTAATACAATACATTTTTTACCATTTTATCCCTCAAGTAGTGACAGCGGATTTGCTGTTAAAGATCATTACAAAATTGATAGTAAATTAGGTTCTTGGGCAGATATAAATAATTTTTCAAAAAAAAATAATATTATGGCAGATATTGTTATAAATCATGCTTCCTCAAAAGGACTATGGTTTAAAAATTTTTTGAGAAATAAATCACCAGGCAAGGATTACTTTATAAAAGTTAACAAAAAATTTGATATCTCAAAGGTTGTTAGACCACGGGAAAATAGATTGCTTAAGAAGATTCATGTATTTAATAAACCTGATTTTATATGGAGAACATTTAGCTCTGATCAAATAGATTTAAATTTTAAAAATCCAAAAGTCTTAATGCGATTTATTAAAATCATGATCAACTTAGCATGTCATGGAGTATCAATTTTTAGACTAGATGCAATTGCCTATTTATGGAAAGAAAGTGGGACTAAATGTATAAATCTAAAACAAACACATGAAATAATTAAATTATTAAGAGTAATATGTAACTCTTTACAAAATTCCCCTTATTTAATTACTGAAACTAATTTACCCGAAAAAGAAAACTTAAGTTATTTTGGAAAAAAGAATGATGAAGCTAACTGGATATATAATTTTACACTACCTCCCCTTTTAATTCATGCTTTTCTTTTTGAAGATAGTTCCAAATTAAATCAATGGATAAAAAAATTACCATCTACAAAATTAAAAAATAACTATTTTAATTTTATTGCTTCACATGATGGTATAGGAATGAGACCTGCTGAAGGTTATTTAAACAAGGGTACCCTTAATAACTTATTTAAAAGATTGAAAAAAAATGGAGCCCAGCTTTCTTATAGAAAAATAAATAAAGCACAAAAAAAAGTTTATGAAGTCAACATAACTCTCTTTAACGCTTTCAAAAATACTGATTATGACAAAAAAGGATTATATTCTTTAGAAAGATATGTCTCTGCGCATGCAATAATGTTTTCCATTGAGGGTGTGCCTGCTGTTTATTTTAATTCGATATTTGGCAAGGCTAATGACGAATATAAATATGTCATATCTAATAATAAAAGAGACCTTAACAGATATAAATGGAATAAAATAAAATTAGATAGATTTTTAAAAGATAAAAAATCTAAACAAAAAATTTATTACGATCATATTACTAATTTATTAAAAATAAGAAAAAAACAAAAAGCATTCCATCCAAATGCATCTATGCGATGTTTATCTTTTGGTAAAAAAATACTCGCCTATAAAAGAGTGAGTATAGATAAAAAACAAAATATAATTTGTATTACAAATATGTCTTCAAAATTACAAAGTGTTTTATTAGCCAATAATGAAAACAAATATAAAAACCTCTTAAGTAAAAATGTTAATATTGTTAGTAAAAGATTAATCTTAAAACCTTTTGAAACAGTTTGGCTATCTAATTAGAAAACAAAAATAACAATCCAATAAGAAGATAGCCCTGATATAATTGTTAAAATAACATTCCTTGTAAAAAACCCAATTACTAAAGCAGTTATTGCCCCAAATATTTTTGGATCACTTATTGTAACAAAAGCTCCAAAATCATCTAATAAAACTCCAGGAAATATTATTGATGGGAAAACTACAGATGGTACATAATTTAAAATCTTTCTTAAATTATCACTGATCATTTCTTTTCTAATTAATGTAACCATACTCATTCTTGTAAAATAGGTTAAAATTCCAGCTATAAAAATTGAAACCCAAGTCATTTTTTTAGTCTATTGATTAAAATTGCAGTAAAAAGTCCAACCATAGGTGAGATTATTATGTAAGTTTTATAAGGAGCATTATAAAAAAAAGTCGCTACCATACCTGATACTATCATAACAATAATATGGTCAAACTTTCGTAATTCGTTCACTATTACTGCTATAAAAGTTAATGGTATCGCAAATTTTAAACCTAATTGATTTGGAACAATAGATCCTAGATATATACCTAAAATCGTTGATAGTTGCC
>CACIJY010000010.1 GCA_902587095.1 uncultured Pelagibacteraceae bacterium
TAATATAGAAACTGATAATCAATCAGAAGTTGATCAAAATGATACAACTAAAGATATAAATCAGACTTCTGATCCTCAAACTTCAGAAATTCAACCTTCTGTTGACAATAATCAATCAAATCAGGATAGTTCAGCCGAAACGTCTTCTGAAATAACAAATACTACTCCAGAACAGTCTGTTAATAAACAAGAACATCAAGTGATCCATAAAAAAGACGGAAGACTACATATATATGTAAGACAAGATAAGTATAAAGGCGAGCTAAAGTCAAAAAATTGGGTAGGAAGACTATATATAGATGGAAAACAGAAAATATCTTCGTCAGGCACTCAAAATTTAGACGAGGCTATACCAATTTTAGAAAAATGGTTCGATGATATTCATGCTGAGAGCGAAAGATTAAAAAGACAAAGTCAAGAAAATCAAACGACATCTAACAACGATGTTCAAAGCGACACAACAAAACAAAATGAAACTCAAGTTTCTACTGGTAATGAAACTCAAGAAGTAGTAGCTCAAAAAACAACTGAAACTTTACAAACAGCGGAACCAATTGTTAACCAGAGTGTTGAAAAGAAAATTGATGAAACATCAAATATTACTAGTGAAAATATTAAACAAGAAAATAAAAGCACAACTTCAACTACAAAAGAAAAATTTTCAAACTTATTTGGCAAACTTAAAAATATTAAATTAAAAAAACCATCCTTAGATGGAATTAAACTTCCAAAATCTCCCACTATAAAAAAGAACAATGCTTTAACTAAAGCCTTAGATTTTTTTAAAACAAAAATTGGAAAGTCAACAATTCAGGGTGAAGAAATAATTGGGGTTGAATTAAGTAATAAAAGCATAAGACTTGCGCAAATAAATGCTGATAAGTCTAATCAATGGGTATTGGAAAAGTTTTATACACATAAACTTGATATACCTGATGAAAGTTCAGTTTTAGAAAACGCAGAAAAAATTACTGCCGAATTAGTTCTCGCAATTCAAAAGTCTAAAACTGTTACCACAAATGTTGCAATCTCCATACCTGTTACAAGTGCGATTATAAGAGTAGTTACTGCTCCATTGATGAAAGACGATGAGTTGCAAAAAGCAATAGAAACAAATTCTTTATGGGAAAATTTAGTACAATTAACTGATAATTTAGATGATTACTCTATCTTTCACCAAGTGATTAATAGAAATCAAAAAGACAATACAATGGATATTTTGTTTGTGGCATCAAAGTTAGCAGATATAAATAATTATGTTTCGATTGTAAAAGCAGCTGGATTAAATCCAGTGATTATCGACGTGAAATGTTTTGCTTTAAAATCTGCAGTTGACCAGATAAATCAAATTTCAAATAAATCTGAAGATGCGAATTTAACTGCTGTTTTAGAATTTGGACTTGATGAAAATTATTTGATGATACTTTATGATAACAATCCAATTATTACTGACATCTTTTTAAGAGGTCAGGATAGAAAAATACTACAAGGTTCCCAAGACTCTGAAGAAAAAGCTGGTTTAGTCAGAAGGTACGTAACTCAAGTAAAACAAGCTGTTCAAGATTTTGAGACAAAATATGAAAAAAGAATAAGAAACCTTAAAGTCGTTTCAGATCTAGACAACGTAGAAGAATACTTATCGTTTTTTAGACAAAGTCTTTTAAATGTTGGCTTTAATTTATTCGATCCTATTGAAGGTTTAAAAGTTCCACAACAGTTTGAGAAAGAATTAGATTTACCCAACAAATCATATTTAACAACATCAATAGGTTTAGCGTTTAGGAAATTAGATGTTTTTGGTTATTACAAATTTGTAACAGCTGCAAAAAATATAAATTTACTTCCTAACAGAAAGAGCATGGTTCAGCAGAAAAAAATGAAGGCATTATCTGGTTTTGCTTTTAAAGGTCTAGCAGGTGTTATTGCCGGTATTTATTTAATACTATTCACTTTATCTTTTTGGAATATTCACTCTTACAATAAAAAACTCAAAAATTATGCCGATGTTAAAAAAACACACACTCAAAAACAAACTGAATTAAAAAAAGTATCAAAAGAACTAAAATTAATGGAAACTACTTTGCAACTTAGCAACAGTTTAAAATCGAATAAAGAATTGACTTACAGAGTTTTAGCTCAAGTAGCTTCAAGTGTACCTACGAGAGTAAAATTTGATAAAGTAGAATACGATGGTCGCAACATGGTAACCATTCAAGGTATAGCAGCGAGCGATCAAGACATTTTAAAATTTATAGAAAATTTAGGTAAACAAAAATTAATTGACCAAGCTTCACTCTCATCAATGAAATTACCGAGAGCCACCCAAGGTGGAGCACAAATGAAAGGATTTAGAATCTTTGTTAAGATTAAAAATATATAATTATGAACTTTAATTTAGATTTAAAAAACTTAGATTTAAAGAATATCAAGCTTGAAGATATTCAAGCAAAATTAAAAAATGTTGAAAAAAAAACATGGATTAAAATTGGCACATCTGTTGGTGCGGTAGTTTTTTTTCTAATCATATTTTATGGCGTCTTAAATCCAATAGTTAATAAGAAAAAAGCCCAACTGGATGATATGAACAAAAAAAAAGAGGAAACTCAAAAATTTATAAGTTCTATAAAATCGAAAAAAAACAAAATTAAAAAAATTAAACCAAGGTACGAACAGTATTCTACACTTTTTCATACAAAAGCTGAAGTTGAGGGTCTGTATCAAACTTTAAGTGAATTTGCAGCGGCCAACAACTTAGTTATCTCCAAAATTGAGAAAAAGAAAATTCAAGGAGTTTCTAAACAAGCTGCTATAGCTAAAGCCACTGGTAAAAAAGCAAAAAAAGGTAAATCTAAAAAAGCAAAAAAATCGGCAAAAAACATGGCTTACTATACGATACCAGTTAGTTTTGAAATAACTGGCAATTTTCTTGGTTATATAAGATTTAAAAGGCAATTATCACTATCTCAAAAGATGCTTAACTTTGACAAGGAGTCTATACAAGTGGTAAAAGGGAATACAACTGGAGCGATAAAAGTAAATGGAACATTAACAATAGTAGGTTTAGCTGATGAATTTTTTTAAGATAATATTCATATTCTTTAGTATTTTATTTTTTAACTCGGTAGCATTATCTGAGAGCCACGACAAAGACCAAAAAAACATTGTAGAAAAAGCTAAAGAGATCAATCAAAAAGTAAAAAAAGATCAAGCTTTAAAAAGTGCTAATATCGCATCAGAAGTTGGTAAAGAGGAACCTTTACCTTTAAATGATCCTTTTGTTGGGGATGGTTCTTTAGGTGGTAGCGGAAGTTCTATAAAATTGATTTCGGATACAGACGAACAAAGAAAAAACTTAAGTGTTTTTAATTATAAACTTGTTGGAGTTATAGAAGGCAGTGAAACTATGTTTGCTTCGATGATAGATGAAAATGGGGAAATATTAACTTTAAGTTTATTTGAAGAATTATCTCCTGGTATTAGATTAATTGCATTAGATTCTAGAGAAATTGTTTTTGAAAGAGAAGGAGAGGACTCATTAGTAGTCCTTAATTTTAAAAATCAGATTGTAGAGAGAAATAAATAAAACATGAAAAATAATTATTACAAAATAATTCTAAGTTTAATATTGATAATATTTTTTATGACTGGTTGTGCGCAGCCAGGTAAAAAAGTTAAAGGTTTCAAGCATGATACTCCACTAATAAAAACAGATGTCAAAAAAATTGGAAAAGCCGAAATTGAAAAAGATGCAAAAATGGGACCTGTACCTGCTGAGGCAGACACAACTAAATTTGTAAAAAGAAAAAAAATATCATCTGTAAAAGAAAGAAACTACCTTTTAATTTCAGAAGAGTATCCAAACTTAAAACAAATTGTATCTTTCAAATTTCAAAACATGGACTATGAGGAAGCAATGAATTTAATGGCTAAGATTGGAGATATTAATATTTTAGTTGGGGAAGATGTTGCAGGATCTATAACAGCAGAACTTATCAATGTTCCGTGGGATAAGGCATTTAATGCTCTTTTAGATATTAAAAATTACGCAGCTGATATTGATGTTGGTAGCAACATAATTAGAGTAGCTACACCTTCGACTTTGACTTCACAAGAGAGTTATAAATCAGCAAGGGCTCAGGCAGTTAAAAAGAAAGTTGAGTTAGAAGATTCTGTTGAACCGATTATATCGGAAATCTTTAGACTTTATTATATATCACCAGCTGAAGCTAAGGCTACTATTACAGAACTGTTTACATCAACAGCATCAAGTGGAGCTTTTATTCCAATTCAAGTAACAGAAGAAAAAACTACTAGATCAATTATTGTTAGAGGCAAAGAAAAAGATTTGGATGTTGTCGATAAAATAATAAGAGAAATTGATGTCAGAACTAAACAAGTTTTAATGGAAGCATTTATTGTAGAAGCAACCTCAAACTTTGAACGTGCTTTAGGAACTAAATTAGGAGTAGCTTATACCAGAAATAGAGTAAGAGCAGGTGGTACTGCTGGAGGAGTTTCATCTATTGGTGAAACCGAAGGTACAGGCGGAGCTATTACTCCTGGAACAGCTGCTATTGGAGGTGCATCAGATAATATTTTCCAATCTAATGCAGTTGGAGCAGCTACTAGTGGAATTGGGCTTTTAAGAAGAACTGGATCTGCTGTATTAAAACTTCAATTGGATGCATTAGAAACAGAAGGCTTAAGTAAAACAATTTCAAATCCAAAACTTTTCTCATTAGATAACCAAACCGCGCAAATTAAACAAGGTGTACAAATTCAGCTACCTGGTAGTGGTGATACAGGTCCACAACTTGTTGATGCTGCATTAATATTAAAAATTAAACCAAGTATTATTGGCGATGGAAATGTTTTGATGGAAATACAGGTAAATAATGACACTCCAGATAGGACCAACCCTGGTTCAATTGGAATAAATAAGATGGAAATTACAACAAAATTGTTAGTAGCAGACGGAGATATTGTTGTAATTGGTGGAATTAAAAAAAATGAAGTAGCAAATTCAAAAGACGCTGTGCCCGGGGTTTCAAAAGTGCCTATTTTAGGAAAAATGTTTCAAGGTTCGTCAAAATCAGATAAACTAAACGAACTATTGGTATTTATAGCACCAAGAATTTTATAAGATTATTATGTTAAAGATTAGTAGAGAAAGTGAAATCAATTTAATTAACGTCTTAATAGACAATGACGTTATTTCAGGTAAAGATTTAATTAATATTAAAAAAAAAAGTTCAGAAGGTAACAAATCTCAAATTGAAGCTGTTTTTGACTTAAAACTTACAGATGAAAAAAAGATATTAGATATTTTAGTAAAAGAGCAAAATCTTGACATTGTAGATTTGAAAAAAGTTGATGTATCTCCTGAAATAAAGTCTGTTCTTCCATCAAACTATATAAAAGTTAATTTTGTTGCCCCTTTCAAAGTCGATGGCAAAACTCTACATATAGCAATTCCAGATAGCTCTAAATTAACTTTAATGAGAAACTTAAAAGCAATTACAAAAAAAAATATTGAATTACATGCTGCGCCGTTAACTCAAATTTCAGAGTTTATTGAAAATTTATCAAGCGATGGAGAAGTTACAACTGCATCAATTAGAAAAGAAAACAGAGAAAAACAAAAAACGTTTGATTCTGATTTAGGAGATGCCGGAGAAGTTTTAGAGAAAGCTCCCGAAGAAGATGTTGAGGCAATTGAAAATGAGTCTGAAGTTATAAAATTTAGTACTGCTGTAGTTGCTGAAGCAATTAAAAAAGGTGTTAGTGATATTCATATAGAGCCTTACAGGTTCTCATCTCGTGTAAGATATAGACTTGATGGAATGTTACAAGAGCAAGAACAATATAAACAATTTCTTCATGATAACTATGGAGCGGTTGTAACTCGTTTTAAAATTATGGGTAAGCTTGATATCGCTGAACGTAGACTACCACAGGACGGTGCAATTAATTTTAAAATAGAAGGGAAAGTGGTTGATCTTCGTTTATCTATTTTGCCAACAGCAAACAATGAGAGAATTGTAATGCGTATCTTAAATAAAGATGCTGGAGACATAACTCTTGAACAATTAAACTTTGAAGAACAAGATTTGAAAAGCCTTAGAAAATCTATTCACTCTACACAAGGTCTTATATTAGTTACTGGACCAACTGGATCAGGTAAATCAACTACTCTTTATAGTATATTAAAAGAGGTTAGCAAACCTCACTTAAATATTTTAACTGCAGAGGACCCAGTTGAATATGAGCTAGATGGTGTTGGGCAAGTTCAAATTAAAGATGATATTGGTTTAACATTTGCATCAGCGTTAAGATCTTTTTTAAGACAAGACCCAGAAATAATTCTAGTTGGTGAGATGCGAGATAAAGAGACTGTAGATATTGGATTAAAAGCAGCTTTAACAGGTCACCTAGTTTTTAGTACACTTCACACTAATGATGCACCAAGTACAATTACAAGATTACAAAACATGGGAACGCCTGATTATTTAATTAGCGCGGCATGTCAATTAGTTGTTGCTCAAAGACTTGCTAGAAAAAATTGTAAAAATTGCAAAATTCCAGATGACGATGTTAATCCTAAAGTATTACAAGATTTAGGATTTAGTGCAGAGCAAGCTTCAAGAGTAAAAGCTATTAAAGGAAAAGGATGTGAAACCTGTAGTAATACAGGATACAAAGGCAGACAAGGTATCTATGAGATATTAGTTGTTTCAAAACCTTTAAAAGAAGCAATTTTAAGAAAAGCAACTACGCCTGAACTAAGACAGATTGCTGTGAAAGAAGGTTTTCAAACCATGCAAGACATGGGCAAAAGGTTGATAGCTAGTGGAGATTTAAATTTTAGAGAATACGAAAGAGTATTATCGGGTGAGTAATAAATAAGATCTTATGGACACTTACGCTTATAAAGGAATTTCAGATGGTAAATATGTAGAAGGAGATATCGAAGCCCTAAACCAAGATGAAGCATCTCACAAATTAAAAGAGCAAAAAATAATAATCACAAATTTAGTTAGAGCTGTTAAAGGCAAAAAAAAAGAGAATAAAGAGACAAAAAAGAAAAAAGGTTCATCTTTATTCGGTAAAAAGAAAGCAAAAGTAGAAGATGTCTTAATTTTTTCAAAGCAATTTGCAACAATGGTCAAAGCAGGTTTACCAATTCTTCAAGTTTTAGGGATGTTAAGAGACCAATTAGAAAGCCCTGCAATGAAAGATGTTGTCGAGGATATTAGAAAAAGCTTAGAGGGAGGTGTAACTTTATCTAAGTGTTTTGAAAAGTTTCCCGAGTTATTTGACAATGTCTATATTAACTTAATAAAAGCTGGAGAGGCTAGCGGTAAGTTAGATGTATTTTTATTAAAAATAGTTGAGTCACTTGAAAAAAAAGAAGCAATAAAAAAGAAGATAAAAGGTGCTCTTATGTATCCGAGCATAATGTTCACTGTTGCAATAACAGTAAGCGCATTTATGTTAATAAAAGTAGTTCCAGTATTTGCAAAAATGTATGATGGTATGGGTATTGAACTTCCTGCTGCAACAGCAACCATTATGGGAATGAGTGATTTCCTCAGAGGCACAGGTGGCAAGATATTATTTTTAACTTTATTAGGATCTTTTTTCGGGTTCAGATATTTAACATCGAAAAACGAGAAAATAAAATATCTGTGGCACAAACAAGTTTTAAAATTACCAGTTTTTGGCGACATGATACTAAAATCAATGTTAGCTAGGATTTCTTTAATTATGGGTAATCTAAGTGCTGCTGGTGTAAATTTACTTGAGAGTTTAGAAATTGCAAAATCAGTAAGCAATAATGTTGTTGTATTAGAGTCTTTGGAAAATGTAAAAAAAGGAGTATTTTCTGGAGATACTTTAACAAAATTATTTTTAAAAGATCCTCTTTTTCCCCCTACTTTTAGTCAATTGATTTCTGTAGGTGAACAAACTGGTCAGTTAGATGAAATGTTTGGATCAGTTGCCAAATACTACGAGTCAGAATTTGATACAGTGGTAGAGAATTTATCTTCTTTAATTGAACCTATTATGATTGTGTTTATGGGTTTAATGATTGGTGGATTAATGATCGCAATGTACTCTCCAATTTTCAATGTTGGTGCTTTAATCGGATAAATATAATTATAGTTGCTTAGTTAAAACTAGATGGTTTATCCAAGGCTTTTTACCATCTTTAAACTCAACAGCGTCCATTATTTCTTGAATAAAAAAAGTCCCTAGCCCCCCAGGTTTTACATTATCAATTTCTCTATGCTTAACTTTTTTTGGATCAACTGGCGTGCCTCTATCATAAAATGCAATTTGAAGTTTGTTGCTTTCGCAACTGATTTGAACCACCATTAATTCGTTTGCATCTGCGTTATTTTTAAATGCATGCTTAACGATATTTTGTGCAGCCTCTGCAATAGCTAAGACTAATTCTTCTTTTAAATCATTATTAATTTGAAGTTTTTCAAATACTCCTCGACAAAAACTTCTTACATCTCTCAAGCTAGATGAATTCACTAAAAATGCTTTTTTTTCACTATGATCTTGGTGAGCAATTTCACTCATAAAAATTTATTCCAAATTTAATATTTGTTCTAACTTAGCCATCATGATGACTTTAAGAACTGATTTACTCACATCTTTAATTATAACTTTAGTATTCTTTTCTAGTGCTTTCTGATGACTTTCAATCAATACAGATATACCAGATGAATCCATGTATTGAACATTGCTTAGATTTAAATGGACTTCTTTTCCTCCCTCTATATGTGGAAAAATTACTTCTTTAGCTTTTTCCGTAACGTCCATATCTATTTCACCATCTAGATGAATAGTTGCTACATTTCCTTCTTCAGTAACTTTGTAACTCATAAAAATTTCCTCGCCATTGCTAAAACTTTTTCAACTGGTTTGCTAACTTCAACTAGTTCAAACTTTGTATTTTTCTTTTCTGACAATTTTTTACTTTCAATTAAAACTGAAATTCCAGACGAGTCCATATATTCAACCTTACTTAAATTTAAATGAACTTCGTGTCCTGCTTCAATCAATGGCAATATTGATTGCCTTGCTTTGTCTGCTACATCCATATCAATTTCACCTGTTAGATGTACAATTCTAGAATTACCATTTTCTTCTATTTTATATGTCATTCATTAAATTAATTAATAATTTTTGTAATTTTGCTCATTATGAGCAGATATGTCAATTATTCTACAAAAAAAATAAAGATATCAATTAAACAAGGAGTTACAGGCATTTTAAAGTATTTACTTATTTTAAAAATTTATTAAAAATTACGTAATTAATATTAATAAATAAATAAAGAGGCCTAAATGAAAAACAATAAAGGATTTACGCTTATCGAGCTATTAGTTGTTGTGGCTATTATTGGTATTCTTGCAGCTGTTGGTACAGTTGCTTATACAGGTTACACAGCTAGTGCTAAGAAAAATGCAACAAAATCTAATCATGCTTCTGTAGTTAAATATGTAGCCGCAGAACTACAAAAATGTAATGTCGGCGAGTCAACATATGCTAAAAGTGCTGCGTGCAATGTAAGAAAAACTGCTGGAAACGCTGCAACAGCTATAGAGAGTGCATTATCAGATTTTAAAAACTCTGAGGATTCTGCGGGTGACGGTGTTAAAAAAGTTGATGCAGCTTCTGTAGACGACTCTGTAGATCCACCAGTAGTAACAGAAATGACAGTTGTATTAGGACAGGTTAGCGTAGCTGATGATGGAGACAACGTATATGTAGCAACTTGTTTTGCAGAAGTTGGTGATGCATGTGTAATGGATAATGCGGAATCTGTTGTTTCAAATACTATTGCAATAGAGTAGTTGTAAATTAAATATAACTAACTTGATAAAAAAAATTAATATCACAAGAAGTTCTGGTTTTACTTTAATAGAACTTCTTGTGGTCGTTGCAATTTTGGGAATACTTTCATCTGTTGGTGTAATTTCTTATAACGGTTACGTTAAAAGTGCCAAAATGAAGACAGCTGAAAATACTTTACAACAGCTCTCATTGGCTCAACTAGAATATTACACAAATACTGGTGAGTATTATCCAGATGGTGTATCCGATAGTTGCTCAACAACTGACACAAGTCACGAGGATTTAGGAACTGCACTTTTTGATGATAGTAATTATATAGCTGTTGACGATATGGAATATAATTTTTGTGCCTATTCAAGCGAAACTTCTTTCACGATTGTTGCTGAGTCTAGAGGTTCTGATTGTAAATTAATTCTTTCTAAAAATAGCTCAATACAAAGAGAGAACTGTTAATAACAATATAACCTATTGATTTTAAATTTAAGTTGATTTAATCATTCTCCATGAAAAAGATTCTTTTGTGTTTAGCTTTTTGTTTATCATTAAGTGGATGCGGTCAATACACTTCAATGATAGGACCAAGTCTTACTTTAGTTGAGACCGGAAGTATTCTTCAAGCCACAACTTCATATGGCAGTTCTTACAGCGCAGGCATTGTAAGGCAAAGTGTCACCGAAGAATTAAAAGCAGAAAGAATTTGCCCAACATATCATAGCTCAGATTTATCTAAAATTTTCTTTGAGACACAAGAAAGAGATAATTGTTTCTTTGATCCAATGAGTATTTATAGATAATTAAAATATAATAATTTTTAGCAAAGTTTAATAAATATCATTAAATTAGCTTGTCTTTAATAGCTTTTTAAAAATTGAAATTTTAAACAATTTATCTATTCTGCTGATTTATGAAATTTTGTATTTCTAAATACATCTGGAAAAATATTTTTATAAACTTTTTAGTTTTGTTCATTTTTATACTTCCATCTTTATCAGTAGAGAAAAATATTACATATATGCAAATCTTACAGAAACCTAGAGATTTAGATTTGAATTTAAAATATGCGCAACAACAAGGTAAGATGGGAAATTATAAACAAACCATCTCAACTCTTGAGAGATTAACAATGTTATATCCAGACAATATTGAGATTAAATTATATTTATTATCAGTATTGGTACAAATTGACTCTCCAGATAAAGCAAAAAGTTTGATTGAAGAAATGAAATTAAGAACAGATCTTGAGTCAGAAGATCTAGAAACATTACAAGAGATAGAACAAGATTTAAAAGATAAAGAACCAGGTTTATGGAATTTTAATACAGATATTAGTATTGCCAGTCTTATAAGCAACAATGTAAATAGCGTTACTAAAAATAGAAAGCAAAGTGAGGAAGGTGAAGTTGCAGAATTTACCTCAGCAATGTTTGATAAGACTAGTAGTGGAGGAATAAGTTTTTCAGCTACAAGACCAATTGGTGAAGAGTCCTCTTTCTTAGCAAACATTTCCCACACAACATCCAATCAACATCAAGAACATGATGATGATTTTCAATCTTATGGATTAACTCTTGGTTTAGATACAGTATTAGGCGGTCAAAGCTTAAGTCCATATTTTACTATAAGCAAATCTGATTATCACACAGATGCAGACAGTTTTTCTACAGGGATGGGCATAGGTGGTTTTTTTACTGTTGGAGAAAGACACTCATTTAGTTACGGCTATTCTTTCTCAGACACTAAAGGTAATCATAACTCATCTGATACCACTGCAAGAGATACAAACGCAATTGGACATGGTTATACATTTAATCACGATTACATTTTCACAGAAATTATTTCTACATCCATTGGTTTAGGTTACAGTGATACTGATGCAATTGTAGATGCTGGTAATGATTATGAAACTTATGATTTTAGTTTAGGAATAAATTTAGCATTTCCCTGGGCCTATATTGCAATCACTAACGGTATGAGTTTCAATGATTATAAAAAAAGAGACACGAGCGTTACCTCAGATAGAATTAGGTCAGATTTTGCAAATACATTTGACATTATGTTAACTAAAGCCATTGGAGATATCTTTCCTGTAATAGATCCAAACAGAAATTTATTTATAAACTTATCTTATGAAAAAGTAATTTCAGAAGGAAATGCTTTAAATTATGATTATCATGCAGATTCTTATTCATTTAGCTTAACAAAATCATTTTAAAAAAAAAATTATCGAATAAGGTGAAAAATGCTTAAAAACCTAACAATTTTCCTGATCAAACTGAGTTAAAAATGGTTTATTTTTTAGAAAAAAATGTTATTTTTTGCGAAATGAAAAAAATAGTATCAGCAATATTATGCTCTTTAATGCTTATGAGTTTTAATTCATACGCGGAAGAGACACTTACAATTGAAAAACAACTTGTAGGTATTGTTGGAGCAATTTCAGGTACTGTAAAAACTGAAACGAGAGAATTAAAAGAAGGTGATAAGATTTACCTTAATGAAACAATTTATGCTGCTCAGGGCTCAGGAACACAAATTTTACTTTTAGATCAATCAACTTTCACTGTCGGTGAAGACTCTGAAGTTGTGATGGATACTTTTATATATGACCCAAAAACTAATGACGGTAAAATTGTTGCGAGCGTCAAGCAGGGAAGTCTAAAAGTTATATCCGGTTTAATCAGTCAAAAAGATCCAGATGCTTTAACAGTTACTGTTCCCGAAGGAACATTAGGATCTAGAGGTACAGAATTTCAAACAATAGTATCAAAAGGTAAAACAGATACTTTATTAATCGGTCCTGGCAAAAACAATACATTAGGTATGAGACCAGGAGCAGTTTTAGCGAGTAACAAATTTGGAAAAACTTTATTAGATAATCCTTACAGCGTTACTTCAATGAGTAAAGGTAAAGCACCGGACAAAGCTAGAAAAATTACAAGATCTCAACTTAAAAAGTTTAATAAAAAGATGAGAGCTTTGAGCAAAAGCAAAGGTGATAAAGGCGAAAAGAAAATTGCAAGAAAAGCTGCAAGAAAAGAATTAAAGAAAGAATTAAAATCTTTAGGTTTTGAAAAAGAGGAAATTAAATCAATAATTAAAGAGAATATTAAAAAAGATAAAGAAAAGAAAATTGCGTTAAAAACAGAAAAAAAAGCAGAAAAAAAGAAAAAGAAAAAAGCTAAAGCGGAAGCTAAAAAAGAAGGCAAAAAGAAAAAAGGAAAAGTAAAAGAAGGCAAAAAAGGTAAAAAGAAAAAAGCAAAAGCAGAAGGTAAAAAAGGTAAAAAGAAAAAAGCAAAAGCAGAGGGTAAAAAAGGCAAAAAGAAAAAAGCAAAAGCTGAAAAGAAAAAACCTGCTAAGAAGAAAGCTGTGAAGAAAAAAGCTGCAACTAAGAAAAAAGCAGCACCTAAGAAAAAAGCTGCTAAGAAAAAAGCAGCACCTAAAAAGAAAAAAGCTGCTAAGAAAAAAGCTAAACCTAAGAAAAAAGCTGCTAAGAAAAAACCAAAACCTAAAAAGAAAAAAGCTGTTAAGAAAAAACCAAAACCTAAAAAGAAAAAGAAAATCAAAAAGGTAGCTAAAAAGAAAAAAGCAGCTAAGAAGAGAAAAGCTAAAAAGAAAAGAAATAAAAAGAAGAAGAGATAATTAGCTTAATCTCATAAAGATTTACATTATACAATTAAGATATACACTCGTAGATGTGCGTTCTTTTATTGAAAAAAATCTAAATTATTTAATATTTTCATTTATTTTATTAGTTCTAATTTCATTAAAAATTATTAATCCCTCCATAATTAAATCAATCTCCTATTTAAGCTTTGATTTATATCAAAAAGTATTTGTTGAAAAAAAGGGAGATACTGATGTTGTGATTATAGACATTGATGAAACAAGTTTAGGTAAATTTGGTCAGTTTCCTTGGAGTAGATCTGTTTTTGCAAAAATTATAGATCAAGTTGAAACTTCAAATCCAAAAGCAATTGGTTTCGATATTTTTTTTACTGAAAAAGATAAACAATCCCCAGACGAAATTATAAAATCTTATGGTTTAATTCCCTCAGATATTGTTGATCTTCAAAAGCTAAAAGGACACGATGATGTATTTGCTGATAAATTAAAAGGTGCAAAAACAGTTACTGCAGTTTTAGGTAGCAACGTTCCATCTCATTCAAATTATGATCGTAAAGCAAAAGCAAGATTTTTATCTAAAGGTGGTGATCCAAAACAATTTACTTATTCTTATCCATATTCAATTGGTTCATTAGAAAAATTAGAAAAAGAAGTTAAAGGGTTAGGATCAATTTCTTTTTTAGATCAATTAGACGGAATAATTAGATCACTACCATTAATTGTAAGATTTAATAATAAAATATATCCAACTATGGGTTTAGAAATGGTCCGAGTAGGGGCAAATCAAAAAAATATTTATATTGAGTTAAATGAAGTTGGAATAAATAGAATAAGTGCAAGACCTTATAAGGTAGATTCTGATCCAAATGGAATTATTTGGATTAAATATAAGCAACCTCAAAAAAAACAATATATTTCTGCAGGAGATGTATTTGATGGAAAATTTCAAACAGATTTTTTTAAAGATAAATATGTTTTAATTGGTGCATCAGCCCAAGGGTTATTCGATTTAGTTAAAACTCCACTTGGGATTACAATTCCTGGAGTTGAAGTTCACGCTAATGTTATAGAAAATATTTTAGACCAATCTTATTTAGTTAGAAATCCTAACACTTATATTTTTGAGTTACTATTTTCTATTATTGTTGCACTTCTAACTTTTATTTTATCTCAAAAGATTAAACCAAAATACAGTTTATCTGTTTTCTTTGGTAATTTATTATTTATCATTATAATTGGATTTTCAATTTATAAATTTAGATCTGAACTTGTTGATATAAGTTATCCAATATTTATTTTAACAATTACTTTTTTAACAGGACTATATTTTAGATTTATAGAAGAAAATAAACTAGCACTTGCAAACTTACAAAAGGAAGCAAAACTTTTAAAAGAAAGAGAACTTGCTGCAGGAGTTCAGAAAAGTTTATTTCCAGATATTACAAAATTTGAAAACTTTATTTTTGCTAAAAACGTTCCTGCAAGAGATGTATCAGGAGATTACTTTGATGTTGTAAGATCAACACCTGAAGAGTATTTTTTCACACTAGCCGATGTATCAGGTAAGGGAGTTAAAGCTGGAATGTACATGGCAAAAGCATCATCAATATTTAGAACACTTACCAATCTTAAATTTCCTCTAGAAAAAGTTGTCTATGGAGTAAATAACGAGCTCGTTGAAGCTAAATTTAAAGGAATGTTTGTAACTGCGGTATTTGGAAAACTTAATATTAAAACAGGTGAACTAGTATTTATAAATGCAGGACATGAAAGTATTCTAACTTTTGATAAGAGTAAAAATTATGAATATATAAAGTCTGATATGCCGCCAATTGGAATTGTAAAATATTTCACAGAGTCGATGGTAAAATCAAATACTATAAATCTTAAAGATAAAACATTAGTGGTCTACACAGACGGTGTGACAGAAGGATACCTTAAAAATGGTGAAGAACTGGGAGCAGAAGGTGTTCAAAATATCATAAACAGTATTGAAAATATTAATCCAAAAAATATAGTACTTGGTATAGAAAAAGAGCTCAATTGGGGGGCAGAAAAATTAAGGGACGATATCACTTGTATGGCTATTAATATAGAAAATACCGAGCTGATCAAAAAGAAATAAATCTTAACATCATGAAAATTATTAAAAAATTAAATATCAAAAAAATTTTTAGGTCTTTAAAAACTGGTGTTCTAAGTACTAATACTTTTTTTCTCTTACTTGGAGTTTTTTTTTCTACACTAGCTCTTGCCGTCACTTTAACCGTTACACCTATATTTAATAGAATCCCTGATGGCTCAGCTACTGGTGAATGTTTTAGTTCTAAAATATCAGATGAGACACAGGGCGGTGAGAAAGGTAAATTTGTAGACCTTGATCACGATAGAACTGAGGATCTTCGAGATGTCGTGTGGAGTGATGACGGATCAATGATTTTTACAATCAATGCTGATATGGACAGAAAAACAAACAGAGGACCCATGGGAGATCTTGATTTATCTATGAATAAAGTGAGAGACCCATTTGAATTAAATACTGTAAAAACTTATCTTACAGTAAATACTGGAATTCAATCACACACTTGTGATGATATTGATGGCTTTGATGTTGACCATGTAGATTTTCAGGCTGATGGTATGCCCAGTGATGCAATAAGCTCCAATGGTAATGAGACTTCATATTATGGTATTCATATTTCACAAGGCGGTAAAATTTTTTATATTTTGAGAAGAACAGGTGAAGTAAATAGATATGATTTAAGTAAGCCTTTTGATTTTAGGACAGCTAAATATGTGCAACGATTTGATTTATCTGAAGCCGGTGCAGCTAACACAAAGACAACTGGTTTTTCGATTAGCAAAGACGGTACAAGATTGTATCAAATGGATAGTGGCACGGACGATGATACACCTGTGCTAAAGACTTATTCATTATCACCAGCATTTGATCTTACATCTGCTACGGAAATACACAGTGCGAATTTGTATACTGACTTTGGAGTAACAGATCTTGATGGAGATCAATCATTTAGAGATATTGAATTTAGTAGTAATGGCGATCAAATGTTTATCTCAGCTTTAGACACTACTGACTTCACTAATAATAGAATTTATATATTTAGCTTAGGTAAAAATTATGATGTTTCAACACAAACTCTTTTAGGTTTCCATAAAGTTGTTTATCCTGATCATGCAACAGGGACTGGAGTATCGTGGGGTTTTTCTTTTTCAAGTGATGGTATGAAATTATTTACCGTGCAGTTAGCCTCTCCCTCGAGTAGAATAGATCAAGTTCATCAATTTGACCTTGAATGTCCTTATGGATTAATTAAATGTTCTTCAGACACATCTTCATCAATTGAAGCGCAATTTGAGCTTGCTAAACAAAATATAAGTTTAAACGTTAATACTATTTTTAAAAGATTTGAATGGATCAAGAGAAATCGTGATGAAGAAAATTTATCTGCTCATAACTTTAAGATAAACTACGAAGATCCTTTATTAAAAACTTTAGCTAATAAATTTGAACCCTCAGTTAGAAATAATGTTGCATCTTTTATAAGCAAACATAAAACAGAAAATAAAAAATCAAAGTGGTCTAGCTGGAGCTTAGCAGATATATCTTTAAGTATTTTTGAAAAAGATGGATCAGTAAAAGCAAAAGATCTAAATACCAGAGGTTTAACCTTAGGAGCTGATAGAAAATTTGGAGATAATAAATTTTTTGGACTAGCACTTAGATACGGCGATAGTAGTTCTGATATCAAATTTTCAAAACAAGATGTAACTATGGAGTCTTTAACGTTAAACCTTTATGGAATTTTACCTTCTAAAGATAATCAATACATAAATGCTGTAGTAGGCTTAAGTCATTTATGGTACGATCATAGATACATGGGCAATCTATCGGGTGAGAGAAAAGGAAAGCAAGCGTTTGCAACAATAAATTATAGAACTAAAGAAAAATATGGAATTCTAAATGTAACTCCAACGGGCAAACTTACATATGGTGTAACAAGATTATCAGAATTTACAGATTACTTAGTTAAAGCTTCAGGGCTACCAGCTAGAGACGTAATATATAAAGAGGATACTTTTACTAGCGGGGAGCTTGCAGCTGGATTTCTTTTTGAAACTGATATAATTGAAACTGATCAAGGAACAATTCAGCCAATGGGTGGAATAGAGATATTATATGATTTAACACCAAATGTTGATTATAAATATGTTTATCAGGGTGGAACTCATGTCAATAAAGAGACTATACATTCACCATTTTCTAGGCAAAATTTAAAAACATCGCTAGGGTTTGAAGCTATTCACTTAAATGGTTTTACCGTATCAACCGAATATCAGAGAATAATTAAATTAAATCACACTAGTCAAACTCCTGGATTTAGTACGGATACTTTTATTATAAAGTTTAGTCGTTCAAAAGAAGAGGATAATCAATTTGCATTAAATTATGATCCGATCAACGCCCATCAAACCAATTTGAGCTATTCAAAAAATATTCATGGTTTGGACTTTAAAATTAACTCAAATCAAAGCTTAGAGAACAGTTCTGAGTATTTTACCAACCTAGAAGTGTCTGGAAAATTTTAAGAAAGTGAGATAATATTATTAAAATGTTTGAAAAACTAGAAGAACTTGCAAAAAATAATAAAAAAATTTCAGATTTTCATATTAGAAGCGGCTGGCCTTTAGCATATAGGCAAACCGGGGAAATTCACAAAGTCCAAGATGTGATGGTTAAAGCACAAGATCTACAAGATCTAATATCAACTAATTGTAATGAAGTAGAAATGAAAAAATTTAATGAAACACATGAGCTAGACTCATCCGTTACATTAAGTGGATTAAGATTTAGAGCTAACTTTTATAAAACTATTAATGGTCCAGCAGCAGTATTAAGAAGAGTAGAGAGCGTTATACCAGAAATGGGCCAATTTGATTTACCGCCAGCTCTTTACGATATAATTGATATGCACAAAGGTTTAGTACTAGTTACAGGTCCAACTGGATCAGGAAAATCTACAACGCTTGCTGCAATTGTAAATGAAATCAATAAAACCAGAACTGCAAATATTATTACAGTTGAAGATCCTGTTGAATTTATTCATAAAGATATAAAAAGCATTGTCTCTCATAGAGAAGTTGGAAAACAAACACAAACTTTTGCCAGTGCATTAAAGGCTGCATTAAGAGAAGATCCAGATGTAATTTTAGTTGGAGAGATGAGAGATTTAGAAACTGTTGGACTTGCTTTAACGGCCGCTGAAACGGGTCACTTAGTGTTTGGAACGTTACACACAAGTGGTGCACCAAATACAATAAATAGAATCATTGACGTTTTTCCACCTGAGCAACAAGCTCAAATAAGAGCACAGATTTCAACATCATTAAAGATGGTAGTTACACAAAGACTTTTAAAAACTAAAGACGGTCAAGGACGTTGTGGTGCTTTTGAAGTGATGAAGTGTACAGCTCCAATTCAAAACTTAATAAGAGAAGCAAAAATTCATCAAATCCCGAGCATCATGCAAACTGCTGTTAAAGATGGTATGATTACAATGACTAAGTCTTTAGAAGAATTAGTTAAAGCAGGGAAAATAGATGCGGGTGCTGGAAAAGAACACTAAAGCTTTCACCATTCTTGAATTAATAGTCGTCTTAACTATTGTTGGAATTGTTTCAGCTGTAGCATATCCAAATTTTTCTTCATGGAATAAAGAAAGAAAGGTTAGGAGTGCAGTTAATAAAATATTATCCATTGTAAAAAATATTCAAATACAAACACAACAAGGAACATTTGCTTATGTACAAGTAAAATTTACTAATACTGACAAATATTTACAGGTTGAAACTAAAGGGATGACCATGGATACGCTCGCATCAAAAATAAACAATGGAGATGATCCTTGGAACCAAGCATTCCCTGATAACGTTAAAAGTAGATGTTCTTTAGATGAAGATTATTGGGATACAGATGCTGCAGATGCGGGTGAAATAAAAAATTTTGTTAGTAAAACAAATTTTAGTGATATCACAGCATCAATGAAAGCGAACCAGGAACAAGCTGATGCTGTAGGTGGCGAGGAGGGAGACGCCGTGCCAGTAGATATGCTAGGTGGTGATGATGGAGCAGGCGCACAAGGGGATGTTGGAGCAGTTTGCTTTTCAAGGAATGGAAAATTTTATGAGGCCAATGCAGGCTTATTAAGCAATTCAAACAAGCCATATGATTTCATTTATATTTGCAGAAGAGTTAATGAAGGTGAGGACTGCAATGTTGGGTATAGTGATAGTGATTTAGATAAAGAATTACCCCCTGGTACAGATGATGATGGAAATACCGCAGAATACTTAAATGCTATTAAATGGTCTAGGTTTGGAAATTTTGCTATAACTAAATGGAGTGGCAGTGGTTGGATTGAATAAATGATTTTTAAAAACAAAAATATATTAGGTCTTTCTTTATTAGAAGCTTTGGTATCTACTGCAATTATTGGAATTGGATTTGTTGCAATTTTACAGATGACTAATTACTCAGTTCAATCAATGCATTCCTCAGGCGAAAGAACTAAAGCAAACTTTTTGACTAATATAATTGCTGAGGACGTTATAAGCGCAAGAGATACCGCAACTTCTTCTGACTCTAATTTTACAGAATATTTACTTGGCGCAGATGACGGCAAACCAATATTCGAGTCTGAGGCATGTAAAGTAAAAGATGGTACTGGATCTGCTAACGCAGGAAAAATTTATAACACTACAGGAACTGATGCACATGCAAGGAAAAAAAGCAAATGGGAAGCAATTTTAGATAGCAAGTCATATTTAAGATGTAGAGGAACGAATGAAACTAGAAAATTTCAAGTTTACAAAATATGCAGATCGGGTTGCACTAATAATAATCCAAACATGCAGGATTTAGAAATGTATATTGGTCGAGTTCAAATCAATTTAAACGACGGAAAAAAAAGAAAGTATTTATATTTTCAGTCGGATTATAAGTTACAAGGAATAAATTAAAAAAATGAATAAAGAGTATTTTAGAAATCAAAAAGGTTTAACACTTGTTGAAATTTTAATTGGTATTTTAATCACAACATTAATGATGGGTGCATTATATACCACGTATAATGTTGTAAATAACACTTATTCACAAGTTAGTGAAAAAGCAAAAATTAGTAGATCAAGTAGAGATTTAGTTTCAATGTTGATGAGAGATATTCGAATGGCTGGATTTAAATATTACGCTGGATCACAAACAATAGCCAAATTTGCTGAAGATACCAATAAAAAGAGAAGTTGTAACCCTGGTCTCGTTCTTCCTAATAAAAGTTATCTAACTTTTGATAATGGATTTAATGATCACAAATTAAGTCATAACCCGATTGTTATAAGAAAAAATAGACTTGGTTTCCAAACATCTAGTGATGGTAGTGATTCAATTAAATCGAAAGCAAATTCAACAAATAAGTGTTGTGACCAAATAGAGATAGTCTATGAAGATTTCAATCAAAACGATTTAGACCAGCCATTTAAAAGGTATAGGATTACATATTATGCTGATGAAAAGATAGGTGAAAAAAATATAGTTAGATTAGCTGTCTACAAAACAGTTGAGTCATGGAGGCAAGAAAGAGTTGCTTCAGACGTCGCTAAAATTGGTGAAGATGAAGAAATTTGTATTTTTCCTGCAACAGGTGGTCAATGGGTAACTGATTGTCCACAATGTATAGAGAAAGATCTTGTGAGGGATCATATTGAAGATATGGAATTTATTCCATTTGATAGAGATGGACTTATAATCAGAGATAGTGCAGGGAATTACCCTGCTCCTGAGATTGATAATTTGAGAGACAGATTATTTGATATTGCAGGTGTAGATGTCAGGTTAACTTTTAGATCTAAAGATAACTTTTATAAAGAGACACAAAAAAGAGAAGTAGTTGGATTAGATGATCGAAAGATTGAGGCCGAAGATAGACTATTAAGAGATTCAGTAATTGTAACAGTTAATACAAGAAACATTGGAGGAACTTTATTCTAATGATAAAAAAAAATGAAAAAGGTTTTACATTAGTGATGTCTTTAGTTTTACTTCTTGCAATGTCACTAATGGGAGGTGGTTTAATAGTTATTTCATCATCAGACCATCAAAGCAATAATAGCAGTGACGACTTTCAACAAACTTTTTATGTTGCAGAACACGCATTATTAGAAGCTCAAAAATCCCTAATAAATAGCATGATGGGAAAAGTAAAAGATGATGGAACAAGAGATGAGGATAAAAGGCATATACCAACAAATGTAGAACAAGCAATCTCTAAATTAGATGACGGAACCCCTTGTTACAAAAGTTTTAGAAATATAAGTAGAAAAGATTTTAAAGTCGTTGAGCACATTCAAGATGTAAGTTTTTATGATATTATTTCTCCTATATTAGACGAAACTTCTAATTTCGGTAGCAGCAAACAGGTAACAGGAGAAATTAATAGAATGAAAAAATTTAAATATGAATACTTTTCTGTGAACGCAGGTTCTGCTGATTATAAATCTGTTGGAGGCAGCTTAAAGAAAACTTCCTCAAGTGTTCAAAGACAAGGAACCGCTTACAGAATCTATGCCTGCGGTATAATGGGAAGTGTCTCAAAACCGGAAATTTTAGTCCCGTTAGAGACAATAGCGATATTATCTCACTAAATGCTTGGTCAAATTGAACATAAATTATTTATTAACTGTGTTGAAAAATTTTCTCAATTATTTAAGTTTATAACTGTGAAAAAAATATATTTATATATTATTTTAATTTTATTTATTTTTAACAAGTCTTTTGCGTGTCAGCTCCTAAATGTTCCAATTGGAACAAATGTTAGTAGCGCGGTTTCTACATTTGAATTTATAGATGCATATAGTACAGATATTTATGGAGATGAATTTTCAGCAAAATATCAAGATTATGCCCAAGATTATTGTGAGGGCTCATCACTTGAGAATTCAGATTTAGAAGTTATAGTTTATAACTCTAAAATTGCAGGGATAAATTTAGTAAACTCACACAATAATAGTCAAAATGAAATTTATGAATTTGTAAAAAATTTTATATCAGACCCAGGAAGTGAAACTAAGAGTAATAATTGGACAGGCTATAAAAATTTAAGCATAGGAGAATTACTCATCTTTTATGGTAAAACGAAAATTGCAAACGAAACAATTGAATATTTAGAAATAACAAGCCCCGAGATGTTGGATTTTACCGTAGGTGAAAGGGTGATGAATGCAACTGGATAAACTAATGAAATATTTAAAATTAATACCGGTACTTTTTTTATTAATCAATAATAATAATATTACTTATTCAAAACCTGTGCCACCAGGAGCAGGAGATGGTGATGTTGCAGCAAATATTTTATTTTTGGTTGATAGTTCTGCGAGTATGCAATCATGGATTGGTTCTGATGGGTTAGGCGCAGCTCCAAAAGCAGTTTATGACTCAAATGGAAACATATTAATTAATCAAAGTGGCAGAAGAGCTGTTGGTATAGTTAGATATACTTCAGCTGGTAAAAGAGATACTGACTTTACACCAATTCGAGTAACTCCTGCAGCTGGATGCACTAATGTTTATGACACTACCAGGTCCACAGTAAGAAGAAATGTAAGAAGAAATAGAGGATTACGTTTTGTAGAAGGATTTTCAGGTAAAAATATTTCAAATAAAAATATGTTTTTCTTTAATGCCCTAGAAAGACACGACAGAGATATGGTCTTTGGTTTTACTGAGGATGGAACAGAATGTTTATTCGCTTTACGTGCTCAGTCACAACGAGCCAGAATTCATGATCTTGATATTAAAGAAATTGGGGGCACATATTATATGTTTTTGGGTGGTCCTTGGAGAAGAGGTGGCTTTTTTAAAGTTTGCAACCTTTCGACGATGGCATGTACCAATCAAGAATTTAGGGGGAGAAATACTTTAAGAACTATGGGAAGATTATCAGTTAATAATGAAGGTACTATGGTTTATATGACAGATTATAGAGATGGAAATGTTAGGGGATTTAATTTGGATTTAGCAAGCCCTACTCCTTTAGCTTCAATAACTACGCCAAATAGAACCTGTACAAAAGTTAACAATCCAGATTTAAGTAATGATGTCATGCATGCAACGACTATTGCCGTTTCTCCTGATGATAGCGACATTCTTTATATTGGCTCGCACATTAATCATGCAATACAAAAATTAGAGTTTACTTCAGATACTGATTGCGTTGTACGTGCAAGTATTGGTTCTGGAGTAAATTCAGTTATATCAAATAAAGGGACCTCTGGAGATACAGCAGCAGATGATGTTCGATTTTCAAGAGTTTGGGGAATACATGTAGATGCAGAAAGAAATAGAATACTAACAGCAACCACTAGAGGATATGTAGACGAATTTAATGAAACTAATTTCACTGTTGCTAACAGAGATACATCGTGGCTTCAACAAATGGGAGGTCCAAGAGTAAGAAGATGGGACGGAGTAAAAGATGCAATTAATGCTATTGTAAACGATACAACTCTGACAACTGGTGCACATTTTGGATTTGGTCACTGGAACGCTGGTAGGAGCGGTTTAGGCAAAAACTCTAAAAATGGTGGAGCTTATTGTCATAGAAATGATAAGTGTACCTATTATGATGGCTGGAAGGGCGAACACCCTGCAGGAACAAGTGTTTTGTGTAATACAGACTCTTGCTTAAACGTTGGAATAAGCTCTAAAGGAGCTAGTCAAATCATGAGAGTTTTAGAACCCATGGGTCTTGCTTGGGGAACAGACTCGCAAGCATTCTCGGACATAGCTACTAAATACTTCAACGATCCTAAAGCAGGAGGTTTAGTGTTTGATGAAGATTCTTTATGCCAATTAAATTACGTAATTGTAATTGGAGATGGCGCAATGACAAATACTGGTATTGGTAAGGCAGTTGATGGAGTTAATATCGGCCATGCTAGTAAAGGTAAATCTATAGGCCGAATGGAGGAATTAAGAAAGAAAGGTATTAAATCTTTATATGTTGCTTACGGTGGAGGAATAAGAGGTAAATCCATGAGTATGTTTAAAACATTTGCAAGAGCAGGTTCCTGTGAAACGCTTGGGGACAAAGACTGTGAGGAAGTAATAATTGCAAATACTCCTGAAGAGTTAAAATCTGAACTAACGAGTAAAATTAGACAAATTATTGCAGACAAACTTGCATTTACCGCCCCATCTATTACAGCAACCATTCAAGAGGGTGGTTCACTGTATCAAGCACAATTTGCTTACGAACAGTTTGGAGAATGGAAAGGTACAATTTTAAGAAAAAAACTTAATTCAGATGGAACAGTAGAACACGAAACCACTGAGCCTAATGCACACGGAAATTGGAGCGCTGCAGTAAAAGTTAGAGGCCAATCTAGAGCAGGCGATGCAAAAGATGAGAGACACTTGTGGTCAGCGATACCAGGAGCATCATATTTTGGAAATTGGGATAATTTTAATGTTGGAAACTCCAGCATTATAGCAACTGATTTATTTGATATGCTTGGATATACGGTTCCTGATTACCATAACTCATCATCCTATTGTGCAACAAGAGATACAGGCAAAAAACATGTTGGCCCAAATGGCAATGCTGATGACATCGAAGGATTAATAAAATTTATGAAAGGTAATGATTATTTTGATTATGATGGAGATTGCGACATTGAAGAATTAAGAAAACATGTAATGGGTGATATTTATCACTCTCAATTAATTGAAGTAGGTCCTCCAGATGCAAGTTTAGATTTTTCAAATAGAAATGAAGAGGCCTATCATAGAAGTACAAATAATTATCAGGGCTTCATGTCAAAACATTCACAAAGAAGGAATATAATTTACGCTGGCTCTAACAGTGGAGTACTCCATGCAATTAATGCAGAGACTGGAGAAGAAGAATGGGGTTTCATTCCACCTTTTATTGCAGCATTACTACCTCAAGTTATTAATAAAGGATATGATGGTAATATTGATGCTGTAATATCTTATGTGTTAGATGCTGATGGAAATCCAAAGTTGGATGCTGATGGAAAACCAATTGCAATTACAGCTCCCGCTGGTGGTACAAACCCAGTATTTGGTGTTGATGGTTCTCCAGTTGTTCATGATGCATTAATTGAAGGGTACGATGCACTAGGTAATGAGACAGGCAAACAGTGGCGAACAATATTGTTTGTCCCTTATGGAAGAGGCGGTGCAGGCTTCTCTGTTCTTGATATTACTAATCCAATTATTGAAGATAGTAGCGGTCCTATTCATATGTTTTCTATTTTTAACGATCAAATAAATAAAAAAATTCTAATAGCTGATTACGAGGGAAATATAACAGAAGAACCTTATAATTCAGGCTTTTCATCTTTTCTTCAATCGGAAGAAGGTATTAAAGCATATGCAAATTATCAGACAGCAAGAGATGCAGATAAAGATGCAGATGGTAATGAAGTATGCAATAGTCTTGATGATGCTGTAGTTGATTGTGTAGAACAAGATGCAATTGCAGCATGTGTAGATAGTGATGATTTGACTGCTACTGATCCAGCATATAGAGATGAAGGTACAAGCTCTTGTTACACGAGTGACACCTTTCATTTTGCTAATATCACATTAGATGTTGATGATAATACAAAAATTGATGACGGTGTTTTAAGCGCACAACAAAGAGATAACGTAACAGGCTTGATGACACCTCTAGGTATTGCAGATGCAAGAATGTCAGGTGGTCTATTAAAAGTAAAATTTGATCGAAAATTAACCATTAATGCTAATAGAATTGCACACGTAACAGGAGCAGACAAAGAGACAAATCAGTTTAGTATTTCTACATCTTGCAAAGGTGCAACAGGTCTTCCAACTGAATATGATTATTCACAATTAGGCGAGACATGGTCTACACCAAGAATAGCCAGAATACCTTCAGTAGACGGGGGTGGTATTAATGAGGACCGATATGTTGCAATTATGGGCGGAGGAATGAGTAAAAATGATACTTGTGCAGGTTCTGCTATATTTTTAGTAGATCTTCATTTAGATGAAAGAGATAAACCTGGAAGAATTTATGCAGCTGAAGAAAATGGAGGTCCAATTACAATTGTTGATACAACACCAGATGGTATAATGGTCGGAGGTACTAAAACTGCTACTGAAAACGGAAGTGATATAGTTAATGCAATTCCCGCAGCTCCAGTTGTTATTACTCCTGACACTGCTTTTGGTATTCCATGGAGAGGAGCTCTTGTATATATAAACGATTTAGAGGGTAAAATTACTAAGATAAATTTAACAAATTCCACAAGAAATTCTGCAGCACTTTTCGATCAAACAACATTGTTTAGATTAGATGCGAATACAGATAATGCACGTTACTCATATTTTGCAATGGATGCAGGAATAGGAGTGAATACAAATCAATTAATGTTATTTGGAGCCACAGGAAATTTCACAGATCTTGGTGGTAGAGAACCAAATATGGATAATATTATGTATGGAATAACTGACCCTGACTATCCGTATTTTAAACATTTAAATCTTGGTGGAGGTGGTAAAGTTCCAAGAGGTGATAATACAACATTTTTCCAATTAGCTCACCAAGGTGCTAATGCTGCACCTGGTATTGATAATGCTGCTCATTGTAAAAATGTAACTGGTGCAACTGATTTTTCAAAATGTATTGAAGGTAAGCAAGCTTGGGTAATTAAATTAGGTCAAGATGAAAGTAATAATTTTTATTTGCCTAAAACATTTAGAAAAGCATCTGCGTCACCAACTTTATTCAAAGGCCAAGTATATTTTCCTATTTACCAACCACCAGACAGCGGTGTAGATAGATGTGCTCAAGGATCTGCATTTATTTGTGTATCGGATGATGAGTGTGGTTATAATAATTCGGCAAAATTAAAATTACCCTCAGCACCAGCTGACGTTAATAATCCAGGAGCAAATGCATGCGCATTTGTAAGAAAAGGTATTTTATCTGAGTTGGTGATATTTGCTGATAAACTATTTGCAAACGTTGCTGGTCCAACAGGTGATGCAGATACATTATTCTCAATATTATCAATCCCTGGTGAAATTATGCAAAATAAAGGTGGCTGGAGAGATAGTAGTTTTTAGTTTAATTTCTTCTTAAGATTTCCATCAATAGCATCTAAAAATTGATTTGTAGTTAAATACTTTTGATTTTTATCAATTAAAATTGCTAGATCTTTTGTCATTAAACCGGTTTCAACACAATTTATACAAACATCCTCTAAAGTTTTAGAAAATTTAATTAACTCATCATTTGAGTCTAATTTTCCTCTATGAGCAAGCCCCCTTGTCCATGCAAATATTGAAGCAATTGGATTAGTTGAGGTTTCTTTTCCTTGTTGATGCATTCTAAAATGTCTGGTAACAGTTCCATGTGCAGCTTCCGCTTCCATTGTTCTTCCATCTGGGGCCAACAACACACTTGTCATTAATCCCAATGATCCATAACCTTGTGCAACTGTATCAGATTGAACATCTCCATCATAATTTTTACATGCCCATATATATTTACCACTCCACTTCATTGCACAGGCAACCATGTCATCTATAAGTCTATGTTCATAGTTTAAATTATGTTTATCAAAATCAGACTTAAATTCTTTTTCAAACACAGCTTGAAAAATATCTTTAAATCTTCCGTCATAAGTTTTTAATATTGTATTTTTAGTTGATAAATAAACAGGCCATTTTTTTATTAGACCGTAATTAAAGCATGACCTTGCAAAGTCTTCGATTGATTTATCTAAATTATACATTGTAAGCGCAACCCCAGGCCCAGGGAAATTAAACACTTCATAACTTTTATTATCTTTTCCGTCCTCTGATGTCCATTTTACTTCTAATTTTCCTTTACCAGGAACTTTAAAATCTGTTGCTCTATATTGGTCACCAAAAGCATGTCTTCCTATTATTACAGGATCTGTCCAAGATGGAACTAATCTTGGAACATTTTTACAAATTATTGGCTCTCTAAAAACAGTCCCTCCAATAATATTTCTTATTGTTCCATTAGGAGATCTCCACATTTTTTTTAAATTAAACTCTTTTACCCTTGCTTCATCCGGTGTGATTGTTGCACATTTTATCCCAACCCCATTTTTCTTAATAGCATTCGCACAATCTATTGTAATTTGATCAGAGGTATCATCTCTACTCTTCATTCCGAGATCGTAATATTCAATTCCAAGGTCTAAATAGGGAAGTATTAGTTTCTTTTTGATAAACTCCCATATAACCCTTGTCATTTCATCGCCATCCAACTCTACAACTGGGTTTTTGACCTTAATTTTGCTCATATTTACTTATAAATCTTATTAATTGAATTTTTGCTTTTTATATACATATTAATCAGAAATTAGCAAAAAAAAGTATTATGTTTGATAAAATATTTCCCAAATTACACAACGAAGGCTATAAATTTTTAGTAATTTTTGGCTTAGCAACGCTTGTCCTTTATCTGATAAATGGTTTTCTTGGTTTAATCGGAATAGTTCTCACTATTTGGGTATATTATTTTTTTAGGGATCCAGACAGAATTTCAATTAATGATGAGGATTATTTGGTAAGCCCTGCAGATGGAGTTGTTCTGCAAGTCATGGAAACTAACGGTCCAAAGGAATTAAATTTAGAGAACAAAAAATTTACAAAAGTAAGTATTTTTATGAATGTTTTTGATTGTCACGTTAATAGAATTCCATGCAGCGGT
>CACIJY010000011.1 GCA_902587095.1 uncultured Pelagibacteraceae bacterium
GCATATTTACTAGGTTATTCAAAAATTAAAACATTTGTTAATATACATATACCTTATTTAAGAAATTCAGTTTTATTTGTGGCAATTTTAATATCTTTGGAAATAATTAGAGAACTTCCAATTACTTTAATTTTAAGGCCATTTAATTTTGAGACATTCGCAACTACCGCGTATATATACGCATCTGAGGATTTATTAGAGGCAGCTGCAGCACCGTCCTTAATTTTAATCTTAATTGCTAGTGTATTTATTTTATCAACATCTAAGTTTATATTACGAGATTAAATGAGAAATATTTTTGAAATAAAAAATGTAAATTTTTCAGTAGACGGAATTGAAAAAGTAAAAAACGTTTCTTTTTCCATAGAAAATGAGGGAGATATAATTTGTTTGTTAGGACCTTCTGGTATAGGCAAAACTACAATTTTAAGAACTATAGCAGGGCTTGAAAAAATTAATAAAGGTGAAATTTTTTTAAAAGGACGGTTAATATCCTCAAAAGATAATCATGTCGAACCAGAAAATAGAAATATATCATTAGCTTTTCAGGACAATTGTCTATTTCCTCACTACACTGTAGAAAAAAATATTCAAATAGCTGTAAATAGAAATAAAAACAAAACAAAAAAAATTATTCCAGATTTTATAATTAAATTGTTAAATTTAAATAATGTCTTAAAAAAATTTCCTCATCAAATAAGTGCTGGTGAAGCCCAACGTGTTTCTCTAGCAAGATCACTAGTATTTGAACCAGACTTATTACTTTTAGATGAGCCACTATCAAACGTTGATCAAAGCTTTAAGGAAGAAATACAAATACAATTAAAAAAAATTCTTAAAAACCTAAAAATAACGACAATAGTAGTAACTCACGACTCTTATGAAGCTTTTTATTTAGGTAATAAATGTGGAGTTATTTTAGATGAAAAATTAAAACAGTTTGATGATCCTTATAAAGTTTATCATTATCCAAATTCTGTTAGTGTAGTCAACTTTCTAAACAGGGGAATTTTAATACCAGCTACAGTCACTGGAATAAACACATTAGAAAATGATGATTTAGGCACTATAGAGGGTAAATTTGTAAAACCTGCTGAAATTGGTTCTGATGTTAAATTATTATTACAACCGGAAGATCTTATTCATGACGACAAAAGTAATTTAAAATTTGATGTTGTAGACAGAAAATTTAGAGGAACTAATTTTATTTATACTCTAAGAACAGAAAAAGGGAATTTAATACCTGTATTCGTTCACTCTCACCATATTCATCAACACGATATAGATGAAAAATTTGGTATAAAAAAACCAGTTTATATTGATCATTTAGTTTAAATCTACTCGATGAGTTTGAATGATATTTTGCTTGTTTTCTTGATAAATTTTCTAAAATGAATAAAGCAAAAATAAACAGTAATAAAAAGAATGAAAGTCTATTTGCAAACGCAAGGTCATCAAATGTTATCCATGAATTATATATTCCAGTTGTTAGAGTATTTATTGAAAAGAAGTCTACGGCACCGAATTCTGCTAATGTTTCCATTGCCACCAATGACAATCCAGCAACTATTGCAGGTCTGGCAGATGGTAAAATTACCTGTAAAAAAGCCCTTGTTTTAGAAAATCCCAAATTTTTACTGAGATCTATCAAATTTTGAGATTGATATAAAAAAGAAGCTCTAGCTAAAATATAGACATAGGCAAACAAAGAAAAAGATAATGATAGTATTGCTCCAAACATTCCACTAAATTTAGGTATATGTTTATTGTATTCCCCCTCACCAAATAAATTTTTAAGGATTGTAAAAGCAGTTCCATAATTATCAAAAAAAGCAAAAATAGAGTATGCATAGATATACGGAGGAACAGCAAAAGATAATATTAAAGCCCATTTAAAAAAATTACTTCCTGGAAAATTATAAAAAGAAACCAGATAAGCTGTGCCTGTTCCAAAGATAAATGTTAAAATCAATACTCCAAATAATAAAGTTGCGGAATTATATATGTATTCTAGTAAAAAAGTTTCTTTTAAAATTTTGTAATATTCTGTTGTCTCCTCAAAAAAACTAAAGGAAACAGTTGCTATCGGAATTAAAACTACAAAAGAGATGAGAAAAGAGCTTAAGTACCAAATATTAAATTTTTTCATATTATAATCCGCCTTATAATCATGAAATTAAATATGCCCATAGAGGAGATTGTCTACGGGCATATAATCAAGAAATTATCTAAAAATCAAAAACTTTTAGGATGTGCGGAACCTCCTTATCTTTAATATCAGATAAATTTCTTTTATTTATTCTGTCATTGATTTTTTTACACTCTGAAAGACACGGTGAGCATCCTTTAGAAGATTTATTATAATCTATTTCAGAAATAAATTCTTTTTTATCTTTCATATTATTTCCAACCAGCTGCTGTCATTACTTCTAATGCATCAGCTTGTTTAGCGCCATAACTTGAAACTTTAGTTTTTAGATCTTGTTTAAAATCTAATCCTATATTGTTCACAACCAGCGGGCTTGGAGAAACACCATCGATCATTGGAAACTCAAAAGTATTATTTGTAAAGTGCTCTTGAGCTTCTGGAGTTAATAAAAACTCTACAAGTTTAATAGCATTTGCTTTATTAGTTGCGCCTTTTACTAAAGCAGCACAACTAATATTCATATGTGTTCCTCTATCATTTTGGTTAGGAAAGAAAGCTTTTACTTTTTTTGCAGCAGCTTGTTGCTCTGCTCCTTTGTTTCCTGATAACATTAATGCTAGATAATATGTATTAGCAACAGCAATATCTGCTTCCCCAGCAGCGACTGCCATAATTTGAGCTCGGTCATTTCCTGTTGGTGTTCTAGCCATGTTTGCAACAACACCTTTTGCCCAATCAGCTGTAGCTTTTTTACCATTATTTTTAACTAATGATGCTACAAGTGATTTATTATAAATGTTACCTGATGCTCTAATTACTAATCTACCCTTCCATTTCGGATCAGCTAAACTTTCGTAAGTTAAACCCGACAACTCCGCGCCTGATACTCTATCTGGAGCGTAGTAAACAATTCTTGCTCTTTTAGCAATTCCTGTCCAATGGTTTGTTCTAAAGTTTGACGGAACAGCTGCTTTTATTGCAGGTGAAATTAAGCCACCTTGCGTCATTCCTTTTGCTTTGAATGCTCCACATCTACCAGCATCAGCTGTGATGTAAAGATCAGCGGAAGAATCTGCTCCCTCTTCGATCATTCTTTTTTCAAGAGCTCCTGCTTTTCCGTTTATTAAATTAACTTTAATACCAGTTTTGTTCGTGAACTTGCTGTAAAGTTCTGCATCAGCTTTGTAATGTCTTGCATTAAAGATGTTAACTTCAGCAGCTATCGTAAAACTAGAGATGAAAGATAAAAGTATTGCATATATACTAAGTTTCTTCATTTTATTATTTACCCTTCTTCCGCACTATTGATAATGAGAATTAATCTCATTGAAAATGATAATTAGTCTCACTGATAATGATTATCAATCGCATATATTGACGCATGGGTCAAGCGATTTTTAAAATTCCCACTCTGAGATTTTGCTATATAAAAAGTTTCTGAAAGCCTGAACTCTGGCCACATTTTTCATTGATTGAGGGTAAACAAAATGGGCTTCTGTTATTGGGCCCTCAATATTTGGTAAAACTTTAACAATATTTGGCTGATTTACGGTAATATAATCAGGTAAAGCGGCTAATCCAACTCCACTTTGAACAGCTAACAATAAGCCATAAACACTGTTAACTTTCATCACAGTTTTCCTTTTTTTATTATCTTTTGTACCTAATTTTAAAGCCCAATCAGGATTATAAACTGGTGAAGGGGCGCCTCTTCCAAATGATATAAAAGAGTGTTTATTTAAGTCACTGGTATTTTTGGGAAAACCATGTTTTTCCAAATATTTTGGTGAACCATAAATATGGTAATTTATATCTATTAATTTTTTTTGTATATAATTTAGTTGTTTAGGTCTTCTCATAAAAATACCAATATCGGCCTGCCTTGTGCTTAAATCTAGTTCTTTGTCATCGAAAATAAGCTCCACTTCTATATCTGGATTTAATTGCATGAATTCTTGAATTCTTGGAGTTAGCCATGTTGTTCCAAAACTTACAACGGTGGTAACAGTTAATTTACCGCTTGGTTTATTTTTTTGATCTCCGAGTGAAGTTTCAACTTCTTTAAGCTTACTGATTACTTCATGGGCAGTTTTAAATACATACTCACCATTTTCTGTTAAAGTAAGACCTCTTGCGTGTCTCTCAAATAGCTTAACTTTAAGATCTTCTTCTAAAGCCTGAATTTGTCTACTTATTGCTGATTGACTGAGATTTAAATTTACTGTTGCGCTAGTAAAACTTCCAGCTTCTGCAACTGCGTGAAATATTTTTAGCTTGTCCCAATCCATTATTTATTAACATTAATAATGTATCTTCCAGAAGTTTTGCCTTCAAGCATTTTTGAATATTCAACTAAAAGTTGTTCGAGACTTATTTCTTTGATGGACTTGTTAAGTAAATCGAAATCTACAAGTTTTGAAACTTCATCCCACAGGAATTCTCTTCTCTTTATAGATACACTTACAGAGTCGATACCCCAAAGTTTTACACCTCTTATAATAAAAGGCATAACAGTAGTATTTAATTTTATACTTGATGCATTTCCGCAAGCTGCAACTATTCCATTTGGCTTAACATGGGATAGAATGTTAGCTAAAATATTTCCACCAACTGTATCAACTGCACCGTCATACAATCCTTTATCCAATGGTCTTGCTTCTTTATCTAAATCACCCGATTTTATTATATTTTTTGCACCTAGTGATTTAAGATATTCTTCATTTGGCTTAGTTGTTGCGGCTGTTACATTGCAGCCCATTTTACTTAATATCATAACGGCAATACTACCAACTCCACCAGACGCACCAGTTACAATTACTTCGTTAACTTTTTCTCCAAGTAGCAAAACCTCTCTAGTTTGTTTTGTTGTAAAAGCACATTGGATTGCTGTCATACCAGCGGTACCTAACATCATTGCCTGTCTCGATGTAATTCCTTTGGGTTTTTTTACCAAAAAATTAGAATTTACTTTTGCAAATTGAGAATATCCACCAAAGTAGATTTCACCAACTCTCCAGCCAGTTTGGATTATTTCATCACCCTCTTTAAATTTTTCACTTTTACTTTCAACTACTGTACCTGAAAAATCTATACCTGGAATATGTGGAAATTCTTTAACTAATCTTGCACCATTTTTTAAGATTAAGGCGTCTTTAAAGTTTAATGTAGAATAATCAACTTTAACTAAAACATCACCATGTTTTAAAAATGACTTTTCTATAGTTTTAATCTCTCTTAAAAACTTTTCACCTTCTTGATTTACGATTAATGCTTTAAAATTATCTGACATTACTTTTATAGATTTGTTAGATTTTACTACTAATAAATCTTAGATATCTATTTTGACAAGCTAGGTCGTCTTTAAACTTACCTAAATAATAGTTGGTTATAGTTGTAGCTTGTTCCTTCTTAATTCCTCTAGTTGTCATACATTGATGAGTTGCGTTTATAGTGACTGCTACGCCTTTGGCTTGTAATGAGTCCATTAAAGTTGTTGCAATTTGTTTTGTTAATCTTTCTTGAGTTTGCATTCTTCTTGCAAAAACTTCTACAACTCTCGCAAGTTTGCTTAAACCTACAACTCTTTCATTTGGCATGTAAGCTACATGTGCAATTCCTAAAATAGGTGCCATGTGATGTTCACAGTGACTCATAACTGATATATTTTTTTGTATTACCATATCGTTATAACCCTCAACATCACCAAAAGTTTTACTAAGTATTTTATCTGGGTCCTCCTGGTAGCCTTTGAAATATTCTCTATATGCTTTTAAAACCCTCTTGGGTGTTTCTAATAATCCTTCTCTGCTTGGATCTTCCCCTATCCATTTTAATATTTTGATATAAGCTTCTTCAGCCTCTTTATCAGACACTTCTTTATTTATTGGCTTATTTTGCTCTTTAATTAATTTCATCGGAGTACTTATATATATAATTTCACCTTTTTAAAATATTTATTATAATATTTTATGTGCTAAATACTTCTTAAAAATGTTTAAAAAAAGAGAAAATGTCACAGATATAGAAGAAGGAGATTTATTATCACCTAAATTTGATAATGATGGATTAATTCCTGTCATCACTACATGTTCAAAGACAAAAGAAATTTTAATGCATGGTTATATGAATGTAGAGGCTTTAAAAAAAACAATTGAAACTAAAGAAGCTCATTACTGGAGTAGATCAAGAAATCAAATCTGGCACAAAGGTAAAACAAGTGGTTTTGTGCAAAAAGTTATTGAAGTGAGAATTGATGATGATCAAGATGCTGTATGGTTAACTGTAGATATTGGCTCAGGTTCAAGTTGCCATGTTGGATATAGATCTTGTTTTTACAGGTCTGTTCCTTTAGGAAAAATTGAGAATGCAAGAGATATAAAAATGAAATTTGAGGAAAAAGAAAAAAAATTTGACCCGGAGGTAGTTTATAAAGGTCAACCAAATCCAACTAAGATATAATGCCAAAAAAAATTGATATAATCAGCCCTTTTGGTCCTAAATTAGCAAAAATAAAACTTAGTAAAAAAGTTGTAAGTGATATTAATCAAGAGGTCGAAAGAATCATATTAAATGAAAAAAAATCAAAAAAAAAAGATTATTCTAGAAAATTAGTTGGTGAAGTTTATCAAGAAATTGAGCTTTCCAAAAATTTTGTAAATAAAAAACTTAAAAAGTTTATTCACGAAAAAGTAAAAAATTATTTAAAAAATACTATTAATAAATCAACAAACAAAATTAACATTAAAAACTTTTGGGTAGTCAGACAGTTTAAAAATGAATATAACCCAGTACATTACCATGATGGAAATATATCTGGAGTTGGATATCTTAAAATACCTAAAAACTTGAATTTTAGTAAAAAGAAAAAGAAAACAAACGGAACAATAGATTTTATAAATGGTTCAAGAATGTTTTTAAATAAAAGTATTTATAATCATGTGCCAAAAGTTGGTGATTTAATATTATTTCCAAACTATCTTATGCATACTGCATATCCATTTGTCGTTGATGGTGAAAGAAGATCATTCTCTTTTAATATTGAATTAGATAAAAAAGTTGCAGACGTTTTTCATGATTAAAAAACAAAAAAATGTTTTAGGTGAGGATCTTGAATTATGCTCATCAGATCCATTAACTGGTTGGTATAGAGATGGATGTTGTAATACAGATGAAAATGATAAAGGTGTTCATACAGTTTGTGCAAAAGTATCTAATGAATTTTTAAATTGGTGCAAAGAGGCTGGTAATGATTTAATAACTCCTCATCCAGAGTTTGGATTTCCTGGTTTAAAAGATGGTGATTGTTGGTGTGTTTGCGCAAGTTGGTACGCTAAGGCTATTAAGGCAGGTGTTGGATGTCCTATATTTTTAAAAAAAACTCACCAAGAAACAATTAAGATTATACCGTTAAATCTTTTAAAAAAATATGCGATAGATTTATCTTAATTTTTTTTCAATTTTTAATGAAAGCACAAATAAAACTCCTATTTACTTATCTTTTAATAATATTTTTTTCAATAGCTATTTCTTTGTACAGCTTTGAGATTTACTTGAATATGATTAACAAACACTCAGGTTATGAGAAAATTATTAGTGAGTATTTTAATAAAACTGGAAAAAAATACGATGAAAGGACTAAATTGGAAGCTTATAATGATTTAAAAAAAAAAGATAATGACATTTATGTTAGCATGTATCCAATGGCTCACTTGCTTAGTAAAAATTCAAATATTTTCCCTTTATCAGGTGTATCAAACGTAAAAAGTATTCATTGTAATGAAAATGGCTATTATTCCCAATATTTGAGTGATAGGTATGGTTTTAATAATCCAGATAAGGAATGGGACAGTGATGAAATAGATTTTATATTAATTGGCGACTCATACACTCATGGTGCATGTGTTAACAGACCAAACGATTTTGCATCTGTTTTAAGAAAAATTTCTAATAAAAATGTATTAAATTTAGGATTTACCGGTAATGGGCCATTAATAGAATATGCAACATTAAAAGAATATTTAAATAAAAAAGTTAAAAATGTAATATGGATTTATTATGCTGGTAATGACTTAATAGAATTAGATCGAGAATTAAAAAATTCAATATTGACCAAATATTTAGACGAAAAATTTTCTCAAAATCTTATTTCCAAGCAAAAAGAAATTGATTTATTAAATAAAAAAATTATTTCACAATTAGTAGTTGATACAAATTTTCAAAATATAAAAAAAAACTCAAGGTTAAAATATAAAATTTTAAAATTTATGCAGCTTGATAAAACTAAAGATAAAATTCGCGTGCTTTTACTAAAACCAAATTATAAAATGGATAATCTCGATACCTTTAAAGAAATCTTAATCAAGAGTAAAAGCTTGATACATAACAATAATTCAAAATTATATTTTGTATATTTGCCTGATTATGATATTTTTAGAAACAAATTTCATCCTAAAAATCATGAAAAAATAATCAGAAAATTTGTGGAAGGATTAGATATTCCATTTATAAGTATTCAAGAAAAATTTTTTTCTAACAAAGCAAACCCACTTGAATACTATCCATTCAATACAAGACATCATTTTACCCCTGAGGGATATTTTGAGATAGCAAAAACAATTTATAAAGAGGTTAATAAATAAATTTAAATTAATTAATTTACATATTTCCATATCTTGGGCCACCACTGCCCTCTGGAGTTACCCATGTTATATTCTGAGATGGTTCTTTAATATCACATGTCTTGCAATGGATACAATTCTGAGCATTTATTACAAATTTTGGCGAACCATTTTCATTTTGAACTTCATAAACACCTGCTGGACAATATCTTTGTGCAGGTTCATCGTATTTTTCTAAAGTATATTTTATTGGTAATTCTTTATCTTTTAGCTGGAGATGGACCGGCTGATTGTCCTCGTGATTTGTTCCAGTTAAATATACAGAGCTAGTTTTGTCAAAAGTTAAGATGTTATCTGGTTTTGGGTATTCTATAACTGGCATTTTATTTGCTGGTTTTAAAGTTTCATGATCTGCGTGTTTGTGTTTTAACGTAAATGGCAGCTTTCCTCTAAATAATATTTGGTCAATTCCTGTAAAAATAATACCTAAGATTAAACCCCAACTAAAGCTTGGTTTAACATTTCTTGCAGCATGTAATTCTTCATAAGCCCAGCTCTTTTTAAATTTTTCCTCATAAATCGATAAATCTTTTTTATCTTTTAAATGCTCAACTATTGTTTCTGCAGCTATCAAACCACTTTTCATTGCTGTGTGTGAACCTTTTATTTTAGGCATATTTAAAGTACCAGCGTCACATCCAATTAATAGAGCACCGGGCATAAACATTCTTGGTAAACTTTGAATACCTCCCTCAATTAATGCTCTTGCACCGTATGAAATTCTTTTACCTCCATTTAGCATTTTTGAAATTGCTGGATGTGTTTTAAATCTTTGAAATTCATCAAAAGGGGACAGGTGAGGGTTTTGATAGTCTAAACCAATTACATATCCTAAATAAACTTCTTTGTTTTCGGCATGATAAACAAAGCTTCCACCGTATGTATTGTTATCTAATGGCCAGCCAGCAGTGTGCATAACCAATCCTTCTTCATGATTTTTTTCATCTACTTTCCAAATTTCTTTAAAACCTATACCATACTGCTGTGGATTTTTTCCTTTACTCAAATCAAATTTTTTAATTAAATTTTTTCCTAAGTGTCCTCTGCAGCCTTCAGCAAAAACAGTTACTTTTGCATGAAGCTCCATTCCAGGCTCATAGCTATCTTTTTTTTCTCCGTTTTTATCTAAACCCATGTCTTGAGTGATAACACCTTTTACAGATCCATCCTCATGATACAAAATATCGGATGCTGGAAAGCCTGGGAATATTTCTACTCCTAGTGCCTCCGCTTGTTCAGCTAACCATCTACACAAATTTGCAAGACTTATAATATAATTTTTATGATTTTGTTGAACTTTTGGTAACAGCCATGTTGGCCAGCTTATTGATTTTGTTTTTCCAAGAAATAAAAATTTTTCTTTTGTAACTTTTGTTTTAATTGGTGAATTTAATTCTTTCCAGTTAGGAATTAATTCATCCAAAGCCCTCGTTTCAAAAACATTTCCTGATAAAATATGGGAACCAATTTCTGCTCCCTTTTCTAAAACACAAACATTAATTTCAGAATTTAATTGTTTAAGTTTTATTGCTGTTGCTAACCCTGATGGTCCTCCACCAACAATAACAACATCATATTCCATAACTTCTCTAGTCATGAATTACTTTTGAATAGTATTGAGTTTATTTAATTCTTCTAAGAATTGAGGTAATGCTTCAAATAAATCTGCTTCTAATCCATAATCCGCAACACTAAAAATCGGAGCTTCTCCGTCTTTGTTGATTGCAACGATTACTTTACTTTCTTTCATTCCAGCTAAGTGTTGGATCGCGCCAGATATTCCAACTGCAATGTACAGATCAGGCACAACAACTTTGCCAGTTTGACCTACTTGATGATCATTAGTAATATAACCTGCATCGACGGCTGCTCTTGAAGCTCCTATCGCAGCATTAAGCTTATCTGCGATAGCTGTAATCAATTTAAAGTTATCTGAATTTTGCATTCCTCTTCCACCAGAAATAACAACTCTTGCAGTACCTAATTCTGGTCTATCAGATTTTATTTCTTCTCTCTTAACAAATTTTGAACTCTCAAACTTATCCCCTGGCTCAGATTTAACTATTTCTGCGGATCCTCCAGTTGAAGTTGCTGGATCAAAAGATGTTGGTCTAATTGTAACACATTTTTTTTTATCAGTGCTTTTAACAGTTGCAAATGCATTACCTGCATAAATTGGTCTTAAAAAAGTATCTTCAGAAATTACATTAACTATATCGCTAACTTGTGACGTATCTAATAATGCTGCCACTCTAGGCATTAAATTTTTTCCAAATGTATTTGCTGAACAAACAATATGTGAATAATTATCTACATGCTTTAAAATTGTTGAGGTGTAATTTTCAGCCGTGAAGTTATCAAATATTTCATTGTCAACATGAATCACCTTTTTTACTAATGGAATTTCGCTAGCAGCTTTTGCAACACTATCTGATTTATTGCCAAGAACCAAAATATGTAAATCCTCATTAATTTTTGACGCGGCTGTTGCTGCATTAAAAGTAAATGGTCTAAGATCTGTGTTGTTATGCTCTGCTATTAATAAAACTGACATTATATTACTTTAGCCTCATTTTTTAATTTTTGAACCAATTCTGATACACTTGCGACTTTTATGCCAGCTTTTCTTTTTGGCGGTTCTTCTACTTTAATTTGCTCGATTCTCGCTTTAGTATCAACCCCTAAATCAGATGCATTTAGCTGTTCTAAAGGTTTTTTCTTTGCCTTCATAATATTTGGTAATGATGCATATCTTGGTTCATTAAGTCTTAGATCACAAGTTACAATCGCAGGTATGTTTACTTCAATTGTTTCTAAACCTTCATCTATTTCTCTTGTAACCTCTAAAGATTTTTCCTTAACCTCAATTTTTGAAGCAAAAGTTGCTTGGGGCCAATTTAATATTGCAGCTAACATTTGACCTGTTTGATTGCAATCATCATCAATTGCTTGTTTTCCCATAAATACTAAATCTGGATTTTCTTTTTCGACTATCTTTTTTAATATTTTAGAAACAGCTAATGGCTCAACTATACCATCAACTTTAACATGAATTCCTCTGTCCGCTCCTACTGCAAGAGCTTTTCTTACTGTCTCCTGCGCTTTATCATCTCCGATTGTAATTGCCACAACCTCTTTAGCTTTACCTGATTCTTTTATCTTTACTGCTTCTTCAATTGCATTATCATCTGGTGGATTGGTAGACATCTTTACATTATCAGTTACAACACCAGTTCCATCATCCTTTACTCTTACTTGGACGTTGTAATCAATTACTCTTTTTACAGCTACTAATATTTTCATTATGCTCTCAATAATTTATTTTCTGGATCATAAGGACTTTCGTCCAGAATAGTTGCATCATATTTTTCACCTAAAATTTCAACTTTTAATTTCTGCCCTACATTACCAAGCTCTGGTTTAACCATGCCTAATGCAATTGATTTACCTAATCTAAAACCATAATCACCACCTGTTGCTCTTCCGATAACACTTCCATTTTCATAAATAGGATTGTTTCCAAGAACATCTGCATCTTTTGGATTATGAATTTCTAATGTAACTAATTTATTATTAAATCCCTTTTCTCTCCATTTATTTAAAGCCTCTAAACCAATAAAGCTTCCTTTGTTTGGGTGAATGAATCTATCTAAACCACTTTCATAAGGCGAGTATTCGATTGATAACTCCGTGCCAACAAGTTTATATGATTTTTCAACTCTTAAACTATTCATGGCTCTAATACCAAAAGGTTTAATTCCTAAATCCTTTCCTGCTTCCATTAATTTATCGAAAATGTGATTTTGATATTCAATTGGATGATGAAGTTCCCATCCAAGCTCTCCTACAAAATTCACTCTCATTGCATTTACAGGAGCATAGCCAACATCAACCATTTTAGAACTTAGCCATTTAAAGTTTTCATTTGAAAAATCATCTTTTGAAACTTTTTGCATTAGATCCCTAGCTTTTGGTCCTGCAACAACAAGAACACCATTGCTATTTGTTAAATTTTCAAATTGAACGGATCCATCATTTGGCATCCATTTTAAAATCCAATCATGGTCTAATCTTTGAAAAGCACCCGCAGAAACAAGATAAAAACTCGTTTCAGATTCTCTCATGATTGTAAACTCTGAGTGAACTCCCCCTTTTGTATTTAGTGCGTGGCAAAGATTAATTCTTCCAACTTTTTTTGGTAATTTATTTGCTACAAGCTTATCTAAAAAAGCCTCAGCACCAGGTCCTTTAATTCTACATTTTGCAAAAGCCGTCATATCTAGCAGGCCAACATTTTCTCTTACATTCTTGCATTCTTTTTCTATGGCACTGAACCATTTAGATCTTCTAAATGACCAATCATCTTTTTGTTCCATTCCATCTGTTGCAAAAAAATTCGGTCTCTCCCAACCAAATTTTTGACCAAACACAGCACCTAAATTTTTCATTCTATCGTAACACGGAGCTGTTCTTAGAGGTCTTGCTGCAGGTCTTTCCTCATCTGGGAAGTGATTTATAAAAACATGGCTATAAGCTTCTTCATTTTTTTTAATCAAATATGATTTAGAACAATAGTCGCCGTATCTTCTTGGTTCAACACCAAGCATATCAATTGTAGGTTCTCCATCAACAATCCACTCGGCTAATTGCCAACCTGCTCCTCCAGCTGCAGTTATTCCAAAACTGTGTCCCTCATTAATCCAAAAATTTTTTAATCCCCAAGCTGGACCAACAATTGGATTTCCATCAGGCGTATAACAAATTGCACCATTATAAACTTTCTTAACTCCAACTTCACCAAAAGCTGGAACTCTGTGTATCGCACCCTCAATATGAGGTGCGAGTCTATCTAAATCTTCTTGAAATAATTCATACTCTGACTCTTTAGATGGTCCATTAACGTAACAAGCTGGAGCACCATCTTCATATGGACCTAAAATTAGTCCTCCTGCTTCTTCTCTCATATACCATCTGCTGTCACTGTCTCTTAAAACCCCCATTTCAGGCAAACCTTCTTTTTTTCTTTTTTGAATTTCTGGATGAGGTTCTGTAACGATGTATTGGTGTTCTACTGGTATAACAGGAATATCTAATCCTACCATTTTACCAGTTTGTCTTGCAAAATTTCCTGAACAAGAAATTACATGTTCGCACTCTATTGGTCCTTTATCTGTTTCAACAACCCAACCATTTTTAGTTTGTTTAATTCCTACAACTGTTGTGTTTCTATAAATTTCTGCACCTCTATTTCTTGCTCCTGTAGCCAAAGCTTGCGTTAAATCTGCAGGTTGAATGTAACCATCTTCAGGATGTTGAATAGCGCCAACTAAATCAGATGTATTACATAGTGGCCAAATTTCTTTTACTTGATCTGGAGTTAAAAATTTTACATCAACACCAATTGTTTGTGCAACACCTGCATACTGAAAATATTCATCCATTCTATCTTTATTGTTTGCTAGTCTAATATTAGATACTCTACTGAAGCCTACATTTTTTCCTGTCTCTTCTTCTAACTTGCCGTACAAGTTAACTGCGTATTTATGTAATTGACCAACCGAATAGCTCATGTTGAATAAAGGTAATAGTCCAGCTGCATGCCAAGTCGATCCTGAAGTTAGTTCTTTTCTTTCGACTAGAACAACATCCGACCAACCTTTTTTTGCTAAATGATATAGTGCGCTAACTCCTACTACGCCACCACCAACAACAACTACTTTAGATTTAGATTTCACAATATCGTTTTACTAAATTTTGATAATTTACGAAACATAATTTTTGCTAATCATCCTCAAAGTCTCGCCAGTCTTTTATATACATAAGGTAACCTGCCACAGTAACGCTGATAGCACCTACAATCATTCCACAATTAAGACCCACTGCTTTACCCCAAAAATACCATCCAATTTGGGTTGCACCAATAGGTGGTAGACAAAGGATAGCCATTAAAATTGGGATTCTTAAATAAAAAGGAGGCTTAGACATTTTGTGAAATTACCAAAAAAGGGAATTTAATATATAATTCTAATGACGCACTATGACAAAAAAAATATTAATTATAATGAGTATTTTAGCTCCTTTTATAACTTTTTATTTAATTAAATTTGCTTTTAAATTATCAGATAAAAAAATACCTTTCCTAGCACTTTCTCTAACAAGCTTAATACTTTTAATTTTAACTTTAGTTTACTTCAGGTTCGATGGTAGTTTTCTCCCTGATACAAAATATACACCTCCAAAGATGGAAAATGGTAAAGTTAAACCAGCTCAGAACAATTAAACGGAAGAACCTAACACTTTTGGTGCTAAAACAGCTGTGGTTAACCAGCAATTTTTAAGTGGTCCTTCTTTATTATACTTTTCTACCTGCCATTTAAATTTATAAAATTTTTTATCTTTTCCTAAAATAACTACTTCATATGTAGCAACGTTTTCATTTTTAAACATTTCTTTTACTTCGTGCGACTTATGATTAATTAAGATTGAGTATGAGTCTTTTTTAATCATATTTTTAAATTTATCATAAGGACCTGTAAAACTTTTATTTTTTGGATGTGCAAATTCCCAGGTTTGTAAAATTCCAGAGTCGATGTTAGGAGAATTATTATTTTGTAAACTACTTAATTGTATTTTGACAACTTCAGATGGCAAAATAGAAATATTAGGTTTCAAAATTTCTGCATAAGAAAAATTTGTATTAAAAAAAATGAATATAAAAAAAAATGTTTTAAAAATATTAAATTTCACAATTTTATAATATAATATTTAAATATAAATTTAAGAAAAAATGACTCTTTATTTAACATCAAAAAAAATAATTAAGGATTGGACTGATTATAATGGACACATGAATGTCGCATACTACGTTTTGATATTTGATATATTCGGTGCAGAAATATTAATGAACAAGTTTCAAATGGGGGAAGAATCTGCAAAAACTACGAAAAAAAGTACAATGGTTGTGGAGTCTCATATTACTTATAATCAAGAGGTAAAAGAAGGAGAAGATGTAGATGTTAACTTAATTTTTTTTGATCACGACAAAAAAAGACTTCAATATAAACTTGAAATGGTGCACAAAGAAAAAAAATATGTTGCATCAACGATTGAGGTTTTATCTTTATATGTTGATTTAAATCAGAGAAAAGTTGCAGAGTTTGAGGATGAAAAAGTAAAAATTATGGATCAATATATCAAAGAAAACTCATCAAAATTTAATTCTGAGAATTTAAAATTTTCTAACAAGTTAAAAAAATAAATTATAAACTAGTAGCGGTATTTTCTACGTCTTTTAAATATTTTTTTCTTTTTTCATCTGATACGAAAGGAACCTCAAAATATCTTCTGTAAAGTACATCTTTGATGCCACAAATGAAAAAAACTCCTCTTTTTAATCGTCTTATAGGCATATTTAAAAAGAAAGTTGTCACCGCAAATCTTGGTGAGCCATAAGTACAAAATATGATAACTTTTTTTCCTTTTAAATTTCCTTTTGGATAACCATAATTTCCAAATAACTTTTTAAAAGTAAATGCCCAAGGCGGCGAAAGAACTCTATCAATCCAACCTTCTACAATTGCTGGCATTCGATAGTTCCAAATTGGTGCTACTAAAACTATCACATCTGATTTATCAATTCTCTTTTGATGATCTAAGACTACTTCGTCTGGTTTTTCACCTGCATAAACTGGATTAAACTTCTCTTTGTATAAATCTACACAATCTACATTGTGTCCTTTTTTTTGAGCAGCCTCTGTAAATGTATTCTTTATAGCTGCGTTAAATGAATTTTGATTGTAGTGACCATAGACAATAAAAATATTTTTCATTTTTTCCAGATTTGATCCAGTCTATTCTCTCTACCACAACCCTTTTTATAAAGTAAGTAATTAATAAAGTTAGTTTGATAATAATTTTGGTGTTTATCTTCAGCTTTGTAGAACCTATCAAAACCTCTAACATAAGTTACTACACTTTTATTATACTGAAGCTCAATTTCTTTGATTCTTTTTTCTATTAATTTTTTTTGTTCTTGGTTTTGGTAAAACGCAACTGATCTATAGCTATATCCTTTATCACAAAATTGACCAGCCTTATCGAAAGGATCAATATTTTTCCAAAAGACATTTAATAAATTTTCAAAGTTTGTTATTTTACTATCATAGACAATTTCGACTACTTCAAAGTGTCCAGTATTTCCGTAAGTTACTTCTTTATATGTTGGATTTTTTGTTGTGCCACCAGAATATCCAGAAATTACATCTTTTACACCTTCAGCTTTATCAAAAGACTCTTCCATGCACCAGAAACACCCTCCACCAAAGTAAACTTTTTTTAAATCTTCTGCAAAAACGTTGGTATTAAAAAGCAAAATTGAAACTAAAAATATTCTCAGCATTTTATGGGTTGTTTAATTTTTTAATGCTGGAAAAACTGGATTAACTTTTTGAAAAATATTTTGATAATCCTGTTTAATGCAGCGATTAGAAATATACTTGATTTTTGCATCATTAGCTATTTTCTCTGCTGCGTCATTTTTAATTCCATACTGTAACCATAAAACTTTAGCGTTAATTTTAACTGCATCCTCTGCTATTCCAGGAGTTTCTTTAGATGGTCTAAAAACATTAACTATATCTATCTTTTCATCTATATCACTTAGTTTAGCCACTACTTTCTCACCATGAATTATTTCTCCCACTGCAAATGGATTGACCGGTATAACTTTATAACCAAATTCTTGCATATATTTCATAACAATTGTTGAAGGTTTTCTTTTTAAGTTTGTTCTATCCTCTTTTTCTTTTAAAGAACTAACTCCAATCATTGCAATTGTTTTTGAATTTTTTAATATAGTTTCTATCTCCTGCATTATTTATTTTTCCATTTGGGAGATCTTTTTCCTAAAAACGCTGATATCCCCTCTTTTGCATCTTGTTTCATCATGTTTAAAGTCATCATTTTGCTCGTATATGTGTAAGCTTGTTTTAATGGCATCTCTAATTGTTTGTAGAAAGCTTTTTTTCCAATTCTAATTGAAGCATTTGATTTAGATGAAATGACTTTAGCAACTTCTAGAACTTTTTTGTTTAGTTTAGATTTTGGATAGTAATCATTTATTAAACCAATTTCTTTTGCATATTTTGCGTTTATTGGTTCACCTGTTAAAAGCATTTTCATCATTCTTTTTCTGTTAATTTTTCTACTTACTGCAACCATAGGGGTACTACAAAATAATCCAATGTTTACACCTGGTGTTGCAAATTTTGCATCTGTCGAACAATAAGTTAAGTCACAACTAGCAGCTAGCTGACATCCAGCTGCGTATGCTGATCCATGAACTTTTGCGATTACAGGTTTTCTACATTCAACTATATCAATCATTAATTTAGAACATAAATTAAATAGTTTTAAATATTTGGATCTTACTTTTAAACCTTTAACTTCTTTTAAATTGTGACCAGCACTAAATCCTTTGCCGTTTCCACTTATAATAATGACATGGGTTTTGTTATCATTATTTAATTTTTTAAATATTTTTATTAAAGATCCTAATGTTTTAAAAGAAAGCGAATTATAAGTTTTAGGATCATTTATAATTACACTTTTTATACCATTGCCTAAATCTTTTAAAAGAACTGACATTTTATTCAAGTTCTCCATCTTCACGCATTTTTTTTCTAATATTTGTCGCAGATATTTTTTGAATATCCTCTGGTAATACTATCTCCTCAATTCTATATCCAACCCCTCGTCCATAACAAATATTTGTTATATTGGGTACCAACACTATTTTAAATCGTCCCTCAAACTTTGGATTTAATCTTTCTTCAATTTTTTTTTTTACTGTTTCAAAATCAAAAGGATTATCATCAACACCTTGCACATCTCTTATTTGAATGCAAACTTGTCCTGTTTTTTTAATGATTTCTTCAAACAAAGCATAATGACCATCATGAAAAGGTTGCCAACGTCCTAGCATTTGCGCTGTTGGTTTTTTATTATCCCACTGATAACTCATATATACTCCTTATGTTTAAGTTTATTCTTATTAATTAAAATTAAAAGACTTTATTTAATACTATATTAGCTTCTCTGTTATCTCCTAAATTTGTTAAATCATCATTAACATTAAAGCTTAGATTTAAGCCATTTACATTTTTTTTAAATTCTAACTTCGATAACAAATTTTCTGAACCATTGATTGTAAATGCGTATTCGGCACCCTCATAAGGTAAATATCCTATTGCAATGTATAAGTTATCATTTTGAGCAGAATGAGCAGATTTAATAGTCTGATTTCTCTCATAAATTATAAAAATGCTATATCGATTTGGAAAAACTATATCTAACCCAATTTCAGCATTGATATTGTGCAAAGATCCCGTATGTAGCTTTTCAGCATATTTAGTTTCTTTATCAAAGTTATAATTATATTTAAAATCGGAAGAGCGGTCTAAATCAGCTAAATATTCAATTTTACCATGTCTTTTAAATTCGTATTTATCATTTGATAAATCTTGGGTTACTGCAATTGTTGCTCTTAAATTTTTTGTTTTAACGTGTTGCTTATCAACAATAACACCATTGTTTTGTCCAGACTCTTCATACCTATCTAATAGTGTGTGACCGATATCAAATTGTCCTGAAGGAATGAATATTAAATTATTTCTTTTAAACTCATCTTTAATTTTTACTGTTCCATATATTTGGTTCCCATTTCTATCAGCTGTGAATTTTTTTCCATCTATATTTGTTAAAATATCGGATCTAATTTTTCCAATTCCAAAAATTCTATCAATCAATTTATTATCATTTTTAATTGGTGCAGAGCTATAATAAGTTATGTTAAAAGTCTCTGAGTCAAGTTCACTCTCTCCTAAATTAAGTGTTGTTTCATCGTTTCCAAATCTAAATGCATATCCTTGTATACCTTGTTCATCTGTAAGTTTATCAAATCCAAAGGTTAGAGAATTTGCCTCTATTCTTTTAGATTGAGAAATACTTGTATCTCCTATTCTTCCAATCGAAACACTGCCCTCACTCCAATAAAAATATTTTTGATCTGATTTATCTTTATTTTTTGAAGAAACAATCTTTTTAAAAGAGGTTATTGGTAGTTGGCTTATTGACGAAATTAAATTATTTGAAAAATTTAATTTAATATTTTGGTTGGATAAATTCTGTTTATCTTTATTTCTTCTAATCCATTTTAATCTATTTAATGCTGAGTTAGTAGAGAGATTAATTGTTCTTTTTGCTAATTCTGCTTGTGCCTCAGCCATTGCTGTTCTGCCTTTTGATGTATAAGATTTACAGCTTGCACTTGAGACAATATTAAAAGGACAAGCTAAATCAATTTCGTTCACGTGATTTCCTCCATCATCTCCAGGATTAGCTTGATCGGTTCCAATATACATTTTTAAGCCTAAGGCACTAAATGCAATACCTCTAGGCTGATCAAACGAGTTAGTACCATTTAAATGTCTTATGCTTACTGTACCATCAATAGTAAATGAATTTGTTGAATAAGCTACATCAAGTGAAATTTGAGTAACATCTTGTGAGGCGCCTGTGTGATCAAGTGTCCAGAGTCTTGTTCCATCTGGACTAAATACCATACCGTGAGGATTTGCAGTTTCATCCTCTAATTCAATTCCTCCACTTGTTACAAGTGATATGGTTGTTAAATCGAACGCAGTAGACATTGTATACTCTAACAATCTAGTATTTGGGCCATTAGCTGCAGATAGTACACTGTGAAAAATAGCAAATAATTTTGTACCATCTTTGCTAATGTCGAAACCTTGAAGACGTACTTCTTTTCTTCCTAGTTTTGCTTCTGCAGTATTTCCGGCGTTACTACCATTTTGCAAAGATGCCGAATCTAAACCTGAAGTTTGATTATTAGAAAAAGAGCACGTTGAAACATCGAAAGGTGAACTAAGTTCAAAACCAAAAACTCTATCATGATCTGCACCATTGTCTCCTGATGAACCTCGAGCTACAAATAACTTCATTCCATCATTAGAAAATTTTATATCATAAACTCTATTAACTGGACCAGTGGTCGTATCATCAGTGTTTAGACGACATTTTTCATCATCACCAGCAAATATACTAGTCGAAATATCAAAAGGAGTGCCTAAATTATACTCACTGACATGCGAATAAGTGTGAGGACTATCTGCATCCTGGAATACCGTAAACATTTTAGTCCCATCATTGTTAAAAGTAACTCCATTTAAAAAGAAACCATCATTATCAACTCCCGCCGTATCGTTTTTTTCAACTAAAACTTTTTGATTAAAAGATATTTGAGCCAATGAAAAAGTGGAAAAGGATAAAAAGAATATAAAGATAATTATGTTTAATAGCTTCATAAAATTATAAAGGTGTTAATTTAATCTCTATAATTTAAATTAAAAGACTTTATTTAATTCGATATTAGCCTCTCTATTATCCCCAGTATTTGTTAAATTATCTTTAACATTAAAACTTAAATTAAACCCATTAATATTTTTTTTAAAAAATTCATAAAAAATAATAATTAACTAAGTTTTTTTATATCTTCAAATATTTTAGGTGCCCAATTTTTGGCATCTTGAGAAGTTACATGAAAGTCATATTTTTCAGGTTTTACGAACATCTGATTAGTGTCTTCAAATCTACCTTTTTGAATTGTATCAACCCAGACTGTATAGTCTGCAGGGAACAAACTTCTTGCCTTTGGTGTTGGACAAATAAAGTCTGCAATAACATAATTACCTTCTTCTTTTAATTTTAAAGCAAAGTCTGCCATTCTTTTTGCTTGTCTAGTTCTTCCCTCTGGTGAAAAGTCCCAGTCATTTGCAGCCTTCCTAACTTCATCTGCGTTAAGTCTTTTGGCTTTTAACATGGGGGCTAATTCATCAGCCAAAGTTGTTTTGCCAGCTCCAGGAAGACCCATTATTAGTATTATTTTCATAAGCAAATTTTAGACTTATATAATAGATAAATTTCAACATTTGTAGATATAAATAGAGACCTCTAAATCTGACTTTATGAGGTCAATATTTATATAGACAGATAATTCAAAATAAATAATGATCCTCGAATGAATTTTTCTATAGAAATTGGACCAAAAACAAATCTAGATACCTTGCCAGCTTTAAAAGACGTCTACATTACAATGCTACCTGGTGGCGATTTTAAAGAGACAGCTCAACAAGCAGTCAACTTGGTTAAAAAAGGTTTCAACCCTGTCCCTCATTTTCCTGCAAGATCAATGGCTAATGAAGCACAACTAAAAGAATATGTAACAATGTGTAAAGACGGCGGGGTAAAGCAAGCCCTTGTAATTGGCGGCGGCAGAGAACCCATGGGAAAATTCGATAGTTCTTTCCAGCTTTTAGAGACTGGTTATTTTGAGAAAATGAAGATAGGAATTGCTGGACATCCAGAGGGGAGTCCTGATATATCCGACGAAGTGTTAGAAAAAGCGATGATTGATAAAAAGCCTTACGCTGATTACATTGTAACCCAATGGTTAATGCAGTCAGAACCAATTATTGATTTTATATCTAAACAGTCTGTCCCAGTTCATGTTGGAATTACTGGACCTATGAAAATATCAAGCTTAATTAAGTTTGCAAATATTGTAGGAGCAAAAAATTCTATAAATTTTATTAAATCCAATTTTAGTAGGGCAATTGATTTATTAAAACCAAAAGACCCAAATGATCTTGTAGATAAAATAAAAGAACATACGAAACATTTTCATATCTACACATTTGGTGGACTTAAGGAAACCAACAACTGGCTAAAGGAAAATAACTATGCCTAAAAAAAGAAAAAAAACAAAAAAAAAGTCCAACGGAAAATTATCACCAAGCAGAATTATTGAAAAAGTCGATTACACTAAAGTATCACATACTACAAAAGTAGATCAATCAGACAGATACGTTCCATATAACTTAAGACAAAGCGGTCCAACAAAAGTAGAATTGTTAATGTCAACAAGAGTTAGAAAATCTCCATACTGGCACTTGTCAATGAAAGCAGGATGTTGGAGAGCAACAGTTTATAACAGAATTTATCACCCACGTGGATATGTAAGACCTGAAAAAGGTGGAGCGATGGTTGAGTATAAAGCAATTAAAAATCACGTTACAATGTGGAATGTTGCAGTTGAGAGACAAATTAGAGTTAAAGGTCCTGATGCAGAAAAATTTACTGATTATGTAATTACAAGAGATGCAACTAGAATTTCACCGATGAGAGCTAGATATGTAATTCTTTGTAATTATAAAGGCGGAGTGCTTAATGATCCAATTTTATTAAGAATTGCTCAAGATGAGTTTTGGTTTAGTTTATCAGACAGTGATATAGGCTTATATCTTCAAGGAGTAAATGCAGATAAAAGATTTAATGTTGAGATAGATGAAATAGATGCATGTCCTGTGCAAATTCAAGGTCCAAAATCAAAAGCTTTAATGAACGACTTAATTGGTAAGCAAGTTGATTTAGATAATATGCCTTATTATGGATTAGCTGAAGCGAAAGTTGGTGGAAGAAGTTGTGTAATTTCTCAATCTGGTTTTTCTGGTGAAGCGGGTTATGAAATATATTTAAGAAACGCGACACTTTACGCAGAAGATATGTGGAATGCAGTTTTAAAAGCAGGTAAAAAACATAAATTAATGGTTATCGCTCCTGCGCATCACAGAAGAATTCAAGCTGGAATTTTATCTTGGGGTCAAGATATGGACAATGAACATAATCCATTTCAATGTAATTTAGGCTATCAAGTTTCATTATCTGGAAAAGGTGAATGGGCTAAAAAAGGAGATTATATTGGTAAAGAAGCGCTAGAAAATATGAAAAAAGAATTATTAAATGGACAAAAACCATACAAACTTCAACTAGTTGGTATGGAACTAGGTGGAAAACCAATTGAAGAGTATGCCCCAGATTTTTGGTTAATATCAAAAGATGGAAAAAATCCGATCGGTTTTGTTACATCGCCTTGGTATCATCCAGAAAAAGGTACAAATATCGCAATGGGTTATGTTCCATTTGATGGAACAATTAACAAAAATGGATTTCCTAAAGGTAATGTGGGTGATAAATTTAAAGTTCACTTACCTAAAAAATATTGTGAAAAAGGAAGTAATCCTGTCGATGCAGTTGTTGTGGATATTCCTTTTACGGAGTCTTATAATCCAAATACAAGGGAAGTTGCGAAGTAGACTTTTGTAATTTATCTGTTTTTATATGACAAAAATTGTCATAATAATTGCAAGTATCATTATTGCTATTATTTTGTTAATATTTCCTTTAATAGTTTCATTAATTGAAAAAAAAAATAAAAAATAATGTTTGCGCAATTTTTAAGCATCGTATTTAGATCAATCAAACTCGACAAAAATCTTTATAGAGAGAGTAAAAGTTTTGGTGAAGCGGCAATATATTTTGCAGCACTTGTAATGGTTTTAGATGGGGTAGCTGGGGCCATTGCAGCAAATACATTTTACAAAACATCGATCGGTTTATCGGCAATTACTGCTATTTTTACATGGTTCGTTTGGGCTCTTTTAATATTTGTGATTGGAGTTAAACTTTTCCCAGACAAAGACTCTAAAGTTCCGTTTAAAAAAATACTAATAGCAGTGGGAATTGCTCATGCACCTGGTTTATTAAGATTTTTTGCTATTACACCAACTATGGTAATGCCAATTATATTTCTTACTCAACTATGGATTTTTGCATCTCTTATAATTTGCACAAGAGAAGTATTACAATTAAAATCTAATTTTAAATCTTTTGGAATTATATTTTTATCATTTTTGATATTAGCTATTTTATCAGTGTCTTTTGTTATGAGTAAAATGGATACTTTGCCAATAAGTAATGTTACTTAAATTGGAAATATTGTTTTAGACACTCTACAAGATTTACAAATTTTAAAGCCTGTAAGTATTAAGTTATGAGTAACACTTTCGTCACTTTTTTTACATTCCTCACATAAATCGTCTAATGACTCTTCAGTATAATCAATGTTAGTGTTTTCTTTAGTCATTATCTGTCAAACCAGCTCCAGCAGCAGTATTTTTTAAGTTCTCATTTTCTTTAACGAAAGTTTCTTCAGATATTTTATATAACTCTTCCCAATCTTTTTCATCAAAAGTATTTTCGTTTTTTAAAAACTCTATTTCTAATACTTCAACTTTGTCTTTTAAATTACTTAAGTTACTTTTTAAATGTATAGACTGATTAAAATTAAGTAAAAAAGTTTCATTCCCAAATTTAAGGCTTAACCTTTTTCCGATTATTTCTGAAGATCTTGAAATAAATGGTATCAGCAATATTGGAAAAGCCATATTGTTAAAAATTATTTTATTGTATTTTTCCAAAGAGTGAATTTGATCCATAAAGTTTATACCTGTTATTAAAGGACAGTAAGGAATTTTGTTTGAAATATTTGTCTCTGTAATCAAGCTAATATTTTGGAACTGGCTTCTTTTAATAACTTTAAAGTAGTTATTAAGATTTTTTAAACCTGGTAGTCCGAACATTTCCATCAGTTTTATAGATTTTCCAATTTCTTCTGATATTCCCCATGAAAAACCCATGCCTTTAGAAGCTCTTTTAGATAGTGTATCAATTTCGCTTAATGATCTCATTAGTTTAAAGAATTATAAATCCAATTATCTTTAAAATTATTTAAATCCTCAGGCAAAGGTGCTCCTTGAAACATGCAAATCCTTAACCACTTGTCTGATCTTGGGTCAAATTTACAAGCACCAAAAAAAGATAACTTAAGTCTTAGCATGTCAATTGGAATTAATTTATGTCCGATTGTATTATCTTGTATTTCTGAATATGGGAATTTTTCAATAAGGAAAGCTCTTCTGACAACATGTCTTAAATCATTATTATCTACCAAAAATCTACTTACTTGCAAACTTTGTTTAAAATTAGTAGCTCTAAAATATAATTGATTTATATCTCTTGCTATTGCAAGTGGTTGTTCTAATTCAGATCCTTGTTCTTCAAATCTATTTGCAATTCTTGGCTCTTCTTTATTTTGGGAAATAAACCAAAAATTTTGGTTATTTTCATTTCGATTAAAATCGATCTTTATTAAATTTCCATAATATTTTTCTAAAATATTTACTAAATCTCTAACAGTTTTATGAGTTGGGATATTAAAATATTTATCCTCATTTGAACTCATAGTTGCAATTAGAGGTTCGGTTATGTCATCAAAAGGTTCCATTAACATTGAAACTATGTATTCAATGCCCTCTTCGCTTAAGTTCTCCTCAGCCCATAAATAAAATTCATTGAAAAAATAATCCTTTTTTTCAGAATAATTTGTATCTAAGAAATCTGTTACTTTCTTTAAATCATCTTTTAAATTTTGTATCTTTTTTTTTTGATAATTACTATCTGTTTCCCAAGAAAAAATGTTCTTAAGAGACTTTTTTAAACAATCTAAAAAGTAACTATAATCATTGCTATTAATTCTTTTTAATTCTCTAATCTTTTTTAATGCAACTTCCCTTGCAGTTATCCAATTATTTAATAAAGTTGGATGATTTATTATAAATGGCGCCATACCTAAACCTGTGGAATTACCTATGCCCAAACTTCTACATATATTTTTATCCAATTCGACTGCTAACTTAGGGCTCTTTGATTTTGCAATATGATTAACTTGATCAAAAGTAAATTGTCTTACAAAATAAACTAACATCATTTCTAATCTAAAAGGACCAACTATTTCTGGTCTATCTTTAATTCTAAATCTGTCTGCTAAACCAAATTTTCCTGAGCCATATACTGCAGTAGTTCTGTAAAGGTATCCAATTTTGCCTATGGTACTTTTATCTGGTTGATTTCCAGTTGATAAACAATCAACTACATAATTAAAAGCTCTCAACGATTTATTAGCTCTTGATAAAGTAAGTTCTTTATAAGTCATTCTACCAATTTCTTGTTTTGGTACATTTTGTTTCAATCTATCGATATCCTTTTTAGTAGGCACACCATCAAAGAGTGTAAAGCTTGCATCCCATTTAGTAGCAATAACTCTATCTGATCTTTCATGATCATCAATTTTATTTGAAAAACAAATTAATGAATAATTTCTATTTTTTTTCTCAAAAGAATAGACAGCAACGCCATGACCATTTTCGTCTAAATCAAACATGTCTCTTTTGTAATTCCAGTCTTTAAATTCTCTTAGGAAAGATCTTAGAAATGATAATTTAGATTGATGAAATGAACCCAATCGTGAGAGTTTCATAATTTTTTTTGGATCTCTTAATTCAATTTGCATTTTATATTTCCTTATAAAAATTAAACCAATTATTGCCTAGTATTGCATTAATATCATTGTTATCGAAACCAACTTTTTTAAGTCCATTTTCGATATTATTGAAACCTCTAGCATCTTTAAACCATTCAGGTTGATCAGGAAATCCTTGATTGTTTTTTGACCCCTCTCCTAAATTTTTTGACTTTGTCCATGTTCCATTTCTCATCCACTCTACAACACTATCAGGCTGATTTAGACAGAGATCTGAGCCAATACCAATATTTTTAATCCCCATAACATCGACTAATCTTGCAACCATTTCGCAAAAACTATCTAATGAACAATTTGTTCCATCTTTTAAATGGTGTGGATAAAGTGATAGACCTAGCATACCCCCACTTTTTGATAATGTTTTAAGAAGGTCATCAGACTTACTTCTTTTAGTTTGATGCCAAAAAGATGGATTAGCGTGAGTAATTGCAATAGGTTTTTGGCTTAAGTCAATTGCATCGTAAGTACTTTTTTCTCCGGAATGAGACATATCAACAACAATTC
>CACIJY010000012.1 GCA_902587095.1 uncultured Pelagibacteraceae bacterium
TAAGACTAATAAGCAGATTTTGGATCAATGTATTCAATCTATTTTAGGTAAAGCAAAAATATTAATTGTAGAGAATTCTAAAAGTAAAGAGTTTAAAATAAATTATGAAAAAAACTTTCCTGATATAGAGGTTTTTCTTACTGGATCAAATCTTGGATATGGGGGTGGAAACAATATAGGTTTAAGCTTAGTTAAAACTAAATATGCATTAATATCCAATCCAGATGTAATTTATGAGGAAGATTTTTTTGTTAATTTAAAAAATTATATAGATGATAAGACAGATTTTAATATTATTGGCCCAGTGTATAGATCGAATGATTATGCAAGCCACGGTTTATTTGATGATCTAAAAAAAGATAACTTTCAATTAGACATATCGGATAATCAAACCTTAATCAAAACGCATTGGATAGTTGGTTGCACAATGATCATAAATTTAGAAAAATTTAAAGATAAAAAATTATTTGATGAAAATTTTTTCTTATTTTTTGAAGAATTTGATTTGTGTAGACGTGTACTAAACAATGGAGGAAAAATATATGCAAGCAAGAAACTTTATGTAAAACATTTGGGCCACAAAGGATCTGCTATAGTTGATCCAAAATATGAAGAAGAATCTAATTTTTTAAGAAGTTGGCATTGGATGTGGTCATCTTTTTATTATTATGAAAAAAACTTTGGTTATTTTTATGCAATAAAATGTATGTATGGAAAATTTTTTAGATCTTTCATTAAAATGATTTATTATAGAATTTTTTACGATAGTAAAAAATTTACAATGTATTATGGTAGAGTATGTGGAATTTGGAACAGACTAATTGGTAAAAGGTCATGGTATAGATTAAAATCAACTCAATGACCAGGAAATTCAATTAAACTTTCTACCTCAAAACCCTTTTCTTTTAAATTTTTACAACCTCCTAAATCAAATAAATTTATGACAAAGATAAAAGCTGCAACTTTACCATTAGATATATTAACTAGTTTTGCTGCAGCTTCAGCAGTTCCACCTGTAGCAATTAAATCATCGATAATAAGTACACTTTCGTCTTTATTAATAGAATCTTTGTGAACTTCTATAGTGGCAGTGCCGTATTCTAATTCGAAATCTACTGAATATGTATCAGAAGGTAATTTATTTTTCTTTCTAAGCATTATGAATGGTTTTTTTAAAATATAGGATACAGCTGAAGCAAACACAAAACCTCTAGACTCAATTGCTGCAATTTTGGTGAAATTAAATCTTTTTGATCTTTCCACAATTTGATTTATGGTTTCTTCAAACGCTTTTTCATCTTTAATTAAAGTTGTGATGTCTCTGAATAAAATGCCTTTTTTAGGATAGTCAGGAATAGATCTTATAAATTTTTTTAAATCCATTAAAAATTGTGTTTTTACATTAAATAAACTATCTTTCTTATATGGCAAACAATAAATTAGCGATTATCGGTGGTAGTGGGTTGTACGATGTTGAAGAATTTAAAAATAGAGAATTATTTCATCTAAAAACACCTTGGGGAAATCCATCAGATCAAATTTTAAAAACTGATTTTAACGGAAAAGAAATTTATTTTTTACCTAGACATGGAAGGGGACACTTCATAAATCCATCTAATATTAATTTTAGAGCTAACATAGATGCTCTTAAGCAATTAGGAGTAACTGATATAGTTTCTGTTTCAGCGGTTGGTTCACTTAAAGAAGAACTGGCACCAGGTAAATTTGTAATTGTTGATCAATTTATAGATAGAACATTTGCAAGAAAAAAAACTTTCTTTGAAGATGAAATTGTTGCTCATGTATCTATGGCACATCCAACATCACAAGGTTTAATGAATGCGTGTGAAGAAGCTATAAAAAAAGAAAAAATTGATTATCAAAGAGGTGGAACGTATGTGGTTATGGAAGGACCTCAATTTTCAACGTTAGCTGAATCCAATTTATATAGGTCTTGGAATGCAGATGTTATCGGCATGACTAATATGCCAGAAGCAAAGTTAGCTAGAGAAGCAGAGATAAGATACGCATCAATTTCAATGGTAACTGATTATGATTGTTGGCACCCTGATCATGAAAATGTTGATGTTCAACAGGTAATAAAAATTCTTTTGAGTAATGCTGCTAAAGCAAAAAATATGATAAAAAATGTTATCGATATTTTTGAAAATTATGTTGACCCTAAAGATCCAACGAATAATTGCTTAGATGTAGCTATCATTACCGCACCTGAAAAAAGAACACAAAAGACAATAGATAAACTAAAAACAGTAGCAGGTAGAGTTTTAAATAAATGAAAATTGCTGGAAAAGAATACCGAACAATATGGTTTGAAAATAATATTGTTAAGATAATTGATCAAACAAAACTTCCACATCAATTTATTATTAAAGATCTTAAAACAGTTAAAGATGCAATAAATGCAATTAAAATAATGGAAGTAAGAGGCGCACCTTTAATAGGAGCTACAGCATCATATGGGATAGTTTTGGCAATTATAGAAAATAATGACCAATCTTTTTTAAAAAAATCAGCTGAGGATTTAATAAAATCAAGACCAACCGCAATCAATTTAAAATGGGCTGTAGACAGAATGATGAATAAACTTACCAGCACAAACTCTGAAAATATTTTAGATTTAGCATTAAATGAAGCAAATAAAATTTGTGAAGAAGATATAAAGTTTTGTGAACATATTGGATTAAATGGACTGAAGATTATTGAGGAAATTTATAATAAAAAAAAAGATACAGTGAATATTTTAACCCACTGTAATGCAGGATGGCTTGCAACAATTAATTGGGGAACTGCAACCTCACCAATTTATCATGCACATAAGAAAGGTATCCCAATTCATGTTTGGGCAGATGAGACAAGACCTAGAAACCAAGGAGCAAACCTTACTTCATATGAGTTAAATGAAGAAGGAATTAAAAATACAATCATTGCAGATAATACTGGTGGTATCTTAATGCAAAGGGGTGAAGTTGATATGTGTATTGTTGGAACAGATAGAACTTTAGCAAATGGGGATGTTTGCAATAAAGTTGGAACTTATCTTAAAGCATTAGCAGCTCACGATAATAACATTCCTTTTTATGTAGCTCTTCCAAGTTCAACAATTGATTGGGACATAAAAGATCACAAAGTAATTCCTATTGAAGAAAGAAATTCTGAGGAACTATCTCATATAGAAGGTTTTGATGGTGAGGGAAATTTACAAAAGATACAAATATATCCAAAGAAAAGTAAAGCAATGAATTTAGCTTTTGATGTAACTCCAGCTAAATACGTTACTGGTTTGATTACCGAGAGAGGTATTTGTGATGCCTCGATAGAGGGATTGAAAAAATTATTCAAATGAGAAATTTAGAAAAAAGAAAAGAAGTAATTAAATATTCAATTAAACTTAATACTACAAACCTATCTCCCTTAAGATCTGGAAATATATCTGTAAGAAGTGTTGAAAATAGTATTGAGGGTTTTCTAATAACTCCTTCAGGAAAAAAATATGACACACTCAAAGAGGATGATATAGTTTTTGTATCTAACGATGGAAATCACGACACAAACTTAAAACCATCTTCTGAATGGAGATTTCATAAAGATATCTATTTGAAAAAACCAGACGCAAAAGCAATAGTTCATGCTCATTCTCCACACGCAACAGCTGTATCAGCTCATGGTAAAGACGTACCTGCTTTTCATTACATGATAGCTTTAGCAGGAGGTGATAGTATTAAATGTGCTAGATACGCAACTTTTGGTACACAAGAACTGTCTAACAATATTATTAATGCATTAGAAAATAGAAAAGCGTGTTTAATGTCAAACCATGGACAAGTTGCATTTGGAGAAAATTTAGAAAGTGCTTTTGAGTTAGCCGAGGAACTAGAAAATATTTGTCATCAATACATAAATACAATAAAGTTAGGAGATCCTAAGATTCTTTCATCAAGTGAGATGGATGTAATATTAGAAAAAGTAAAAAATTATAAAAAAGGATAATTTTAATGACGAAAGTAGGGGAGCACGTCACTTTTGATATTATTGGTACTCAGAAAGAGTATGATCCAAAATTTTACGAGAAATTAGTCTATAAAATTGCGAAGAAAGCAAAAGTAGTAGTTCTAGAAATTTCAAAATATAAATTTGAACCACAGGGCTTCACATTAGTAGCGCTATTAGCAGAATCTCACATTAGTTTTCATACTTTTCCTGAGAAAGGAATTATAAGTTTTGATTTTTTTACTTGTGGTAAAATATCTCCATCAGTCGCATTAGAGGTGTTAAAGAAAGAAATCAAGCATACTAGAATAGTTAAAAAAGAGTTTAATAGAGATACAGTTGATTATTATGATGATATTTATAGCACTCCAGGCCTCAAGAAATTTTATATGGTTAAAAATATACTTGAGGATTTTACATCAAAAGTAGGACAACACATTCAAATTTTAGATTTAGAACAATTTGGTAAAGCTTTATTTATAGATAATGAATTACAAGTAGCAGAAAAAGATGAACATCTTTACAGCTCGACTTTTGTAAATTCTGGATTGAAATTAAATCCAGAAAAAAATAACTCAGCTATAATTGGAGGTGGGGATGGAGGAGTAGCGAGAGAATGTATTAATCAAGGTTTTAATTATATTGATTGGTATGAGCTTGATCCTCAAGTAGTTGATGTATGTGAAAAACATTTGAGTAAAGTTGGACAAAAAGCAACAAAAAAGAACTCTATTAAGTGTGTATGGGGAGATGCCTTTGAAAGTATAAAAAAAGTTGAAGATAATAAATATGATAAAATTTTTGTAGATTTAAACGATGATCAATATTGTATCGACTTAGCTGCTAAAAATATTAAGTCTTTAAAAAGAATTCTAAAACCTAATGGGACTATTACTGCTCAAGTTGGTAGCCAGGATAAAAAACCAAAACAAGTTGAAAAATGGTTAAATTTATTTAGAAAAAGTTTTGGTAATTCTTCTCTAGATAGAATTTACATACCAAGTTTCGACTGTTCTTGGAATTTTGCATCATCATTAAATAAATAATCTCTTTTTTAATCAAAAAATTTGTGAAATAATTGCGTTTATATATTTGGAGGAAATATGAATGTGATTAAAAGATTCAGCTTAGGATTATTGATAACTTTATTTTTATCAATAACTGCTAATGCTGATAAAATAAGAATTGGTACTGAGGGTGCTTACCCACCGTGGAATTCTAAAGATGCTTCAGGTAAATTAATTGGATTTGAAGTAGAACTAGCTTGGACACTTTGTAGATACATTGGACAACAGTGCGAAATTGTTGAGCAAGATTGGGATGGCATGATCCCAGCATTAATAATGAGAAAATTTGATGCAATAATGGCTGGAATGTCTATTACTGACGAAAGAAAAAAGGCTATTAATTTTTCTCAAGGTTACGCAGATGAAGTAGCGTCATTAGCAGTAATGAAAGGATCAAATTTAGAAGGCATGCAAACTTCTGAAGGAATTAATCTTACTAAAAAGTCTGGCGCTGTTAAAAAAGATTTAAAAACTATAACAGAAGCTTTAGCTGGTAAGACTGTATGTGTACAAACTGCTACTATTCACCAAAATTTTCTAGAGTCTGGTGATGTGGGCAAAATAAATGTAAGAACTTACAAAACTCAAGATGAAGTAAACTTAGACTTAGCATCTGGAAGATGTGATGTAGCTCTTGCAGCCGCTGTAGCTTTTACTGATTATGCAGAGAAATCAAAAAAACCTGTAGTGCTTGTTGGGCCTACTTTTTCAGGAGGTGCTTTTGGAAATGGCGTTGGTGTTGGAATTAGAAAAGATGATACTGAATTGTTGAAAGCTTTCAACAGCGCAATTAATAAAGCTAGAAAAAATGGTGACATAAGCCGAATTGCAACTAAATGGTTTGGCTTCGACGCCTCAATGTAAATATTTAATGATTGGCGACTATATAATATAGTCGCCTTTCAATATGGATCTTTTAGCATTTGGAAAAACTGGTTGGGGAGATGAACTTTTCTTCGCAACATTAATGACAATTGCTGTTTCAATAACAGCTATGATCATAGGCTTTTGTTTTGCTTTAATTTTTACTCCACTCAAATTATCCAAAAATAAATTATTAAATTTTATTGGTAATTCTTACACAACAATAATTAGAGGTGTACCAGAATTATTAGTCATTTATTTATTATTCTTTGGTGGAAGTGGAGCAGTTATGTACGTTGCTTCAATTTTTGGATATAACAAATATATTGAAATAAATGCATTTCTTACGGGCTCATTTGCGATTGGGATTATTTCAGGAGCATACTCAACAGAGGTTTTTAGAGGTGCTATTCAATCAATTGATAAAGGTCAATTTGAAGCCTCAAAAGTTTTAGGTTTAAAAAAACCTGTTCATTTTTTTAAAGTGATAATGCCTCAAATGTTAAGACTTGCTGTCCCTAACTTAAGTAATGTATGGCAAATTACTTTAAAAGACACTTCATTAATTTCAGTTACAGGCTTGGTTGAAATTATGAGACAATCTTATATTGCAGCTGGATCTACAAGAGATCCATTATTCTTTTACTCTTTTGCAGCGGTTTTGTACTTACTATTAACTTTTCTAAGTATGAAATTAATAAATAAATTAGAGACTAAATACAGAAGAGGCTACTAATGGATTTAGATTTGATGGCAAGTAGTTTTCCAAAGCTTTTAAATGCAACTTTAGTAACTTTAAAATTGTTATCTTTATCACTTATATTTGGACTTGTACTTGGACTTTTGTTTGCAATCCTAAGATTAAATAAAAATATATTTTTAAATAAATTTTCTTATTTTTATTCGTATATATTCAGAGGCACTCCTCTATTAGTTCAAATATTTATTATATACTTTGGATTAGGACAGATAGAATTTTTAAGATCTTCATTTTTATGGATTATTTTAAAAGAACCTTACTGGTGCGCAATAATTGCTTTTTCTCTTAATACAGGTGCTTATACTTCTGAAATTTTAAGATCAGCATTTGAAACAATAAACAAGGGTTTCTTAGAAGCTGGTGATAGCCTTGGCATTTCCAAAAAAATAATATTTTATAAAATTCAAATTCCTATTGCCATAAGACAATCATTACCTGCTTATGGAAATGAGATTATATTAATGCTTAAAGGAACATCATTGGCTAGCACGGTTACTCTTATGGATTTAACCGGAGTAGCAAAGTATATTATTTCTACAACTTTTAAACCAATAGAAGTTTTTATAGTAGCTGGTGGAATTTATTTATTTATGACCTTTATTATTCACAATTTTATTAGATATCTTGAGAAGAAGTATAGTTATTAGTAATTAGTGTATTGTTTGATTTCTTTAATTTTTGAACCAGTTTGATTATTTATCTCAAGTTTTATTGAGGCTCTTTTGTCATTTAAAAAATGAATATCCCTAGATAATTTTATAAATTTTTCACCAAAATCAGAATTCTTTTCACATAATCTCTTATCATCTTCAATTATCCATAGTTTTGAATTAATATCTTTTAAAGTATCAAACAGGCCACTCAACTTTTCATTAAGTATTACTTTATTTACCATTTGTTCTTTTAATAAATTATACTCATCTACTATATATTTGAGTTTTTCTTTATCTTTAATTTTATCTTTTTTTATTTCTAAAATAGAAATTTTATCAAAAAGCTCACCAACAGAAACTTCAACTAGAATTTTATTCATAAAATTTTTTAATATGATAACTTGTTGAAAATATGTCTAATATATTAATCATAAAACATGGATCTTTAGGGGATATAGCCCAAGCAAGCGGTGCAATTCAAGATATTTGTGAAAATCATTCATCTGATGATATTTTTCTTTTGACCACCAAACCCTACGTAGATCTGTTTGGGAAAAACAACTCTTTAAAAGAAATTATTTTAGATAAAAGACTTTCAAGATTTAATTTGCTTTATCTCTACAATTTAATGAAAAAAATTAAGAAAAATAAATTTACTAAAATTTATGACTTACAAAATTCGTCCAGAACGTCTTTTTATAAAAAAATTTTATTTCCAAATGCAAATTTAAATATTTGGTGTTCTTCAGAAACAACTATACCAAATAACAAATCCAAGAAGGAATTTGACAAAAGCCCTGTTCTTGAAAGGTTTAATTATCAGCTACAATCCTCTGGAATAGAAACAAAACATACTATGTCACCTGATTTCTCATGGAGTTGTATAGATATTGAGAAAATTATGAGTGAATATAAACTATCCAATTATATATTATTATTTCCATTTTGTTCACCTCATCTAGAATTAAAGAAATGGCCTTACTTTAATAATCTAATAAATTTAATTAAAACAAAATATAAAGATCGATTTAAAATTATTACTGCCCCCGGTCCTAACGAGATTAGCGAAGCAGATCAATATGATGCAATAAAAATTTTAGATAACGGTAAAGCTGTTAGTATTTCTCAATTATCTTCATTAATAAAAAAAAGTAGTTTTGTAATTGCAAATGATACTGGCCCAGCGCATATGGCAGCTCATCTTAATGCAAAAGGTTTAACATTGTTTGGATCGCATACAACTGCAAAAAAAGTAAGTATAGAAAGAGATAATTTTAAAGCAATTCAGGTAAGTGACTTAAATAAATTAAGTGCTGAAAAAGTTTTTGAAAAAATAACCCTATAATATTTCTAAATATTTTTTTATAATTTCAGACCAGTAAAATTTTTTTGATATTTCTTCTGCTTTTCTTCCAAAAACCTTATATTTATTATTTTCCAAAATATTAGAAATTGACTGATAAATATCATCTAAATTGTTACCATCACAAATATACCCTGTCTGTTCGTGATCTATTGCATCTGAGGCACCACCATCTTTCCCACCTATTGATGGAACTCCAAATTGCGCCGCCTCTACATAAACTATTCCAAAGCCTTCAACAGATTTTTTATAAGTTATGGAAGGCATAACAAAAACATCAGAGCACTTTAGATAGGAATTTTTTTCATCTTTAGTTAAATTTTTTGGAAATATAACATGATTTTGTAACTTAAGTTCTGTGATTAATCTTTTAAGATTACCAATATTCTCCCCTTGTCCAATACAAACATAAATAATATTTGGATAAATTTCTTTTAAATTTCTAAGAGCCATAATAATTTTTTCGTGGTTTTTTCTTTTGTCAAATCTAGCAATTGTAATCAATTTTGGGGTTCTGCCCTCTAATTTCTTTTTTACATTTTTGTAAATTTTTTGATCTATTTTATCTAATGGGAAAACACCTGGGTTGATTACTTTAATCTTATTTCCATCTACCCCAACACTTATTGCTAAATTTTTAGTAAAATTAGAATTTGCAACTACTATATGACAATTGTTTAAAATTTTAATTAATCTTTTATTTATAAAAGAATTTTTTTTGTGATTAATTTCTTTAGAGTGAATTAAGCATATTTTTTTTACTTCGGTGTTTATATTTTCAAGACTTTTCCAATGATCTGAAATAATAACTTTAACTTTTTTATTACTCTTTAAATACGTATTTACTAAGTTAGCTTTTCTGTATTTTTTAAATATTTTTGGTCCACTTACTCTTTCAATTGAAAAAGATAATTCCTTATCAAAATTATCTTGATTTGGACATTGATCAGCAAAAACTTTAATCATTACATTTTCAGACAATGATTTGGCTAAACCATACATTAAATTTTGCATACCACCTACCTCTGGAGGAAAAGTTCTAGTAACAATTAAATGCATTATTTTTTAAACCATTTTATACTACAACCAAGACTTGGCTTTTGTATATCAGGCCCTTTTTGTGTTTCAGATATTAGTTTCATGGCTTCGAATAATTCACTTGATCCATCTCTAACGGGTTTTAAATCCCTAAGCTCTCTAATTCTACCTCGATAATTAAGTTTAAGATCTTTATTGTATCCAAAAAAATCTGGAGTGCATACAGCATCGTATTTTTTCGCTATTTCCTGCGTTTCATCAATTAAGTAAGGGAAACTAAATTTGTGTTTTGCAGAAAATGTAATCATGTTTTCAAATGAATCATCTGGATAATTAATTGTATCATTTGACATGATAGCCGCTGAATTTATCCCTAATTCTTTAAGTTTTTCACAATCTTCAACTAAGTCTTTAATGATTGCTTTTACATATGGACAATGATTGCAAATAAACATTATTAGTGTACCGTTTTTACCCTTTATATCATTAAGTGATAAGACAGTGTTTTCAACGGATTTTAATTTAAAATCAATTGCATGCAGATTAAAATCACATATTGGAGTTTTTGTTAATGCCATGTTAAAATAATTTATAAATTATGTTTTACGATTTGAAAGATAAAAAACCAAAAAACTCGGGTGAAAATTGGGTAGCACCTAACGCAGTAATTATTGGAGATGTTACTTTAGAAAAAAATTCTAGTATTTGGTTTAATGCTACTTTAAGGGGAGACATAGAAAATATTCATATTGGAGAAGGTTCTAATGTTCAAGATGGATGCGTTTTACACACTGATCCTGGTTGCCCATTAAAAATTGGAAAAAATGTAACCATTGGACATTTAGTAATGCTTCATGGATGCACAATAGGAGATAATAGCTTGATTGGCATAGGCGCAGTCATCCTCAACAAAGCAAAGATAGGAAAAAATTGCATCATAGGCGCGAAAGCTTTAATTACAGAAAATAAAGAAATACCAGATAATTCCTTGGTAGTTGGATCTCCAGGAAAAATTATAAGACAAGTGACTGAAGAAGAAAAAAAAGCAGTTGATGAAAATACAAAACACTATCAGGATAATTGGAAGAGATATTCACAATCTATATTTTAGATAATGCCAACTTATACAGTAACAACATCAAATATTAATCTTAACTCTAAAAAACAAAAACAATTAGCTCAAGGGATCACAAAAATTCATAACGTTGTAACTGGTGCAAATACTTATTTTGCTCAAGTCATATTTAATAACACAAAGAAAAAAAATCATTTTATGGGAGGTAAAATAGTAAAAGAACCTTCTATTTTTTTACTCGGTCAAATTAGAGCAGGACGTCCAAAGAAAACAAAAGATAGATTAATTTCTGATTTAAAAAATATTATTGTTAAAACATCAAAATTAGATGAGACACAGGTATGGGTATATATAATAGACTTACCACCTTCACAAATGATTGAATATGGCGCTGTCTTGCCAGAGTCTGGAAAAGAAAAACAATGGTTTTTGGGTTTATCTAGTAAACTTAAAAAGAAATTATCTGCACTTGAAAAATAAATTAAGGCACAAGCCAACTATCTTTACTATTTTCTAAATCAAATCTAGCTCTTCGATGACCTTTAGCTGCTAGATAAAGCCACTCAATAGACTTAATATTACACTGAATAACAGTAAAGTTTTTATAACCCGCCTCGCTCTGTTCTTTTGTATAATCAAAATTGTCTAATTCTGGTTTTAATCCTGATGTTGGAACATCAGACTCAGTTCCCGGACCTTTGTCTACTAAATAACATTTTCTACTTATATGTTGAGTTTTATCCCATGAAGTTTTTGTAATTTCATTCTTATGATTTATTACACAATTCACTTTTAACCTCACTTGGATTTTTTCATCTTTATCGTAAAATAACATTGAAGCATTTGGATTTTTTTTTAGAATTTCTATTTTATCTGATCTAATATCGCTATGGAATTGAACTAAATTATTTGATTGATCTGATTTTCTTAAAACCACAATTCTTCCATCGATATTATTATCATTACCACAAATAAAAGTTGGAATTCTAAATTGAGAAGCTCTATTTTTTACAGCATCATCAAGCATAAGCCAAATTTTCTTTTTAATTTCACTAAAATCTTCATAGTATGCTGGTTGCATATACTATTACTTTCTGAATCTTTTGATTAAACTTGACGTATCCCAACGATTTCCTCCCATACCTTGTACTTCACCATAAAATTTATCAACTAATTCAGTTACAGGTAATAAGGATCCATTATTTTTTGCTTCATCCATTGCGATTTTTAAGTCTTTCCTCATCCAATCAACAGCAAAACCAAAGTCAAATTTATCATCTATCATTGTTTTGTATCTATTTTCCATTTGCCAAGATTGAGCAGCCCCTTTTGAAATAACTTCAATTACATCCTCCATTTTCAATCCTGCTTTAATCCCAAAATTAATTCCTTCTGACAAACCTTGAACCAAACCTGCTATACAAATTTGATTAACCATTTTAGCTAACTGACCACATCCTGCCTTACCAAGTAATTTCATTTTTTTGCTATAGCAATCTATTTTATCTTTAGCTTTATCAAAGTCAGCTTGATCTCCACCGATCATAACTGTAAGAGCTCCATTTTCTGCTCCAGCTTGACCACCAGATACTGGAGCGTCTAAAGATCCAAATCCATTTTTTTTTGCATAATCATAAATTTCTCGCGCGATTGTTGCCGACGCTGTAGTGTTATCAATATAAACGGCACCTTTTTTAATTGTTTTAAAAATTCCTTTTTCACCAAATGTAACTTCTCTTAAGTCATTGTCGTTTCCAACGCATGTAAAAACATAATCAGCATCTTTTGCTGCTTCTGCAGGCGTTTCTGCCATTTTTCCTTTATGTTCAACTATCCATTTCTCTGCTTTGGTTTTTGTTCGATTAAAAACAGTTACATTATGACCACCTTTTGATATATATCCTGCCATCGGATATCCCATGACACCAAGACCTATAAAAGCTACATTACAACTCATAATTTTTTATGTTTAATAGTTTAAGTTTAAAAGTAATTCTATTTGGATTCATATTTACATTTTTTTCTAGCTTTGGACAGAGTTTTTTTTTAGGTCTTTTCAATTCTAGTATTCGTGATGCATTATCAATTACTCACGGACAATTTGGCACAATCTATGCATCAGCAACATTACTAAGTAGTCTAGTTATCATTTGGGTAGGAAAAAAAATTGATGATATTGATGTCTTTAAATTTGGAACATTTGTAACTTTGCTTCTATCTTTTTCATGTTATTTTTTTTCTAAGGTCTCATCGGTAACCTTTTTATTTATCGCTATTTTTTTGATGAGATTTTCAGGTCAAGGATTAATGTCTCACACCGCTACTACAACAATTTCAAGATACTTTACTAAATCAAGAGGAAAAGCTCTAAGCACAGGATGGTTTGGATTATCTACAGCTGAATTTATTTTACCTGTATTTATCATTTATCTATTAACTTTTATGGAATGGAGAAGCATATGGATTAATATTTCTTTTGTAATTTTACTTTTGCCGATAATTTCATACTTACTTATTAAAAATATCAAACTTGACTCAAGAGAAATTGATAACAATAAAAATAAAAGAAATATAAAGATTAAAAATTGGAAAAGAATTGAAGTTATAAAGGATTATAGATTTTATATAGTTTGCGCAAATATGCTTGCAATGCCATGGATCGCGACTGGAATATTTGTTTATCAGTCATTTATTCTTTCATCAAAAAATTGGGGTCCTTATGTTATTGCACAATCCTTTATGGCTTATTCTATTTTATCAGTAATTACATTATTTATTGCAGGATTTTTAATTGATAAGTTTTCGAGCAGAAAACTTTTAGTATATATGAATTTACCTTTTTTACTCTCTCTGTTTTTAATTATTGTTTTTGATAACCCTTTAGTTTCTTTCTTATTTCTAGGATTAATAGGAATTTCAAATGGTTTAGCAAACGTGCTAGGTTCTTCAACTTGGGCGGAAGTTTATGGAGTAAAACATATTGGTTCAATTAAAGCTTTAACAACAGCACTTATGGTTTTCTCAACTGCTTTTGGAACAGCAGTATTTGGTTTATTAATAGACAAAGGATTTTCTATAGAGGAAATTTCTATAATTTCAGGTACATATATTTTTCTAGCTTTAATAGCACTAATTTTTGTTAGAAATAAACTAAATCCAATTAAAATGTAAAAAAAACTTGATTTTTTTAAGTTGCGTGTATAAACACTCGGCATGGCAAGAGTAACCGTAGAAGATTGTATAGACAAAGTAGATAGTCCATATGAACTAGTTTTAGTAGCAAAAGAAAGAGCAACTCAACTTAATTCAGGTATCGAACCTTCAGTTGATAGAGATAATGACAAGAACACAGTGATAGCTTTAAGAGAAATTGCAATTGAAAACGTTAAAGTAAATGATCTAACAGACAGCGCTGTTTATAAATTAAGAAAACACATTGAGCAAGTCGATGATTTAAATGAGGATGATGAAGATATTGGAGATGAATTTGAAAGCTTATACAAAGGTGAGATTTCTAAAAGTGGTGCACCAATTTTACCATCAAAAAGAGCAAGAAAAGTTCCTGAAAAAATTCAGGTTTCGAAAGAAGATTTAGCTGAATTACAAAATTCTGACACACCTGCACAATCTGAAAATGTTTCATCAGAGCCTCAAGAAAATGAGACCGGTGAAGTATCATTAGATGAAATTGCTGAAAATGACAGCCAGACAGAGGAAAATTCTGAGACCTCAGAACAATAATATTTAATTAATTTTTAAAATAAGATATCCATTAACTTAATGAGCAAATCTCTTATAGTTGCATGTGATGGAGAAGCTGCTAGTGGAAAAAGCACTGGTGCGAAATTATTATCAAAAAAGTATAAATTGTTATTATTAAATTCTGGTCTTTTATATCGATATGCAAGCAAATTATTAATAACAAAAAAACCAAAAAAACCAATTCCTTATCTAAGAAAAATATTTAAAAGAATTTCTTATAATTTAATAAAAAAACAGTCACTTCATTCACAAGAAATAAGTAATCACGTTGGTTATTTAGCTAAAGATAAAGCTGTTCGAGAAATAATGAGAATTTATCAAAAAAAAATAATAAAAAAAAATAAAAGAATTTGTGTTGAGGGAAGAGATATTGCCACAAAAATTTTAAATAAAAACCCAAGATATGATTTAGCATTTTATTTTACTTGTAAAATAAGTATTGCAGCTAAAAGAAGATGGAAAGAATTAAAAAAGAAAGTAACTTTAAAAGAGGTCCAGAAAAGTTTGGCAAAAAGAACAAAAATGGATAAAAAAAGAAAACATTCACCACTTAAAAAAGTAAAAGATGCTATTTTAATTCGTACAGATAGATTAAGCAAAAAAGAAGTTTTAATAAGAATGTCAAACGAAGTTGATAAAATAATTTAATTACAAAATTCTTCAACAATTTTTTTTCTATGTTCGTCTAAATCAGGTATATCACCTCTAGTTTTACTATCTTTATAGTTTGACATTTTAATAGGGTTACCTGCTGTTTTGAACTCACCTATCTTTTTATGAAAAGAATTAACAATCATATTTCTAGATTCTATTTGTGGATTTTCTACTGCTTGCTTTATATTAAATATTGGTCCACAAGGTATTTTTTCTTTTTCCATAAGACTTATCCAATCTGATGTTGATTTTGATGAAAGTTTTTTTTCAAGAATAATTTTTAATTCATCCATATTTTTGCTTCTTACAGAATTTGAATTAAATTTTTCATTTTTTGAAATTTCAGAAATATTTAGCAATACACAAAGTTTTTCAAAAAGCTTATCATTACCAGCCGCAATAATTATGTAACTATCATTAGTTTTAAATGCCTCGAAAGGAGCAATTGATGGATGTCTAGATCCCATCGGTTTTGGTATTTCTTTTTTTGAAAGGTATCTTGCAATTGCATTTTCTAAAATTGCAATTTGACAATCAAGCATAGAAACATCAATATAAGTTCCTTTTCCTGTTTTTTGTCTATCATATAAAGCAGCATTAACTCCAATAGCTGTAAATAAACCTGCCGTAATATCACCTATTGATGTACCTACTCTTGTTGGTTCTGAATTTGGTTGACCTGTTACACTCATTAATCCTCCCATACCTTGAACAACCATGTCATAAGCTGGTAGCTCTCTTAATGGACCTGTTTGCCCAAAACCAGAAGCAGATGCATATATTAGTTTTGGATATTTTTTACAAACATCTTTCCAACCGTAACCCCATTTTTCTAAAGTCCCTGGCTTAAAATTTTCAACAAGCACATCAGCTTTTTCTAAAATTTTATCAAAGATTTTTTTATCCTCTTTATCTTTTAAATTTAAAGCAATGCTTTCTTTACCTCTATTTAAAGACATAAAATATGCAGAGTGCTCCTCTATAAAAGGACCAAACTTTCTAGAGTCATCTCCAGCACAAGGTGCTTCAACTTTGATAACTCTTGCTCCTAAATCTGATAAAACCATTGTACAATAAGGTCCGACAAGAACTCTCGTTAAATCAAGAACTAGTAAGTTTTTTAAAGGTCCATCCATAAAATAATCTTATTCAGTACTTTAATACATATTGACTCTTATTAATAAGTTACATTTAATATACCATTAAATAATTAAAGAGAGGGATAAATATGTTAAAAAAAATATCTTTATATTTTATTTCATTAATCTTTGTATCAACAACTATTGGATCAGCTTTTGCAGTAACTTTAAAAGCTAGTCACCAGTGGCCTGGTACACCAAGAGCTGATGGATCATACGATGTTAGACACGAAATGGTTCAAATTATTGCCGATGAAATGAAAAAAGCTAATGTAGGAGTTGATATCAGAATCTATCCTGCAAAATCATTATATAAACCAAAAGAACAATGGAAGCCGATGACTACAGGTCAATTGGATATTTCAGCATTTCCTTTAGCTTATGCTGCTAAGTTCCACCCTGAGTTTGATATTACTTTAATGCCTGGAATGGTTAAAAACCATAAGCATGCATTAAGAGTAAATGCATCTCCAATGATGAAAGAAATTAAAAAAATCATTAACGATGCAGGTGTTGTAGTATTATCTGATGCTTGGTTAGCTGGTGGATTTGTTTCAAAGAAAAATTGTATTTCAAATCCAGCTTCTGTAAAAGGTCAAACTTTTAGAGCGGCAGGTAAAGCTTTTAACCAAATGTTAGAGGCAGCAGGTGCAGGTATTCAATCAATGCCATCTTCTGAAATCTACAATGGTTTACAAACTGGAGTTCTTGATGGAGCAAACACAAGTTCAGGAAGTTTTGTATCATACAGAATTTATGAGCAAGTTAAGTGTGCTACACCTCCAGGAGACTACGGTTTATGGTTTATGTATGAACCAATTTTAATGTCAAAAAAATCATTTGATGCATTAGATAGCAAGCAACAAAAAGCTTTAATGAAAGCTGGTAAAGTTGCAGAGAAATATATGACTAAAGAAGCCGCTGGTTTAGACACGACAATGGAAAAAGCTTACAAAGAAGCTGGAGTTAAGTTGTCTTATATGAAAAAATCAGATTTTGATGCTTGGTTAGCTATTGCTAAGCAGTCTTCATACAAAAATTTTGCAGAAAAAGTGCCAAACGGTCAAAAATTGATCGATATGGCTTTAGCTGTAAAATAATTTAAATAAAATTATACCCCCACAAGTAGATGTGGGGGTATTTTTCATGACCGATAAATTTATTAAATTAACCAATTGGTTAGCAAAAGCTTGTGGCATATTCGCTGCGGGTTGTCTTTTTTTATCTATAGTTATTATTACCGAATTAGTATTTGAAAGATATTTATTTAAAAATGCAATTACATGGCAGACAGAGCTAGTTACAATGTTACTAGTAGCATCAACATTTATTGGAAGTGCTTATGTTTTAAGTGAAAAAGGTCATGTAAACATGGAATACCTTTATACATTTTTAAGTGAAAAAAATGTCACAAGATTAAAAATTTTTACTGACAGCCTTTGTTTAATTTTCTTCTTAATTCTATTTTATGTAAGTTATGAAATAACATATGAGGCCTTTACAAAAAATTATAATACAGGCACGGTTTGGGGACCTCCGTTATGGATACCTTATTCATCCATGCTTATAGGCGCCACTCTTATGACCATGTCGTACATTTCTGAATTAATTTTACATGTAAGAAAACTTAAGGAGTTTAAATAGTGGACCCATTATTATTAGGACTTATTGTTGGAGTTTCAACAGTTGTAATGCTATTTTCAGGTATACCGATTGCATTTGGATTATGTTTCATCTCAGTCGTGTTTTTGGTGATTGCAGAAGGTTTTGCAATTTTAAATGTTTTTGCAGAAACATTTTATGCAGGTTTAAATTCATTTGTTTTGTTATCTATTCCAATGTTTATTTTAATGGGAATGGCTGTTGCAAATTCTCCAGCCGGTAAGGATTTATATACTGGTTTGGATAGATGGCTTTGGAGACTACCTGGAGGACTTGTTGTATCTAACATCGGAGCTTGTTCAATATTTGCAGCTTTGAGCGGATCAAGCCCAGCAACTTGCGCTGCTATTGGCACTATGGGAATCCCTGAAATGAGAAAAAGAGGGTATTCCGCTAGATTAGCCACAGGATGTATAGCAGCGGGAGGAACCCTAGGAGTATTAATCCCACCAAGCATAGTTTTAATAGTTTATGGCTTAGCTACAGGAACGTCTATTGGAAGATTATTTTTATGTGGTGTTATACCTGGATTACTTCTTGCAGGCCTATTTATGTTATGGGCTTATATATATTCATATTTTATTGATAAAAAGTCTGCAGAAATTCTTAGAAATAGAAAACCTCCAACTCTAAGAGAAAAATTAGAGGTCATTCCTAGAGTGCTTCCTTTCTTATTAATTGTAGTTGGAGTTTTATATGTTTTATACGGTGGCGTAGCTACACCATCTGAAGCATCGGGAGTAGGTGCTTTTCTTGTGTTTGTTATGATCGCTGTTGTTTATAAAATTTATCAACCAAAAAAAATTTGGGATATTGTTAAAGTTTCTATGAAAGAGAGCGTAATGATAATGTTTATTATTGCGGGCTCATATATATTCGCATTTAGCTTATCTACTCTCTATGTAACACAATCAATCGCCCAAACTATTGTAGAGATGGGTTTAAACAAATGGGTTTTATTTTTTTATATTAATATTTTTCTTTTAATAGCTGGTTTTTTTTTACCACCAGTAGCAGTAATTGTTATGACTTCGGCAATTCTGCTTCCAATAATTACTCAATTTGGTTTTGATCCTTATTGGTTTGCAATTGTCTTTACAATAAATATGGAGATTGGTTTAATTACTCCCCCCGTTGGTTTAAATTTATATATTATAAAAGGGATTACTCCTGATGTTAGTCTTTCTGAAATATTAAAAGGCTCAATTCCTTTTATGATAATGATGGTTATCTGTATAATAATATTGTGTATTTTCCCAGAAATAGTAACTTGGTTACCTGACAAATTAATGGGAAAAGCTCTTGCATACTAATAAAAAAATTAACCGCAAAATATCAGTTGCACCCATGATGGATTGTACAGATCGTCATGATAGGTTTTTTTTAAGGCTAATCAGCAAAAACGTTATGCTTTATTCAGAAATGGTTGCAACAAAGTCAGCCATACATGGTGATAGAGAAAAAATTTTAGGATTTAGAAATGAGGAACAGCCTGTTGCACTTCAAGTAGGCGGCTCAGATAAAAAAGAGCTTGCACAAGTTGCTAAATTGGCTGAGGAATACAGTTATAAAGAAATTAACTTAAATCTAGGGTGCCCTAGTAAAAAAGTTCAAAAAAACTCTTTTGGAGCCTGTTTAATGAAAGAGCCTGATCTAGTTGCAGAATGTTTGAGTGAAATGGTGAATGCTTGCAATATTCCCGTAACTGCAAAAACAAGAATTGGTGTTGATGATATTGAAGATTTTGATTATCTAAATAAATTTGTAAACAAAATCAAAGAAGCAGGTTGCAAAACAATTATATTGCATGCAAGAAAAGCAATTTTAAAAGGTCTTACACCAAAGCAAAACCTTTCAATACCAAAATTAAATTATGAGAGAGTTTATGAGATTAAAAAAGAAAACCCTGATTTAGAAGTTGTCATCAACGGTGGGATTACAAACACTGAAGATATAAAAAAGCATTTAGAAATATGTGATGGTGTTATGATAGGTAGAGCAATTTACCAAAATCCATATTTTTTATCTGAGATCGAAAAAGAAATATTTAGTAATAATACTGTCCCGTCTAGAGAAGATATAGCTAAAGATATTTTAAAATATTTAGAAGAGGAAGTAAAAGTAGGAACAAAAGTAAATCATGTTATGAGACACACAGTTGGATTGTACCATGGGCAACCCGGTTCTAAAGATTGGAAAAGATACTTAAGTGATAATATGATGGCAAGAGATTCTGATTTTCAAAAAGCAAAACATATAATGACGATCGTCCAAAATAATGAAAAAGCAAATCAGGTTAATACCTAATGGAAAATCTTAATTTAAGTGAGATAATAAATTTATTAACTGTTCTTGGTATTGCAGCAGCTGTAGCAGGTTTTATGGCTGGTTTACTAGGAGTGGGAGGTGGTATCATAATGGTACCAGCTTTATACTATGCTTTTACTGTTTTAGATTTTGATTTAGTGACAAGAATGCATTTATCAGTTGGTACTTCTCTTGCAATAATTATACCTACTTCAATTATTTCTACAAAAACACATATGGAACATGATGCAGTTGATTTTAATATGGTAAAGTCTTTTGGAATTTTTATAGTTTTAGGTGTTCTTTGTGGAACTTTCTTGGCTGTAAGTTTAAAAACACCTGCATTAGTTTTATTTTTCGCAATATTTTCATTTTGTGTTGGTCTATTTTTTATTTTTTTAAGAGAACAACTAATGGATAAACCAAAAAAAATCTCAGAATTAATAAAAAAAATTTCGGGGATATTGATAGGATTTATTTCGGTCCCCTTAGGTATTGGTGGAGGCTCTTTAATGGTACCATTTATGCGAACCTTTGGATATGACATTAGAAAGTCTATTGGGACGGCTGCAGCAGTTGGTTTTTTAATAGCTTTGACTGGTTCAATCACAATGATAACAGGTGGAGAAATAATTAATAATGTAAAATCACCATTCAGTTTTGGTTACATTAATTTATTAGGTTTTCTTGTATTTGTACCTGTAACAATGGTAATGGCCCGAATTGGAGCCAAAGTTGTTTACAAAATTAATAAAAAGTTATTAAGCAAAATATTTGGCTGTTTTTTGTTGTTAGTTTCTGTTAGGTCCTTCGTTGAATATTTTAATATAAATTAACTAACAAGGTTTCTTTGTCGTTATCAATTTTAATAAACGAATACTGGTATTTTATTTTACTTATAGTTTTTGCAGCAACTGCAGTTGGTTTCTTTGCTGGATTATTTGGAATAGGTGGTGGTTTGATTTCTGTTCCATGTCTTTTTTTTATATTTGAAACATTAAATATTGAAAAAGATTTTTTAATGCATTTAACAGTTGGTACAGCTTTTACGATTACAATATTCACATCTTCAGCTTCTGTCTTTACCCATTATAAAAATAAATTGGTTGATATAAATGTGGTAAAAACCTTTGGCTTATTTGTTGTTTTAGGTGTTCTTATGGGAACAATTTTTGCTGCATATATGAGTACAAAAAGTCTTGTTCTTTTTTTTTCAGTAGTTGTTTATGTTTTTGGAGCATACTTGATGCTTGCGAACGAACAAGTTAAGAGAGTTAGTGTAAATAGAGCATTTTATCCCAAAGCTATCTTTGGTTTAATGTCAGGATTTATATCTGCACCCATGGGTATTACTGGTGCTATGATGAATGTTCCGTTACTTCGATACTTAGGTTATCCAATAAGTAAATGCATAGGGAGTGCCGCAACAATAGGATTATTTATATCTATAACCGGTTCAGTTGGTTTTTTGATTTCAGGTTTTTACTTTGGTGCAAATTTACCTTTTAGTATTGGATTTGTTAATGTCCCAGCTTTTTTATTATTTGTCCCAATCACAACTTTTATGGCAAGATTTGGAGCAAATACAGTTTATAAAATGAACAAAATTAAAGCTCAAAGACTTTTTGGAGTTTTTCTTTATGCTGTGGGAACAATTTTTATATACAGGTATTTTAATATTTAATTAATCTTTTGATCGTATTCACCAATTTTCCCTGTTTCTTGCAATAACTTATCAATAAAATAAAAGATCTCTTTTTTTAATTCATCAGATGTGGGGCTTTCGGTAACTACAACTAAAGAGGGCTTATTTGAAGAGGCTCTGATCAATCCCCAAGATCCATCTTCTAATGAAAATCTAATGCCATTGACTGTAAGTATATTGTTAATTTTCAATCCTTTAATTTTAAATTCATTGTCTTTTAGTTTACTAATTTTATCAATCATCTCGTCAATGACTCCATATTTTTCTTCATCTTTACAAAAAGGACCCATTGTTGGACTTTGAAAGGTTTTAGGCAAACTTTTTATTAAAACATCCAACTTTTCAGTTTGATTGTCTAAAAGATTACAAACCTGAATAGCAGAGTTGATGCCATCATCAAAACCATAACCAAGTGGTTGATTAAAAAAGAAATGTCCACTCTTTTCAAAACCAGCAATCGCTTTATCTTCATTTACTTTTCTTTTTATATATGAATGACCAGTTTTCCAATATATTGTCTTACAATTATTTTTATTTAAAATCTCATCATTCATAAATAAACCAGTTGATTTTACATCAACTACAAATTTTGAGTTTTTATGTTGATTTGAAATATTTCTTGCAATTAATAATCCAATTTTGTCTGCGAAAATTTCGTTACCAGTATTATCTATAACCCCAACTCTATCTCCATCACCATCAAAACCAAAACCCACATCTGCATTATTTTGTTTTACACATTTTGCAATTTCATGGAGCATTTCCATATCTTCTGGATTTGGATTGTATCTAGGAAAAGTGTAATCTAAATTACAATCTAGTTCTATCACCTCACATCCAATACCTCTTAAAATATCTGGAGCAAATATACCAGCCGTTCCATTACCACAAGCAGCGACAACTTTTAATTTTTTTTTTAATTTAGTTTTAGAAAGTTCTTTAATATACACTTCATTAAATTCTTTAACTTCCTCAAACTTTCCCACTCCTTTTATAAATTTTTGATTTAATACAATATCTTTAAGTTCAGACATTTCATCTTTACAGTGGGTAAGACCCTTTTCAATTCCCATTTTGATACCTGTCCAACCATTTTCATTATGACTAGCAGTTATCATAGCAACCGCATCAGAATTTAGTTTGAACTGAGATAAATAAACTGTAGGTGATAAACACAAACCAATATCCTTAACATTACATCCAGTAGACAATAATCCTTTTACGAAGTTTTTTTTAACATTTTCACTATAAGACCTATAATCATGACCAACTATTACTGTGGGATTTTTTACTTTATTAACTACTTGAGTACCAAAACCTTTACCTACTGCTTCTATACCAGGCTCATTTATACTATCTGGAAATAGCCACCTTGCATCGTATTCTCGAAAACCGAATTCATCTATTAAAATTCTATCAGACATAGTTTATTTTTTTATTAGTTTTGACCAAATTGACATGTTTTTCATTATAGCTAAAGAATTCTGGATATTTACTAAAAATTTATCATCTTTTATGTTTTTTTCAAAATTATGAGAAACCTTTTCTATCTGATTTGCATATAATGTTAGATCAGATTTAACTATTTTTTTATAGTAAGAGTTTCCCTGTGATATTTCTAAGTTAGTTTGTTTTTCAGGTAACCATGGACTGTTGATAATTAATTTACCTTTTCGTCCTTCTATAATTGTCCTGTTTTTATAATTTTCTTTAAAACTTACTTTAATTTGGCATCTAATTTTTTTATTAATTTCAATTTCTGCTTCTGCGAAGTCGTCAACATTAGTATGTGTGAAGTTTCCTTTGGTATTTAAAAATTTATAACTATTTGAATCTTTATAAAATAAATTTAGAATACTTAAAGGATAACAACCTATATCTAATATTGCACCTCCCCCTAAATTTTTATTGAAAAGCCTAGAATCTGGTCTTATTTTATTTACCTTAAAACCGAAACTTGATTGAAAATTTGTTATTTCCCCCAATTCATTATTTTCAACTATTTCTTGAATAATTTTAGTTTGTGGATGAGATCTATAAGCGAAACCTTCATAAAAAATTACATTATTCTTTAATACATAATCATAAACTTCTCTACCCTCATCATAATTTAATGTGAATGGTTTTTCACATAAAATATTTTTTCCATATTGTGTACATTTTTTAATTAAATTAAAATGTGTATTGTTAAGAGTTGCTATATATACAGCGTTTATGTTTTTATCTTTAATAATTTCATCATAATTATTATAAACTGTCACTTCATTCGATTTGTAATTATTCTTAAAATTTTTCGTTTTATTTTTATCTAGGCTTGCTACGCTAATTATTTTTGAGTTACTAGTTTCTTTAATTGCGTTAGCAAATTTCTGACCCATATTTCCAAGACCAATTATTCCCCACTTAATCATTTAATTAATCAAACCATTGTTTAAGTTTTGAACGAATTTCACTGGATTGCAAATATTCAGGTAGTTTATCATCGCTAATTTTTTTTAATTTGTAATCAAAATGCCATCTTTCTTTATATTTTTCTTTATCAACAAAGTGATTGAAAAACATTTCTTTGTTATCAATTTTTTTTTGTAGGTCCTCTATTGTTAAACCACTTAATTGAAATTCATCGTGATGACCAAAATTAGAATATTTTTCATACATTTTCTCAGCAGTCATAAGGTTTGTAAAATGCCAACCACCATCATTTATTATCTCAAGATTAATATATCTATTATTAGAAAAAAAAGTGTCTAACCTCCAAAAAGGATATTGTTTATTTTTTAAATTTCTTAGCCACGACATTGAAATTAATTTTTTTTTCTTAGCTGCTTTTGATCCAAACCATGGAATTAAGTCATATTGAAGATTGAATTTATAGTAAAAAAATAATTGTTTGAAAATTAATATATCTTTTTTTGAATTTTTAAATTGTTTCGAATTTAAATTAGGTATTTCATCATTATCACTTAATATAATTAGATCATTTTCATTAACATCAGATAAAGCTTTAATCATATAATCATATGAAAGTTCTATCCTTTTTAAACTATCACTTCTTTTTTCATACGGCTCTGCTAATCCATTTTTGTCACCAATAATATTCGGCGGTTCTTTGTCAATTACAATATATGAAATTTTATCTTTAAATTTTTGATAATTGTTAATATTAAAATTTAATTTTTTTTTTTTACCACTATGTGAATAAGTAGATTCGCATACAATGAATTTATCTACAAAATCGTTTAATACATGGAATCGAATATCCATCATTAAATGCTCTGAATAGAAAGTTGTGCAGTCAAAGATTCTCATCAATTATTTTAAATTCTAGGTAAATTGCCTCAATATTATGGTAAGGCTTACTTTAATTTGCTAACAAATGTAATTTTTTAGTTGAAAATTTTTTTTAATGTTCTATAAATGTTCTATTGATTTTTAATTTATATAGTGTATTTAAAGATCTTACACACAACATATAGTTGTTTTTACTAAAAAGTACTATAAAAGGGAGTTAAATGAACAAAGTTTTGTCTCAGGCTATTAAGAAAGCTGTCTCTGATTTTAAACCAAGGATTGAAATAAAGGATAAGAACAAAGGTCCAGACCTTTTCTCTTTAAATGATAACACAGAACTATTTCAAAATTCTAAGGGTATCACGATTAAAATAGATAGAACTAGAGATGATAATTTAACAGATTTCGGTAAAGCAACATTAAACGATAGATATTTAGGTGAGAACGAGTCATTTCAAGACTTATTTGCAAGAGTTGCTAGTCACTATGCAGACGACAATTTACATGCACAAAGACTATATAATTATATCAGTAATCTATGGTTCATGCCAGCAACACCAGTTTTGTCAAATGGTGGTACCACAAGAGGTTTGCCAATTTCCTGTTTCCTAAACGAAGCAAATGATAGCTTACAAGGTATCCTTGGACTTTGGAGCGAAAACGTTTGGTTAGCAGCAAGAGGTGGTGGAATTGGAAGTTATTGGGGAAACTTAAGATCTATAGGTGAAAAAATTGGTAGAGTAGGCAAAACATCAGGAATTATTCCATTCATAAAAGTTATGGACTCTCTTACAATGGCTATAAGCCAGGGTTCGTTAAGAAGAGGTTCAGCGGCATGTTACTTACCAATTGATCATCCTGAAATTGAGGAATTTATAGAAATGAGAAGACCAACTGGAGGAGATCCAAATAGAAAATCACTTAATTTGCATCATGGAGTACTTGTGTCAGATGCATTCATGAGAGCTGTTGAACTTGACGAACAATGGGCATTAAAAAGCCCTAAAGATGGAGCAGTTCAACAAACTGTGTCAGCTAGAAATTTATGGATAAGATTATTGACAGCAAGAATTGAAACAGGCGAGCCATACATAATTTATATTGATACTGTTAATAGACAAATACCTCAACATCATAAATTAGCTGGATTAACAGTTAAGACCTCTAATCTTTGTAGCGAAATAACTTTACCAACAGGTATTGATAAAGAGGGTAGAGACAGAACAGCAGTTTGCTGTTTATCGTCATTGAATGTCGAAAAATATGATGAATGGAAAGACGATGATAAATTTGTAGATGATGTGATGAGATTTTTAGATAATGTTTTGAGCGATTTTATAAAAAATGCTCCTAAAGAATTTAGTGACGCAGTATATTCCGCAACAAAAGAAAGAAGTGTAGGGTTAGGTGTTATGGGTCTTCACTCATATTTTCAAAAAAAAATGATACCTCTAGAATCTGTAATGAGCAAAGTTTGGAACAAGAAAATATTCGAAAACATCCAAAATAAAGTAGACAAATCTTCAAAAGATTTAGCTGAAGAGAGAGGCTCTTGTCCGGATGCTGAAGAATATGGTTTTAAAGAAAGATTTTCAAATAAAACAGCAATTGCTCCAACTGCATCTATATCAATTATATGTGGCGGAACATCTCCTGGAGTTGAACCAATAGCTGCAAATAGTTATACTCATAAAACTCTTTCTGGATCTTTTAATGTTAGAAATAAGTATTTAAAAAAATTGTTAGACAAACATGGAAAAGATAACGATGAAACTTGGTCAAGCATTACAACAAATCAAGGTTCAGTTTCTCATTTAGAATTTTTAACCAAAGAAGAGAAAGATGTATTTAAAACCGCATTTGAATTAGATCAAAGATGGCTTGTAGATTTAAGTGCAGATAGAACTCCGCATATATCACAAGCACAATCTATTAACTTATTTTTACCTGCTGATGTCCATAAGAAAGACTTACATCAAATACATTTTCAAGCATGGAAAAAAGGTCTAAAAAGCCTTTATTATTGCAGGTCAAAATCAATACAAAGAGCTGAAAATGTTAATGATGCAAAATCAACAGACATTACA
>CACIJY010000013.1 GCA_902587095.1 uncultured Pelagibacteraceae bacterium
GGTAGATGAGTATCAGGATACAAACTTTATACAAAACAAATGGTTAAATATTTTAACTAAAATGCATAATAACATATGTTGTGTTGGCGATGATGACCAATCTATTTATAGTTGGAGAGGAGCGGAAATAAAAAATTTTTTAGAATTCGATAAAAAGTATGTAGATACTAAAATTGTCAGACTTGAAGAAAATTACAGATCTACTCAAAATATACTTAATGTTGCATCAGGATTAATTTCTAACAACGAGAATAGACTAGGAAAAAGATTAAATTCAAATCAAAGCAAGGGTGAATTGATTAATTTGAATTGTTTCAGAAACGGTAAAGATGAGGCCATAGGTGTTTCAAAAATTTTAGAGAACCAAATATCAAAAAAGTATAAATTAAATAATATTGCAATATTAGTTAGAGCAATTTTTCAAACAAGGGAGTTTGAGGAAAGATTTTTAAAAATAGGTTTACCCTATAGAATATTGGGCGGTATAAAATTTTATGAACGTGCTGAGATTAAAGATTGTATAGCTTATCTAAGAATTGTTCATCAAAATAAAGATGATCTGGCATTCGAGAGAATAGTAAATGTTCCAAAGAGATACGTTGGTGACACATCTTTTAAAATTATAAGTGAATATTCAAAAATAAATAATCTACCTCTTGAAAAAAGCGCAAAAAAAATGATCGAATTAAATAAAATAAAACCAAAAGCAAAAATTGGTTTATCCAGTTTTTTAAACTTTTTAGAGAAATGGAGGAACGATTATTTTATTAAAAAAGTTGATCATGTAAAACTATTACAAATTATTTTAGATGAATCAGGTTATTCTTTATTACTTAAAAATAAGAAAGATCTAGAAAATGAAAATAAACTTGAAAATATTAAAGAATTATTAAGTGCGATGAAAGAATTTGATAATCTTGAAAGCTTTCTAGAACACGTTTCTCTTGCTACTTCAATCGATAATGATTGGGATGGAGAGAAAGTTAATTTGATGACTATGCACGCATCAAAAGGTCTAGAGTTTGATGTAGTTTTTCTACCAGGATGGGAGGAAGGCTTATTTCCTCATCAAAAATCAATTGATGAAAAAGGTCAAAAAGGTCTTGAGGAAGAAAGAAGACTAGCCTACGTTGGTATAACAAGAGCGAAATATGAAGCATACATATCTTTTTCTTTAAACAGATTTTATCAAGGAGATTGGATAGATAGTATTTCATCAAGATTTGTTGAGGAATTGCCAGAAGAGTACGTAAAAAAAATCAATAATTTTGAAAAGGAAGAAGAAGAATTTTTTGAATTTAACCAAGATTTAGGAAATGAGGATAATGTTTACAGAAGTCCCGGGTGGATAAGATACCAAAAAAGATTAAAATGACTTCGGTAAGAATTAAAAAATTAAGACAGAAATTTGCAGAAAATAATATTGATGGTTATATTATTCCTAAAAATGATGAATATTTTGGTGAATATTCGTATCCAGATAAATTAAAGTTTATATCCAATTTTGATGGATCAGCAGGATTAGCTCTTGTTCTGCATAAAATTAATTATTTGTTTGTTGATGGAAGATATACTATTCAGGCTAATTTACAATCTGGTAAACTATTTAAGATAATTGAAATTCATAAAAAACCACCATGGAAAATAATCAAAAAAAAACTCATAATTGGTTATGATCCGTACTGTTTCAATAGTTTAAATTTATTTAGATATTTTAAAAATAATTTTCATTTAAAACCTGTTTATAATGAACTTATTAATTTAAAAAAAATTGATAAAAAGAATTCTAAATTTTACTTATTAAATAAAAATATTATTGGAGAAAGTTCCAAAAATAAAATTAATAAAGTCTTAACATTTCTAAAAAAAGATCAATCCGACTATCTTTTTATAACTGCGCCTGAAAATGTAGCTTGGATATTCAACATAAGAGGAAAAGATAACCCTCATAGTCCTTTACCTAATTGTAGAGCTCTTATTAATAAAAACGGTAATATTTTTTTATTCAGTGATAAAAGCAAGACGCTCAATATAATAAAGGATAAAAATTTTCGAAAAATTAAAATATTAGATGAAAGTAAAACCAATTATATCTTATACAACCTTAAAGCAAAAAAAATTATAATTGATAAGTTAAGTTGCTCTATTGCATATGAAAATATTTTAAAAAGTAGAGCAAAAATTTCACAAAGAAATGACCCTATTTATAATTTTAAATCGATTAAGAATGAAATAGAAATTAAAAATATTGAAAATTCTCATATTTTGGATGGGGTTGCAGTTATTAAATTTTTAAATTGGTTTAAAAAATGTAAGAGCAGATTAACAGAATTAAAAGCTGAAAAAAAACTAGAGTATTTTAGAAAAAAGAACAAAAAATATTTAAATTCAAGTTTTAAAACCATTTCAGCATCAGGTCCAAATGGTGCCATTATACATTACAGAGCAACTAAAAAGTCTAATAGAACAATAAAAAAAGATGATATTTACCTATGTGACTCAGGTGGTCAATATAAATATGGAACAACTGATGTTACAAGAACAATCTGCTTAAAAAAACAACCACAAAAAATCAAAAATGTATTTACAAGAGTTTTAAAGGGCCACGTGGCTGTGAAAGAAGCAAACTTAAATAAGATTAAAGATGCAAGCAAGCTAGATAAACTAGCAAGAAAATATTTAAATAAAAAAAAATTAGATTATCCGCATGGCACAGGCCATGGCGTTGGATTTTTTTTGAATGTTCATGAGGGTCCAATTGCCATATCTCGTGGTTATAAAAAAAGAATTGAACCAGGGCAAGTATTAAGTAATGAACCTGGTTACTATAAGGAAGGAAGTTATGGTATTAGAATAGAAAATTTAATTTATGTAAATAAAATGAAAAATAAAGTTTTTTTTAAAAATTTAACAATGGTTCCTATCGAAAAAGATTTAATAAATTATAAACTTTTGAATAAAATGGAAAAAAATTATTTACTAAACTATAATCTAGAAATTTATGAAAAATTACAAAAATATTTAAATTATGAAGAAAAATTTTGGTTACTTTCACAATTTTAAAATTTTTTTAAATTCATCTTGACTTAAAACTTTAATTTTTAAGTCATTAGCTAGTTTTATCTTTCTTGAAGTAGGTTTCTCTCCCGCAATTAAAAAATTGAGGTTTTTTGATACATTGCTTACTATTTTTCCGCCATTACCCTCAACTATCGATTTTGCCTCTGCTCTACTAATATTTTTTAATTTTCCAGTGAACATTAATATTTTGTTAGAAAATACACCCCCTTTTTTCTTAATAATATTTTTTTCAATAATTAATATTTTACTTAAAGATGAAATAACTTTTAAGTTTAGATCATTTTTAAAAAAATTTTTTAAAGAGGCAATTTGTGTTTCTCCAATGCCATCAATATTTGATAAATCCTCAATATTTTTTTGGTGTTTTAATTTTATAAAACCGGCATAATTGCCTAAGAATTCAGATATCAACTTTGCATTTTCTTGGCCTATGTGTCTAATACCAAGAGAGTAAATAAATCTGTCTAATTTTAATTTTTTTGATTTATTAATTGAATTTTTTAGATTTTCTGCTGATTGAGAACCCCAGCCCTCTAGTCTAGAAATTTTTTCAAAATTTAAATTAAATATATCATCAGGGAGTTTTATAAATTTTAAATTCCAAAACTTTTCAATTACTTTTTTTCCAAGTCCTTCAATATTTAATGCATCTTTTGAAACAAAATGTTTTAATTTTTCAATAGATATCTTTTCGCATCCAAAACCCTCATTGCTACACCTTCTAACTGCATCAATTTTTTTTGTAACAGAATTATAATCTTTAATAGTTTTAGATCCACATGAAGGACATTTATTTGGAAATATATATTTCTTTGAATCTGGGGATCTTAATTTTTTGTCTACCGATATTACATGTGGTATAACATCTCCAGCTCTCTCAATTTTAACAGTATCACCAATTCTAATATCTTTTCTTATTATTTCATCTTCATTATGTAAAGTTGCATTCGAAACCATTACGCCACCTATGTTAACAGGTTTGACTTTCGCAACAGGTGTTAATGCACCAGTTCTTCCAACTTGAATATCGATGTCCATAATTTTAGTGATTGAATAATTAGCAGAAAATTTGTGTGCAACAGCCCATCTGGGTGCTGTAGCCATAAAACCTAATCTTTTTTGCAAGCTAAAATCGTTAACTTTATACACAATACCATCGATATCATATTTTAAATTAAATCTCTTTTTTTCAATACCAAAATGGTACTTAACTAAATTATCAACTCCCTTAATTGTTTTATTTAATTCAGAAGTTTTGAAATTCCATTTATCAAGATCTTTTATAAAATCACTTTGTTTTTTTATTTTCATGCCTGAGCTAAAGCCAAAAGTATAAGCAATAAATTTTAATGGTATTAATTTAGTTTTCTCTGGATCTTTTTGCCTTAATGATCCTGAAGCTGCATTTCGTGGATTTGCAAAATCTTTTTCGATTTTTTTAAAATCATCAGTTTCTATAAAGACCTCGCCCCTTATATCAATTTCTTGAGGAAAATCTGGATGAGAAACATTTAATGGAATATCTCTAATTGTTTTTAAATTTTCGGTTATATCTTCGCCTACTTCACCATCGCCTCTTGACAAACCTCTTATTAGTTTCCCATTCTTGTAAATAAGTGAGGCTGAAATACCATCTATTTTAGGTTCAACGCTATATTCAAATTCATAATTTTTATCTAAGGCTAAAAAATTAATATTTTTTTTTTGAAAATTAATTAAGTCTTCCTGGCTAAATGCATTAGACAGCGATAACATTTTCACTTTATGTTTATATTTCTCAAATTTTTTTGATGGCTGATACCCAACTTTAACACTAGGTGATTTTAAATTAGAAAATCCATATTTTTTTTCTATTCCCAAAATTTCATTTTTAAGCTCGTCATATATTTTGTCTGAAACTAAGGGTTTTTGATTTTGATAGTAATGTTTATTATATTTTTCTAATAAAGCTAATTTTTTTTTATATTCTTTAGATAACAAACTTTTCATTTAATTAATAAAGAAGTTTTTTAAATTTTTGGAAAATTCCCTCTTTTTCTTTTTTTATTTCTAGCTTAGACTTATAATTCTCATTGAAAATTTTATAACTTTTTGAGTACCATTGGCTTGATTGATAGTTGTAACCCAATAATGATGCATATTTTTGGGACTCTTCTATTAAACCTAACTTATAATGTAATTCAACTAATCTATGAAGGGCCTCATCAATAAAAGATGTCTCGTCGTAATTATTAACAACATTTTTAAAACGGTTTATTGCTGCAATCCATTTTTTTTTTTTCATATAATGAACACCTATATACATTTCTTTAGAGGCAAGATAATCATTAATCAAATCTAGTTTGTAAGAAGAGTCTAAAGCAAAGTCAGTATTGGGGTAATTTTTTTCTATAAATTTAAATTTTTCTTCAGCCATTACTAATGGCCTAAGATCTTTTTTTTCATCAACAATTTTTTCATAATAAACCATTCCTAACAAATAATGAGCATATGGTACATTTTTCTCATTTGGATAAACTTTTAAAAATCTATTAAGTTCATACTCAGCGTCATAATAATAGTCTTGAGAATAATATGCGTAAGCTGCCATTAATGCTGCTTTAGGTGCCCACTCTGATTGTGGATATAAAAGTTCAGCCTCATTAAATTTTTTTGCAGCAAATAATACATCTCCATTTTCTAATTCTTCATAACCTTCTTCAAAAGCTTCTATCATTTGAGCTTCTATATTTTTTTCTTTTACAATAGAAACTTTGTCATCTTTAGAGCAAGAAACCATCAAAAAGATAATTGAAATGATAAATAAGTTATTTAGAATTTTCATTTTTTAAATTATTAGCAGATATATTTAAAAGCTTAAATGTTTATGCTGATGATTTTAGAGGATTATTAACTAAAAATGAATGTGGTATATTTTTTTCTTTTACTTCAATTATTGAAAAATTCTTATTATTGCTTAATAAATCTCTTAAACCTTGATTCGTAACATTGTGACCGCCTTGACTAGATGTAATCTTGCCCACCATCTTATATCCAGCTAAATAAATATCACCTAAGCAATCTAAGATTTTGTGATTTACAAACTCATTTTCATTTCTCAATTTTTCCTTATTCAGTATTTCATTCCCTTTTAAAACAATCGCGTTTTCTAAACTGCCGCCTTGGGCTAAACCCATCTGTTTCAGTTTTTCTACGTCTTCAAACAAACAAAACGTTCTTGACTCGTACATTTCTGTCAAATCATCCATATAAATATTTTTAACATTTCTCTGATTAAGTATTGAGTTTTGTTTATATTTAATTTCAAAATCAATTTCTAAGCTGATTTTATTTGGCTCGAAACTTATAAACTTTTCTCCATTTGAGTAAGTAACTTTTCTTTCAATTTTTATAATTCTAATGGGTTGATCACTAACTTTAAATCCTATTCTTTGAATATTTTCAACAAAATCTTTGGCAGAACCATCCATGATTGGAACCTCTTCTGAATTTAAATCGATTAAAAGATTATCTATTCCTAAACCGGAAAGTGCAGCCATAAGGTGCTCAACTGTTGAAACAGTTACTCCGTATTCGTTTGTTAGTTTGGTACAATAAGAAGCACTAGAAACATTAAATACGTTTGGATAAATTAAATTATTTATTTTTAAGTCTGTCCTTTTAAAAATTATCCCAGTATTTGGTGGGGCTGGGAATAGGCTCATAACAACTTTTTTACCAGTGTGAAGACCTATACCTTCAAATTTTAAAGAACTATTAATAGTTTTTTGATTTAAAACTGACATTACAGAGTTATAGATCTTTAATTTTGAGAAGAAAAAACAAGTATTATTACAAAAGAATACAGAAAATCAGTCAAAAAAGTTAAATATTGTATCAAATAAGCTTTTCTTTTTGGGGGTGTCTTTTTGAATTCTTATCTCCAAACTATTGGCGCCACCAATTATTTTATTTGCAGATAAACACATGGTTGGGTCTTCTTCAGATTCTAAAAATTTTTTTGCATAATCAAACGAAACAATTTTGTTTATATCGATTTTACATTCCTTGAATAAATTTCTAACTTTTGCTATTAATTTTTTACTTAAACATATAAACTCTATCTCTAAGATAATTTTCTTGAATTTCATATTAGTTGGTAAATAGTTAAATACTTTATCATCAATAATATATTTATTAATTACAAGGTGAATTATGGATAACCGTTCATCTAAAGTTCTAAAATATTGAACCTCACTTTGTACTATATTGGCTATTGCTTTCTCATCAAGTTTTTTTTCATCAAACATATATCTAATACTAAATAAAATTCTTTCGTAAGTTTTGGACTTAATTGATACGTTTCCTTTATTTAAAAAAAAACCTAATTCTTTTTCTAATTTTCTTATATTAAGTTTTAGTAAATTTGAAATTATTTTAAAATTTAAATTATTGTTTAAATTATCGGGTATCTCAAAATCGACATAGCTTTTTATAAGGTTTTTTTTAGTCTCAAAATAACAAATATAAATTTTACTGTCTGAAATACCAAAATAGAAATCTTTATTATCAGAATTACTCATATTTTATTATTTTATTTTCAACTCTTAAATCAATAATTTTAGAGTTAATAAAATTTTTATTTTTCAATAAATTGCTAGCATAATTAATAATATCTAGTGAATATTTAAATGGGAATTTTAACAATACTCCATTTTTTAAATTAATATCAAATCTACCACTTTTAAAAAACTCAACACTATATATTTTAGAGTATTCCATTTTTGATGTCTTTAATAAATTTAATACTTCAAAAATTTCATCAATATTACTAGAGCCTAATATAATTGGTAAATTATTTTCTGTAATATCTATATTCAATTTTTTTTTATTATCTCCCAAAATTATCTTGTTATTATTGATCAAAATTATGCATAAGGGTTTTGCTGGAATAAAATCGATCATTAATTTATTTGGATAAATCTTTTTGATATTTAATTTTTTAGTATCATTTCTATTAATTAGTTTTAAAAAGTAATCTTTTTCTAAAAAAAAAATATTTTTTTTAAGTAGGTCTTTAATATCGTCTTTAATTATTTCATTTTTTTTTTCTGAAAAACCACTAATCTCAAGGACCTCAATTCTAAAGATGTTATTATCCCTGAGATTATAATTATTAATTGAAGTTAAAATTATTAATATAGCGCTATAAAAAAAAAAATTAAATTTTCTACCTATTTTTAGATGCATCTTTTATCATCCAATTAATTAATGAATTAAAGTTTATACCTTTATGCGCTGCTATCTCAGGAACTAATGACAAATTAGTCATACCTGGCTGAGTATTAAGTTCTAACAAATAAAATTTATTATTATAGAACCTGAAGTCAGATCTTGTAATACCCCTGCAATTTAATAACTTATGTGCTTTCAATGCAATATTATTAACTTTTTCATAATTTTTTTTACTTAAGTTCACTGGAATTACATGCTTTGTTTTAGCATTAGCATTGTATTTCGCATTATAATCATAAAACTTTCTTTTTGGTATTAGCTCTATTGCTCCCAACTTTTTTTTACCCATTATAGCTACCTGAATTTCTCTACCAGCGATATACTTTTCAATAAGTATTTCTTTATAATTTTTCATTTTTTTTAAATTTAAAGATAGAGATAACTTGTTATCACATATATATACGTCCAAACTTGATCCCTCGTTAATTGGTTTGATAACAACTGGATAATTCAAATAACTCTTTATTTTTTTATAATTAATGCTTTTTAATTCATTTTTTATTATTATGTATTTTGGAGTTAATATTTTATTTTTTATAAAAATTTTTTTAGAAATCTCTTTATCCATAGCCGACATAGATGAAGTGACACCTGAGTGAGTATACCTGAGGTTTAATGTTTCTAAAATTGATTGGATATATCCATCTTCACCAAATCTACCGTGTAAAGCATTAAAAACTACATCTGGTTTAAAATTTTTTATCGTTTTAAACAAATTAAGGCGTGGATCGCAAAATTTAACTTTATGAATATCTTTAATTGATTTTAGAACAGCTTTTGCACTTTTAAGGCTAATCTCGTGTTCCTTAGAATATCCGCCGCCTAAAATTAAAATTTTTTTTTTCATTTCAATTAATAATTTCCAGCTCTAACTCTAAAGATATACCAGTTTTATCTTTTACTTTTTTTTTAACATAATTTATTAAATTGTTCATATTTTCAAAAGAAGCGTTCTTGGAATTAATAAAAAAATTACTATGTTTATTAGATATTTTCGCGTCGCCAAAACTTATTTGATTATCTACGCTTTCTTTAATAAGTTCCCACACTTTTTTCTCAGTCTGGTCTTTAGGATTTTTAAATGTACTCCCGCCAGTTTTAACTTTTAAAGGTTGTGAAATTTCTTTTTTTTCTTTGAGTTTATTAACATAATCCTCAATTTCTATTCTTCTTTTTTTTTTAGTTTTAAAGGATGCGCTTAAAAAAATTAAATTTTTTGGTAGATTTGTTTTTCTATATTCAAATTTAATATCTTTTGATTTAATTGTATAAACTCTACCATCTAAGTCCATTACTTGTACTGATAATAGCACATCTTTAAACTCTGAGCCAAAACAACCAGAGTTCATTCTAATACCGCCTCCAACAGAGCCAGGGATGCAAGACATAAATTCCAAACCGCTCAATTGATTATCACATGCAAAGTCTGATACTTTTTTATCTAATATAGAACAACCGGCAATTATAAAATTATCTTTTGTTAATGACAATTTATTAAAATTCTTACCTAATTTTATAAATATACGGTCTCCAATATTTTCTGAAATTAAAAGATTTGAACCTGCTCCGATAATAGAAAAATCGTATTCTTTTTTTTTGATATAGGACAAAAAATCTCTAAGCTCTGTTAATGTTTCTGGAACAAAAAAAATTTTCGCTTTCCCACCAATATTAAGCCAAGTATGATTTTTTAGACAATAATTAAATCTTATTTTACCTTTAATATTTTTTGAAAAATTATTTAATTCTTCTAACATTATTTTTTCATCAATTTTGGTAATTCTTTTATCCAAGCAGATATAGAGCCAGCTCCCATACCTATGACTAAATTTTGAATATTCAAAAATTTTTTTAAAAACTTCGCTAAATCGTATTGATTATTTATAAAGAAAACTTGTACTTTAGACTTTTGTGCAATTTTATTTGCAAATTTAAAATAATCTAAATTTAATTTTATATTTTCACCTGCTTTATAGACAGGACATAATATTACAAAATTTGCATTTTTAAATGATTCGGAAAACTCATTTTTTAAATCATTTAATCTAGAGACTCGGTGCGGTTGAAAAATACATGTAATTTTTTTTTCTTTGTAACTATTTCTAACACTACTTATTACTTCTTTTATTTCTGTAGGATGATGGGCATAATCATCATAAATATCGGCTCCATTATAACTAAAGATTTTATTAAATCTTCTTTCCACACCTTTATAATTTTTTAAGCTTTTTTTTAAAACATTTACAGAAATGCCAATAAAATATGAAATCGCAATAGCTGCTGTAGCATTTTTGACATTGTGATATCCAATTAATGGGATTTCAAATTTTTTTAAAATATTTTTTTTTTTATTTGGTAAATTCATTTCAACATCAAAAAAAGATTTGTTTTTATTAAAAGAACAATTTTTAATTTTAAAATTTGCATTTTTATTAAAACCATATGTAAGTATATTTTTGATTTTGCTTATTCTGCAAACATCTCTATTGTTTTTATCATCTATACAAATAAATGTTTTACCGAAAGATGGCACCTTAAGCATAAATTTTATGAAGTGTTTTTTTAAGTCATCTAAAGATTTGTAATAGTCCATATGTTCTCTATCTATATTTGTAACAACTGCGTAAGTTGATGGGACTTTCACAAAACTACCGTCTGACTCATCAGATTCTAAAATACTCCAATCACTTTTTCCAAGTTTAGCAGAGTTTTCCAATGAGTTAATTACCCCTCCATTTATAATTGTTGGGTCTAATTTGGCCTTAGCAAAAATAGAAGCAATCAAGGATGTGGTAGTTGTTTTGCCATGAGATCCGGAGACAACAATATTTTTTTTAAGAGAAGTTATATGCGCTAACATATCTCCTCTTTTGTAAATTGGTAATCCTTTTTTTTTTGCTTCCTTTAATTCTATGTTATTACTTTTGATAGCAGAGGAAACAACTAAAATAGTTGCGTTTTTAATATTTGACGACGCGTGTCCTAAAAAAAAATTAATACGATTTTTTTTTAATCTTTCTATATTCTTATTAAAAGACTTGTCGCTACCTTGAATTTTGAAACCCAAGCCCATCATTACCAAAGCTAATCCGCTCATACCAATTCCACCGATTCCAATAAAGTGTATTATTTCAGATTTAGCTAAATTAATTTTCATTTTTTATTAAATTTTTTAAGCTGTTAGCATTTTCATACCAATTATAATCTTTATGAAATTCATACATATTCTTTTTTTTTTGAAGTATTAATTTTTTATTTTTAATCAAATTTGTTACAAATTTATATAAAAAATTTTCTTTTACATTACCCTCTCTAATTAACCAGCCCAGGTTTTTTTTAACATAATAGTTTGCATTGAAAAATTGGTGATCATCTTTGGCAAAGGGGAAGGGTATTGCTAGAAATGGTGTGCCTAAAAATAATAGTTCATTAATAGTAGATGCTCCTGATCTCGTTATTACAAAATCACATTGTTTTACAATTTTATATAAAGTTTCAGTATATGAAAAAACTTCACAATTTACGTAATTTGAACTATAAAATTTTTTTAGTTTATTTAAGTTTTTATTACTAGTTTGATGAAAAATTTTAATTTTAAATTTTGAGGAAAGTTTTACTAAATCTTTGCTAAATAAATTGTCAAATTTCCTTGCTCCTTGACTTCCTCCGATTATTAAAATGGAAAAAATTTTTGATTTTTTTTTATTATTATTTTTAGATAAAAAAATATCTTTTCTTATTAAAGGTTTTATTACGAAATTTTTATTATTCATTTCTTTTGGCATATTTCTTAGTTTCTTATTATATGTAAAGATTTTATCACAATAATTTAATAAAAAAAGATTTGCTCTACCTAATACTAAGTTTGGCTCAAATAGAAAGATCTTTATTTTTAAAATCCTAGCTGCTATACAAATAGGTACTGACATATAGCCTCCTGTTGAAATTATTATATTAATTTTTTTTTTAACTAAAAATAAATAAGATTTTAAAATAGATAAAATAAAGGAAACTACAAATGGTATAAAACTTATTATGTTTTTTTTTATTTTCGGTACATCTATTTGCTTAATCTTATATTTTTTTTTATTTAAATATTTTATTCCTCTCTTATCACTGGTAATAATAATTTGATTTTTGTTTAATAAGTAATCGTATAATATTCGAGCTGGTATAACATGGCCGCCTGTGCCTCCAGTGCTAATTATTATTTTTTTCATAAGTTTAGATCTTTCTTTTTGTAAAGTTTAGTATTAACCCCGCAAGAATTGAAGAACTTAAAATAGAAGATCCTCCATAACTTAAAAAAGGTAAAGTCATACCCGTTGTTGGTAATAATCTTATATTTACACCTATATGAATTAAAACTTGAAAGATAATTAATAATATTGAGCCTATTAAAATAAGTTTATTACTATTATTTTTTTCAGAGGGGATTTTTTTAAAGACTCTGAAAATTAGCACTAAAAAAATTAACAAAATAAATATTATTAATAATGCTCCAAATTCCTCAGAAATCACTGATATTACATAATCTGTATGAGCTTCAGGGACCCTGGTATTTAATGTACCTTCCCCAATACCCTTTCCAAAAAAACCTCCATCGATAATAGCCTCGGTTGCCTTTTGTGATTGATAGTTGCCTTTTGATGTAACATCAAAAAAGGTTGCTATCCTATATTTGATATACGAGAATTTTGGTAAATAAAGAATTAAATAAGTTAATGCTGATAAGGAAAATAATATTAAAAAATTTAATAAATATAGGTTTATACCTGATACAAAAATAAGGCTTAACCACACAAATGAAATCAATAAAGTTTGTCCTATATCCGGTTGTAGAACTAAAAATAATAAAACAGGTAGAACTATTAATGTGCTTAAAAAGAATTTGAGGTAATTATTAGATGTAAATCTAGAGCCTATTATCAGTGACAAAAAAATTATTAGAAATGGTTTTAAGAATTCTATAGGTTGAAATCTTGGAATAATAGGAAAATCAAGCCATCTTTTTGAGCCTTTAACTTCAACACCAAAAAATGGAACTAATAACAGAGATAAAAAAAAGATTATAAATATAACAACACCTATTTTGTATACGTCTTTTTCCTCTAAAGCAGAAAAAAAAAAGATTAAAATCAAACCTAAACAAATATAGATAAGATGTCTTATAAAAAAATAATAATTATTTGTACCAAGCTTGGAAGATGCAATTAATGATGTTGATACTAAAGAGAAAAATAAACCTAAAATAATTAATGATATAAATAAAAAAAATATTACTTTATCTAAATTTTTCCACCAATCATAAATAAAATTGTCATAAAAATTTTTACTTATCATAAAAATTTGCTCTTTTGATTGATAAATTAAAATATTTTCCTCGATGCTCAAAATTTTTGAATTGATCGAATGATGCAGCGGCCGGGCTGAATAAAATTGTTTTTATTTTTTTGTCCTTTTTAATATCATTTTTTATTCTTAAAACTGCATTATCTATGTTTTTTAGGTATATAAATTTTATTTTATTTTTAAATTGATTGGCAAAATATTTTCTATTAAGTCCTATAATGTATGCTTTTATGTTTTTTAAATATTTTTTTTTCAAATTAAATCTATCACCTTTTTTAAATAAACCGCCAACTATCCAATAAATATTTCTATAAGAAGATAAAAGACCAACAGTTGAGGAAAAACTAGTAGATTTTGAATCGTTGATTATCATTAAGTTGAACTTATTATAAACAATTTCTTTTCTAAATTTTAACCCTTTAAACAAATTAAGTGATTTAAATATTCTATTATCTGATATTCTAAATATTTTAGATATCTTATAAACAAAATGAATATTGTTTAGATTATTTTTATCAAGTAGATAGGTGTTCTTAATTTTTTGCTTAAAAAAATTTGCTTTGTTATAATTTATTTTAATTAGTTTAGATCTAATATTTTTATTTAATATAAGCTTATTTATAATTTTACTTTCTTTTTCTATAAATGAATATTTATTTCTATCTTGATCGCAAATTAACTTAATTTTAGCATTCGCGTATTTATTTAAATTTTCATGTCTCTCTAAGTGATCCACGTTTAAATTCAAAATTGCTGCATAATCACTTTTAAAATATTTATTGTAAACTATTTGGTAAGATGATGCCTCCACTATAAAGATAGTATTTTTTTTTATTTTTTTTTCTTGTAATGGTGGGTTTCCGATATTACCAACAAGCCTTACATCCAGTTTTTTTGACCTAAAAATATCATAAAGCATCTTGCAGGTTGTGGACTTACCATTAGTTCCTGTAAAAGTAATTTTTATATTTTTTGGATACACTAAATAAAAAATATCTAGTTCAGTAATTATTTTATCATTATTTTTTAATAAATATTTATGAAGATTACATTTTTTAGCATCTATTCCTGGGCTTAATATAATGTAATCAAATTTTGATTTAAAAATTTTATTTTTATTTAAGAATATTTTTTTATTTTTTTCATTTTTTAACAAGTAATTATCGTCAAAAATTCTAACATCATTTTTTTTCTTCAGATATTTTAGGCACGAATTACCTGATAGACCAAGCCCATAAATTAATATTTTTTTTTTTTCAAAAGATTTGGTGAACATTATCTTAGTTTTAATGTTGCGAGTCCAATCATTGCTAAAATTAGAGAAATAATCCAAAATCTTATAACCACTGTAGACTCTGGCCATCCCTTTTTTTCAAAGTGATGATGTATAGGTGCCATCATAAATATTCTTTTTCCTGTTAATTTAAAAGAAATAACTTGTACAATCACTGAAATAGCCTCTAAAACAAAAAGCCCTCCTGTGATAGCTAAAACTATTTCATGTTTAGTAACTACACCTATTGCTCCTAAAGAACCACCTAAAGCTAAAGAACCAGTATCGCCCATAAATATTTTGGCTGGAGGAGCATTAAACCATAGAAACCCTATTGAAGCTCCGATTATTGCTCCACAAAAAACAGCAACCTCGCCTACTCCCTCAATGTAAGGAATTAATAAATATTCAGCAAAAATTATATTCCCCGTTACATAACTTATAAATGCAAAACAGCCTGCAACTAAAATTACAGGTACTGTAGCCAATCCGTCAAGACCATCAGTTAAATTTACAGCATTAGACGAACCAACAATTACAAACAAGTAAAATGGTATAAAAAACCATCCAAGATTTATTACTAAATTTTTAAAAAAAGGAAAATATAAATTGTTAGTTAAATCAGATTCTATGTACTTATATAAAATTATTAAAGAGATTAAACTAATAATGATTTGTATTATTAATTTCAACTTTGATGAAATCCCAGTAGAGTTATTGTTTTTAATTTTTTTATAGTCATCGAAAGCACCTAATATTCCAAAAGAAAAAGTTATAAAAATTAATAACCAATTGTAAGGATTGAATAAATCAGACCATAAAAAAACTCCTCCGAAAAGACCAATTAAAATTAACACTCCGCCCATTGTTGGTGTTCCTATTTTCTTAATTAAATGATCCTCCGGCCCATCTGATCGAATTGGATTTGTAATTTTTTTTGTTGAAAAGTAATTTATAAACTTATCTCCAATTAAAAAAACAATTATCATCGATGTAATAACAGCCAAGCCAGTTCTTACAGTTAAAAAATCAAAAAAATTTAAGAAAGAGTAGGTATCTGAATAATTGGTTAAAAAATTATAAAGCATTATAAACTTTGAATTATTTTATTTAGTCCAGTTGAGTTAGATCCTTTTACCATTAAAAAACTGTTTTTGGGTAAATCATTATTTAATAACCTGTGTATATCCATTTTATTATTTAGTATTTTTCCTTTAATTTGTGGTCTTAATTTGTTGAATGTGTGTTTAGTTTGTTTGCCATAAAAGTAGGCTTTATTAATTTTTGATCTGTTTATATATTTTGCAATTTTGATGTGTAATTTTTTTGAATACTTCCCAAGTTCAAGCATATTTCCTATTAATAGAAATTTTTTATTTTTTTTTTTAAAAAGAGAGTCGTATCTTTCAAGGGCAAATTTTAATGATAATGGATTTGAGTTATAACTTTCATCAACAAGAGTTAATTTTTTGGAACCGCTTTTAAAATTAATTAATGATCCTCGACTATCAGGAATACAAAATCCTGAAAATAGATTACGATTAAGATCTTTTATACTACAGTAATTACTAATTATGCTTACTGACGCCAATATATTTTCAATGTAATTTGATAAATTTTTAGAAACCAAGAAAGATTTTTTTATTTTTTTGTTTTTTATATTAATCATGTAATTTTTTTTATACTTTCTTATATTTAAAAACAAAATATCAGCTTTATGATTACTTTTGCTAAATGTTATTACTTTAAGACCACGCTTTTTTGATCTTTTTAGAAAATATTTGAAATACTGGTCGTCCATATTTATGACCATAGTTCCATCACTCATAATGTTGTCTATGATCTCTGCTTTAGCTTTTGCAATTTGGTTTAAGTTGCTAAAATTTTTCATATGCGCATAAGAAATATTTGTAATTAAGCCTAAATTTGGTTTAATCAGTTTTGTGAGGTGATCAATTTCACCTTTTTTGTCCATACCAACTTCTAATACAGCAAATTTAGAAGTTTCGGGTGTGTTGAAAATACTCAATGGGACACCAAATTTATTGTTGTAAGAATTTTTTGAGAAATATGTCTTTTCTAACTTGTTTAAACAAAAACCCGTTAACTCTTTTACTGACGTTTTTCCTGCTGATCCAGTGATTGCTATTGTATTAATATCAGATGATTTTCTCAGTGTTGAATTTATATTATTGAATAAATTTAAAGGTTTTTTAGATAATATTATTTTTGAGTCTCTAAAATTTTTATTTGATACTGCAACAATTGCGCCATTTTTTATTGCCTCATCAGCAAACTT
>CACIJY010000014.1 GCA_902587095.1 uncultured Pelagibacteraceae bacterium
TTTTAATTCTTCCTGATAAATAAGATTTTCTTCCAGCAATTACAGCATGTCTCATTGCCTCTGCCATTTCTATCGGTTTTTTTGCTTGGGCTATCGCAGTATTTACCAAAACTCCATCACATCCTAATTCCATAGCTATACTGGCGTCTGAAGCTTCTCCAATACCAGCATCGATTATAACAGGAAGTTTGGTTTGTTTTCGAATTATTTTTATATTAGTGTAATTTTGAATACCTAATCCAGAACCAATCGGGGCAGCTAATGGCATAATAGCCACGGCTCCAACATTTTCTAATCTCTTAGCCATTAAAGGATCATCATTACAATAAACCATAACTTTAAATCCTTCTTTTGAAAGGACTTCTGTTGAACTTAAAGTCTCTATCATATCAGGTAATAAACTTTTTTTATCACCTAAAACCTCTAGTTTAACTAATTTCCATCCGCCAATTTCTCTTGCAAGTCTTAATGTTCTCAAGGCGTCATCAGAATTAAAACAACCTGCGGTATTTGGAAGATAGTTTATTTTTTTTGGATCAATATAATCCATTAACAAAGGTTTTTTTTTATCTGAAATATTTACTCTTCTTACAGCAACCGTCACCATATCAGCTCCAGAAGCTTTTATAGCTTTTGCGCACTCTAAATAATTTTTATATTTTCCAGTTCCAACTATTAATCTTGACTTAAATTTTTTAGAAGATATTTTTAAATAATCTTTTTTCATTATCCTCCACCTATAAAATGAACTATTTCTAAACTATCTTTATTTTTAAGATATATTTTTTTAATATTTTTTTTTTTAATTATTTTCCTATTCAATTCAATGGCAATCTTATTGGGTTGTGCTTTAAATTTTTTTATTAACTTGCTAATTGTGGTATCGGAAGGTACAGAAATAGACTTTCCATTTAAATTAATTTTGATTTTTTTAATTTTTTTCATTATGGTTGCATATGGCATTTAAAATACTATTTTTAAACGGACCAAATCTTAATCTATTAGGTGAAAGAGAACAATCACAATATGGTGTAATTACATTTAATGAGCTTAAAAAAAATTGTTTAAGAAAATCAGAGGAATTAGATGTAAAACTTGAATTTGTACAATCTAATATTGAGGGTGAAATAGTCACATGGATCCAAAAAGCTAAAGAGACATATGATGGAATAATAATTAACGCTGCAGCATTTACACACACATCGGTTGCTATAAGGGATGCTCTTCAAATTTTTAAAAAACCAAAAATAGAGGTTCATATTTCGAATATTTATAACAGAGAAGAATTTAGGAAAAAGTCCTTAATAAGTGATGTGGTAACAGGAGGTATTTTTGGTATGGGTAGCCACGGTTATATTTTGGCCATAATAGCAATGCATAAAATAATCAAAAATGAAAATAAATAAAAAATTAATTAAGGAATTAGTAAGTTGTTTAGAGGAAAACAAGCTTTCTGAACTAGAATATTCTGAAAAAGATACTAAAATTAAAGTTGCAAGAAACTATTCAGGTCAAACTAATAAAATTCAAGTAGTTGAAACAAAAACAGGTATTAAAAGTGACGAAAAAATAGAGGGGATTGAAATAAAATCTCCTATAATCGGAACTGCTTATCTCGCACCAGAGCCAGGAGGAAAAAAGTTTGTTGAGCTTGGAAAAAAAATTAAAAAGGGGGATACAGTTATGATAGTTGAGGCAATGAAAACTATGAATCATGTTCCCTCAACTAAAGATGGTGTTGTAAAAAAAATTTTGGTCGAAGATGGTCAACCTGTTGAATATGGCCAAACTCTTCTTATCCTTGAGTAAATGTTTAAAAAAATTCTTATAGCTAATAGAGGTGAAATAGCAGTCAGGATAATTCGTGCATGTAAAGAATGGGGTATCCAAACAGTTGCAATCCATTCAGATGTAGACAAAGAAAGCATGCATGTAAAATTAGCAGATGAAAGTCTATGTGTTGGGTCTAGACAGCCCGTTGACAGCTATTTAAATATTCCTTCTATCTTATCTGCAATTGAATTGACAAATTCTGATGCTGTGCATCCCGGTTACGGTTTTTTATCTGAAAATTTTAATTTCGCAAAAATTTTAAAAGATAATAATATTAAATTCATAGGTCCATCGCCTGAAATAATAAGAATGATGGGTGATAAAATAGAAGCTAAAAATACAGCAAAAAAATATGGGATACCTGTTATTGAGGGATCTGATGGAGGTGTTTCAACTTTAGAAAAAGGTAAAGAAATTGCAAAAAAAATTGGGTATCCAGTTTTAATTAAAGCTGCAGGTGGTGGTGGCGGCAAAGGTATGAAAGTAGTCAAGCATGAAAATGAATTTGATAATTTATATTTAACTGCTAGATCAGAGGCAAAAAAATTTTTTGCAAACGATGAGGTATACATTGAAAAATTTTTCCAAAATCCAAGACATATTGAAGTGCAGGTATTGTCTGGGAAAAACAGAACTGTACATTTGCATGAAAGAGATTGCTCTGTTCAAAGAAGACACCAAAAACTAATTGAAGAAACTCCCAGTCCTGTTTTAAATGATGAATTAAGAAACGACCTATTTAATAAGACAGTAAATATGGTTTCTCAAATTGGTTATGAAGGCGCAGGTACTGTTGAGTATATATATGAAGATGGAAAATTTTATTTTTTAGAAATGAATACAAGAGTGCAAGTTGAACATCCTGTGTCAGAAATGGTCACAGGAATTGATATCGTTAAAGAACAAATATGGATAGCCCATAGTGGAGATACAGCATTAAAACAATCAGACATAAAACCTAGGGGGCACGCTATAGAATGCAGAATTAATGCAGAAGACCCCAGTAAAGGTTTTCAGCCCTCCCCTGGATTAATTGGGATGTGTCATCAGCCTTCTGGCTTTAGGACAAGGGTTGATGGCTCAATTTATCAGGGTTATAAAGTTACTCCATATTATGACAGTATGATATGTAAACTCATATGTCATGGAAGAAATAGGACAGAAGCTATTCAGAGAACTTTGAGATCATTAGATGAATTTGTAATTGAAGGTATTACAACAACTATAGATCTTCATAAAACGTTATTGAATCATGAAAAATTTATTGATTCAAATTTTAATGTTACCTGGCTGGATAAAGAAAAGCTGATTTAATAACATTTAAGTATCCACAAATCATAAACAGGGTGATCAAAAGACTGTATTGAGGGACTCGACGAAAAGGTCCAACCGTTGAAAACAAAAACTTCCTTTTGAGAAATCAATTTTAACTCCATCTCCAATTATTTCATTTTTCTTAAAATCTATAATAGCTTTATCAAAAAAATACTTATTTTTTAGTTGATCTATCATTTCAACAGAATTTATTTTTAATAATTTCTTATCAATTATAAATTTTAAATTTTTGGATGAAATTTTGTTTCCAAAATTATCTTTAATTTTTGAAAAGCTATTAATACTAATTTCATCATTAAGCTTGTTATATACAACTTGATCGGTGTTAAATAAAATATTACTATCAAGTTCAATTTTAACATTTTTATTAAAAACTATTTTTTCATTTTTTTTTGAGTAATTTAATTCATCACTAAAAATTTTAAATTTGTCTTTGTCATTTTCAACTCGAACATTGCCCTTTGCCTCAATTGTTTGGCTTGACCTGTCATATTCCATTTCATCTGAATATATGGTCTCATTTTCATTGAAAATTTTAACATTTTTTTTTGCTTTTATTTTTTTATCTTTGTCAATTAGTTCTATGGAATTAGCCTCAAATTTTATTTCTTCACTGATTGCATAGGAGGCAATCAGCAAATTAATTATGATTAAGCTTAAAAAAATTTTAATTTTATTTTTCATTTATCCTTATCAAACTAATAGTTGAAAATAAAACAATGATAACCAAAGGTATCCATATTGAAATTCCAATAGGTATTTGTTCATTTTTTCCAAGTTCCTCAAAAAAGAAGCTTAAATAATAAATTATGACAGAAATTAGAATGCCGGATATTAAATGAAATATTTTTGATTTATTATGTTTTATGCTAAGCATAAGCGTAGCTGCCAATATAGTCATAATCGTTAAATAAAAGGGAAATGACACCAACTTTTGTATAGCTGAATTTACCTCTGTAGAAGAATAATTAATATCATCGTATTTTTTTCTTAGCTTATTTAATTCAAAAATATTTAATGATGATAAATTTGAGTATAAAGAGTTTATATCATTGTAATTTAAGTTTGTTTTTAAATTATAATCAGTAATCTCTCTAAATTTACCTTTGGCATCCGAAATTAAAGCTTTGTCTATTTTCCAGATTTTATTTTCAACGGATATTGATGATGAAATAATATTATTTTTAAAATCAAAATTTTTATCAAACTGCACAATATCAACGTCATATAATTTTTTATTTTTAAAACTATTTGCATTAATAATATTTATATTTTCGTCTCTTTCATCTTTTATCCATATACCATTTTCAGTAATAACAGCTAAATATTTATTATCTTTTGCATAAGTATTTTTCAAATTAAGATAAGAGTATTTTAAACTTGAGGAAAAATTATAATAAATTGTGATAATAAATATTCCAAATATAAAACTTAAAAATGATAAAATTTTTATTATTTTTAAATTATCAAGTCCAAAATTTTTTAATACATTTATTTCATTTTGATCCATTAACTTTATAAAAGCAAATTGTGCACTAATAAGAAATATAAATGGAAAAATATCAAATATTATTGAGGGTATATTTAAAAAAGTTAAAAATATAGGTAACGTTAATGAAACCTTTAAATCTTTAAAAAAATTAACTTCTTCAAAAATATTTAATATGAAAGCTAGAGATGCAAATACTAGAAAAGTTTTAATAAGCGTTGATGTAAAAACTTTGCTCAAGTAAATTTGATAAGTTTTAAGTATCATGTGATTTTTAAATCAAATTGTTTTTTAAAAAAATAGTAAATAAAAAAAAATACAATAAAGGGCAGAAATAATATTATGACAGTTTCACCAAAGTTTACTGAATAGAACTTAGCAGATATTTCTGAAACTGAAATAATTATTACACCTAAAATAAATATTTGAAGTTTATAATTTGAATATCTTTGTGAGTTTTTAGATTTTATCAACAATAAACCACCAACAAGTGCTAAAAGGGGTATATACAAGGGTTTAAATATTCTTCCAAATAATTCTTGTGAAATTTTATTTTTTAATGAAATTGTTTTATCACATCTAAACTTTAAATTATTCCCTAAATCTTCTATACTAGGTAGCGCTTGTTCAGTTCTAAATAAACAATTAAATAGGTTTATTGACTCTACTTCTTGCAATTTAGGAGTTTTTGTTGTTTTTGAAGTGTACTTGGATAAATTTATTTGAGTTCTATTAAAATCAAATGAATTGGTTTTTCCATCGCTAATGTTTAGTATTTTTCCATTGGTTAAAATTAAAAAATTTTTATCATTCTTAGAAGAAAAATAACCTTTTTCAGCATATATAATTTTTGATTTTGATGGTGAAAACGAGTCTTTTATGATTATATTTTCCAAAACATTTTCAACTTTGTTATCTGCATAAATTGTTAATTTTTCAACTGTGTCAATAAATTTTTTTGGTTTTATAAGTAGAGGCAGATAGTCAATATTTGAGTCTCTAATATATGATCTGGCCTTATCTTGAGACTGAGGAACAACCACTAAACTAAAAAAATAATTTACCATTAGAAAAAAAAACGAATACCTTATAATTACATTTAGAAAGGTTATTTTTTTAATACCGTTGGTCCAAAATATTAAAGTTTGATTTTGTTCTTCATATTTTATTAAATTAAAAAATATTGAAAAAAAAAACATAAAGGGTAATAATTTGTTAAAAATTTTTGGTAAACTATAGATTGTATATAGAAAATATACCTTAAAACTATGTCCGTCTTCTGTTACAAATTCCAAGTAGTTTACAGCTTGTATAACCCAAACAATTATTGTCACAGCACAAGTAGATAATATAAAAAACTGAGTTGTTTCTTTTAAAAAATTTTTAAAAATTATTTTTTTCATTGAAATTTTTTAAAATCATCATATACACGTTTTGTTAGAAATTTGAATAAAAATATGATTATTAAAGAAAAATATACAAAATCAGCAAAATTAGACAAACTTTCAGGGACTATAGTCTTCTTTACAGATAAAAATTTTAGCATTAGGAACACTGATAAAATTTTGTCAAGTTTACAAAAAAATTTATTCAAAAAAAATTTAAAAAAAAATAATAAGAAAAAAAAAATTTTTTCATTTGATATTAATCCTGATCAAAAAATTGTAATTTATTCTGAAAAAGATAATAGAACCTCTTATGAAAATATTGGTGCAGAATTATATGAGTTCCTCAAAAGTGAAAATTTAGCAAATGTTAATATATTTGTAGATACTGCTGAAAGCCAAAATAAAATTAAATCACTCCATGAATTAATTCATGGAATGAAATTAAAATCTTACGCTTTTGATAAATATAAATCAAAAAAAAATCTTCAAACATTAATTGTAAATTTAATTTGTTCTAAAAAACTTGACAATAAATTGATTAAAAAATTTGACGCCATTGAAAAAGGGGTAAATTTTACAAAAGATCTAGTTTCAGAACCTGGCAATGTACTTCATCCTGATGAGTATGCTAAACGTCTTACTAATCTAAAAAAAATAGGTTTAAAGGTAACCGTTTATAATAATAATAAATTAAAAAAGATGAAGTGTAATGCGCTTCTAGGAGTAGGTCAAGGAAGTACAAGGGGATCCTATATTGTAACAATGGAATGGAGGGGAAATAAAAAACAAAAAAAACCCCTAGCTTTTGTAGGTAAAGGAGTTTGTTTTGATACTGGAGGCATATCGCTTAAGCCTGCAAGATTTATGGAAGATATGACTTATGACATGGCTGGATCAGCTGTTGTTGTAGGACTGATGAAAAGTTTAGCTTTAAGAAAAGCAAATGTAAATGCTGTGGGCGTAGTTGGATTAGTTGAGAATATGGTTAGCGGTAACGCACAAAGACCTGGAGATATAGTAAAATCATATAGCGGAAAAACTATTGAAGTTTTAAATACAGACGCAGAAGGACGATTAGTTTTAGCTGACGCGCTTACATTTACTGAAAAAAAATTTAAACCTTCTTTTATAATTGATCTAGCAACTTTAACAGGTGCAATTGTTGTTGCCCTTGGATCAGAATATGCTGGTTTATTTTCTAACAATGATAAATTGTCAACACAACTTTTCAAAGCTGGTGAAAAAGTTGATGAAAAAGTTTGGAGATTACCATTACATGAGAACTATAATAAATTAATGAATTCTAAAAATGCCGATATGCAAAATATAAATTATGTTGGTGGCGCGGGCTCTACAACTGCTGCTCAATTTTTACAAAGATTTATAATCAATAAAACTCCTTGGGCTCATTTAGATATAGCTGGAATGGCTTTTTCAAAATACGCAGGATCATTAAATTCAAGTGGCGCAACAGGATATGGCGTCAGGCTTTTAAGCAAGTTTGTAGAGGATAATTACGAATAATGGAAGAGACTTTGTCAATAATAAAACCAGATGCAATGGAAAGAAATCTAGAAGATAAAATTAAAAATATTTTTATTCAAAATAATTTTGAAATTGTTAAAGAAAAAAAAGTTAAACTTGAAAAAAAAGATGCAGAGCAATTTTATAAAGTTCATGAGACAAAGCCTTTTTACAATGATTTATGTAATTATTTATCGTCCGGTCCCGTCTTAGTAATGATTCTTAAAAAAGATAATGCTATCGCTGAAAACAGAAAAATTATGGGTGCAACCAATCCTCTTGAAGCTGAGACTGGAACTATTAGAAAAGAGTTTGGTATATCAATAGATAAAAATTCAGTACATGGGTCTGACAGCAAAGAGAATGCTGAGAAAGAAATTAGTTTTTTTTTTAAAGATTAATCAACACTTTTTCAATAGCTTCAGGATACATTTTATGCTCTAGTTTCAAAACTTTTTTTTTAATAGTTTCTGGCGTATCAATTTTTTTTACTTTTATTTTTTTTTGTAAAATAATTTTACCTGAATCTAAATACCTGTTTACGTAGTGGATAGTGCACCCAGTGAATTTTTCTTTATTTAATATCACCCTCTCATGGGTTCTTAAACCTTTATATTTTGGAAGTAATGATGGATGAATATTAATAATCTTTCCATTATACAACTTAAAAAAGTAGCCTGGCAATATCTTCATAAACCCAGCTAAGCATATTAGTTTTATATCTTTTTTATTTAATTCTAATATAATTTTTTTTATAAGTTGCTTAGACTTTGTAAAATCAATAACTAAGTTTTTTATTCCTTTTTTTTTTGCAAATGTTAATCCTTTCGCATTTTTATTATTCGAGATTACTAATTTTACTTGATAGTTTGATTTCTTTTTTAATGAATGTTTAATTATAGAATTTAAATTAGATCCTCTACCAGAAATAAAAACTGCTAAATTAAATATATTTAAATTACCATTTAATTTTTTCATTAAACAAAATTTTATTATTTTTATTTTTAATAATTTGTCCAATAACGTATGGTCTAAATTCTTTTTTAAAATATTTTTTAATTTTATTAATATTTTTCTTTTTTGTAATAAGACAAAATCCAATTCCACAATTAAAAGTTTTAAGCATCTCCTTATCATTAACTCCTGCGTTTTTTATCCATTTAAAAACTTGGCATACCTTTATTTTATTTAGGTAAATGTTTGCGCATAAGTTCTTTGGGATAATTCTAGTTAAATTATCCTTCAATCCACCACCAGTTATGTGAGCACATCCACTAATTAAATTATTTTTAGTCAGTGATAATATTTCTTTAACATAAATTTTTGTAGGTTTAATCAGTTCTTTTTTTAAAAAATTATTCTTTTTTATATCTATTTTTTTTTTTAATAATATTCTTCTAACCATTGAAAAACCATTTGAATGCAATCCATTTGATGGAACTGCAAGAATTATATCTTTATTTTTTATATTTTTTTTCTTTAGTAATTTTTTTGAGTCTACAATCCCTAAAGAAAATCCGGCTAGATCAAATTTTCCTTTAGAATAGGTTCCTGGCATCTCAGCTGTCTCACCTCCAACCAAGTCGCAACCACTTATTTCACATCCCCTGTGAATACCATTAATTATTTTTTTTAGTTTTACTAAGTTAATTTTATCAATTGAGATATAGTCTAAAAATATTATAGGTTTAGCACCTTGAACCAAAATATCATTAACACACATAGCCACAAGATCAATTCCAATTGTGTCATATTTTTTTAATTTATTTGCTATTTCTATTTTTGTGCCAACTCCATCTGTGCTCGACACGAGTAAAGGATTTTTTATGTTTTTTGGAATAGAAGTTACAGAAGCAAAACTTCCTATATTGCTGTTTTTAATGCTTGAATTTTTTTTTTTTTTTAAATTAGCTATATATTTAACAAAATTATCTGCTGCATTTATATTTACTCCACTTTTTTCATATGTAAATTTATATTTTTTCATATATTTAAAATATGTATTTTAAAAAAGAAATTATCAAGATCGTATCTTATATAATTTTTTGTTTATCCACTTTGATCTTAAATTCTACATTAACAACAAAAGCAGAGAGTAAAATTTTTAAGATTGAAGATATTGAAGTTTTTGAACCTTTTGGGGTTAACTTTAATAAGGATAAAGTAATTAACAAAGCATTTTCTTACGCATTTGATGAGCTAACTTCATCAATTATTAATACAAAAGATAAATCAAAAATTCTGAATATG
>CACIJY010000015.1 GCA_902587095.1 uncultured Pelagibacteraceae bacterium
CATAGTAATACTTGATTTAGATTTAGCTTCACGAGGTTTTGACATAAGAAGTGTGGAAAAAACTGTACAGCTATATCATCAATTGTCAGGACGCGCCGGAAGAGAGGGCAAGCCATCAAAAGTTTATTTTCAAACAATTAATAAAAAAAATAATGTGATATCTCAAATTATAAATCCAGACCCATATATATTTTTAGAAAATGAACTTGAGTTGAGAAAAAAATTTAAATTACCACCTTTTGAGAGATTTGTTTCAATTATAATAAGTTGTAAAGATGCCTCTATGTCAGAAAAGATTGCATATGACCTTGTAACATCACTTAAAAAAAAAACAGATGGGAACATATTAGGCCCTGTAAATGCACCAATTTATAAAATTAGAGGCAAATATAGAAATAGAATACTTATTAGATCGAGTAAAAATATAAATATTCAAAGACAGATACTAAATACTATAAAAAATTTTAAACTACCGCCTCAAATAAAACTTTCAGTTGATGTTGATCCAATAAACTTCAATTAACATAGAAAAAAAATGTATTTTTTTTAACCTCTGGCTTGATCGTAACTAGGCTATATGCTAATTAATTCAAAAATTTAACGATCTAATTATATTAACTTGAAAAAACTCACTTAAAATGGCCTTTAACAGTTATTCAAAAGCTTTGTACGAATTATCCATTGAGTCTGATGTTACGGATGTAATCGAGCAACAATCTAAATCTATTTTAAAAGCTTTAGAAACAATAAAAGAATTTAATGCTTTTATCAAAAACCCTCTTTTTAAACAAAATGATCATGTTGAAATGTTAAATGGTCTTTCAAAGAAATTTAACTTTAACCCAATACTAAATAAATTCTTAAATTTTTTGGTGAGTAAGCGCAGACTTTTTTACTTAGATAAAATTTTAAAGGATTTTGTTTCTTATTGTTCATTTAAAAGAGGTGAAGTGGATGCAAAATTGATATCTGCCAAAGAACTTAAAGATGATGAAGTAGAAAAAATCAAAAAAGAACTTTTCGCTAAGTTTGGTTCGAGAATTAATTTAGATTATAAAGTAGACAAAGACCTTATTTCAGGACTAATAATTCAAGTTGGAAGTATTATGATTGATAATTCTATGAAAAATAAGCTTAAACAAATTAAATCACAGATGATCGAGGTATAAATGGATATAAATCCTTCAGAAGTAACAAAAATATTAAAAGAACAAATCAAAAAATTTGGAGAAAAGTCTGAGGTTACTGAAATTGGACAAGTTTTATCTGTTGGAGACGGTATAGCCAGAATATATGGTTTAGATAATGTTCAAGCTGGAGAGATGGTTGAATTCTCTGATGGTTCAAAGGGAATGGCTTTAAACCTTGAAAGTGATAATGTTGGCGTAGTTATTTTTGGTGATGACAGAGCTATTAAAGAAGGAGATACAGTAAAAAGAACTGGATCAATAGTTGATGTTCCAGTCGGTAAACAATTATTAGGAAGAGTAGTTGATGGGTTAGGAAACCCAATAGATGGTAAAGCCAATCTCGAAAAAAATCTAGAAAGAAGAAGAGTTGAAGTAAAAGCACCAGGTATAATACCGAGACAATCGGTAGGTGAACCAATGCAAACTGGTTTAAAATCTATAGATAGTTTAATTCCAATTGGTAGAGGCCAAAGAGAATTAATCATAGGAGATAGACAAACTGGAAAAACTGCAGTCGCAATCGACACAATTATTAATCAAAAAAAAATTAATGAATCAAATGATGAAAGCAAAAAACTTTATTGTATTTATGTTGCTATAGGCCAAAAAAGATCTACGGTTGCGCAAATTGTTAAGACATTAGAGGATGCAGGAGCTATGGATTATACGACTATAGTTTCCGCAACAGCTTCGGATTCTGCTCCATTACAATTCTTAGCACCTTATACTGGTTGTGCTATGGGAGAATATTTTAGAGATAATGGAATGCATGCACTCATTATATACGATGACTTATCAAAACAAGCAGTAGCCTATCGTCAGATGTCTCTATTACTCAGAAGACCTCCAGGTAGAGAAGCTTATCCAGGTGATGTCTTTTATTTACACAGCAGACTTTTAGAGAGAGCAGCAAAATTAAGTGACGCAAATGGTGGAGGCTCATTAACAGCATTACCTGTTATAGAGACACAAGCGGGAGATGTTTCTGCATATATTCCAACTAATGTAATTTCTATTACAGATGGGCAAATTTTTTTAGAAACAGAATTATTTAATCAAGGTATTAGACCAGCGGTTAATGTTGGGTTATCTGTCTCGCGAGTTGGATCAGCCGCTCAAACCAAAGCGATGAAAAAAGTTGCAGGTTCAATTAAACTAGAATTGGCTCAATATAGAGAAATGGCAGCATTTGCTCAATTTGGTTCTGATTTAGATGCCTCAACTCAAAAATTATTAAATAGAGGATCAAAATTAACAGAATTATTAAAGCAAAAACAATATTCACCAATGACTGTCGCAGAGCAAGTTTTAACTATATTTGCAGGTGTTAGAGGATATCTTGATGATATAGACTTAAAAAATATCGAAGATTTTGAAAACCAACTTTTGGAAAAATGCAAATCTGAAAAACCTGAGATTATAGACAGTATTTCTAGCTCTGGAAAGCTTGATGAAGATATAGAAAAAAAATTAGCATCTCTGATAAATGATTTAAAAAAAAAGTTTAAAAATGCCTAGTTTAGATGATTTAAGAAAAAGAATTACGAGTGTTAAATCAACCCAAAAAATCACTAAAGCGATGAAAATGGTTGCTGCTGCTAAATTACGAAAAGCTCAAGAAAACGCCGAAAAAGGAAGACCTTATTCTGAAAAAATGAATAATATTATATTAAATCTTTCAGCTGGTGTCAGTGATCCTCAGTCAGCACCAAAGTTATTAGTTGGTTCAGGAAAAGAGAATGTACATTTATGTGTCGTTTTAACTTCTGATAGAGGGTTATGTGGTGGATTTAACAGCAATATAATAAAAAAAGCAAAAAATTATTTTGAAAAGATTCAAAAAGAAGGAAAATCTCTTAAAATCATAACTGTTGGCTCGAAAGGATATGATCAACTAAAAAGACAGTATGGTAACAGTATAATTGAAAATATTTCATTTAAAGAGTCAAAAAATATTAATTATTTTGATGCAGCCAAGGTTGGAAATTTAATAATCGAAAAGTTTCAAAATGAAGAGTTTGATTTTTGTACAATATTTTTCAATAAGTTTAAAAATGTTATATCTCAAATACCGCAAGCTCAACAAATAATACCACTTGAAAATGAAAATAAAGACAAAGATGAAAAACTTGAATCTAGTTACGAATTTGAACCTGATGAAGATGAAATTCTAAGTAACTTACTACCTAAAAATATTTCAACTCAAATATTTAAAGCTATGTTGGAAAATTCAGCAAGTGAACAAGGATCAAGGATGACAGCAATGGATAATGCGACAAGAAACGCTGGAGATTTAGTTGATAAACTCACTATTCAGTATAATAGAAGCCGTCAAGCAGCTATTACAAAAGAATTAATTGAAATAATATCAGGAGCAGAAAGTTTATAATATGAGCAAAAAAGGAATAATTACCCAGGTTATAGGAGCAGTAGTAGATGTAAAATTTGAAGGTGCATTACCAGAAATACTCACAGCCTTGCAGTGTGATAATGGTGGAAACAAGTTAATCTTAGAGGTTGCGCAACACTTAGGAGAGTCTAGTGTAAGAACTATTGCGATGGATAGTACAGAAGGACTAAAACGTGGAGACGAAGCTCTAGATACTGGCGCTCCGATCCAAGTTCCTGTAGGCCCTGAAACCCTTGGAAGAATTATCAATGTTATTGGTGAGCCCATTGATGAAAAAGGTGATGTAAAAACTAAAGAAAGTTGGCCAATTCATAGACAAGCTCCAACTTTCAACGATCAATCAACTGAAACAGAAATTTTAGTAACTGGTATAAAAGTCATCGACCTATTAGCCCCTTATGCAAAAGGGGGTAAAATTGGTTTATTTGGAGGAGCTGGTGTTGGAAAAACTGTGATAATAATGGAGTTAATTAATAATATAGCAAAAGCGCATGGAGGCTTTTCAGTTTTTGCTGGCGTTGGTGAAAGAACTAGAGAAGGTAATGATCTTTACCATGAGATGATAGAGTCTGGAGTAATTAAACCAGAGGGCAAAGGTTCAAAGGCTGCTTTGGTTTATGGACAGATGAATGAACCACCAGGCGCAAGAGCAAGGGTAGCTCTTACTGGTTTGACAGTAGCAGAATATTTTAGGGATCAAGAGGGTCAAGATGTATTATTTTTCGTAGATAATATTTTTAGATTTACTCAAGCAGGCTCAGAAGTATCAGCTTTACTTGGTAGAATTCCTTCTGCGGTTGGATACCAACCAACTTTAGCAACGGATATGGGAAATTTACAAGAGAGAATTACAACAACTAATAAAGGTTCGATAACCTCTGTTCAAGCAATTTATGTTCCCGCAGACGATTTAACAGATCCTGCGCCAGCAACATCATTTTCTCACTTAGATGCAACAACCGTATTATCAAGACAAATAGCAGAGCTTGGAATTTACCCTGCAGTAGATCCTTTAGACTCAACATCAAGAATACTTGATCCAAGAATTGTCGGAGAAGAGCACTATAGAGTTGCAAGATCCGTTCAAAAAATTTTACAAACATATAAATCTTTACAAGACATTATAGCAATTCTAGGAATGGACGAGCTATCAGAAGAAGATAAATTGACAGTAGCAAGAGCAAGAAAAATTCAAAGATTTTTATCTCAACCGTTTTTCGTAGCAGAAGTCTTTACTGGTTCTCCAGGAAAACTTGTCGATTTAGACTCAACTATCAAAGGATTTGATGCAATTTGTAAAGGTGAATATGATCATTTACCTGAGGCAGCTTTTTATATGGTTGGTACAATCGAAGAGGCGGTTCAAAAAGCTGAAAAAATGGCTAAGGAAGCAGCAGCCTAAATGGACCAATTTAATTTGGAAATCATAAGTCCAGAAAAATCTTTTTTAACAAAAAGTGATACTGAGGAAGTAGTTATCCCGGCTGTTGAAGGATATATGGGTATATTAAAAGATCATATTCCTTTAATTTCTTTCTTAAAACCAGGAATTATTGACGTAAGATCTAAAAATGAAACTTTAAATTATTATGTAGATGATGGAATTGTCGAATTTAAAGATAATACTTTGTCGATTCTAACAAGTAATATTTTTGACTTAAAAGAAATGGATAAAAATAAAGTGGATAAAATTGTGAAGGATGCGGAGGAAGGTTTAAAAAAAGAAAATATTAAAGATCATGAACGATATATATTAGATCAGAAAATTGAGGTTTTAAATTCTATAAAGTCTAATTAAAAATAATTTTTTTAACTTCGCTTCTTAAATTTTTGTATACATCAGTTTTAAAGTCAACAACCCATTTAGTAATTTCATCCAAGTCAATCCATCTCCACTCCGAAAACTCTGGTTTTTTCGTTTTAATATTGATCTCTGTGTCGTCACCTTTAAATCTCATACAAAACCATTTTTGCTTTTGTCCTTTGTATTTGCCTCTCCATATTATCCCAAGAAGGTTTTCAGGTAAAAAATACGTTTGATAACCTTCAATCTCTTTTATTAAATCTACATTTTTTACACCTGTCTCTTCCTCAAGTTCTCTCAGCGCTGCATCTAAAAATTTTTCATCTCCATCTACACCACCCTGGGGCATTTGCCAATAATTGTGAGGGTTATCTAATCTTTTGGCTACAAAGACTTTATTATCTTTGTTTAAAAGAATAATACCTACACCTATTCTTAAAGGTAAATTTTTAAACTTTTCTTGCATAAAATTATCCTGTAAATAATTTTCTAGCAAATTTAAGTTGATTATCGTTTTCAGAAAGAATTCTAAAATCGTCAGATTCTTCTTCTACAGTTATATCTGGTGTTACACCAACTTCTGAAATTGATTTACCTGATGGTAAATAATATTTTGAAATAGTTAATCTAATTGCGCCTCTATTTTTTAGAGGTATAATTGATTGTACTGACCCTTTTCCATAACTTTTCTCACCGACTAATACTGCTCTTTTGTGATCTTTTAAAGCTCCTGCAACTATCTCAGAAGCTGAGGCAGAACCCTTATTAATTAAAACTATAAGAGCTTTACCATTAATTATATCACCTTCTCTTGCAAACCATTTTTGATTTTCATTTTTTTTTCTTCCTTTAGTTGATACTATTTCCCCATCATCTAAAAAAAAGTCAGATATCTTAATTGCTTGTCCTAATAATCCACCTGGATTATTTCTCAAATCTAAAATATAGCCCTCTATCTTTTTATTTTTTTTAAATTCTTTAATCTTTTTTTTAATTTGATCGTCACTATTTTCATTAAAAGATGTGAGTCGGATGTACCCAATTTTTTCATCCAGCACCTCGGATTTAACAGATGCAACCTGAATAATCTCTCTAGTTATATTAAATACTAATGATTTTCTTAAACCAACTCTTCTTATGGTAATTTCTAAGTTTGATCCGACAGGACCTCTCATTAATTCGACTGCTTCATTTAACGTTTTTCCTTGAACTTGTGTATCATTTATTTTGACAATATAGTCCCCAGCTTTAACACCTTCTCTTTCAGCAGGTGAATTATCGAGAGGTGATATAACTTTTACAACACCTGCTTCCATACCAACTTCTATACCTAAACCCCCAAACTCACCTTTAGTTTCTGTTTGCATTTCTTCCAAATTTTTTGGGGACATATATGATGAATACGGATCTAATGATTGTAAGACACCATTAATTGCTGCATCCATAGTGTCTGATTGATCTACCTCTTCTACATATTCCTTATTTATTTTGTCTAAAACTTCTCCAAAAAGATCTATCTTGTCATAAACTGACTCTTCTTGAGCACTAACTTTTCCAAAATACAAAATAAAAAAAATGATAAGAGTAAATATTCTTTTATTATTCATTATACAATTACTCTTTCTTTAGGAATTAATTCAGACCATATTTTCTCAAGCTCATAGAATTTTCTTTTTTCTGGGTTAAAAATGTGAACAACAATATCGATACCATCAACAAGCTTCCATTCTGTACTGTCTCTTCCTTCAATTTTACATTGACTAAATCCATTTTCTTTAAATTTGTCTAGTACCTGTTCCGATAATGACTGGATATGTCTTGAAGAAGTTCCACTCGCTATAATCATATGATCTGCAATTGAGGACTTATCTTTTAAGTCAATTGAAACTATGTCCAGTGCTTTATTGTTATCTAATGTTTCAATTATTAAATTTTTAAGATTGGTTTTTTTGACCATTAATTAATAATCATATCAAAAATTTCTAATTTTAGAAGATGAAATGTTAACTTTTTTAAATTCAACGTAAGTAAGACCTTTATTTTTGATTGATTTATATGCGATAGATTTTTTAGCTTTTGCTTTAAAACCATTTCTATCAAAAACTACGATTTTGGAAATTTTTGGTATTTTTTTCCAATTTTCCCATTTGTGAAAATTTAATAAATTATCTGCACCTAATAAAAGATGTATCTCTTTTTTTTTATTTTTACTTTTGAAATACTTTATTAATTTAATTGTCTTGTTTGAATTAATTTTTTTTTCTAAAAAAACAACTTTAATATAATCTTGTTTTTTTGTTAAACTTCTTGAAAGTTTTATTCTTTTGTTTAAACTAAAATAACTTTTTCTTTTAAATGGATTTTTCTTTGTTATAGCCCAAAATATATTTTTTAAATTAAACTTTTTTTTTGCTATTTGAGAAATTTTTAAATGTCCTTTGTGAGGCGGGTCGAATGTGCCTCCCAGTATACCTATTTTTTCAATGAGTTTATTTTCTGGTTTGGCCATTTCCAGCTACGTGGTATTTGAATGATACTAATTGATTTAGCCCTACAGGACCTCTTGGTGGTAACTTATTTGTAGATATTCCAACTTCTCCACCAAAGCCTAGTTCTCCTCCATCAGCAAATTGAGTTGATGTATTATGCATAACTATAGAACTTTTTACGTTTTTTATAAAGTAATTTGCATTTACAGGGTTATTTGTAATAATAGAGTCAGTATGCATGGTTCCAAATTTATTGATGTGTTGAACTGCTTGATTAACATTTTTTACAATTTTAACAGAGATTTTTGAATCAAGATATTCTTTACGCCAGTCTTTATTAGTTGCTTTTTTAAGTTTACCACTAAAAATTTTTCTGACTTTATTATCTGCGTATATTAAACAATTATTATTTTTTAATTCGTTAAGTATCAAATTAATTTTTTTTTTTGGACAATCTTTATGAATTAATAAAGTTTCAGTAGCTCCACATATGCTAACGTTTCTCATTTTTGCATTTAAAACAACATTCCTTGCCATTTTTGTATTTACTTTTTTATCTACAAATGTGTGACAAATACCTTCTAAGTGTCCAATTACTGGAACATTACATAATTCTTTGACTTTCTTAACAAGGTTTTTGCCTCCTCTAGGAATCATAACATCAATATAATTTCTCATATCTTTTAGAAGGGAGCTAACAACTTTTCTATCTTTTCTTTCAATAAATTGAACATAATTCATATTCACTTTATTAGCCTTGAGAGATTTTCTAAATAGTTTTACAAATATTTTATTAGTAAAAAAAGCTTCTGAACCACCCTTGAGGATCACTGAATTACCTGATTTAAAACAAAGACAAGATAGATCTACAGTTACATTAGGCCTACTCTCATAAATCACGCCAATGACACCAATTGGAATAGATATTTTTTTAATTTTTAGACCGTTTGGCCTTTTCCATTTATCTAAAATAACCCCAATTGGGTCCCTTAATTTAGTTATTTCAATTATTGTTTTAGTTATCGAACTAAGCTTTAATTCATCTAACTCGAGTCTTGCAACTAAATTCTTGTCAATATTT
>CACIJY010000016.1 GCA_902587095.1 uncultured Pelagibacteraceae bacterium
CATGATCTCTTTGTAGTTTTTCAAAACATCTAAATGTTTCAACCTGTTTAAGTTTTGGCTCTTCTCCTAGATAGTATTTTATTATTTCTGGAACATAAGAATAAATTAATTTATCATCTGCAAATCCTGTACCTGGCGCATTTAATATTGCAACATTTCCTTTTCTATAAGCTTTAAATAAACCAGGGACACCTATTAAGGATCCTTTAAAAAAAGATTTTGGATCTAAATAAGTATCATTGAGTCTTCTATAAATACAATCTACTCTAATACCACCACCTATCGTTTTCATGAAAACTTTATCGTTTTCAACATAAAGATCTTTTCCTTCAACAAGAGCCACTCCCATTTGTTGAGCTAAAAATGAATGCTCAAAGTATGCAGAATTGTAAACACCAGGTGTTAAAACAACCATATGAGGATTTTTGGTTTGATATGGTATTGCATCATGCATACAATTATAAAGTCTATTACAATAGTGGCCGATAGGAGAAACTCTATATCTTGTAAATATTTGTGGAAACACTTGGCTCATCACCATTCTATTTTCAAGCATGTAAGATACACCAGATGGTACTTGTAAATTATCTTCTAAAACTAAAAAATCACCATTAATATTTCTAATCAAATCAATACCAGAAATATGAGACCAGATTTTTCTTTTAGGGCTAAATCCTTCGCATTGTTTTAAATAATTTTTCGATTTAAATACAATATCCTCTGGAATAATTTTGTCCTTAAATATCCTTTTTTTATTATAGACATCATCAATGAATAAATTTAATGCCTTTGATCTTTGAATTAATCCTTTTTTAACTTTATTCCATTTCGATTTTAAAACTATTCTTGGTATTATATCTAATGGCCATTTTTTTTCTTCTGCAGCTTTTTTATCAGCTGAATAAACTTTAAAGTTTATACCTCTTGCGTCTATAGTGCTCATACAGTTTTTATCTATTTCTTGTAGTTTTTTTTTCCCGTGGCGGTCCAAAATAGTAGAAATAATTTTTGCTTCCTTTCTTAACTTTTTTTCAGGAGTTAAGTATTCATCATAAGATGATTTAGCATCATAGTTTTTCCAAAGACTAGTCATTTATTATATTATTATAAATATTTTTCTAATTTTAAGTGCAAATTATATATACCTGTTATGAGAATTTGGGGTATATATATAAGTCGAGGTATATATATAACTAATTATCAAAAAAACAATGACATATTGTATTGGTATAAAAACAAAAGATGGAATTGTTGTAGCTTCCGACTCCAGGACTAATGCAGGATTAGATAATGTAAACATTTATTCAAAGATGTTTACATACGATGTTGGCGATAGAACCGTTCTAATTGTTACATCAGGTAATCTTGGGACTTCTCAAGCAGTATATAAATCAATAGAAAAAGATCTTGAAGATAATTCAGGAAAAAAAAATTTAAATACGTGTGAAGACTTTGATCAGGTTGCTAAATACATAGGGTCTTTAAATATAAAACATTCATCTCCAAAAGGCATGAACACTGATACAGTTTTGTTAGGATCTACTTTTATAGTTGGCGGACAAATAAAAGGCAAACCTATGGAAATGTTTTTAATTTACCCCCAAGGTAATTACATAAAACCAGCCGACAGCAAACCATATTTAGTAATTGGAGAAGTTAAATACGGTAAACCAATTCTTGATAGAGTTATAACTCCGGATGTATCTATAGGAGATGCTTCAAGATGTGCATTAATATCAATGGACTCTACATTAAAAAGTGACTTAACAGTTGGTCCTCCAATAGACTTTGTAGTTTATAAAAAAGATGAATATAAAATTGCATCTCAAAAATGCTTAAATCTTAATGACCAAGAATTTTCAAAAGTATCTAAAGAATGGTCAGAAGGTATTTTTAAAATATTTGACTCATTTCCAAGATTTGATTGGGAAAAGTAAATAGTTTAAAAAAATATTTTTAAATGATAAAAAGAGATCTTTATTACGAGAGAATTCCTACTAAAAGTTTAAGAAATGATGTTAGATACCTTGGAAATATTTTAGGAAAAGTAATAAGAAAACAAGAAGGGAATAAATTTTTTAAATTAGTTGAAAAAACAAGGCTTTTGTCAAAAGCAAATATTGCAAATAAAAATAAAAAAGATCCTTTCAAAAATCTATCCAAAGAAATTAAAAAACAAAATTCTAAAGACCTACTGAGATTAACTAGAGCGTATAATCACTTTATGAATTTATATAATTTAGCTGAGTCAGTGGATGCCTCTAGAACCTTAGATCAATATGAAAATTCCTTAAAAAGTAAAAAAAATCAAAATTTATTCATTGAAGAAATTTTTGAAAGTTTTTTTAAAAATAAAAATATTCCTAATAAAAAAATTTATGATTTGGCAAAAAGACTTAATATTGGTATCGTTTTAACTGCCCATCCGACAGAAGTTAAAAGAAGAACTTTAATTCAAAAATATCATACTTTGACTGAAATATTGGAACAAAGAAATTTACTTCAAAACTATCCTTCTAAAATAAAAGTATTAGACAAAAAAATGTTTGATGAAATAACAATTATCTGGAATACAGATGAGCTCAAAAGATACAAACCATCTCCTTTTGATGAAGCGAGATGGGGATTAGCAATTATAGAAGATAGTCTATGGGATACTATTCCTAAAGTTTACAGAAGACTTAATGAAATATTTGTAAAAAATATGAAAAAGAATTTACCAAAAAATTTTAATCCTATTGAATTTGGTTCATGGATGGGTGGTGACAGAGATGGAAATCCTTTCGTTACATCCAAAGTTACTGAGGAAGTCTTGCTTTTATCAAGATGGGAGGCTGCAAAGCTTTATGAAAAATCTTTAACAAAATTAATAAGATCTTTCTCTATGCAAAAATGCTCCAAAAAAATATTAAAATATTCAGGCAACTCATATGAGCCTTATAGAGTTTACCTGAGACCTCTTAGAGATAAAATGAGAAGAACTCATAGGATGATAGAGCGCCATTTAGTTCAAAAAAAACCTCTAAATCAAAAAGAACTTATTGCCTCAAAAGAAGATATTTTAAAACCACTGAGAGTTGTTAGAGAATCTTTAGAACAGTCACAAAATGAAAACATTGCGAGCGGAGAATTATTAGATTTAATGAGAAGAGCAAAATGTTTTGGAATTAATCTTGCTAGATTAGATATAAGACAGGAGTCATCTAGGCATACGAAACTTATTGCTGAAATAATAAAAAGCAAATTTAAGAAAGACTATTATTCTTGGACAGAAATTGAAAAAATTAATTTTTTAACTAAAAAAATAAAAGAAAAAAATTTTATAAATAGTTTTAAATTTAAAGATAAAGAAAATTTAGAGGTTTGGTCTACTTTTAAAGCTTTATCAAGCCAACCTAAAGAATGTTTAGGAGCTTATATTATATCTATGACCTCCTCAGCGTCAGATATACTTTCAGTCATCCTTCTGCAGAAAGAGGCAAATATAACACATAAATTAAGGGTAGTACCTTTATTTGAAACTTTAGATGACTTAATAAACGGAAGCAAAATAATGTCATCTCTATTTAAATTAAAGTGGTATCGAAATATGATTAAATATGAACAAGAAATTATGATTGGTTATTCAGATTCAAGTAAAGACGCAGGTAAACTATGTGCAAGTTGGCATCAATATAAATTACAGGAAGAAATTTTAGCCTTATCAAAAAAATTTAAACTAAAATTGTCTTTTTTCCATGGAAGAGGAGGTTCAGCTGGAAGAGGAGGTGGACCTATACAAGCTACCCTTAGATCTCAGCCACCGGGTTCAGTTAATGCAAAAATAAGAATTACTGATCAAGGTGAAGTAATACAACAAAAGTATGGCTATGAGCCTATAGCTAAATATAATTTATGCAGTTACATAAGTTCTGTTATGCTAGCTACTTTAATACCTCCTCCACAACCTAAAGAAAATTGGAGAAATTTGATAGAAAGCATGTCAGATATATCAAAAAGTTCTTATAGAAAAAATTTAACTTCAAGCACTGAATTTATCAGATATTTTAAAACAGTTACTCCTCATTTAGCATTAGGAAAGTTATCTATCGGATCTCGTCCATCTAAAAGGAAAAATATAGACAATATTAAAGGTCTTAGAGCAATACCCTGGGTATTTGCTTGGACACAAATAAGATTAATGTTGCCAGCATGGCTAGGAACCGCTGAAGCATTAAGATACTCTTCAATAAAAAGATTTAAAAAAACTCTGATTGATATGGAAAAAAATTGGCCATTTTTTAATTCCGCTATGGATTTACTTGATATGGTCATTTCAAAAGTTGATCCAGAGATTTCAAAAATTTATGAAGAAAATTTAGCAGATACTGATTTAAAACGAGTGGGCAAAAAACTTAGATTTCAATTCGAGGCTTTAAAAAAACTTAATCACAGTATTACACCACCTGAAATTTTAAAACAAAGAAAAACATTTAGAAGTCCTGCAATTATAAGAAATATATATTCAGAAGTTTTAAACATATTGCAAGCAACCGTAATGATGAAACTATCCAAAAAAAATAATAATAAAATTAATAATGGTCATCTAAATGATGCTTTAATGACAAGTATCGCTGGAATATCAGCAGCAATTAAAAATACAGGTTAGAAAGTGATACTAAACATACAATACTTAAGAGCATTTGCAGCCATAAATGTAGTTTTTCTTCACGTTTTAATAGGAGCAGATAGTTATAGTAGACCTACTGAATATTTATCTTTCTTTGGAAATTGGGGCGCTAGTGGTGTAGATATTTTCTTTGTTATTTCTGGATTTGTAATGATCTATACACAGATTAATAATCCAAAAAATATTTTTAGCTTTTATAAATCAAGATTAAAAAGAATCTTACCTATTTATTGGTTAATCACTTGTTTTGTTATATTTTTATATTTAATATTTCCAGAAATTTTTAAACAACTTAAAATAGATTTTAATAGAGCTATTACTTCAATCCTATTCATATCTCAAGCCACTGGGAGTGGACATCCAATTATAAACATTGGCTGGACCTTAGAATGGGAAATGTTATTTTATTTGATATTTGGAGTTTCAATTTATTTCAAAAGTATAAGAAAAATTATCATTAGTATCTTTATTATGGTTGTGATTATTTTTATATTTTCAAAAAATCTATTTTTTTTTGAATTTTTGATAGGCGTTTTTATTGGATATTTACACCATAAATATAAAATTAATCATACCAGCGGAATAATAATATTTCTTTTAGGTTTTTTAATTTTAACTTTATCTTTAAATCAAAAAATAGAAGTAATGTATGACAGGTTTATAATCTGGGGACTGCCAGCAGCATTAATAGTTTTTGGATCTGTATATGCTAAATCAATTAATAATCCTCTTTTATATTATCTAGGAAATGCTTCATATAGTATTTATCTAGTTCAAATTCTAACAGTGCCGGGATTTTATAAATTTATAAGTCATTTTAAAATAGAGTTTCAAAATGATATATTATCTTTAATATGCTTATTTTTAAGTGTTAGCTTTGGATGTTTTTTTCATACTTTTATAGAAAAAAAAATGAGGTTTGATAGAAGATAATACTATAATTTATATGACCTTTAAAAAAATTTCTTTTTTACTAATATTTTTTTTATCAATTATATTTTTGAATAATTTACAAATATATAAAAAATTTTTTGTTCTCTTAACTAAAAATCCTGAAAAAAGGTTAATCGATTATCATGGATATTGCGGGGGAGAGTCAGTTGGGTTTATTAAGTTTGTATATAAAAAATATAATTTTAAGCTTATCCCAAAAATATTAAATTTTGATAAAATGGTTCCAGATAATTATTGGTCAATTTTTAAATTTAATAGAGGTATAAGATTAAATAATTTTAATTATGAATATCTAATTCTTTTAAACTACAACACTTATAATAAAAAAAACGTGATAAAATTTGGAAAAAAAAAGATTAATTTAAAAGATTATAAGATTATTGAGAATAAACAAAATTGTTTCTTGCTTAAACTTTTATGATTGAAATCCCAAATATTATTTTAACTGTTATCGTCTTTTTAATTTTAAGTTTCTTCTCAAATTTTTTATTTTACTCTAGTGTTAAGAAACAAAACAACTTAGATATAATTGATATTAGTGGAAAAAATTTTATTATCTTTTTAAATATTATTCTAATTTCATCTATTTTTAATCCTAATAAAGAAATTTTATTTTTTTTATGCCTCTTTATATCAATTTTATCTCTTTATTTTTTCTTAAAAGAAATAGGTAAATTTAAAAATAAAATTCTTTATGCTTTTTTATTTTTTTTTGTTTTTGTTTTAGCAATAGATATATCGAATAATTTTGGATATACCTGGGATACTAAAAAATACTATTTACATAAAGCAACAGCATTTTATCAAAATTTTTTTATCGATGATTTTGTAAAAAAAACAGAATATCCACATTTCGGACCTTATATTTGGTCTTTCTTTTGGAAAAATAATTTATTAAATTTTGAATACACTGGAAGACTTATATTTGGTTATATTTATGTTCTTTCAGTTTTTTATTTCATAAATTCATTTAAATTTTCAGACTATATAAAGGTTTTAGTTTCTATATTATTAATTTTAGCAACTTATAAAACTTTATTATTTGATGGCAGACCCGATATTTTAGTTTTTTCTTTTTTCTTATTTATTTCTAAATATTTATTTGAGATTTTTCATAAAAATCAATTTGACTATCACAATATTATATTAATTATTTTAACTTTAAATTTAATTCTTTGGACCAAGTCAGAAGGAATTGCATATGTTTTACTAATTGCTTCAACGCTAATACTATTTGTCAAAAATAATTTTAACAAAAAGATATTCTTATCTATTTTAGTCTTTTCTATTATTTTACTAAAATATTTTACATATTATTATTACGGTATTTCTTTTAATCCACATGAAGATACTTTTAATTTAAAATTGATTAATGATATCGATCTTAACTTCTTTTTCACCAGATCATCTCAAATAATTAGCTGGTATTTTATTTATTTTTTTACAAATCCAATAATTATTTTATCTTCTCTCTCTTTATTAACAATACTAATAAGATACAAAAGTCTAATATCAAAATTTAATTATTTATATTTCTTTTTATTATCCAAATTTTGTGTTTTATATGCCACTTTTTTTGTTACAGTTTATCCAATGCCATTTCATGTTAAATATTCTTTAGATAGAATCATATTTCACTCCTCGGGATTGTTTTTAGTTATAATTTATTATTTTGTTATAAATTTTTTAAAAGATAAAAAAAAATTTACTTATTAGACTTGTTCAATTATAAATAATAGCATAAACACTAATGAAAATAACAGATGCCCTCGTGGTGAAATTGGTAGACACAAAGGACTTAAAATCCTTGCCCTTTTGGGAGTGCCAGTTCGAGTCTGGCCGAGGGCACCACAAATGAATAAAATTATATCTGACATAAATCATAAGTCTAAAAAAATTAAATCTTTTTTAATTAAAAATTTAAAAAAAAAAAAATTAAAACATAATATGTTTATAGTTATAGGTGGTGATGGTTTTATGCTAAAAACATTAAAGAAAAATATAAACAATTCTAGAATTTTTTATGGCATTAATTCAGGTAACTATGGTTTTTTAATGAATAAATTTTCTAAAAATAAAACTATAAAAAACTTATCTAAAGCTAAGATGATATCTATATCCCCATTAGAAATGAAAGTAATAACCAAAAATAAAATAACAAAAAAATATTTAGCTATTAATGAGGTATCTATTTTGAGACAAAGTAGACAAGCAGCTTCATTACAAGTAGTTTCAGGTAAAAAACATATTATAAAAAAATTAATTTCAGATGGGATTTTAGTTTCAACACCTGCTGGAAGTACTGCTTACAATATGTCAGTTCATGGTCCAATATTAAGTTTAAATTCTAAAAAATTATCTATTTCACCAATAAGTGCTTTTAGACCTAGAAGATGGAAGGGCAAAATTATCAGCGATAAATCTATCATTCAGATTAAAAATTTAAATCCTTTAAAAAGGCCAGTTAGTGCTGTGGCTGATAATGTTGAAATAAGAAATGCAAAAAAAGTAATTATTAAAACTAATAAAAAAATTAAATTTAATTTATTGTACGATACTAATAGAAGTCTTCAAAAAAAAATAAAAGTAGAACAATTAAGAAGAGAAATAAATTAGTGGTGCCCCCGCACGGATTCGAACCGCGGACCTATTGATTACAAATCAATTGCTCTACCAGCTGAGCTACAAGGGCAATTTAAAAAATTCTTTTATACTAAAAAATAAAATAATTCTATTTCTAATTTTTAGATTATTTTGATAATTCTATATTGCGTATGTATAAAATTCTAAAAGATAATTCATTGATTTTTTATTTTTTGATAGTTTTTATAGGTATATTTACTATATGGCATCAGTTAAATTTTGAGGATTTATGGCTTGATGAAATGAATAGTTTTTGGGTAGCAGATCCAAATATAACATTTGAAGAATTACTTCAACGTCAAAAAAAAACAGATTACCACAATCCCATATTATTTAATCTTTTATTAAAACAATTTTTAAATTTAACTGAATACAATCCTAGTTACGCAAGATTTTTAACATTTATTTTTGGTTCTATTTCAATTTTTTTTTTTGGTATATTATCTTATCAGGTAAAAAAAGATAATTCATTTTTACTTACAACCTTATTAGCTAGCTTAAGCATATATCTAATAAAATATTCTCAAGAAGTTAGGCCATACTCACTCCTTTTGATGTTAAGTGTAATTAACATATATTTATAT
>CACIJY010000017.1 GCA_902587095.1 uncultured Pelagibacteraceae bacterium
GAAGAACATTACTTTGGTTAAAGACATAAATATTAATTTCCATCTACAGTAACTATAGTTAAATCATCTTTTTGAATTCTTCCAGAACTTATCAAGTCTTCAATCATTTTTTGTAATCTTTTATTATTAGGCGTAGTCTGATATTTTTTTATGTAATCTTGAAAACCTTCTTGTCCTAACATTTCACCGTTGTTATTTTTCATTTCAGTAATACCGTCTGTAAAAATGTACATTGAACTTTCTTTAAAGGAAATAGTTTGTTCTGAGAATTTAAAGTTAGGAGCAATACCTAATGGCGGACCAGCTTCATCTATTGTTTTAAAGTTTCCATCTTTTGAAAATATTAACGGTGGTTCATGACCTGCGTTTGCTAAAAGTAATTCATTTTTATTTTTGTCATACACGCCAACAATCATTGTAACAAACATACCTCTTGATGTTGTTTCACAAATTTCATCATTTAATATTTTTAATAGAGATGAAGCTGAGAAAATTGTTTTACTTAAACATCTATACAAACTTGAAGCCTTTGACATTAGTAAAGATGATTTAATTCCTTTGCCAGAAACATCTGCAACACCAAAACCAAATTTATTATTACCTAAGTCAGAAAAATTATAAAAGTCTCCTGATACAACTTTAGCTGGGATATTAATTCCTGCTATCGGAAAATCATCATTTTTATTTTCAGACAATAAAGTTTTTTGTATCTCACCAACGATTTCAATTTCTTTTTGCATTCTATTCTTATCGATTAGTTCTTTTGCAGTCTTAGCATTTTTAATTGCGAGAGCCGCTGGTCCAGATAGAGTCTCTAATAATTTTCTATCATTCTCTTCAAATAATTTTGTATTAGTTTTTTTATTTAAACAATGAATAACACCAATACATTCGCCAGATACTATAAGTGGTGAGCATAATACAGAGTATGTAGTAAAATTTGTTTTATTATCTAAATCAAAATAAAATTCTGCTATCTCTCTTACATCTTTCCTTACATCTCCAACTCTAATACATTTTTTACCCAATGCTGCTCTACCCATTACACCTTGTGTTAAAGGTATCTCATAATCTTCTAAGTAAGCTTGATACTTAGATGCAATACACTGAAACACTTGTCTCTTTTCCTCTATTAAAAATATATTAGCAGCTTGTGCGTTAATTCTTTTTATAATTGTTTCTAAAGCGTTTTGTAATGTTTCCTTAAGATCTAATGATCCTGCTAACTCTTGATTCATTTGAGTTATTAAAGCAAGATCCTGCCTTGAGTTATCCTCAACCCTATTTACCTCTATTTTTTTCGCACCAAAAATCATAATTATATTGGCAATTTATAACTTTTTTGATAATTTTTAAATAATGGAATTAATCATATATTCAAACAATTTTTACCTACACATCTATGATGCTTTCATGTTAGTTCAATATTGTATCGATGGAATTGTAGAAATTGCAGCAAATATAAAATTATAGTTTGTGTTGTTCATTTACTTTGTCGTTTTTATTTTAGGTTCGCTGTGGGGATCTTTTTGCAATGTATGCATTTATAGACTGCCTAAAAAGGAAAATATTGTAAGCGATAGATCTAAGTGTAGATCCTGTAAAAAAAAAATTAATTGGTATGACAACATTCCTTTAATTTCATATTTGGTTCTTAAAGGTAATTGCAGGTGCGGTAAAATTAAAATAGATTTTCGTTATTTCCTTGTTGAATTAGTTACTGCTTTAGGTTTTTTAAGTATTTTCTATTTATATGGGATATCAATAACAACATTGCTGTTAATTATCTTAACAATCTTTTTTGTTATTATTTTTTTTATTGATCTAGACCATTTTATAATTCCAAATGAATTAACATTCCCTTTAATGATTATAGGTTTCTTGAAATCATTTGATCCAAATATTAATTTAAATTTGTTTCCTAATTATTTGGACTCTTTAATCGGTGGAGTGTTCGGTTATATTTTAATTTGGGGTATTATTACTTTGTATCTAAAAATTAGAAAGAAGGAAGGAATGGGATTAGGAGATGCGAAACTTTTAGCTGCAATTGGTTTTTGGTTTGGATGGTACTCAATTCCGTATGTAATCTTTTTATCTTCTTTAAGTGCTTTGCTAATTGCTTTACCAAGTTTAATTAATAAATCCAAAAGTTTGAGTTCACAAATACCTTTTGGTCCTTACTTAATTTTTGGAACAGTGGCATATTTAGTTGTAAGAAATTATTTAACTTTTATTTGATTAAAGTTTTAATTTTATTAAATGCTTCATCAATTTGGTCTTTTTTATTTCCTCCAGCTTGAGCAAAATCTTTTCGACCTCCCCCGCCTTTACCACCTATAATTTCAGAACCTGCTTTTACAAGTTCAACAGCATCATAATTTTTTGTTAGACTATCTGTAACACCGATAGCTAATCCTACTTTATCATCTTTGTTTGCACACACTACAACTATTCCCTCTTTTAAATAATTTTTACCTTCATCGACTAATTTTCTTAGATCTTTCGGAGAAAGATCATTAATTTTTTGGAATCTCACTTTTATATTATTTATATTCTCATCTTTAATAATATTTTTATTCTTATCACTAAGAACATTTTTAATATTCAGGACTTCTAATTGTTTATTTAATTCTTTTATAATTATTTTTTTATCAGTAGAACCTATATTAGGAATACCACCCAATTTTTTAATTTCATCTGACAAATCATTAATTTGATCTTGATCTTTTTGTATAGCAACATTTAAGTTTTTTTCTTTTTCTTTTAAATATTTTTCTAATTGTTTATCTCGTAATGCTTCTACTCTTCTCACACCTGATGCTATTGCAGATTGACTTACAACTTTAAATTTTCCAACCTCACTTGTATTTCTCACATGTGTTCCGCCACATAACTCTGTTGAAAAATATTTATTACTTTCCTCACCCATAAAAACTACTCTTACTTCTTCTCCATATTTTTCTCCAAAGAGTGCCAAAGCACCATGTTCCATGCCTTCCTTAGGTGTCATTAGTCTTGTAATCACCTCGCTTTTATTATCAACAATCTGATTAACAATTGTATTAATCTTATCTAATTCATTTTCGGATATCGGTTTCATATGACTAAAATCAAATCTAAGTCTATCTGGTGCAACTAAAGATCCTTTTTGCATTACATGCTTACCTAAAGTTCTTCTTAAAGATTCATGGAGTAGATGAGTTGCAGAATGATATGCCCTAATATTTTTTCTTCTTTCAAAGTCTATATTTAATTCAACACTGTCATTTAAATTAATTTTCCCTTTTTTTACTTTACCAGAGTGAATAAATAAATCTCCAAATTTTTTTTGTACATCATTTACAATAAAATTATTGTCACCACATTTAATTGTACCAGTATCACCAAGTTGTCCACCAGACTCACCATAAAAAGGAGTTTGGTTTAAAACTATATAACCTTCCTCCCCTTCAGAGAGTGAATTGACTTCTTTGTTGTCTTTTATAATAAATTTAATTACTCCTTCTGATGTATTATTTTCATAACCTAAAAATTCTGTTGGCTCAGTTTTATCTTTAATAGTAAACCAAATTTCCTCAATAGATTTATCACCAGACCCTTTCCAATTTTTTTTAGCAAGCTCTTTGCTTTCTTTCATTAAATTATCAAATTTTTCGTGATCTAATGTTAAAGATTTGTTTTTTAAAATATCTTCAGTGAGATCTAATGGAAAACCATACGTATCATAAAGCTTAAACGCTACTTCACCTGATAATTTTTTATCGACTTTTGTGATCTCTTCATCCAAAATTTTGATACCTCTATCAAGTAGAACCAAAAACTTTTCCTCTTCCATTCTTAAAGTTTCTTTAATTAATGAGCTAGCTCTTTTCAACTCTGGATAATTACCTGACATTTCATCCATCAATGTTTCAAATATATTAAAAAAGACAGGCTTTTTTGATCCGAGTAAGTGACTATGCCTCATACCTCTTCTCATAATTCTTCTTAAAACATAACCTCTACCTTCATTTGAAGGTAAAACCCCTTCTGCTAATAAAAAAGAACTTGCTCTTAAGTGATCTGCAATCACTCTAAAGCTGGATAAATTATTTTTATCAGGCTTGACTTTTAATTCTTCAGAGATAGAGCCTATTATTTTTTTAAAATGATCTGTTTCATAATTATCATGTGTACCTTGGAGTAATGCTGCTATTCTTTCTAAACCCATTCCTGTATCAACAGAAGGTTTAGGTAAATTAATTCTTTTATCTTTCGAGACTTGCTCGTACTGCATGAATACTAAATTCCAAATTTCAATGTATCTATCACCATCTTGATCTTTAGTGCCAGGCAAACCGCCTTTTAAATGGTCACCGTGATCATAAAATATTTCTGAGCAAGGACCACATGGTCCAGTTTCTCCCATTGACCAAAAGTTATCTGAAGTTGGTATTTTTATTATTCTATCATCACCAAATCCTGTAATTTTTTTCCAAAGATTAAACGCTTCATCGTCTTCGCTAAAAACTGTGAAATAGAGCCTGTTTTTATCTAATCCAAAATCTTTTGTTATTAAATTCCATGCAAGATGAATTGCTTTCTCTTTAAAGTAATCTCCAAAAGAAAAATTTCCTAACATCTCAAAAAATGTATGATGTCTTGGAGTATAACCAACATTTTCTAAATCATTATGTTTGCCGCCAGCTCTTACACATTTTTGTGAAGTGGTTGCTCTTTTATAATCTCTTTTTTCTAAACCTGTAAAAACATTTTTAAATTGAACCATCCCAGAGTTTGCAAACATCAATGTAGGATCATTATTCGGCACAAGGTTACTAGACTCAACTATTGTATGATCATTTTTCTCAAAATATTTAAGAAAAGTATTTCTTATTTCATTTAAAGTTTTCTGAGCCATATCTTTTTAAAATACAGTTTTTTTAAATGATGTCTATAACGTTAAAGGGAAAAAAGGCGTCTGTTAAGACGCCTTTTATTACTAATAATGACTATTTAGCTAATTCTTTTTGGCAGGAGCTTCTTCTTCTTTTTGATTTGCTTTTACTTTCTCCTGATCAAGTGGATTACCCTCTATCTTTTTAGTGATCACACCTGCTTTTTCTCTAATTGCCATCTCTATTTCAGCGGCAACATTTGGATTTTGTTCTAGGTAAATTTTTGCATTCTCTCTACCTTGACCTATCTTTTCACCTTTGTATGCATACCAAGCCCCAGATTTTTCTACAATCTCTGCTTTAGCACCAAGGTCGATCAATTCACCTACTTTACTAATTCCTTTTCCATACATTAAATCAAATTCAACTACTTTAAATGGTGGTGATACTTTATTTTTAACAACTTTAACTCTTGTAGAGTTACCAATGATTACATCTTTATCTTTTATTGCACCAATTCTTCTAATATCCATTCTTACGGATGAATAAAACTTTAATGCATTTCCACCTGATGTAGTTTCAGGACTTCCAAACATAACACCTATTTTCATTCTTATTTGGTTAATGAAAATCATCATTGTATTTGTGTTTGATATTGAACTCGTTAATTTTCTTAAAGCCTGACTCATTAATCTTGATTGAAGGCCTACGTGATGATCACCCATGTCCCCTTCAATTTCAGCTTTTGGTGTTAATGCTGCAACCGAGTCGATAACTATTACAGAAATAGAACCTGATTTAACAAGTGTATCTGCTATCTCTAGAGCTTGCTCACCTGCATCAGGTTGAGAAATTAATAATTCCTCTGTATTTACACCTAATTTTTTTGCATATACTGGATCTAAAGCATGCTCTGCATCAACGAATGCACATATTCCACCTGATTTTTGAGCTTCAGCGATTACTTGAAGAGCAAGTGTTGTTTTTCCAGAAGACTCTGGGCCATAAATTTCAACAATTCTTCCTTTCGGTAATCCACCAATTCCTAGTGCTAAATCCAAGCTTAGTGAGCCTGTAGAAATAGACTCTATATCCATTGCTTTTTTTTGGCCAAGCTTCATTACAGAGCCTTTGCCAAAGTTATCTGTAATCTGGCTAATAGCTGCTTCTAAAGCTTTATTTTTCTCTTTATTTTCCAAATCTTTATCTTTTGCTGATTTAACTACTTTTAAGTTATTTTTACTCATATTTTGCCTCTTTTTTTGTGTTTTTTAACATACGAATCATACTTATAAATGTACACATTTTGTTCTCATTAGCAAGAATTAAAAATAATTGCTTATTTACTTAACAATTTTAAGATATTTGGCGTTTAAAAGTCCAACAGACTTTAATAGTTCCAGCTGGGATAAGAAAAAGTTTCTCTCTGAATTAGCTAGATTAATTTTAGATGTAAGTAAGATCGTATTTGATTGAATAACATCTAGAGTAGTTCTTCCAAGACCTGTCTCATATTCAACTGTTATACCTTCGTTCGCAATTTCTGCTGCATTAACTTGAGATCTAACAGATGTTAAAGCGCTCTCAGAAGATTGAAAACTAGACCATGCACTTGCAACATTTGTTTCATTTGTTCTAAGTGCATTATCTAAAAGAAGTTTTTTTCTATTATTTAATCTTTTACTTCTTTCTAAAGAGGCCGAATTTTTTCCACCTTTAAACAATGGCCAAGTTATTTCTGCTTTAAGAGTTTCTTGATCTCTCTCATCCACCGTTGAACTTAAGTCATTAGATTTAGTAGATTCAGCTGATAATTTAGCAGTTGGTGAAAATTCAGATATAGCTATTTTAACATCCTGTTGTGATTGCTGATACTCTAATTTTGCAATTGTTAAATCTGGATTATTACTAATAGATAATTCAATAGCTTTATTCAAGCTTTCAGGAACATTAAAATTTAAGTTTATACTACCGTTAACTAAATCAATATCATCTAAAGGCCCAATAATTTTTTCATAAGTTAGTTTTGCTGTTACTAAATCATTTTTTGAATTAATAAATTGAGCCTGAGCACCTGCAAGCGAAGACTCTGATTGAGCTAAATCAGCAAGTGTTATTAATCCATTTTCTAATCTATTTTGATCTGTCTCAACTTGTCTCTCAAGCAAACTTAAGTTTTCTTTATTAATATCTAACTTTTTTTTTGCAA
>CACIJY010000018.1 GCA_902587095.1 uncultured Pelagibacteraceae bacterium
AATTATAATATTTTTACTTGGTTGGCCACTAGAGTGGACTGAAATTTTAATTATATTTGTACCAATATTTTTACCGCTAGTAGAATTTTTTGGAGTAAACCCGTATTTTTTTGCAATGTTAATAGCTTTAAATTTACAAACATCTTTTCTAACTCCACCGATGGCAATGTCGGCTTATTATTTAAAGGGTGTGCAAAGTAGAAACGTTGAATTAATGCAAATTTTTAGAGGTATAATGCCTTTTCTTGGAATAGTAATATTTGCAATGGTTTTAATGTATATGTTTCCTGGTATCGCTTTATGGTTACCAGATGTTTTATTCGCAGAATAAATTTTAATGTCCAATATATTTCAATTAACTGTCTCTGAAATAGCAGAAAAAATAAAAAAATCTGATCTAAACTCTGTTGATTTGTGTAAATCATACATTGAGCAAATAGAAAAATTTGAAAAAGATGTAAAAGCTTGGGCCCATTTTGATAAAAAACTACTTCTAGAAAAAGCAGAAGAGGCAGACAATCATAGAAGGTCGGGCAAACCCGTAGGCCCTCTCCACGGAATTCCGGTAGCACTAAAAGATATAATCGGAACTTATGACATGCCTACAGAGTGTGGAACTATTTTAAGAAAAGGTAAAACAGAATCACAAAATGCAGAGATAGTAGATTTACTAAAATCAGCAGGAGCATTAATCATGGGAAAAACTAATACTTCTGAATTAGCTTACCTTGCTCCACCTAAAACAACAAATCCTCACGATTATTCAAGAACTCCAGGTGGATCTTCTAGTGGGTCGGCAGCTGTTATAGCTTCTCATATGGCGCCTTTATCAATTGGTTCTCAAACAGGAGGTTCAGTGATTAGACCAGCGTCTTATTGTGGTGTCGTTGGTTACAAACCGAGTTATGGATTAATTTCACGTAATGGTGTTTTAAGAACTTCATATAATCTTGACCATATAGGAGTTTTTGGAAGAACCGTAGAGGATGTTGCTTTACTTGCAAAAGTGTTAATCAAAAAAGATTCTTACGATAAAGCGACCATACATTATTCCTCAGAATTTATGTTAGACGAGTGTAAAAAAGGACCTATGTTTGATCCAAAGTTTATTTTTTATAAGACAGATAGTTGGAAGAAAGTTGATAAAAAATCTAGAGAGGCATTTGAATATTTTATAAAATCTTTTAAAAAAAATATTGAAGTATTTGATACTCCTTCATACTTTAAGGATATAGACAAATACCACAGATTAATACATGAAACTGATTTAGCTAATAACTTTCAAGTTTATTACAAAAAGTCAAAATCAAAACTTTCAAAGGAAATGCAATCAGCTATTTCAAAAGGTATGAAGCATTCTGCTAAAGAATATTTAGATGCCGTTGACTTTATGGAGAGGAGTTATGAGTCTTATAAAGAGGTATTCGAAGATTATCATGGAGTGTTAAGTCCATGTAGTACTGGTGTAGCTGATAAAGGTTTAAAAAGTACAGGAAGTGCTGATTTTAATAGAGTATGGTCGTATATGCATACACCAGCAATTTCTCTACCTTTACTTCAAGGAGAAAATAATTTACCATTAGGTGTACAATTAGTTGGCGACAGGCATGATGATAACAGATTTTTAGGTGTAGCTAACTGGCTGGAAAAGGAGAGCAAAAAATTTAATGAATAAAATCACAGTTATTATTGGTCTAAGTTTTGCAATATTTTTTTTAGTTGGACTCGCAACAACACTAACAAGATCCATGATGATTGGTTTTTTGGATGTTTTGCCGGTGTATATCTTAATGGGTATAGCGATAGTAATGATGATATACGAATCTTTTTTCGATAAATCATAACACGTTTCGTGATTAAAAAAGAGCTTCTAGCTTATTCTTTGTTAGTAATTCAACCAATATTTATGGCAAGCAATCTTGTAGTTGCAAGAGGTGGTGTTGAATACATACCGCCAATATCTCTTGCTTTTTGGCGGTGGTTAACAGTCTTTTTAATTCTTCTAATTTTTAATTACACAATTTTTTCTAAAAAAAAAATTATACTTAAAGAATATAAGAAATTATTTTTTTTGGGTTTTATGGGATGCGGAGTTTGTGGAGCTTTTCCATTTATTGCAGGTCAAACTACGACAATAATAAATATGGGTATAATTTATACTTCTTCTCCAATTTTTATAATTTTAATAAGCTATTTTTTTTTTAAAGAAAAAATGAATTTACTTAAAATAATAGGACTAATATCATGTTTATTGGGAGTTATAATTATTATTATCAAAGGAGATTATTTAGCATTAATTGAACTAATGTTTACCAAAGGTGATCTCTGGATGTTAGGAGCATCAATTGGTTGGGCTTTATACTCTATATTTCTATTTTATTGGAAGTCATCGCTTAAAGTATTTGAACGTTTTACACTAATATCTTTATTTGGTGCTTTAAGTTTATTACCTTTTTATCTGACTGAGGAAATTTTTGTAAAAAGTACTACGTTTGATACAAACTTTATAATTTGGGTAATATTTGCTGCAGTCTCACCAGGGATAATTGCATTTTCCTTGTATACCTATGCTCAAAGATATTTAGGAGCAACTACAACTGGTTTCACTTTATATCTTTTTACTGTGTATGGTGCTTTTTACGGAATTTTGTTTTTTGGTGAAAATTTAAAAACTTTCCATGTATATGGAACAATATTAGTATTTTTAGGTGTTTATTTAGTAAAATATAAAAAAAAAAATGTATAAGAAAATTTCAATGATAATTTTAAATTCAGCTATAGCTTTAACAGTCATTTATCTAGTGGTTGTAATCGTTATTTTTCTTTCACAGAGAAAATTAATGTATCACCCTAATGAAAATAACTATCTTGAGGAAAATCAATTAAATCATAAAATTGAAAAAGTTTATATAAATTCAGATTTTAAACTTTTAGGCTGGCATCATGTAAAAAATAAAAAATTTAAAACATTGCTCTTTTTTCATGGTAATGCAGGAAATCTTCAAAATAGAATTTATAAATTAAACGATATTTCAAAACTTGATTTAAACTATTTGATTATAGCTTACAGAGGATTTAGTGGTAATAAAGGTGCGCCAAATGAAATCGGTCTTTACAAAGATTCTGAGGCAGCAAAAAAATGGCTAAATAATATTGGTGTATCTGACAAAGACATAATTTTATACGGTGAGTCGTTAGGAACTGCAGTGGCTGTTGATTTAGCATCAAAACATAATTTTGCAGGAATAATTTTAGAGTCGCCTTTTACATCAATGGTTAAATTATCAAAAATATATTATCCATATTTGCCAGTAAAAATACTTTTGAAAGATAAATACGAATCGATAAAAAAAATTGATAAAATAAATTTTCCTAAAATGGTAATGCATGGTGACAAAGATAAAATTGTCCCTTTCAGCATGGGAAAAGAAATGTTCGAAAAGTTTTCTGAACCCAAGTTAAGTTATTTTAGAAAAGGTGATGACCACATGATGGAATTTGATGAAGAGTTGTTAGAAAAAATTAAAAATTTTTTAAAAATTATATAGTGATCAATTAAAATTAATAAAATTTTTAGAAAAACTTTCACTATCAAAGATTTGAAGATCATCCTCTTTTTCACCAAACCCCAAAGCGATAATCGGTAATTGAAATTTTTTAGAAACTGCAATTAAAATACCACCTTTTGCTGTACCATCAAGTTTGGTCATAATTAACCCTGTGATTGGTATAATCTTATTGAATTCTTCGACTTGATTTATAGCGTTTTGACCAGATGTAGCGTCTAAGACTAAAATTACATCTTGTGGCGCTTTCTCATCTATTTTTTTTATTACATTTCCAATTTTTTTAAATTCATCCATTAAATTTTTTTTATTTTGCAATCTACCTGCTGTATCTATTAAAGTAATATCTATATTATTGTTCTTTGCAAACTCCACAGCCTTATAGGCAACGGATGCAGGATCACTTCCTGGTTCAGACTTAATTATTTGGCAATTTAATTTTTTTGACCATCTCTCCAGCTGATCAATTGCTGCTGCTCTAAATGTGTCACAAGCTGCAAAAATTACTTCATTATTATTTGATTTATAAAGATTTGACATTTTTGCAATTGTTGTGGTTTTGCCTACACCATTTACTCCAGAGATAAGAACTGCTTTTCTCACTTCAGTTTTACTAAAAAAATTTTTGTTTTCTAAAGGTTTCAATAAAGAGTTTATATAATTATTTATAATATTTTGAATCTCTTCAAGTTCGTTCTTACTCGGATCAATTTTACGGTTAGAAATTTCCTCTCTAATTTCAGAAGATGCTTTTACCCCTACATCTGATTGGATCAAAAATTCTTCAATTTTTTCTAATTCTTTATCACCAATTTCTTTGTTAATTATGATTTCTTTAATACCTTTAGAAAAATTTGAAGTAGTTTTTTTTAAACCGTTTTTAAATTTTTTAAAAATATTTATCATAGGTTTAAATGAATTTTTTCTATATTAGATACATTTCCTTCCATAAGGATATTTCCATCAACGTCCTTATTTATTTTGATCTTTCCTAATTTAAATTCAATTTCAGTAGGATAAATTGAAACTTTATTTATTTCACCTGCAATTGCTGTAGCACACGCTGCAGTACCACAAGCTTTAGTCAAGCCCGCCCCTCTTTCCCAATGTAAAACCTTAAAATGTTTATCATTAATTTTTTTTGCAAATGTCACGTTTACTTTTTCTGGAAACAAAGAATTACTTTCAATTTTAGGCCCTATATCTTTTATTTGAATTTTATCTAAATCCTCAGTAAAAAAAATTATATGCGGATTTCCAACATTCACTGCTGTCCCTGAAAGATTAAGATTATCTATTTTAATTTCAACATTCTTTGTATCTACTTCTTTTGCCAAAGGTATTTCATTCCAGTTTGTTTTAGGAATTCCAATATTAGTTTGGATATTATTCTCATTTAAGATTTTAGATTTTAGAATGCCGCTCTCCGTTTCAAATGTGATTTCACTTTTAGCATTTTCTTTTGACAAAAGACTTGCTACACATCTCGTACCGTTACCACAAGCTGCTGAGTCGGATCCATCAGAATTTTTAAAAATTAAATAAGCATCAACTTTTTCACTTTTTTTAATTAAAATCAGTTGATCGCAACCAATTTTTTTTCTGTCACAAATACTTTTTATTTGAGACTTATTTAATTCAAAGTCACTATCTCTTTGATCGATAATAACAAAGTCATTTCCTAAACCATCCATTTTATATGCTTTAAAATCCATATATTTATACTTAACTTATTTATTGACTTTTTGAACCTCTATTATAGTTTCTCACCACTTCCGCAAAAAAACAGCATTTTGCGGTGTCTTTGGAAACAAAGAGATCGACACCAGTCAGCGAGGGTTCGCCCACTGGTGCGATGACTGCTGGATTAAAATATGTTTGAAAATTTAACAAATAAATTCGAGGGTATACTCGAAAAATTTAAAAAATCACCATCACTTGATGAAGGTCAGGTTGATGATGGTTTAAGATTAATAAGACAAGCTTTATTAGAAGCAGATGTATCTTTAGACGTCGCAAAAGAATTTATTAATAATGTTAAACCGAAAGTTTTAGGGAAAGAAATTCTAAGATCAACAGCTCCTGGGCAGATGGTTGTAAAAATTGTCTATGACGAGCTTGTAAATTTCTTAGGTGATAAAAATCAAGAAATTAATTTAAAATCTAATCCACCAATTTCAATTATGATGGTAGGACTCCAAGGATCTGGTAAGACAACTAGTACCGCAAAATTATCTAAATTTTTAGAAAAAAATAACAAAAAAAAGATCATGATGGCAAGTTTAGATATCTATCGTCCTGCTGCGCAAGACCAATTAAAAGTTCTTGGTGAGCAAAATAATATTCAAACACTGCCAATAATAGAAGGTCAAACACCCACGGATATTTGCAGAAGAGCCTTAACGGCTGCAAACCTTAATGGCTCAGATGTTATTATTTTTGATACCGCTGGAAGAACACAAATCGATTTACAGATGATGAGTGAAATAAAACAAATAGAGGAAGTCATAAAACCAACTGAAACAATACTGGTCGCTGATTCACTTACTGGTCAAGTAGCTGCTAATGTGGCAAAGGAATTTGGAAATACAGTAAAACTTACAGGAATAATTTTAACACGTGCTGATGGAGATGGAAGAGGTGGTGCAGCACTTAGTATGAAACATGTTGCTAATGTGCCAATCAAATTTTTAGGAATAGGAGAAAAAATTGAAAATCTAGAAATTTTTCACCCTGACAGGATTGCAAATAGAATTTTAGGCATGGGAGATATCGTTTCTCTAGTTGAGAAAGCAGCACAAGACATCGACGAAGAAAAATTAAAAGAAGCTGAAGAAACTTTAAAAAAAGGACAATTTTCACTAGATGATTATTTAACACAATTAAGACAAATGAAAAAAATGGGTGGTATAGAGGGAGTAATGTCTTTTTTACCAGGTGTCTCAAAGTTAAAATCACAAATGGATCAAGCAGGAGTTGATGAAAAAATTATAACTCAAAATGAGGCAGTAATATTGTCAATGACAAAACAAGAAAGAAATAATCCTAAAATAATAAATGGATCTAGAAAAAAAAGAATTGCTAATGGCTCTGGTACAGATATTGCCACTATCAATAAATTGTTAAAACAATTTAAAATGATGTCTGACATGATGAAAAAAATGTCAAAAGGAAACACAAAAGGGTTAATGGATAAAGGATTGCCACCAGAACTCTTCAATCA
>CACIJY010000019.1 GCA_902587095.1 uncultured Pelagibacteraceae bacterium
ATGAAAACTGTTGAAGGTAATTTTGATAATCCTGAAGTTAATCAACTTTTAAAAAAACATTTTATCGAATTAAGATCGGTTTCACCTGAAGGAAGTACCCACGTTCTAGACATTGAGGGTTTGCAAAACAAAAGTATTAAGTTTTGGAGTATATATGAAAACGATGAATTAATCGGGTGTGGAGCTTTAAAATTTTTAGATCCTAAGCATGGTGAATTCAAATCAATTCGTGTTTCAGATTCTTTTAGAAAAAAGGGTTATGGAAATAAAATTATTAAAGTTCTAATTGATAAATCTCGAAAATTAAATATTCAAAAAATTAGTGTTGAAACGGGGTCTGGTGAATTTTTTCTACCAGCTCGTAAATTATTTAAAAATTTAGGTTTTATAGAATGTAAACCTTTTAGCCATTACGTTGAAGACCCAAACTCATGTTACATGTCTCTAAAACTTTAAAAAGTTAATTGATTATCTTTTTTCTATGACGAATAATTCATTTTTAAAATATAAGCCTTTATATTTATTAACCACTTGTTGAACTATTTTTTGATAATTTTTAGATCTTTGTACTTTAAAAATTTGTTCATCTGTCATTTGATTAACATATACTGCTGCGTTCCAAGCTGAAAAAATTAAAGAAGTAGCAATACCACCTTTTATTTCATTTGGCAGAGCTCTTAAAACATAACTAATTTTTTTTACCTTATGAAATTTCAAAGTTTTTAAAAATGGTTTTTCTGTATTAGCTTTTATATATTTTTCAATTGAAGAATATAGGTAAGGGAATGGATTTTCTTTCGGCCACAACTTTTTAATTATCTTATTGCCTGGATCTCCACCGCATGCGTGCACTACAACTAATTTTCCTTTTTTAGCTAAAGATCTTAACATTGGATCAATCACATATTTTACTTTTTTTTCAGCAGAAACTCTCGATCGATAAGGTTGTGATGCAATAATTAGATCATAATCAGTTTTGCCATTATTTTTTTGTGGGATTACATTTTTAAGAACAAATTCTTGATCTTTTCTGTAAATTACTATTACTGATGGTTCTTTGTAAGTTGATGTACCAGTTTTAGGATTTGTTTCAACTTGCCATTTTTTTGCTAAGAATTCTTGATTAAGTTTTCTTAATTGATTTGAAAAATCTAAAGATGAATTTCCTTTAAGTTTTACAACTTTCCAATTCATTTTTTTTTGTTTTTTAATATTTCTTGATTTTAAAGAGGTAGATTCAACATAATTTAAATTTGATATTACAAAAACAGTATTTTTATGTTCAGCAAATCTATCTGGAAGTTTTTCTAAACCAAGTCTAACGTCTTCCATGCTAATTTCTTTTGTTGAAACTAGTAAAGGTATGTTTGGCATTTTTTGATGACATTGTCTCATTACATTCATTAGCAAAGACCCGTCTCCCATACCAGCATCAAAAATTTTTAATGCAGGATTTTTAGGTTTTAAATTTTGAACAATCGGTCTTAAAGCGTCAGCAATTTTATTTTTTTCATTAGTAGTGGTAACAAAAAGTAGATATTTTTGTCTATTATCGAAAAAACGGAAATTTTTTTTCATCTCTTAAGATATGTATTATGTAATTAAATGTCCATTATAAATATTTCTTTTAAAGTAGACAAATAAAGTATAAACACCCTTAAAAACTCAAGTAATGAAAAAATTTAAATCTGATATTGAGATTGCAAGAGGTTGTAAGCTAAAACCAATCTCAAAAATTTTAAAAAAGATAAATGTTCCAGATAACCCAAAAGCTTTTAGTCCCATGGGAAGACACATAGCTAAAATAAATTTTGAATTCTTGGATAAACTTAAAAATAAAAAAGATGGTCATCTTATTCTTGTCACAGCAATAACACCAACCCCAGCTGGAGAAGGTAAAACTACAACATCTGTTGGTCTGAATGATGGATTAAATAAAATTGGAAAAAAATCTATTGTTTGTTTGAGAGAGCCTAGTCTTGGCCCTTCTTTCGGAATGAAGGGAGGTGCGGCTGGAGGTGGTAATGCACAGGTAGTTCCTATGGAACAAATAAATCTTCACTTCACTGGTGACTTTCATGCTATTACATCAGCACATAATCTTCTGTCAGCTTTAATCGATAATCATATTTATTGGGGAAATAAACTTAACATTGATGAAAAAAAAATTGTTTGGAAAAGGGTTGTAGATATGAACGATCGGGCTTTAAGATTTATAGATATAAATACTAAAGGAGTAGCAAAGGATTTTGCTAGAGAGGATGGTTTTGATATTACTGTGGCATCTGAGGTAATGGCAATTTTTTGTTTATCTAATGATTTGTCTGATTTAGAAAAAAGAATTGGAAACATTACAATTGCTTATGATAAAAATAATAAACCAATCTACGCAAAAGACCTAAATGCTCAAGGTCCAATGACAGTCCTTCTGAAAGAAGCAATTAGGCCAAATGTTACTCAAAGTCTAGAGCATAACCCAGCTATAATTCATGGAGGACCGTTCGCTAACATTGCTCACGGATGTAATTCAGTAATTGCAACAAAGTCAGCTTTAAAGTTATCTAAATACGTAGTAACGGAGGCAGGTTTTGGTGCTGACCTTGGCGCTGAAAAATTTTTGGATATTAAATGTAGAAAAGCAAATATAAAACCAAGTTGTGTTGTTATAGTTGCCACAGTTCGTGCTTTAAAAATGCATGGTGGTGTGGAAAAAGAAAATTTAAAAACTGAGAATATTGATGCTTTAAAAGAAGGATTATCAAATTTAGACAGGCATATAAATAATATTAAAAAATTTGGTATAGAGCCAATAGTTGCGATTAATCATTTTGTTTTAGATACTAAAAAAGAAATACAAACAATAATAAATTTTTGTAAAAATTTAAATGTTGAAGTTAGTAATTGTAAACACTGGGCAGAAGGTGGAGCAGGAACAGTTGATTTAGCAAAAAAAGTTGTAAGAGTTTGTAATAATTCAAAAAAACAAAAATTTAAATTCTTGTATAACGATAGTAAAAGTTTATGGGAAAAAATTGAGATTATTTCAAAAGAAATATATAGAGCTAATAAAATTACAGCAACTGAAGAGATTAAACAAAAATTAAATACATTTGAAAATAATGGGTTCAAAAATTTTCCAGTTTGTGTAGCAAAAACTCAATATAGTTTTTCTACTGATCCAAAATTAAAAGGTGCACCAACAAATCATGAAATACCAATTAGAGACGTAAGATTATCTTCTGGGGCAGAATTTATTGTTGTGGTATGTGGATCAATTATGACTATGCCGGGTTTGCCGAAAATTCCTGCTGCAGACAAAATTAAATTAAATAAAAAAGGTCAGGTAGAAGGTTTATTTTAATTTTTCTAGCTCGTCCCAATAATTTTTTGCAAGATTTACTCCAGTTAATTCTTTAAATTGAGGAAGCCCTGTTGGTGATGTTACATTTATATCGCCAATTAGATATCCAGAAACTAGATCTATACCTGCAAAAAATATTCCATTTTTTTTTAAGACTTTAGCTACTTGATTTGAAACGTTAATCTCTTTATGGCTAAGAGTAGTTTTTACAGCTTTGCCCCCTTGGGATAAATTTGATAAAATTGAATTTGAGGAAGGCACACGGCTTATTGCACCTTTAACCTTACCGTTAATTATAAAAACTCTCTTATCACCATATTTAATACCTGGTAAATATTTTTGGGCCATAACATGACCAATTTTTTTTAAATATTGTCTAATTTTTTTTATTTGTTTTATGCTGTTAATATAAATTATGTCTTTTCCTGCATACCCATGTATAGGCTTTAATACAATTTTTTTGTTAATCTTTATAAATTTTTTAATCTCATCTAAATTTTTGGTGAAAATTGTTGGTGGCATAAGTTTTTTAAAATTAACTGAAAATAATTTTTCAGATATATTTCTGATGGAGGTTGGGTCATTAACTATCTTTACGCTATCTTTTATAGTATCTAAGAATAATGTAGAAGTTACATAATCCATATTGAAAGGTGGATTTTGCCTTATAAAAATAACTTTTGATTTTTTTAATTCAAACTTCTTTTTTGATATAATTTTAAAGTAAGTTTTCTTATTTTCTAAGAATTTAATATGACAAACCTCAGCAATCAATTTAGAATTTATAAAATTTACATCTTTTGTCTCATACCAGTAAATCTTATAACTTCTTCTTTGTGCTTCTAGAGCTAAAAGATATGTTGTGTCTGTGATAATGTTAAGATTTTTAAAAGAGTTACCTTGTATTGCTAATATTTTTTCAGCCATATTTATAATTTTTCCAATACCTTTTCGGCTCTAGTTTTTTTTTCATTTAGTATATTTTCAACATTTTTTAAAAAAACTGTCTCATCTTGATTATTGCTATTTATATATTTCCTTTTTTTTAGACCATTTTTTGAAATATCTAAGAAAATCTTACCCCATTCTAAAATGGTTTTATTATTTATCAATGTGTTTAAACCTTTTTTAGGTGAGTCATAATATGCATTTAAGATTTCACTTTGGTCCCATTTTTTTATTACATCTAAAGATTCCTCTAAATTACCGTAAATTAAACCAGTATAAAATGCGGGTCCTGCGCAATGACAATCCCATTCGCACTCATCTATTGATCTAACCTCTAAATATTTTTTTAACCTCACCTCGGTAAATATTGTACTTAAATGCAGTCCAAGATCTTTATCAGTCGGTATAGATTTGTTAGATTGTAAATTTCCATCCATAAAGTCTTTGAATGTTTGGTCGCCTCCATAATGGTAAGAGTTATTTTTTTCAATAAATAATAAAGGAAATTTAATAATGAAATCTGCATATTTTTCAAAATCCATGTTTTCTAAAAATATTTTTGGTAAACCTGCTCTTGCGGTATTTTGCCAGACTTTTGCACGATAAGATAAATAACCACTTGCCTTGTTTTCATATACGGCTGAGTTAGCAAATATGCCAATTGCTAAAGGTGTTAAGTAACACATCAACTTAAATTTTTTTTTAAAATCTTCTTCAGAGCTATAGTCCATGTTTACTTGCGTTCCAGATGTTTGGTACATCATATTCAAACTTAGCTCGCCACCTTTTGGCATTTCATTTGTCATTATTTTGTATCTTTCTTTAGGATTATTGGGTGCATCCTTTAATTTAGTCACAGGATCGTACCCTGTTGCCATATTTGTTAAATTTGTATCAAAACAAGCTGAGTCTAATTCTTTTTGAAAATTGTGTAACTCTACACAAACCTCATGAATATTTTTTAATTTGTCTCCTGATAACTCAATTTGATTTCCTGGCTCTAGTGATATTGATTTACCAT
>CACIJY010000020.1 GCA_902587095.1 uncultured Pelagibacteraceae bacterium
TTGCTGAAAAGTTATGTAAAAAAACTTTTGCTGATTTTGTAATGTTCCAAAATAGCGGAACTGAGGCAACAGAGGCTGCTGTTAAAGTTGCTAGAAGATATTTTTATTCAATAGGAAAACCAAAAAAAAATAGAATATTATGCGTAAAGAATTCATTTCATGGAAGAACGTTGGCTGCAATTTTTGCTAGTGGATCAAAAAAAATGACCGAGGGATTTGGTCCTAAAATACCAGGTTTCGACCATTTTAGATTTGGAAATCACGATTCTTTAAAAAAAAAAATAAACAAGAATACTGCTGCAATAATGGTGGAAACTGTCATGGGAGAAGGAGGAATTAAAGTAATACCTGATTGGTGTTTGAGAGAATTAAGACAATTGTGTAATAAAAAAAAAATTTTATTAATTCTTGATGAAGTACAATGTGGAGTAGCAAGATCTGGTGATTTTTTTGCTTTTGAAAAATCTAAGGTAAAACCAGACATCGTACCAATTGCTAAAGGAATTGGAGGAGGATTTCCCATAGGAGCAGTTTTAATGAGCAAAAAAGTTGCATCAGGCATGACTGCTGGTTCTCATGGCTCAACCTTCGGAGGAAATCCTTTAGCTATGACTGTTGGCAATACAGTTATGGATATAGTTTCAAAAAAAAGTTTTTTAAATAACATAAAAAAATTGTCTAAATATTTTTTAGAAAAATTAAATATAATCAAATCTAAACACCCAGATATTATAAAAGAAATAAGAGGAAGAGGATTATTGATTGGTATTCAACTTCATAATAACCCAACTTTATTTATAAAAAAATTAATGGACTATAGATTATTAACTATTCGTGCTGCTGAGAATGTTATTCGAATATTACCCCCTTTAAATGTCAAAAAAAAAGAAATAGACATTGCAGTAAAAATCATCTCCAAAGTTTGTAATGATCTTAAGTAAGATGAATCACTTTATAAATTTAAAAGATATCAAAACCAAAGATCTTAGAAAAATTATCTTAGATGCTAAAAAAAGAAAAAACCTAAGAAACTCATTAAATACTTTAGAGGTTGACAAAGGATCTCCTCTCAAAGGAAAAATATTAGTACAGATGTTTGAAAAACCAAGTTTAAGAACTCGACTAAGTTTTTATTTAGCGATCAAACAATTGGGTGGCGGCACAATTACTTTAAGATCAAACGAACTACATCTTGGACAGGGGGGAGAAAGTATAGCAGATACTGCTAAAATTTTGTCTACCTATGGTGACGGATTTATGCTTAGAACTGATGATGATGAAAAAGTAGAAAATTTCAAAAAATATTTATCAATTCCAGTAATTAATGGTTTAAGCCCATCGTCTCATCCAACACAAGTACTATCAGATATATTCACAGTTGAAGAAATTAAAAAAAAATCTATTTCAAATTTAGATATCTGCTGGATTGGAGATTCAAATAATGTTTTAAATAGTTTAATTGTAGCTTCTGTAAAATTTTCATTTAAGTTGCGAATAGGCTGTCCTAAAAAGTTTAGACCAAATTTAGATGTTTTAAACTGGGTTAAAAAAAATAAGAAAAAAATTTATATTTATGAAGACCCTAAAAAAGCAGCCTTAAATGCTGATGTAATATTTTCTGATAAGGTTATATCTCTTAATGATAAAGTTAATAAAAAAAACAAAATAAAAGAATTTAAAAACTTTAAAATTGATAAGAAATTATTTAGCTATGCAAAAAAAGATTGCATTTTCTTACATTGCTTACCTCGTGGTAATGAAGTTACAGATGAAATCTTTTTAGGCAATAGATCTTGCGTTTGGCAACAAGCTTCAAATAGAGTTCACGTTCAAAAAAGTATATTATTATATTGTTTTGGAAAATTAAGGTAAAGGTAGTGGATTATCTGAATATTTATTGAGATATAAAATAACTGAAGCCCTATCTTTTTCTTTCCTTAATCCTGCGTAAGCCATTTTTGTACCTTTGATCCATTTTTGCGGTTTTATTAAAAAACCGTTAAGTTCTTCAAATGACCAATTTTTTTTGTATTCGACTAGTGCTTTTGAATATTTATAATCTTCCACAGCTGCAATTTTTCTACCTACCACATTATATAATGCTGGTCCGATTTTATTACCTCCACCGGCTTCAATCGAATGACAAGCTGAACATTTTTTAAAAACCTTTTCACCATGCGCAATATCACCTAAGGCCATAAGAGCCGAGATATCAACTTTATCATCAGCTTTCATGGTGTTCTCCTCGCTTATTTGTTTGGCACCATCATCAGGAAGCTCTACTTTATAAGCAGAACTATCTAATTTATCTACTTTAAATATGATATTTGAAATTTTACTAATACCAATTATTAATAGTGCTACGAGTAGTATTGAAGCAATGATTTTGTTTATTTCAAACGAGTCCATTATTCTGTGTATAAACTACGTATAACATGTTAATTGAAAAAAATGCTAACTAAAAAAAAGTTTGCGTCTCATAGACGCAGAAAATTTAAAATTTATGTCTAAAACTATCATTATAATACCGTCAAGATTGAGCGCAACTCGCCTTCCTAATAAACCTTTGCTAAAAATAGGTAATTTATCAATAATTCAGCATGTTTATAAAAGAGCAATAGAGTCTAAAGTTGGCAAGGTTTATGTAGCCACAGGAGATAAGGAAATTGCTAATGAGATATCAAAAATCAAAGGTAAATTTATTTTAACCAAAAAAAAACACAAAACTGGCACAGATAGAATATTTGAAGCATATAAAAAAATCAGTAAAAGTTTCAACTGTGAATATATTATAAACCTTCAAGGAGATGAACCTTTTATTAATCCGAGAGATATTGTTAATTTAAATAATAATATAATTTTAAAAAATTCAGATATTGGTACACTGGGAAATAAAATAACAAAAGTTGATTTTATAGATAAAAGTATTGTTAAAGTAATTACCAAAGAGAATATAGAAAAAAAAAGAATATCTAGAGCAAAAAAATTTTTAAGAAAATGCAAACATCCCAAAAAAAATGCTTACGGTCATATTGGAATATATCAATTTAAGACATCTGTTTTAAAAAAATTTGTAAATTTAAGACAATCCAAGAATGAAACTAAACATAGACTTGAACAGTTAAGAGCTATTGAAAATGGTATTAATATTGATGTTGTATATAGTAAAAATAAGTCTTTTGGTATTGATACAGTTGAGGATTATGTGGAAATAAAAAAAATTATGGAATATAAAATCAAGAAATTATGAAAATTGTTTATCAAGGATCCCCAGGCGCATATTCTCATTTAGCTGCAAAAAAAATCTACCCAGAATATGAGTTCATACCTTACAACACATTTGAAGATTGTTTTAAGCATTGCAACGAAAATGAAGAACATAAGACAATAATACCGGTAGAAAATTCAATAGCAGGTAGAGTTGCTGACATTCAATATTTAATTAATAAATATAAGTTGCAAATTTATGCAGAGCATTTTCAAGAAATAAAACATAATCTAATGATTTTAAAAGATAATGAAATTAAAAATGTAAATTCAGTTAGATCTCATTCGCAAGCAATTTCGCAATGTCAAAAATTAATCAATTCCAAAAAATTTGAAACTATAATTGCTGCAGATACCGCTGGTAGTGCAAAGTATATAAGTGAAAAAAAAATAAAAAATGAGGCAGCTATCGCATCTGAACTTGCTGCTAAAATTTATGATTTAAAAATTGTTAAAAAAAATATTGAAGACAATCAAAGCAATGTTACAAGATTTTTAATAATGGGTAAGAAAAAATCCCATCCAGACTTTGAAAATAAAAACTATATCACAAGTTGTATATTTAAGGTCAAAAACAAACCTGCCGCTCTTTACAAATGCTTAGGCGGTTTTGCAACCAACAATGTAAATTTAAGTAAATTGGAGAGTTTTTCAGACCAAAATAGTTTTGAGCAATATTTATTTATCTGTGATATGTACGGCCACATAGAAGATCCAAAAATTCAAAAATCTTTAGAAGAGTTGGGTTTTCATACAGTCAATCTAGATATACTTGGCGTATATGAAGCTAGCGGGTATAGAAATATTAAATAATCGATAACTTTTATTGTAGACTAGAAAATATAACTGTTATAATAAAATTGGGGCCATCCAGGTGGTATTACCATAAACTCCCCCAGGCTTGAAAAAGAGCAAGGGTAATGAGTATTTTCCAGGTTGGCTGGTCCCTAAAAATGAGCACTAATAATAAAGTACTAGCAATTAAATATAGACCTCAAGTGTTTGAGGAGTTAGTTGGTCAAAATATAATAGTAGATGCAATTCAAAAATCAATTTCTCTAGACAAAATTCCTAATGCTTTTTTATTCACAGGTATTAGAGGTGTTGGCAAAACCACTATTGCAAGAATTTTGGCAAAATCGTTAAATTGTTCAAATAAAAAAAAAAATGATTGCTTAAAAAATAAATGTGATAACTGTACCCAAATTACAGAGTCAAGACACATTGATGTTTTAGAAATGGATGCAGCCAGCAAAACAGGAGTTGATGATGTTAGAGACTTAATTGAATTTTCAAGGTATGGACCAACTTGCTCTAGATTTAAAATATTTATTATAGACGAGGTTCACATGCTAAGCAAACAAGCATTCAATGCATTGTTAAAAACGCTTGAGGAACCACCAGAGTATTTAAAATTTATTTTTGCAACTACTGAAGTCAACAAAATACCCATAACTGTGTTGTCTAGGTGTCAAAGATTCGACTTAATGAGAATAAGTTTTGACGAATTATTAAATTTTTTAAAAAAAGTTATATCTACTGAGAAAAAAAACATAAATGAAAATATTTTAAAGCTCATTGTAAAATTGTCGGAGGGGTCTGTCAGGGATGCTTTATCGTTGTTAGATAGAATACTTTTGAATGATAATAACTCTAAAGAAATGGATTTAAAATCAGCTCAAGAGATATTTGGATATTTCGACAAAAGTTATTTAATAGATATAATTTATGAGTTATTGGGAGGTAATGAAGAAAAAGTTTTAGAATTATATAGAAATATCT
>CACIJY010000021.1 GCA_902587095.1 uncultured Pelagibacteraceae bacterium
TTTTTAAACATTATGAAGGAAAAAAATATTTTGATTGATATTGATAACGATATATGGAAAATAAAATAAAGGATCTAAGACAACAACTTTTAAATTTTAAGTTAAATCAAAGTTTAGATAAAAATGATTTTTTTGTTAGCGATTGTAATTTTTATGCATATAATTTACTTCTCAGCTGGCCTAACTGGGAAAAAAAAATATTAAATATTTATGGGGAACGTTATTCAGGTAAAACACACCTAATTGAAATATTTTTAAAAAAAAACAAAGGTTTAATTATAGAGCCAGGAAACTTAAAAAATTTTGATTTTGATGAAATTAAATTTCACGAAAATATTATTTTAGAAAACATTGAACAAAATACCGATGAAAATTTGCTTTACTCCTTAATAGATACAATCGAAAAACATAATAAATTTTTAATACTAACTTCAAATAAATCTTTAAATAATTTAAAAATAAATCTTAAAGATCTAAACTCTAGACTTAAAAATTGTTTATCTGCAGAAATACACAAACCTGATGATATTTTAGTGCAAGCATTAATAGCTAAAAATTTAGCCGATTATCAAATTACGATCGACTCTAAATTAATAGATTTTATCTCAAAAAGGATAAATAGATCTTACAGTAAAATAAGAGAATTTGTGTGTACAATCGATGAAATTAGTTTAAAAAAAAAAAAACCAATTAATATGAAAATTATTAAGGATATATTAGAGGTGTAAATTGATTGTATACAGAACACATACATGCGGAGAGTTAAATGCAAAAAATAAGGGTCAAAAAGTATATTTATCTGGTTGGATTAATAAAAAGAGGGATCATGGAAATCTTTTATTTGTTGATCTTAGAGATAATTATGGAATTACACAATGCGTAATAGACAATAAGAATTTAATATTTAAGAAAATAGAAAAAATACCATTAGAGACCGTTGTTCAATTTGAAGGCCAGGTTGTAGCAAGAGAAGAAGGTACTGTTAATAAAGAGATAAAATCTGGCGAAATTGAAATTAAAATTATAAATTTCAAAATTTTAGGTACAACAAAAGAATTACCCTTACCAGTTTTTTCAGATCAAGAATATTCTGAAGAAATAAGACTTAAATATCGATTTCTTGATTTAAGAAGAAGCAAAATTCACAAAAATATAAATTTAAGATCACAAGTAATATCATTTATAAGAAAAGAAATGGAAAGTTATGGTTTTTTAGAATTTCAAACTCCAATTTTGACATCTTCAAGTCCAGAGGGTGCAAGAGATTTTTTGGTTCCCAGCAGACTAAATCCAGGTAAGTTTTATGCTTTACCTCAAGCACCTCAGCAATTCAAACAACTTATAATGGTCTCTGGTTTTGATAAATATTTCCAAATAGCACCGTGCTTTAGAGATGAGGATGCTAGAGCAGATAGAAGCCCTGGAGAATTTTACCAACTAGATATCGAAATGTCTTTTGTAAATCAAAAAGATATATTTAATATTGTAGAAAAATTACTTAATAATTTATTCAATAAATTTTCTGATAAGAAAGTAAAAGATAAAAAATTCCCTATAATCTCTTTTTCTGATGCAATCCTTAAATATGGTACTGATAAGCCTGATTTGAGAAATCCGCTAGAAATTTGTGATGTTACTGAAATATTTAAAAGACAAGATGTAAAGTTTGAAATTTTTAAAAAGTTAGTAAGCGAAGGATCAATAGTTAGAGCGATAGTTACAAAAAAAACAAGCAATAAACCAAGAAGTTTTTTTGACAATCTTGACAAATGGGCTAAAGAAGAGGGCTCTAATGGTCTAGCTTATTTCACGTTTGAAAAAAATAATAATGAAATTTGTGGCAAAGGCCCAATAGGGAAGTTTTTTGGCCCAGAAGCCTGCCGAGAAATAGTTAAAATAAGTAAAGCAGAAATTGGAGATAGTATTTTTTTTGCATGCGGAAAAAGAAAAAATGTTGAGAAATTTTTATCTGTTACTCGAGATAAAATTGCTAAAGATTTGAATTTGATTGATGAAAACCTATTTTCTTTCTGTTGGATAGTCGACTATCCAATGTATGAAACTGATGAAAAAACTGGAAAAATTAAATTTAGCCACAATCCATTTTCAATGCCACAAGGTGATATCAATAAGATAAATTTTGAAAAACCGCTTGAAATTAAAGCTTATCAATATGATATTGTGTGTAATGGTGTAGAACTTTCATCAGGAGCAATTAGAAATCATATACCTGAGTTAATGTATAAAATTTTCAAAGTAGCTGGTTATGATAAAAAAAGTGTTGATGATAAATTTAGCGGGATGATTAACGCACTAAGTTATGGAGCTCCTCCGCATGGAGGTATAGCGCCTGGAATTGATAGGATTGTAATGTTACTTGCAAACGAAAAAAATATCAGAGAAGTTACAATGTTTCCAATGAATCAAAATGCACAAGACTTAATGATGAATGCACCTTCAAATGTAGACGATTTATTACTTAAAGAGTTAAATCTTAAAATAATAAAACAAGATTGATTATTTTTTTCCTTTTAAATTTATTCTTATATCAGAAAGGTCAACTAGTTTTCTTTTATAGTCATTTCTTACGAAACCTTTACTTGTCATATCTTTAACAATCTTGATTAGTTGATTGTTTTCCTCGTAATTATTATTTTCATTTTCTACACTCCCCTCAGATTTTCCTATGGATGGGGTGTGTGCTAAATCTTCCCTATTCAAATAAGATATTGCTAATTCCCTGAATATATAATCTAATATTGAGGTTGCTGACAAAATTCTATCATTTCCATAAACTTTACCAGATGGTTCAAATTTTGTGTCAACATAAGCGCTAACAAATTCGTCAAGAGGAACTCCGTATTGCAAACCAAGTGATATTGCAATTGCAAAGTTGTTCATTAAGGCTTTTACTAATTCTCCCTCTTTACTTGTATCAATAAAAATTTCTCCAATTTTACCATCTTCATATTCTCCTGTATGAAGATAAACTTTATGATCGCCTATAGTTGCTTTTTGAATGTAACCTTTACGCCTATCAGGCATGCCAAATCTTTTACTGACAGCTTCGTCAACATTTTTTATAAAATTAGTTTTTTTATTATAATTTTTTGTTTCAACGGTAGTATTTTTATCAACTTTTACTGAAGAAATATTATTATCATTTTTAGAAGATATATTTTTCTCTAAACTTTTTGTTTTTCTAGTATCTATTTTAATGTCAATTATCTCAAACTCTCCGTTATCATTTTGCTCTAGGTTATCTAATTCTTTTTGATCAATTTTGTCTAAAAAATGCTTAACTTTGAAAGAACAAGTGTAGTAAGTTTCTACTAAATATTTTGACATAATTATTAAAAATTTATTTTGAATCCCTAAATTATGTATATACAAATTTCATTTTTAGTCTAATCTAATTTTTTCAATTTAAAATTGAAAAAAATTAATTTTTTTATGTTGACACTTATTAAACAAATTTTTACTTGGTGGAATCACCAAACTTTGGGCACAAGAATATATACATTTTTTTTTGGGAAATTTAAGGGAAAAGATTATTTTGGTAATAAGTATTATGAAAATAAATCAGGTAAAAGATGGATCATTTATAATGGAGAAGTTGATGCAACAAAAATTCCAAATGAATGGTATTCGTGGATACATTATCTAAAAAATAAAATTGAACATAATCAAAAATTAAACAAATATAATTGGCAAAAAAAAAATATTCCCAATCAAACAGGAACACCAAAAGCTTTTCACCCAAACAAAGATGATGAAAATGATTATAAAAAATATAAATCTTGGAAAGAGTAAGTTTTTCCCTTCCTTTTTTTTTATTATATTCTTATTAAAAATTTGCCATCTTTATGCACAAGAAGAAGTTTATTTTGGTAAGAAAGTTGATATAAAAATTCTAGACAAATTAAGTTCTAAAAGTAAATTATTAAAAATCAATATTGGAGAGGAATATATTTTTAAAAATTTAATATTAAAAGTTTTAAAATGTAAAAATTCAGAATTTGATGATAATCCCGAAGTT
>CACIJY010000022.1 GCA_902587095.1 uncultured Pelagibacteraceae bacterium
CTTGGTTATCCAGATATTGGATTGACTACATTAGAGGATGTTAGTAATAGGTCAAAACAAATCGCAAGGGTTACAAACCTACCTACAATTGTTGATATTGATACAGGTTTTAAATCGTGTAAAAAAACTATTAATACTTTTGAAAAATTTGGAGTGGCTGCTGTGCATATTGAAGATCAGGTAGAGAGAAAAAGGTGTGGTCATCTTGATAATAAAGAGCTTATATCTACAAAAAAAATGGTAATTAAAATTAAAGAATGCGTTAAGGCAAAAAAAGATAAGAATTTTAAAATTATCGCAAGATCAGATGCAAAAGGTGTCGAAGGTATCGATAAAATGATTGAAAGATGTAAAGCCTATATTGATGCTGGAGCAGAAATAATATTTCCTGAGGCATTAAAAGATAAAAAAGAATTTGAAAAAGTTAGAAAAAGTCTCAATTCATATTTACTTGCCAATATGACTGAGTTTGGAAAGTCAGACCTAATAAACTATAAAGAATTAGAAAATTTAGGCTATAATATCGTGATTTATCCAGTTACTACACAAAGACTAGCCATGAAAAGTGTCGAAGAAGGTCTAAAGGTCATTTTTAAGGATGGACATCAAAAAAACGTTATTGATAAAATGCAAACTAGAAGTAGATTGTACGATTTAGTTGATTATAAAAAATATAATTCACTAGATAAAAAAATTTATAATTTTAATACAGACGGACATAAATAATGACAGAAGATATTAAAAAAGGTTTATTGGGAATTGTTGTTGATGAAACAGAGGTTTCTAAAGTAATGCCAGAAATTAATTCTCTTACTTACCGAGGTTATGCTGCTCAAGATTTATGTGCAAAATGTAAATTTGAGGAAGTTGCATATTTAATTCTTAATGGTGAACTGCCAGATAATAAACAGCTAAAAAGCTTTGAAAAAATCGAGAGAAAAGAGAGAAAATTATCTAAGTCTCTACTTGATAGTATTAAAAATTTTCCAAAAAAATCTCATCCTATGGATGTAGCAAGAACAGCAGTAAGTATTATGGGTCTTGAGGATAAAGAAACTAAGGATAATTCACCTAAAGCCAATATGAGAAAGGTCATGAGAATTTTTGCAAAAACACCAACTGCTTTAGCAGCATTTTATAGACTTAGAAAAGGTAAAAAAATAATAAGCCCTAAAAGCAATCTATCATTTTCAGAAAATTTCTTTTACATGTGTTTTGGAGAAGTTCCTAACAAAGAAATAGTAAAAGCGTTTGATGTATCATTAATTTTATATGCTGAGCATAGTTTCAACGTATCGACTTTTACAGCTAGAACTATTACAAGTAGTTTATCAGATATTCATGGTGCTATAACCGGGGCTATAGCTAGTTTAAAAGGGCCATTACATGGTGGTGCCAACGAAGAAGTGATGCACATGATGAATAAGATCAAGAAACCTGAAAACGCACTTAGATGGATTAATAACGCTTTAGACAAAAAAGCTGTAGTAATGGGTTTTGGACATAGAGTTTATAAAAGTGGGGATTCTAGAGTGCCGACAATGAGGGAATATTTTTCAAAAGTTGCAAAAGTAAAGAAAGATAAAAAATTTGAGAAAATTTATGACATTGTAGAAAAAGTTATGATTGATAGAAAAAATATTTATCCTAATGTGGATTATCCAACCGGACCAACTTATCATTTAATGGGCTTTGATACTGATTTCTTTACACCTATATTTGTTATATCAAGAATAACAGGTTGGTCTGCTCATATCCTTGAACAGCATGCTGCAAATAAACTAATTAGGCCTTTAGCTAGTTACAAAGGAAGTAGTTATAGGAAAGTAGTTCCTTTGAACCAGAGATAAATTATCTTTTTTAACTAAATGCTTCTACCCAACTTCCTTGAGTTGATGCTTTTGAATACTCTGTAGCTCTTCCCTCAAAAAAGTTCATGTGCTCTACAGCATTTAACATAGTATCTAACCATGTTAACGGATTTTTCTCTACATCATAAATTGGTTCTAGACCCAATTGTACTAATCTTCTGTTTCCAATAAATCTAATGTAATCTTTAACTTCTTGAGCTGTTAGACCTTCCATTGGACCCATTTCAAAAGCTAAATCAATAAATGCATCCTCGTGCTCTACGATTGTTCTACATGCATCATAAATTTCTTTTTTAAGTTTTGGTGTCCAGATTTCTGGGTTCTCTTTTATAAACTCTTTAAAGATTCTTATCATTGAATTACAATGAAGAGTTTCGTCTCTTACTGACCAAGTTACAATTTGGCCCATTCCCTTAAGTTTATTGTGTCTAGGAAAGTTAAGTAAAATTGCAAAACTCGCAAACAATTGAAGTCCTTCAGTGAATGCACTAAAAACTGCTACTGTTTTAGCAATGTCTTCTTTTGAATTAACATTAAAGCCTTGCATATAATCGTATTTATCTTTCATTTCTTTATATTTCATGAAAGCCGAATACTCAGACTCTGGCATTCCAATTGTATCTAATAAATGAGAATATGCTGCGACATGTACTGTCTCCATAGAAGCAAATGCGGTCATCATCATTAAAACTTCGGTTGGTTTGAAAACGGTTGTGTAATGTCTTAGATAACAGTTATTAACCTCAACATCTGCTTGTGTAAAAAATCTAAAAATCTGAGTGACTAAATTTTTTTCAGGTTGTGATAGGTTTTTTTGCCAATCTCTAACATCATCACCTAATGGTACCTCTTCTGGTAACCAATG
>CACIJY010000023.1 GCA_902587095.1 uncultured Pelagibacteraceae bacterium
ATTGATGCAAAACTTATTGCCTCAGATAAACAATTAGATTTAGCATTGTTAAAAGCGAAAATAGAAAATAAAAGTTTTATTAAATTTACAAATAAATCTCCTCAAAAAGCTCAAAATATTCTTGTTGCAGGTTTTCCATATGGAAAAGCTTTAAGTGATGATTTGAAGGTTACTGCTGGTATTATAAACTCTTTGAAAGGAATTGGAAATAATACGTCAATGTTACAAGTAGATGCTACTATTAATCCTGGCAACAGTGGTGGACCAATTGTAGATAAAGTAACTGGTAATTTAGTAGCGGTAGCAACTATGAAATTAAATAAGGATTTTACTAAACAAGCTTTTGGTGTTGAAAGTGAAAATACAAATTATGGTATTAAGTCTAGCCAAGTAAAAGATTTTTTAGAAGCAAATAATCTCAAAGTTAAAGTAAAAAAAAATAAATTTAAAATTTCAGAATTAGAAAATTCAACAGTATTTATATACTGTAAATAATTTCCATGACGTCTAATAGTCGTCCAACCAGGTTGTATTTTTTAAATAACGTTGATAATTAAAACTTATTTTATAATAGGAAGGGGCGTTCTGTTGCCAGGTGCCCCAAACCCCGTAACTTAATTAAAAAATTAATTAAGCTGCAAGTGCAAATTTATTATTTGCAATTATAAATAGCCCGTTACGGTGGAACAATTCCGAACGAAAGAAAGACTTTTAGACATCCGTCGATCCTAGTTCACCCCCATAAGTTGTAAATTTTTGGTGGAGGTGGTGGGTACTGCCCCCACGTCCGCAATGTTTATTACGAAATTCGTTTATCGTCGTAGTTGGAAAACCAACTCTAATAATATAAAAGCAATAATATTAGATTCAATAAATAATTCATGAAACTTACTAAAGAACAAGCACAGGAAATAAAGGATTTACAATCTCAAGAAAATAAAACTAAAAGGGTAGTTGCCCCTCAGCTTGAAAAAATTCTTTACGATGCAATATCAGTTTTAGATCATGGATTTGTGAGAGTTATAGATTACATGGGTGATGATACATCAATTGTTCAAGCAGCTAGAGTTTCATACGGCAAAGGAACTAAGAAGGTATCGACAGATAGTGGATTGATAAAATATTTAATGCGCCATTGGCACAGTACACCATTCGAAATGTGTGAAATTAAATATCATGTAAAGCTTCCAATTTTTATAGCTAGACAATGGATCAGACATAGAACTGCAAATGTTAATGAATACTCGGCGCGTTATTCAATTTTAGATAAAGAGTTTTACCTCCCAAAAAATGAACACTTGGCTGCTCAATCGAAAAGTAACAGACAAGGTAGAGGAGATGTACTTCAAGGAGAACAAGCTAAAAAAGTTTTAAATCTTTTAAAAAATGATGCAGAGCGTACTTACGAAAATTATGAAACAATGTTGAACGAAAGATACGATGGATCAATTGTTGATGAAAATGAAACTGGACTTGCAAGAGAGCTTGCTAGAATGAATTTAACTTTAAATACTTATACCCAGTGGTATTGGAAAACAGATCTTTTAAATTTAATGAATTTTTTAAGACTAAGAGCTGACCACCATGCTCAATATGAAATAAGAGCTTATGCAGATGTAATGTTGGATACTTTAAAAAGATGGGTGCCAACAACTTATGAAGCCTTTATGGATTACAGAGTAGGTGGCACTGAAGTGTCATCTAAAGGTAAAATAATTATACAAAAACTAATAAGTGGTGAAAAAGTAGAACCTGAACAGTCAGGCCTTTCAAAAAGGGAGTGGAATGAGCTTATGTTGGCTTTTGATCTTAAAGATAAGTTGATATAGTTTACAGAAAAAAAATAAAAACTATAAATGAAACTTATAAATAAAATAACTTTCATAATCATTTTCTTATTTGCAAATGTTAATGCTTTTGGAGAAGTTTCATCATTTGTTGACAGTAAAGATATTACTCAAAGAATTGCACATGGGATAGCATTTAACGCAAATGGAACCAAAATGTTTATCTCTGGCTCAAGTCAAAATAAAGTTTATGAATTTGATTTAACTGTGGGTTTTGACGTTTCAACAGCTACAAGAAATTCCAACGAATGTACTCATTCAGACGAAGATGAGGATGTAATTGGTTTAAAATTAAGTTCAGATGGAACTAAAATGTTTTTAATCGGTTCAGACTCTGGAGCAGAAGGAATAGAAGAGTATAAATTAGATACTGCTTATGATGTCTCATCTTGTGACTTTGTGACTACACACTTTGAGGGAGAAATGAATATAAGAGATATTGCATTTAACAATAGTGGAACAAAATTATTTATCTATGATGGAACTGGGAATGACTTTATTAAAAAATATTCACTTACTAGCCCTTTTAATATTTCAAACGCTACTTTTGAACAACAATCTACCGGAACAAGTAGTAAAACCTTTTCACAACTTGAAGGTAATCCACAGGGATTAGCATTCAGTTCTGATGGTTCTAAAATGTATATAACAGGACATGGAAAAGATAAAGTTCAAGAATTCAATTTAAGTACACCATTCGATTTATCTAATATAAAAAAAGAAGGGGGTTACGATGTTTCAGGTGAAGCTGATCAAGTTTCAGGTATAGCATTCAGTTC
>CACIJY010000024.1 GCA_902587095.1 uncultured Pelagibacteraceae bacterium
TAAAAACAAAAAGCAGTCTTTGGCTAGTCATCAGGGTTGGTTGCTTGAGCTTTAAGGAAACTTAAAGCCTAGATAAATGATAAGTTTAAATGACAGAACCCGGCTTATAGTTTATCTGGCACTTTTAATTAGCTTATCTAATTCGTCAAAATCATTTTTAATACAGTTTCACATTTGTTCTCATCTAAAGATTTAGTTTTAAACAACTATTGACTGTATCTGTAAAAACCCATAATATCCCATATATTCCCAAAAAGGGAATTTAGGAAATTATGAAGTATGTTTTTATCTACGTACGAAAACAAACTAGACAAAAAAGGAAGGGTATCTGTGCCTGCTAGTTTTAGATCATACCTTTCAAATTTAGGTTATAATGGTGTAATATGCTACCCATCATTTAATAACAATTGTATTGAAGCGTGGCCACAAGATAGAATTGAAAAAATTTCAAATGCCATAGACTCACTTAGCCCATTTGAGGAAAAAAAAGATTATTTTGCTACTTCCATACTTGCAGAAAGTATTAATCTACAATTTGACAGTGAAGGAAGAATATTAATATCAAACAAACTTTTAAAACATGCTAAAATTAAAAACAAAATATTGTTTGTTGGCCAGGGGAAAACTTTTCAAATATGGGAGCCTACAAATTATGAAAGATTTAAGGTAACTGCAAAAAGAAAATCAAATTTAAACAGAGCTAGCCTTAAATGGGAACGTCAATTTAATAACTAAAAGGGGAGAACATGACTATAAATTTTAAAACACCAGATATTAGAGAATTAAAACCAAGAATATTAGTTCTTGGTGTTGGAGGAGCTGGAGGAAATGCGATCAATGGAATGATTGAAAATGGTTTACAAGGTGTAGAATTCATTGCAGTTAATACAGATGCTCAAGATTTAAAACACAGTAAAGCAAAGCAAAAAATCCAAATTGGATTAAATTTGACAAAAGGTCTAGGAGCTGGATCAAAATTGGATATCGGTCAGGCCGCTGCGAACGAAACTTTAAACGATATAATTAATGTATTACAAGGTGCAAATATGGTTTTTATTACTGCAGGTATGGGAGGTGGAACTGGAACAGGTTCAGCTCATGTTATTGCAAGAGCGGCAAAAGAATTAAATATTTTAACCGTAGGTGTTGTAACTTTACCATTTTTATATGAGGGACCATCTAGAATGAGAAGAGCCCAACAAGGGTTGGAAGAGTTAAGAAAACATGTAGATACTATTATTGTAATCCCTAATCAAAATTTGTTTAAAGTCGCAAGTGAGCAAACTACTTTTGAGGAGTCTTTTGAGCTTTCAAATCATGTATTACTACATGGCGTCCAAAGTATTACAGATTTGATGGTTAGACCTGGTCTAATAAATTTAGATTTTGCTGATGTAGAGCATGTTATGAGCTCAATGGGCAAAGCAATGATGGGAACAGGCGAAGCAGAAGGAGAAGGAAGAGCATCTAAAGCAGCAGAAATGGCAATCACAAATCAGTTGATTGATGATTATACATTAAAAGGTGCAAAAGGATTACTTGTAAACATCACTGGTGGAAAAGACCTAAAGCTTTTTGAAGTTGATGAAGCAGTAAATAAAGTAAGAGCTGAAGTTGATCCAGAAGCAGAACTAATAATAGGCGCAATTACGGACCCTGCATTAGAAGGCATAATGAGAGTATCAATTGTTGCAACAGCTCTTGATGGTCAACAACCGGAATCAAAATCTGTAATCAATATGGTTCACAGAATTCAAAACAGGAATCCAGGTTATTTTGATACATCTTCTGTTTATAAGAATAACAATATTAATAACAATACAGCTAACTTCATATCTAGCACCAGTGGTGCAAATGCTTTGCAAGTTAAAAACGAGGAAATTAAAAACTCGGAAAGCGAATTACTTAATTCAATGGTTGATGAAAACATGGCGGTAAACACTTTGTCTAAAGATGAAATAAAAAACGAAACAAGTAACAATATTATTGTTAAAGAGGAAATCCCTCTCAACTTGGAAGACCGGACAGAATTAATGCAGGACACCGAACAAAATGAAACTTTGAATGGCCTTGAAAATTTTGAATTGAGTCAAGAAAGTCCTCAACTATTTAACTCTGACAGTGAAATTATTAATGAAAAAATTGATGAAAACTCGGATATGGGAATCGAGGAAGATGAATTGGAGATTCCTGCATTTTTAAGAAGACAAAAAAATTAATGGTCTTTGAAAAAATAGATGAGTGCCACTATTGTATCGGATAAAAATTTACATTATCCGGTTCTACTTAAAGAAGTTTTAAGTATTATTTCCCCTCAAAATGGTGGCACCTTTATTGACTGTACCTTTGGTCAAGGCGGATATACGGAAAGAATT
>CACIJY010000025.1 GCA_902587095.1 uncultured Pelagibacteraceae bacterium
ACAACTTTTTTAGCTCTTATTTTTAACAACCTTTGTCTAATTTTTTCTTTTCTCTCATGAGCGCTCAAATGATCAGTCAAATTTTCTCTTGCTAAAAGATAATTATAACCATGAAAAGCAGCGACACTTGTTCTATTTTTAATATTTAGGTTTGGTATTTTTTTTAGTTCTTCTATTTGTTTTTTTAACCATAAATTTGAAGTTTCATTGTTTATTTTAGAAATATCATCATCTTGATATATTGTTGAACCCCCAAGATAACTTTTATCATCTACTAGCATTGTATTGAGACCTTTTTCTGCTGATAATTTAGCTGATAGAATACCAGAGATTCCACCACCAATTACTAAAACATCACAATGCACATACTGATGATCATACAAATCTTCATCTGGTTTAGTTGGAGATTTGCCTAATCCAGCTGAATGTCTAATAAAAAATTCATATTTTTCCCAAAAACTTGCAGGCCACATAAAAGTTTTATAATAAAACCCTGCAGGCAGAAGAGGGGATAGAAAATTATTTATGCCTCCAATATCAAAATTTACACTTGGCCAACAGTTTTGGCTAAATGCTTCTAAACCTTCGTATAATTCAATTTCAGTAGCTCTTACATTTGGATCAGTTAACGCAGGATCTTTACCAACCTGAACAATTGCATTAGGTTCCTCTGAACCACATGTCATTATACCTCTAGGTCTATGATATTTAAAACTTCTTCCTACTAAATGAATATTATTTGCCAATAAAGCAGAGGCTAATGTATCACCTTTGTACCCAAAAAGCTTTTTACCATTAAACTTGAAGGAAATTCTAACAGTTTTATCTATAAAGTTGTTTTTATTAATTCTTAAGTTGTTACTCATAATTATTTTATGGGCGGTCTTTCTCCCATTTTATAAACTGCATGTATTTTATCGTTAGAGGTATCTCTCACGACATTAAACCATTTTCTACATCCATGAATATGATTCCATCTCTCAAATTGAATGCCTTTAATATTTTTACGCATAAAAAGATATTCAGCCCATTGATCGTCGCTTAGTTCTGTAGGTTGCTTTGGTCTTTCAATGTGCGCTTCACCTCCACAAGAAAATTCTGTTTGATCTCTTTCACCACAATATGGACAATTTATTATAAACATTAGTGTGCTACTGCTGCAGCACCATGTTCATCAACTAGATCACCGCTTACAAATCTATTTAAGTTAAAAGCAGCATTTAATTTATGCGGTTCATCATTAGCTATAGTGTGAGCGAATAAATCTCCAGAACCTGGTGTTGCTTTAAAACCACCAGTTCCCCAACCACAATTAAAATACAAACCTCTAACTTGAGTTTTACTAATTATTGGACTTGCATCTGGGCAGATATCTACAATACCTCCCCATTGTCTTAACATTTTCATCCTACTAAATATTGGGTATAATTCTAATATTGCTCTTAAAGTTTCTTCAACAATATTATGACTACCTTTTTGAGTGTAAGAAACATAAGAATCTGTGCCTGCTCCAATTACAAGTTCACCTTTATCTGATTGACTTACATAAGCATGTACAGCATTTGACATTACGACTGTATCAATTATTGGTTTAACTGGTTCAGAAACTAATGCTTGTAGCGGTTTACTTTCTAACGGTAACCTTATACCCGCCATATTTGCTATAACACTAGAGTGTCCCGCAGCAACAACGCCTATTTTTTTTGTTTTTATAAAACCTTTTGTTGTTTCTATGCCTTCAACTGTATCACCGTTTCTTTTAATACCTTTAACTTCACAATTTTGTATAATATCCACTCCCATTTCATCTGCACCTCGAGCATAACCCCATGCAACAGCATCATGTCTTGCTGTACCAGCTCTTCTTTGTAAAGTTCCTCCTAGAACAGGATATCTAATGTTTGGGGATGTATTAATAATTGGACAAAATTTTTTAACTTCCTCTGTATTTAACCAGACAGCATCAATTCCATTTAATCTATTTGCATGGGTTCTTCTTTTTAAGTCTCTTACATCTTGAAGATTGTGTGCAAGGTTCATAACACCTCTTTGACTAAACATAACATTGTAATTTAATTCTTGAGATAATCCTTCCCAAATTTTAAGTGCATGATCATAAAGTCCGGCACTAGCATCCCATAAATAGTTTGACCTTATTATTGTTGTATTTCTTCCAGTATTACCGCCACCAATCCAACCCTTTTCAACAACAGCAATGTTTGTCATTTTGTGTTTTTTGGCTAAATAATAAGCAGTTGCAAGTCCATGACCTCCACCACCAATAACTATTGCGTCGTACTCTTTTTTTGGTTCTGGATCTCTCCAAGCTCTTTGCCAATTTTCATGTCCACTAAA
>CACIJY010000026.1 GCA_902587095.1 uncultured Pelagibacteraceae bacterium
AATTGGAATGATAAGATTTGGTAGTAGAGCAGAATTATATTTCGAAAATTACAAGCCACTTGTAAAAGTTGATCAAAAAACTATAGCAGGTGAAACATTAATAGCTAAAAGATAGTAATGCAAGAAACCAATAAAAAATTTAAATTAGTATCTAATAAAAAAACCAGAACTATTTTGCCTAATATGTTTACATTGGTAGGCGTTTGTATAGGTCTAACTTCTATAAAATTCGCATTTGATGAAAGATTTGGATTAGCAATTATTTGTATAATTGTAGCAGGTTTTATAGATGGTTTAGATGGAAGAATAGCAAGATTGATAAAAGGAACTTCTCAAGTAGGAAAAGAATTAGACTCTTTAACAGACGTGATAAGTTTTGGAGTTGCTCCAGCTTTTATAATGTATTTTTGGCAACTAAATACACTTGGTAGAGTTGGATGGTTAATTTGTTTGGTTTATGTAATATGTGTTGCTTTAAGACTTGCAAGATTTAATGTAAACTCTGAAACACAACCTTCATGGAAAGATAACTTTTTTGAAGGGGTCCCATCTCCTGCTGGAGGTATTTTAGTCTTGATGCCATTAATTTATAGCAAAAGTGAAATACAATTTTTAAACATAGATTTCACTTATTTCACACCAATTTTATTTGTATTAATCTCAATATTATTAATAAGTAAATTACCGACATACTCTTTTAAGAAAATTGCGGTGCCGAGAAGACTAACTATATTTCTTCTATTTGGTGTGGTTTTATTTTTTGGATTACTTCTAATCTATACTTATAATGTAATTGTAATATCTAGCTTATTATATTTAGCATTAATTCCTTTAAGTATTTATCATTTTCAGAATTTAAATAAAAAATTTGTAAACGAAAATATTGATAACGAGGAACACGAAGATATTCTTTAATGAAAGAAAATACTATTGTTTCTCTCGCGGATGAAAAATATTTTGAGTTGCTAGAGGAATTAATCGATTCTATTAAAAGTTTCCCAGAGAGTAAAAATATAGCAATATGTGTGCTAGATGCTGGTCTAAACCAAGATCAGATAGATAAAATTAAAAATAAAGTTGATGAAATAAAAAAAGCAGAATGGGATATTGAAGTTTCAACCCTTAAAGTCAAAGGCAAGGAGTGGTTAAAAAGCCAAGTTTCAAGGGCCTTTCTTCCCAAATATTTCCCTAATTATAAAAAGTATCTATGGATAGATTGCGATGCTTGGGTAAATGATTGGAGCTCAGTAGAACTTTATTTTAAAGCTTGTGAAAAAGGCAAATTAGGTATTACTCAATCAATTGGACCAGGATATCGAGTATTATCTAAAGTCAAATGGTTATTTGGTAAGCTTGCAATCATTAAATCTCAAAATTTTAAACACGCTGTATCATCAAAAATAAATATGCAAAAGGCCAGAAAAATTGCATTTGCACCACATGTAAATATCGGAGTATTTTCCCTAGAAAAAAGTTCCTCAGTATGGAATGTTTGGCAAAATAATTTAAAAGAAACTCTAAAACACGGAAGAATATTTGGATCTGAAGGACTGGCAATAAATCTAAGTGTTTATGTTGATAACGTAGATACAGAGTTCTTACCATTAGGATGCAATTGGATAGCAAGCAATGTATTACCAAAATTTGATGAGGTTAAAAGAAAATTTGTTGAACCGTATTTACCTAATAATAAAATTGGAATTATGCACTTAGCAGCTGGAATATGGAAAGAGGGAAAAGATATGAGATTAGACAAAAGTATTAAAATTCAAATCAAATCCCTAAACGATAATACTGTTTCCAAAAGTTTAAGGTTTGAAAAAAGTTGAAAAAAAATAAAATTTCTAAAACCTGGATTAATAAGCAGAGAAGAGATATTTATGTAAGAAAATCAAAGCTAGAAGGTTATAGATCTAGAGCAATTTATAAACTTAAAGAAATTGATGATAAATTCAATATTATAAGAAATGGAATTAAAGTTGTTGATTTAGGATCTGCACCAGGAAGTTGGTCACAATATTTATCTGAAAAGTCTAAAAATTCAAAAATATTATCTATTGATTTAAAAGATATTGAAAAAATTCATAACGTAACTCACTTAATAGGAGATTTTTTAGATGAAAAAAATCAGGCAATAATATCTAATTTTTTTGAGGATAAATTAGATCTTATAGTATCCGACATGGCTGTTAATACTACTGGC
>CACIJY010000027.1 GCA_902587095.1 uncultured Pelagibacteraceae bacterium
AAAAATTGGTCAAATAATAGGTAAAGAAAAAATGAGAGAATTCTTAATTCGTATTGGCATGCTAGATAAAATGAAATTTGATATTGAGGAAGTTGGAAATCCCTTACCTTTCAAATGGCGGGATTGTAAACTTAAGACAGTATCCTATGGACATGGAATTACCACTACACCAATTCAACTTGCTAGAGGCTACGCAATTTTATCGAACGGAGGTTATGAGGTAAATCCAACTTTAATTAAAAAAAGATTTGATAGCTCAGAGAGAAAAAGAATCTTAAATAATGATACAAGCTATAAAATAAATTCTATTTTAAGAAAAGTAGTTACCAATGGAACGGCAAGTCTTTCAGATGTAGAGGGTTATGAAGTAGGAGGAAAAACAGGCACTGCTCAAATTGTTGAAAATGGAAAATATACAAATAAAAAAATTAATACTTTTGCCTCGATTTTTCCTATTTCAAATCCAAAGTATGTTTTGGTGATATTATTGGAAGATACGAAATTGTCGAAGGATTATGTTTATAAATATCGCAACAAACCTGGATCCTTCACAGGAACTCCATTTAATACAGCTGGTTGGACATCTGTTGAAATAGCTGGAAAAATAATTGATAAAATAGGACCAATTTTAGCCACAAAGTACTAAGAATTTAAATTAATGTTGTTAGCCAAAGTATTACCAAATATAAAGAAAAAATATAAACACATCAGCTTCAAAAATATTAAATTTAACAGTAAAGATTGCAAAACAAATGATATTTTTTTTGCTATTAGTGGCAATTATACTAAAGGCAATAAGTATATAAATGACGCAATAAATAATGGAGCTAAAATAATTATTTCTAATTTGAAATTTAATGGTTTTAATAAAAATAAAATTTTATTTCTTCACAACAAAGATCCAAGAAAATTATTATCTGAAGTTTCTAGTAGATATTACAAATTAAAGCCAAAAAACATTATAGCTGTAACAGGTACAAATGGAAAAACCTCAGTTGCAAATTTTTATAATCAAATTTTATCATTAAATAAAAAAAAAGTTGCCACCATCGGAACATTGGGCGTTATTTCAAAAAAATTCAAATTATGTACAAATAATACAACAATAGATCCAGTAAGTATCCATAGAATATTACAGAAATTAAAACAATTAAAAATTGATAATGTAATGTTGGAGGCTTCAAGCCATGGATTGAAACAGTATAGATTAAACAACATAAAATTCAAGTCAGCCATATTTACAAATCTATCAAGAGATCACATTGATTATCACAAAACTTTTAAAGATTATCTTAATTCGAAACTTATACTTTTTAATGAATTATTAGACCTCAAGGGTAATATAGTTTTTGATGATCTTATAAAAGAGTCAACAATACTAAATAATATTGCTAAAAAGAAAAATTTTAAAAGATTTACTATAGGTAATTTAAAATCCTTTATACAGATAAAGAATGTACAAAAAGTTAATGATCATAAAAAAATTGAATTTAGTTTAAATAATAAAACCTACTTTTTTAAAACATCACTTATAGGTGATATTCAGATAAAAAATTTGATGTTTGCAATAGTTGCTGCTTATTTATCAAAAGTTAAAATGACCAATATCTTAAAATCAATTAAAAAAATTAAACCAATTAATGGAAGACTAGAAAAAGTTGGAAATTTAAAAAACAAAGCTAAAGTTATTTTAGATTATGCACATACTCCACAAGGTCTTAAAACTTTAGTTTTAAATATAAAAAAAGATTTTCCTTTAAGCAAAGTTTCTTTGGTTTTTGGTTGCGGAGGAAATAGAGATGTGGATAAAAGGTCAATGATGGGAACTATAGCACGAAAGTATTGTGATAATATTTATTTAACAGATGATAACCCACGATTTGAAAATCCAAAATCGATACGAGATCAAATTAAAATTGGTTTAAAAACAAAAAAATTCTTTGAAATTCCTTCAAGAGCAAAAGCTATAAATACAGCTATTAAAGAATTAAAATCTGGTGATATTTTAGTTGTAGCTGGAAAGGGACATGAGACTTATCAGGAATATAAAAAAAAATTAAAAT